>NZ_LMKR01000002.1:0-2500 GCF_001421585.1 Sphingomonas sp. Leaf23 | reverse complement strand
GGTTCTCCGCGAAAACTATTGAGGTAGTGCCTCGGATGGACACCTTATGGGGTAGAGCACTGGATGGTTGCGGGGGTCGCGAGATCTACCAATACTAACCAAACTCCGAATACATAAGAGTGATATCCGGGAGACAGACGGCGGGTGCTAAGGTCCGTCGTCAAAAGGGAAACAGCCCTGACCTACAGCTAAGGTCCCCAAGTCGTGTCTAAGTGGGAAAGCATGTGGGAATCCCAAAACAACCAGGAGGTTGGCTTAGAAGCAGCCATCCTTTAAAGAAAGCGTAACAGCTCACTGGTCTAAACAAGGGTTCCTGCGGCGAAGATGTAACGGGGCTCAAGACACGCACCGAAGCTTAGGGTGTGGCGCTTTAGCGTCACGCGGTAGCGGAGCGTTCCGTACGCCTGTGAAGCGATCTGGTAATGGGTCGTGGAGGTATCGGAAGTGCGAATGCAGACATGAGTAGCGATAAAAAGGGTGAGATGCCCTTTCGCCGAAAGACCAAGGGTTCCTGCGCAAGGCTAATCCGCGCAGGGTGAGCCGGCCCCTAAGACGAGCCCGAAGGGGGTAGTCGATGGGAACCACGTTAATATTCGTGGGCCTGGTGGTGTGTGACGGATGGCGTGTGTTGTCAGACCTTATCGGATTGGTCTGGCTTCGAAGCTGTCCCGGGAAATAGCCCCACCGTATAGACCGTACCCGAAACCGACACAGGTGGTCAGGTAGAGTATACCAAGGCGCTTGAGAGAAGTGTCCTGAAGGAACTCGGCAAATTGCCTCCGTACCTTCGGAAGAAGGAGGCCCCACATAGGCGCAAGCTCTTGTGGGGGGCACAGGCCAGGGGGTAGCGACTGTTTAGCAAAAACACAGGGCTCTGCTAAGTCGGCTTCAAGACGACGTATAGGGCCTGACGCCTGCCCGGTGCCTGAAGGTTAAGTGGAGGGGTGCAAGCTCTGAAATGAAGCCCAGGTAAACGGCGGCCGTAACTATAACGGTCCTAAGGTAGCGAAATTCCTTGTCGGGTAAGTTCCGACCTGCACGAATGGCGTAACGACTTCCCCACTGTCTCCAGGACATGCTCAGCGAAATTGAATTCTCCGTGAAGATGCGGAGTACCCGCGGTTAGACGGAAAGACCCCGTGCACCTTTACTGCAGCTTCAGAGTGGCATTAGGAAAGAACTGTGTAGCATAGGTGGGAGGCTTTGAAGCGTCGGCGCCAGCTGACGTGGAGCCATAGGTGAAATACCACCCTGTTGTTTTCTGATGTCTAACCTGCGCCCATGAAACTGGGCGAGGGACCCTCTGTGGCGGGTAGTTTGACTGGGGCGGTCGCCTCCTAAAGAGTAACGGAGGCGCGCGAAGGTTGGCTCAGGACGGTTGGAAACCGTCTGTTAGAGTGCAATGGCATAAGCCAGCCTGACTGCGAGACTGACAAGTCGAGCAGAGACGAAAGTCGGTCATAGTGATCCGGTGGTCCCTCGTGGAAGGGCCATCGCTCAACGGATAAAAGGTACGCCGGGGATAACAGGCTGATAACCCCCAAGAGCTCATATCGACGGGGTTGTTTGGCACCTCGATGTCGGCTCATCACATCCTGGGGCTGGAGCAGGTCCCAAGGGTTTGGCTGTTCGCCAATTAAAGTGGTACGTGAGCTGGGTTCAGAACGTCGCGAGACAGTTTGGTCCCTATCTGCCGTGGGCGTCGAAATTTGAGAGGAGTTGACCCTAGTACGAGAGGACCGGGTTGAACGTACCTCTGGTGTACCTGTCGTCGTGCCAACGGCGCAGCAGGGTAGCTATGTACGGACGGGATAACCGCTGAAAGCATCTAAGCGGGAAGCCTCCCTCAAGATAAGATTTCTTAGGACGGTCGGAGACCACGACCTTGATAGATCGGATGTGGAAGCGCAGTAATGCGTGAAGCTAACCGATACTAATTGTCCTATTCGCGCTTGTAGAGTTCACACCCCCAACGTCAGCACTGGCTGCTCGACATACGGCGTGGTTGAAAACTCCTCAGCCCTTGAACATCGATTTGAAAAACAATGTGCACCCGCTTCATTGCCTGGTGGCTATAGCGTCTGTGAACCACCCGATCCCATCCCGAACTCGGCCGTGAAACCAGCCTGCGCCAATGGTACTATTGCTCAAGCAATGGAAGAGTAGGTCGTCGCCAGGCATTGAAGCCGGTGCACATACCATTCACAATCTCATCTCACCCCTTACGCCCTCAAGGGCGACCAAGGTGTCGCGGGGTGGAGCAGCCCGGTAGCTCGTCAGGCTCATAACCTGAAGGTCACAGGTTCAAATCCTGTCCCCGCAACCAACGTCATAAAACTACAAACGCCGCCCCTCGGGGCGGCGTTGTCGTTTCCGGCGCAAGCGGCTGCCGCCTGCGTCCGGTGACGTGCTCCCCATTTTCAGGCCGTTGATAAGTTAGCTTCGGTGTCCTCATGCCCGTGGCTGGGGCGGTTCGTGAACTCGGCGGGCGCCATGCCGC
>NZ_LMKR01000001.1:0-795229 GCF_001421585.1 Sphingomonas sp. Leaf23 | reverse complement strand
TGACGTGCTCCCCATTTTCAGGCCGTTGATAAGTTAGCTTCGGTGTCCTCATGCCCGTGGCTGGGGCGGTTCGTGAACTCGGCGGGCGCCATGCCGCCGAGGCTGCTGTGCGGACGCACGGTGTTGTAGTCCGTCCGCCATGCATCGATGATCCGTCTCGCTGCAGCCAGCGAGGGGAACAGGTGCTCGTTCAGGCATTCGTCGCGCAAGCGACCGTTGAACGATTCCACAAACCCGTTCTGCTGCGGCTTGCCCGGAGCGATGTAATGCCACTCAACGCCGGTGTCCTGGCACCAGGCAAGAACAGCATGACTGGTCAGTTCGGTTCCGTTGTCGCTGACCACCATGCACGGCAGCCCGCGGCGCTCGGCGATGGCGCTCAACTCGCGGACGACACGCCGGCCTGACAACGAAGTGTCGACGATGCACGCCAGGCACTCCCGGCTGTAATCGTCGATCACGTTGAGCAAGCGGAACCGCCGGCCGCAGGCCAATGCATCCGATACGAAGTCGAGCGACCAACGCTGGTTGGGTTCCTGCGGGATCGCCATCGGTGCCCGCGTGCCCAGCGCCCGTTTCCGACCGCCGCGCTTGCGCACCGTCAGCCGCTCTTCGCGATACAGCCGATACACCTTCTTCAGGTTCATGCCCTTGCCTTCACGCCTGAGCAGGATCGCCAGCCGGCGATAGCCGAACCGGCGACGTTCGTTCGCGATCTCGCGCATCCGCTCGCGGACAGCATCGTCCTTCCCGCGAAGCGGCTCATATTGCCATGCCGACCGGTTGACCCCGATCAGCCTGCAGGCGCGACGCTCGGAGAAGCCGTGGTCGGCCATCAGCTTCTCCACCGCAGCGTAGCGATCCACAGACCGGGTCAGTTTTTTCCCAGCAGATCCTTCAACGCCGACACGTCCAGCATCGACTCCGCCAGCAGCTTCTTCAGCCGACGGTTCTCATCCTCAAGCGTCCGTAACCGTGCTGCCTCCGACACGGTCATCCCGCCGTATTTCGCCTTCCAGTTGTAGAACGTCGCATCGCTGATGCCGTGCTTCCGGCACAGTTCGGCGGTCTTCACGCCGGCCTCATGCTCACGCAGCACGCCTATGATCTGATCCTCGGTAAAACGGCCTCGCCGCATCGCTCGTCTCCATCTGACGAGCTAACTTACCAGTGGCATGATTCCCGGGGAGCACGTCAGGACGCTCTTCCGATCTGCAGCACGCCTATGATCTGATCCTCGGTAAAACGGCCTCGCCGCATCGCTCGTCTCCATCTGACGAGCTAACTTACCAGTGGCATGATTCCCGGGGAGCACGTCAAACATTATGAAGATCGTCAGTTGCGGAGGAGTATTCACTACATAAGATCGCCGCCGGATAGGATACCGGGATAATCGCCAAGTCACCCCCGACCGGATTTTCGGATCACCATCGCGCCATCGGTGACCCTGAGCAGGTCCGGCGTCTCCGAAACGAACCGCCGGTCGGCCAGCGGCACGTCGAAGGGATAGGCGATGTCGACCCAGTGCGCCTCGGCATCCGAGGTGCCGGCATAGAATCGCGTCACGTCGCCAACCTGTTCGATGCCGGAAGAAAACACCACATCGATCAGATCGGGCCGCTTCGCCGCACCGGGGCCGAACTGTCCGCGCCCGGCAATGACCTGCAAATCGCGCCAGTGTCGCGTGGCAGGGTCGAAGATGAAGGCAAGCGCCACGTAATGACGCGCGCTGTACATCGTGTCGTCCTCAAACCACGCGGCGTGCGCGATCAGCCCGATTTCACCATTTGCCAGCAGATGCGGTTCGTTTACGCCGCCCCAGTCCAGTGGGTGGAACATGTCCGTCAACATTGGTGCGGTGTCGATCGCTTCCACGGTCAGTGCGGCGAGCGAAGGCACTTCGGTGTAGCCGATCGTGCCGCGGCCGCCTTTGGCCCCGCGGGGCCGGGTGAATACCGCGACCCGTCCGTCGGCCAGTTCGCACAGGCGGATGTCCTTCATCCCCAGCGGCCCGGCGAAGAACGGTTCGAGGGTGAAGATGTCGGCCCCGCGATAGAATACCGTCCACCATTCGGGCAGCCCTTCGCCGAAGCGCACCTCGACCCCGCCGAACACCAGTTCGCCGCCGATGACGGTGACGAACGGATCCTGCAACGCGAAGCGCGGGGCGTCGGGGATCGGGTGCCAGATGCCGTCGCGTTCCTCGAAGAACACGGCCATCGAATGTTCGCTGTCGCGCGGTTCGACCCGTCCGGCGATCACCCGCCGCCCGGCGGAGGCGAACGGTGCGGAAATATTATAGACGTCCAGTCCGTCGACCCCGGCAAAGTGTAGCCGCCGGGTCTCCCCGCTGGGCGGGGCACTCGCAAAGGCGTCGTAGCGGGTCCGGACGCGCGGAATTTCGGTCTGGTGCATCATACCCCCATCGCCTGCCACAAGGTAGCGAGCGGCACGGTGCCGAGCGCCATCACCCGGTCGGCCGCGCCGTAATAGACGCGCAATTCGTCGCCGACGATCAGTGCGCCGCAGCTGAACACCACCGAGTCGAAAAAGCCGGTAACCTCATATGGTTCGACCGGCTCCGCCAGCGGCTGCGCCAGGCGTGCACGGACGATGCGCGGGTCGTCGAGGTCGAGCAGCAGCGCGCCGAGGCTGTAGCGCTGTTCGGCGTCGACGCCGTGGTAGATTTGCAGCCACCCGCGATCGGTCTCGATCATCTGCGCGCCGCCGCCGATCTTCATCGCCTCCCACCCGGTGCCGCTGCGGCCCGCCAGATGGTGGTGGTCACCCCAGTGGAGCAGGTCGGGCGACTTGGCGATCCAGATTTCGGGCGTGCCGAGATGGAGCGGGGCGGGGCGGTGCAGGCACCAGTAATGGTCGCCGATCCGCCGCGGGAACAGGCACACGTCGCGATTGTCGGGGGCATGGATGATGCCGATCCGTTCGACGCTGGCGAAATCGTCGGTCACCGCCAGCGCGGTGGCGATGCCGAGATCGGAGACGGCGGTATAGTTGATGTACCAGCGCCCCTCGATCGCCGTGATCCGCGCATCCTCGCACCCGAAGCGTTCGCTGCGGTTGGCCGGAAACAGGAACGGGGCGTCGCCGACCGCGAAGGTCGCGCCGTCGGTGCTGCGGGCGAGGCGGAGATGCGACAGCGAGGTCAGGAACACCTCGCGCGGGTCGGCACACGAGCGGACCATGCGCGGGTCGCTGAAGTCATAGGCCGGATCGTCGCGGCGGAAGCTGCGCGTGGTGCACTGCCATTCGCCGCCTGCCTCCTCCAGCAGCGGGACGATCACCAGGTTGGGGTCGTCGGCGACGACGCTTTCGGCGACCCGGACCAGCAGGATCGTTTCGTCTCCGAACCGGGTGACGCCGGCGTTGAACGTGCCGTCGATCCGCCAGCCCGGACGGCTTGGGGCAACCGTTTCGGGCGCGACGATGGGGTTGCGCGGATGGCGCTGCAGCATGGGGGCGTCCTATTTGAGCGAGAGCGACATGCCCTGCAGGAAATGCCGTCGGAAGAGGAGGAAGAGCAGGACCAGCGGCAGCGTCTGGAGCACTGCGCCGGCCATCACCGGCCCGGCATAGCCGCCATATTGCTTGCTGAACGTCGCCAGCAGCACCGACAGCGGCATGCGGTCCGTGTCGGAAATCGCGATCAGCGGCCACAGGAAATTGTCCCAGGTGCCGGTGAAGGTGAACAGTGCGACGATGGCGATGATCGATTTGTTCAAGGGCACGACGATCTTCGTCACCGTCTGCCACAGGCTGGCGCGATCGAGCCGGGCGGCGTCGAAATATTCCTCGGGCATGGTCCGGAACGACTGCGACATCATGTAGATGCCCCAGCCCGACATCATCGATGGCAGGATCAGCGCCCACAGGCTGTTGAGCAAGCCCATTTCCTTGACGAGCACGAACAGCGGCAGGATGAACATGCTGGTCGGGATGATCATCTGCAACAGCAGGAAATCGCCGAACAACTTACGCCCCGGAAACCGCATCCGCGCGAGCGCAAAAGCGATGAAGCCCGAGGTCAACAGCACCGAGGCGGTCACGGTCAGCGTCACCAGCGCGGAGATGCCGAGCGCGCCGACGAACGGCCGGTCGAGTTTGTCCGCCGTTTCCAGCAGAAAGGCGAAATTGTCGAAGGTGAAATCCCCTTCGAACAGGCCGGTGTTATAGATCTGCGCGGCGGGTTTCAGCGACGCGGCGACCATCCACGCGAAGGGATAGAGCCAGGTGAGCGCCAGCGCATAGATGGCGATCGTCGCCGCCCATCCCCCCAAGCTGCGTTTGGCAAGGAACGCCTTCATGCCAGCACCACCTTTCGTTCGAACAGCCGCCGGGCGAGCTGTACCAGGCCATAGGTGACGAGCGCGACGAGGATGCTCATCATCGCCGCATGGCTGGGTTGCAGCCGGCGGAACGCGGTTTCGTAGATCATCATCTGCGGCGTCGACGTGCTGTCGCTGGGGCCGCCGCCGGTGATGATGAACGGTTCGGTGAACAGCCCGAACGACACGAGGATCGCAAAGGTCAGCACCATCATCAGCTGCGGGTTCATCATCGGCAGGGTAATGCGCGTCAGCCGCTTCCACGGGCCAGCATGGTCGAGCCGGGCGGCATCGTAGATTTCCTTCGGGATCGCCAGCAGCCCCGAATAGAGGATGAGGCCATAATAGCCGACGAACTTCCACGCGACGACCAGCGCGATCGCCAGCATCGCCAGCGTCGGATCGTTGGTCCACGGCACCCGCACGCCTACGTACTCGAACAGCATCGTGTTGAACGGCCCGGTCGAGCTGAACACCTTCGCGAAGACCAGCGACAGCGCGACGCCCGACGACACGTTGGACAGCAGGAAGCAGAGCGCCACGAAAACCTTGCCGCGCCCGACATGGCGGAGACCGAAGGCGACGACCAGCGCCCCGCCAAACGCGATCGGCAGGTAGAAGCCGAGGAAGCGCACCACGTTCCACAACGCTTGCAGGAATTGCGGGTCCTGTAACGTCGTCAACAGGTTACGGGCACCAGTGAATACCGGTTCGTCGAAAAAGCGCCACTGGGTGACCGACAGCTTCGCCAGCCAGAAGAAGGGATAGGCCCAGAAGACGGCGGTGAAGAGCAGATAGGCGCCGGCCAGCGACAGCCCGACGATGGCTTCGCGCGACAGGGGTTCGCGTGTCCTCATGCCGCCGCCTCCAGCATCCGGTTAGTTCGTGCGACCGTATCGGCCAGCGCCTCGGCGGGCCTTGCGCTGCCCAGCATCAGCGGTTCGACGAGGCGCGCGCTCATGATCTTCTGGATATCGATGGTCTGTTCGGACAGGGCCGGCGGCCGCGCGGTCGCGACATTGGCGGCATAGGCGCGGGCAATGGCGTTGCCGCGATAATAATCGGCAAAGGCGGGGTTGGTCAGCAGATCGTCGCGCGCCGGGGACAGGCCGGTGCGTTGCAGCCACAACAGGTTCAGCGCCTCCTCGCCCAGCACCCACGACAGGAAAGCGAAGGCTTCGCGCTGTACCCGGCTGCTGCGAAAGATCACCGCGCCCTTGCTGTCGGAAAAGGTGGAGGCGGGGGCGTCGCCGACCGCGGGGGCGATCATCGGGCCGACCGCGATCCGCGCCAGCGTCTCGGGATAGATGTTTGCGAACCGTTCGACATCCCATGGGCCCCGCACCGCGCCGGCGGCGAGGCCGGAGATCAGCGGCTCCTCGGCATCGAAGTCGAGTGCGGTCCAGCCCTGTCGGTACATGCGGTCGACGAACCCGGCGGCCTGTCGTCCGGCGGCGTTGTCGTAGAGCGCGCGATTGCCCGCCAGATAGGGCTGCCCCTCGCTGGCGGCGTAATAATAGGAGATGAAGTCGAACCAGCGATCCTGCCAAGCGCGGCCGGCGATCACCTGCATCCCGTAACGCGACTGGCGCACGGCATAGCATTCGCAAAAGCGGTACACATCGGCATAGGTCGCGGGCGGCGCGCCAAGGCCATGTTTGTCCAGCAGGTCGGCCCGCCACCACAGCAGCGTCGGGCTGGAATAGATCGGCAGCGCCGCGACGCGACGGTCCTGCGCCCATCCGGCCATGATCGACCGCATGTGCCGCCGCTCGACCAGCGTGTCATAGCCGGGCATCGCAGCAAGGTCGGCGACCTGTCCCAACGCGGCCAGCTGCACCGCGAACCCCGAAAAGACATTGGTGCACAGGTCCGGTTCGGTGCCGGCGACGAGCGCCGACAACACGGTATCTTCAGAGTTGCCGGCGGTGGGGATGGTGGTGAATTGCACCGGAAGACCAAGGCGTGCGGCATTCCATTTTGCCACGGCGACCTTCCAGAAACTCTCCTCGGCCGCATTGGGCGCGATCCACAGCAGGATGCGGTCGGTGCGCCGCTCCGCCGCCTGCCGCCCGCAGCCGGCGAGCAGCGCCGCGCCGCCGAGTGCCATCAGGAGAGTCTCGCGCCGGGTCGTCATGGCAGCGGCGTTCCGGCCAGCGCGGTCAACGCGAACAGCCCCTCGATCGTCGATTCCGCGCCGGAATTCGGGTTGATCCGGGTCGGGCCGACGATGCCGTCATAGGTCCGCCCGGTGGCGGGGTCGTAGACCGGGCGGCGCGCGTCGTTTCGCCCGGCGAACCAACGTGCCAGTTGCATGGCGGTGGTGCGATAGCGCGGCTGGCCGGTCTGGCGGTACGCTTCGGTCGCGGCGAGGATCATCGGGGTCAGGCCATAGGCGATCTGCGGATAACGCTGTTGCTCGCGCAGCGTGTAGCCCTTGGCGGTCTGCGACAGCGTAAACGACGACCGCATCCCGCTGCGCAGCAGATAGGGATAGAAATGATCGATTTCGCGCAACCCGCTGTCGATGAAGTCGCGCCGGCCCAGTGCCTTGCCGGCGCGGAGCAGCGCATAGGCCTGCGCATTGCCCCAGGCATGCCAGCTGTTGCGCCAGCTCAGATGCGCGCCGTGCGGAAAGCGCTTCGCATCGCCCGCCTGCATCGCGACCAGCCCGTCGCCGATCCGGCCGATCAGCTTGGCGGTCGCCGGATCGCGGGTGCGGGCATAATGCGGGAGCAGTCCAAGCAGCGCGGTCGATCCGGCGTCGGCCCCGGACTCGAGCGGTAGCCAGGTGGGGATCGTCAGCCCCTCGACCATCGTCGTACCACGCGCGGCGACCGGCAGGTCGCGCGTCAGGTTTGCGACCAACCGGTCGGCCGCCGCGCGGGCGCGCTGCGCGGTGTCGGGGGCGAGATGGGGCAGCGCCGCCTCCAGTCCCCATAGCGCGCGCAGCGACCACCAGTTCAGCTCGGCCAGCGAGGTGCGATACTCGCGGTTGATCCGCCCGTCGCCCCACAGGAAATTGTAAAAATAGCCGTTGTCCGCCTGCATGTGCAGGACGAAGCGGGTCAGCTTCTCGATCTGGTGGCGCCGCCTCGCGTCCGGATTGCCCGCGGACAGCAGCACGATCCCGCGTGCCACATCGTCGACGCAGGCATAGCCTTCGCGCGGTTCGATGGCGAAGCGATAGTCGGGCGCCTCGCTATAGATATGCAGGATGCCGACCCGTTCGCCGCCCAGGTCGCGTTCGGCATACAGATGATCGAAATGGGCGAAGTTGACGCGCGGCGCGACCTGCTCGGCGGACGGCGGCGTCTGCGGCCGGGCGAGCGCCGGAACGGGCGTCGCGACCAGGGCGAGCGCCAGCAGGAGGGCGGAGCGGGGGGTATTCGGCTTGGCGGCCATGCGATGCGGTCGCTCCTCTCCATCACCCCCTTTTACCGGGCGGCGTGTTTATCGTTAAACATTGGCGGTTGCGGCTGTCAACCCATCGGGCTAGGCAGGGCGCAGGACGGTGGAGCAACCACCCGGAGAGGATGCCATGGCCCGCGCGAAACGCGCCACGCTGAAATCGATCGCAGCCGATCTGGGCGTGACGCACACGTCGGTGTCCAATGCGTACAACAACCCGGCCAAGGTGTCGAAGGACCTGCGCGACCGCATCCTCGCCCATGCCGCGACCGTGCATTACGAAGGACCGAACCCGGCCGCGCGGTCGCTGCGCACCGGGCGGTGCGGCGCGATCGGCGTGCTGTTCAACGACCAGCTCAGCTATGCCTTTACCGACGCGCACGACATCGCGTTCCTGCGCGGGATATCGTCGGTGTGCGAGGAGGAGGGGGCGAACATCGTCCTGATCCCGCTTAACAACAAGCATCCGGAACGATTGGATACCCTTACCGCGATCGTCGATGGCTACATCCTCAACGCGCCGTACAGGAGCCATCCGACGATCCGCAAGGCGCTGTCGCGCGGCCTGCCGACCGTGGTCGTCGATTTCGACGCGCCGCAACTGCCGAGCGTCCTGACCAACGACCGCGAGATGATGCGCAGCGTTGTTTCGCACCTGATCGAGCTCGGCCATCGCAATATCGCCATCGTTACCTTTCCCTGGTCACAGGATCATGGCGAACTGTTCGCGCTGGACCGCGATGTGTCGGACGAAAACCATGTTGTCCACGAACGCGTGCTCGGGTGCCGCGATGCGTTCGACGCCGCCGGGGTGCCGGCCGGCGGGATTCTGGTGTGCGAGACGCCCAATGACGAGGAAGGCGGCGCGCGCGCGGTCGACCGGTTGCTCCGGCGCCAGCACGACCTGACCGCAATGGTCTGTTTCTCCGACCGGCTGGCGTACGGGGTAATGGCGCGGTGCGACGCGCTGGGCCTGTCGGTGCCGCGGCGGATGTCGGTGACCGGCTATGACGGGATCGACCCGCCCGGCCGCCCGCGCGAGGGGCTGCGGCTGACCACCGTCCGGCAGAACGCCGTCGAAAAAGGCCGCCGCGCGGCCGAGGCGTTGCTGCGCGAACCCGGCAAGGCGGGATCGCCGATCCGCATTGCCGCCGAATTCGTCGCGGGCGACAGCAGCGCCGCCGCATGGGAGCTGGAGATCGAATGAGCGCCTTGCAACTGGAGGGACTGACCAAATCCTATGACGGGATCGACACGATCCGTGGCATCGACCTGGACGTCGCGGCCGGCGAATTCGTGGTGCTGGTCGGCTCGTCGGGGTGCGGCAAGTCGACCGTCCTGCGGATGATCGCCGGGCTGGAAACGGTCAGCGGCGGCCATATCCGCATCGGCGGCCGCGACGTGACCCGCGTGCCGGCGTCCGACCGGGGCGTGGCGATGGTGTTCCAGTCCTATGCGCTCTACCCGCATATGACCGTGCGCGAAAATCTAAGCTTCGGCCTGAAGAACATGCGGGTCGCGAAGGCGGATATCGCGCAGCAGGTCGCGCATGCCGCACAGGTGCTGGAACTGGACGCGCTGCTCGACCGGATGCCGCACCAGCTGTCGGGCGGGCAGCGGCAGCGGGTGGCGATCGGCCGGGCGATCGTGCGCAACCCGGAGCTGTTCCTGTTCGACGAACCGTTGTCCAACCTCGACGCCGACCTGCGGGTGCGGATGCGGCATGAACTGGCGGCGCTGCACCGGCGGCTGGGCGCGACGATGATCTATGTCACGCATGACCAGGTGGAGGCGATGACGCTCGCCGATCGCCTGGTGATCCTCGACAAGGGGCGGATCGCGCAGGTCGGCACTCCGTTGGAGGTGTATGACCGGCCCGCCAACGTCTTCACCGCCGGTTTCATCGGCAGCCCGCGCATCAACCTGTTCGACGCGGTAGTGGTGGCGCGTGAAGGGGCGATGACCCTGTTCGAGATGGCGGGTGGCGTGCATGTTCCCTCGGCTCGCGGTGCGGCGCTGGCGGTCGGAGACCGGGCGACGCTGGGGCTGCGGCCCGAACATATCACCTTGGCCGGCGGCGACGACGCGATCGTGCTGACGATGGCGATCGAGGCGGTCGAGGCGCTGGGCCATTCCACCTATCTCTATGGCGTGCTGCCGTCGGGCGATGCGTTGCGGGCGAAACTGGACGGGCATCATGCCGTCGGCGCGTCGATCACGCTTCATGCCGATCCGGCGCGGATGCTGGTGTTCGACGCGGCCGGACAGGCGGTGATTTGAGAAAAACGCGCTGAAACGTCCGAACTAGGCGATCGGTTCCCGATTAACCAATTGCTAGCGGCTGCCCGCTATGATTTAGCCGCGCCAGGCGGTGCGTCGGGGGGCGCATCCGCCCGAAGCAGGCAAAGGATGTAGCGGGCAATGGTCGAGACGGCAGTGTTCACATATGGGTTGCTGGCAAGTTTCGTTTTGTCGGCGGCGTCGCACAATCAGCGTGCCGAGCGCCCCAATCCGCCGATCATGAATTATATCGGCTATATCCTGCTGGGCATGTCGGCGGCGGCAGCGGTGTTGCTGACCGGTTATGCGGTGTGGGCGCTGCTCTGAGAGCATAGCGGGGCGGCATTGCGAGTGCCGTTCCCCTCGCCGGTTTGATCCAGGGAGTGC
Organism: Sphingomonas sp. Leaf23; assembly: GCF_001421585.1. Classification (NCBI taxonomy): domain Bacteria; kingdom Pseudomonadati; phylum Pseudomonadota; class Alphaproteobacteria; order Sphingomonadales; family Sphingomonadaceae; genus Sphingomonas; species Sphingomonas sp. Leaf23. The sequence continues at coordinate 784,808 of NZ_LMKR01000001.1, read as the reverse complement.
CTCTCATCAGGTTGCAGGACCTCCCTCCCGCCGACTGGCAGAGCCTTGAGCGATTCTCCTTCGGCGATACTCCCGCGCTTGCCGATGCCCTGTGTGAGCTTGTGATGTGCGGCCGGAAGACGGCGACGTGCTGGTCCGCCGCCGATGGGCAGCAGACCGAACCCGGACGCCGATCCATTGTATGCGACGGGAGCGGACAGCCGCGGGCCATCGTCGAGACGGTCAGCCTTCGCATGGTCCCGTTCAACGCCGTTTCCGAGGATTTCGCCCGCAAGGAGGGCGAAGGGGACCTGAGCCTGTCCTATTGGCGACAGGAGCATCGGCGCTTCTTCGAGGGGCTGGGCCTCTATTCCGGGACGATGGACCTCTGGTGCGAGGAATTCGAAGTCGTCCATGTGTTTCCGGCAGGCGGATAGCCTCCCCGGCGCGTCGAGCCGATCCGGTCCGGCGGTCTAACCCGCCCCATCTTTACGGTACGCCAGCGCACAACATGGCTTGCCGCCCGGTAGGTTGATCGTTAAACCTAGCCCATCTTCCGAGATAATGGCCGCACGAACGGCCGCGAACCGGAAGCGATAGGGAGAGGATACGGCATATCACCCGTAAAGCGGTTCCGCCTGCTCAGCCTGGCCGGCTCGGCCATTTTTCTGACCACCACCCCGGCGGCGCTGGCGCAAACCCCGCCGCCGACGGCCCCGGACGGTGCGGTACAGGATGCCGCGACCGCAACCGACGATGGCGAAATCATCGTCACCGGCCTGCGCGAAAGTTTGCGCCGCGCGACGGATATCAAGCGCAATGCCGACAATATCGTCGATTCGATCGTCGCCGACGATATCGGCAAGCTGCCCGACCAGAATATCGCCGAGGCGATCCAGCGTATTCCCGGCGTCACCATCTCGCGCGACAATGGCGAGGGGCAGTTCATCACCGTGCGCGGGCTGGGGCCGGCGTTCAGCACCGCGCTGTATAATGGCCGCATCCTTGCGACCGAAAATCAGGGGCGCGAATTCAGCTTCGATATCCTGCCCGCCGAACTCATCAACCGGGTCGATGTGTCGAAGACGCCGACCGCGTCGCAGATCGAGGGCGGGATCGCGTCGACGGTCGACATGTACACCGCGCGTCCGTTCGACTTCAAGGATGGCAAGGTCGCGCTGTCGGCACAGGCCAATTACGACAAGCTGCGCGGGCAATTCTCGCCGCAGTTTTCGGGGCTGGTCAGCAAGACCTTTGGCGGCGGCGATTTCGGCATCCTCGGCGCGTTTTCGTATATTGACCGCACGATCGAGGGGAAGCGCATCTTCACCGACGGGTGGGAAGCGAACCAGAATCTCGATCTGAACAAGGACGGCACGCCCGAGTTTCGCGGCGTCTCCATTCCGACCTATGTCGAATGGGGCACCAACCGCACCAATCGCAAGCGCATGTCGGGCCTGCTGACCGCGCAGTGGCGGGCGAGCGACGCGCTGCTGCTGACGCTCGACGGGCTGTATTCGAAGCTGGACGTGAACGACGATAACAAGGTGTTCTTCGTCTATGGCGGGCCGGGTGACGTAACCGCTGCCACGGTCGACCGGAACAATACCGTCACCAGCTATACCGGCATCGCGTCCGGCCCCATGTTCACCAACCAGATCCGCCCGCGCCTTGCCACTACCTATCAGGCGGGCGCCAATCTGGCGTGGACGCCCTCCGACCGGCTGACCGGCACGCTCGATTTCTCCTGGTCGAAGGCGAAGGACGATACCGGCGGGAACCAGGCGTGGTTCGAGAGCAATCTGGCGACGCCCAGCTATTCGCCCGCTGCCGTGAAGTTCGCGATCGGGCCAACGGGCATGCCGGTCTATACGGGCCTCGGCAACATCCTCGACACGTCGAACGCGAAGGCCGGGTTCCTGACCTATGAAGGCGTCAGCGTCGAGGACGAGATTTATCAGGGCAATGCGAACCTGAAATGGAACGTCGACAGCGGCATCGTCCGGCGGATTTCGGGGGGCGTGAACGTTTCCGACCGCAAGAAATCGCGTTTCTCGTTCAAGACGCCCGATGCGCTGCAATGCCTGTATTGCGGGGCGGGGGTGTCGATCCCGTCGAGCGTGTTCACCGGGACGGCCGATGCCACCAACTTCCTCGGCACCGGCATGTTCGATAGCGCCTATCCAACCTATTCGGCCGCCGATCTTGCCAAATATCTGCTGAGCGATGCGGCGATCAACCAACTGGCCAATCCGGCGGCGGCGCGTGCGGCGCTGGCGGCCAATGGCGGCGGCTTCGGCGTCATTCCGGTGCCGGGTAACAGCGGGTCGGCGCAGGAACGCACCATCGGCGGCTATGTCGAGGCATCGTTCGGTGGCGACTTCGGGTCGCGGCCATGGAGTGGCAATATCGGGCTGCGCTATACCCGCACCGACGTCACCTCGCGCGGGGTCGGGCAGGAGATTCTCGACATCACCACGCCGCCGGGCGGGGGCGATCCGATCGTGAACCTGTCGAACCCCCAACCGATCACGGCCAAGGGGTCGTACAGCCAGTGGCTGCCCAGCGCGAACTTCAAACTCGACGTGGCGCAGGACCTGGTGTTCCAGGCGGCGGTTGCCAAGACGCTGACCCGCGCGACGCTTTCGGACCTGCTGCTCATCCGCAACATCAACCCGCGCCCGCGCGAACGGGCGATCACCGACGGCAATCCGGGTCTCGAGCCCATGATCGGGTGGAATTACGATGCGGCGCTGACCTGGTATCTCGACCGGTCCAGCTATCTGAGCGTCGCGCTGTTCGCCAAGGATTTGAGCAACATCTCTGAATCGACGACGACCACGATCCAGGTGCTCGGCCTCGATTTCCGGCGGACGCGGCCGGAAAATATCGGCAGCCGCAGCTACAAGGGTATCGAGTTTTCCGGCCAGTATACCTTCACCGGGCTGCCCGCGCCGTTGGATGGGTTGGGGGTGCAGGCGAACATCAGCCTCGTCGATCCCGATGCGACAACGTACAACGCCGTCGCCTTTTATGAAAAGGGACCGCTCCAGGCGCGTATCGCGTATAATTACCGCAATGCGTACCAGCAGACCGAGCAGGGTAATCGCGGCCAACCCGTCAATGTCGACGGCTATGGCATCTGGGACGCAAGCATCAACTATGCGCTGAACGACAAGGTTACGCTGTTCGCGCAGGGGCTCAACCTGTTCAACGAAAAGACGTTTCTCTATTCGGTCTACAAGGAGCGGGTGATTTCGTTCGAGACCTATGGCCCGCGCTATGCGCTGGGGGTGCGGCTGAACTTCTGATCGGGCGGCGCGCGGAGAAACCATAGCGCCAGCAGGCACCCTGCGACCGGGAGCAACAGGACGCTGCCCGCCAGCAGCGACCGGTCGGCGGAACCTGCCATCGGGGACGCCGTCATCGTGACGATCGTCGCCGAGAGCAGGTTGCCGACCGCGGCGGCGCCCTTCAGCACGGCGAGGAACAGGCCGACCGGGGTTGCTTCGTCCGTGGCGGCTTCACGGGCGGGGCGCTGTACCGCAAGCGTCAGCATCGCCCAGATCGCGATGTTCATCGCGGCGAGTGCACTACCGAGCAGCAGGAGCAACAGCGTCCCGCCGATGCCGCGCGATCCGATCATCAAGCCGACCATCGCGACGACCGCCACGCCATGCCCGATCCGCGCGATCGCGGCCGGAGGCAGGCGGCGGGACAGCGCCATCCAGCCGGGCAGCGACAGCGACTGGCCCAGCGTGATCGTCGCAAGTGCGGGCCCCGCCCAGCCCGCATCCTGATGGACCGCCTGTCCGAAGAAGGGGAGCGTGCGCAGGAACAGCGGCACCAGCCCGGCCTGCACCGCGATGACCAGCAATGTCCCGCGAAACGGCTGGTGGGCCCATAGCCCGCGCAGCCTGACCAGCGGTGACAACGCGTGTGGCGCACGGGTCCGCCCGCCCAGATGCCGCGTCGCGATCAGCGCGGCGGCCAGCGTCACGGCATAGAGCGCACCGCCGATCACCGCGCCGCTCGCAAAGGCGTCCTGCCGTGCGGCTGCACTGGCCGGCGCGAGGCTCCAGGTGGAGGCGAGCGCGACGAGGCCCGCGCCGCACGCGCTGAAAATCAGGCGGTAGCCCGACACCGACGTCGCATCGGTGGGCGTCCGCGCCACCCGCACCAGCAGCGTATTGTGCCCGACATCGCACAGCGAATAACCGATGCGGCACAGCAGGATCGCCCCGGCGATCGCCAGCGGCCGGTCGAGCGCGAAGACCAGCCAGAACCCGATCGCGCACATCGGCGCACCCATGACGATCAGGCGTCCCAGCCGGTCGCCGCCGCCATGCGCATCGGCCCATAGTGCGATGCCAAGGTCGAACAGCGCGTCCCACAGCATCGCCGCCGCCAGCAATCCCCCGGCCAGCAGCGGGGGCAGCCCGGCGATGGTCACCAGGTAGAACAGCATGAAATTATCGAAGCTGGTCCACACCACGCTCTTGCCCAGATTGCCGACACTGTACCCGATCTTGGTCGGCAGGGACGATCGGGAAGGGGCGGCGGCACGCTGCATGGACCCGGCCCCTACCGGCCGGCGATTTCATTTATTTGACACGCTGCAACTATATCGCGGCCGGATGACCCGCCCGAACCGACCGCCGATCCCGCTGAGCGAGCCACAACGTCGCCTGCTGATGCAGTTGCGGATCGAAGGGGCGGCGCCGCGCACCCGGCTGGCACAGGCGCTGGGGATGAACGGGGCGTCGGTGACGCGATTGACGCAATCGCTGCTGGCGCTGGACCTGATCGAGGAACTGGAGACGCCGGAGGCGGTGGCACGCGGGCGACCGATGGTGCCGTTGACCGTATCGGGGCGGGGCGGCTGGGCGATCGGCGCGACGCCGCATCTCGGCTGGCTGGAACTGGTGCTGGTGGATTTCCGGGGGCGGCCGCTGGTCCACGACACGACGCCGTTCGACAGCCCCGATCCGCGTGTCTTTGCGCAGGTCGTCGAGACACGGTTGCAGGCATTGGCAGCGACGCACGGTTTCATGCGCGGCAAGTTTCTGGGGCTGGGGGTCGCCGTGCCGGGCTATGCGTTGCCGGGCGATCGAAACCGCCGGGCGGTGGTCGACCGGCTGGCGGGATGGGACGACGTGCCGCTGGCCGACATCATCGGCGACGCGCTAGGCATGCCGGTCTGGATTGAGAATGACGCGAGCGTCGCGGCGCTGGCCGAATATTACCAGGACGGGATCATCGGTCGCTATCGGTCGGTGCTGACGCTGTTTCTGGGGCATGGCGTTGGCGGCGGGTTGATCGCCGAGCGCGACCTGTTCCTGGGCGAACATGGCAATGCCGGCGAGGTCGGTCGGCTGTTTCCGGGGCATGACGCGCGGCCGTCGGGGATCGACCTGCTCCGGACCCTGCGCGAGGCGGGGATCGATGTGGATTCGCTGGCGGACATCGATGCGCTGATGGAGACGCACCGCCCGGTGATCGACCGCTGGACCCGGCGGGTGATCGAACAGCTGGAACAGGCGGTGCTGAGCGGTATCGTGTGGCTGGACCCCGGCGCGATCATCCTGTCGGGTGCCTTGCCACTGCGATTGCTCCAGACGATCGCTGCGGGGCTGGACGAGATCGGTCGGCACCGCGACGAAAACTATCGCGCCGCGCTGCCGCCGGTGCTGGCGTCGCCGATCGGGAGCAAGGCGGTGGTGATCGGCGCGGCGATGATCCCGATCCACGCCGTCACCGCGCAACACACCCCGCTGTGAGCGGGCGATTTAATTGCGTGTAAGCAAATAAAACTGTCACGCAACGCGACCAAGGGGCCTCCATCGAAATGACCGGGGGTTTACCAATGCACACCAGTTTCCACGGGGGCGTCGCGCTTGTCGCGCTGCTCGTCAGTACCCAGCCCGCCTTCGCGCAGACCGCGCCGGCGGCACCGACCACCACGGCCGAAGCCGCCGACGATGCGCCGCCTTCGGACATCATCGTCACCGGCTCCGCCCGCCAGCAGCGCCGGTTCGACGTATCCTATGCGGTCAATTCGCTCAGCCAGGCCGAAATCCAGAAAATCGCGCCCAAGAGCACGACCGACCTGATCGGCACGCTGCCCGGCATCCATGCCGAGGCGACCGGTGGCGAGGTGCAGAACATCACCCGCGTGCGCGGCATCCCGACCGATCGCGGGTTCCTGTATTACCAGCAGGACGGCCTGCCGCTGTTCCAGGAGCTGGACGGCTATTTCTTCAACCAGGGCGACGGCATGAACCGGCTCGACCTGATGACCGACCGGATCGAGGTCGTGCGCGGCGGTCCGGCGCCGATCTATGCCAGCACGGCGGCGGCGATCGCCAACGTCATCACCGTCTCCGGCACCGCGACCACGCGGGGCAAGGCGCAGCTGACGCTGGGCGATACCGGCCTCTATCGCCTCGACGCTTATCAGGCAGGGCCGGTGTCCGACGACACCTATTACGCGGTCGGCGGTTTCCTGCGCCATCATGACGGCTATCGCGATTCGGGCTTTCCATCGGATCGCGGTGGGCAAATCCGCGCCAATATCCGGCATGACCTGTCGAACGGGTTCGTGAAGCTGTCGGGGCAATATACCGACGACCACAATGTCTTTTACCTGTCGATCCCGACCGCCGATCCGCGCGATCCGTCGGTCAGCCTCGACAAATATATCGACTATTTCAACGGCACGCTGAACAGCCCGTCGTTGCGGCAGGTCAACATCAAGTATCGCGACGGCGCGGGCGTGATCCAGAACCAGCGGGGCGACCTGGCCAATGGCCGGCACCTCCGCTTCGGCAACGTCGCGCTGAATTACGAGGGGGATTTCGGCGACTGGCATGTGTCGGCCAAGGGCGGCGTGACGCAGGGCAAGCTGCATTTCGACGCCTTCTATTCGACGTCGAACCCGGTCGACGCGACGACGTTCGCCAACAACTTCCGTGCGGCGGCAACCACCGCGTTCGGTGCGAATGTCAGCCGGCTGGGCTACAGCGTCGCTGCGACCAACGGTGCGACCGCCTATGATCCCGCCGCCGATTCCGGGCTGGTGATGCAGGCGCAATATCGGTCGATCGAGAACGACTTCCATTCGACGCAGGGCGACCTGTCGGTCACGCGCAAGTTCGACACCGGCTTTGGCAGCCACGACCTGCGTGCCGGCATCTACACGTCGTTCTGGGGCCAGAAGACGTTCAACGCGTATCAGAACCTGCTGGTCGAGGTGAAGTCGCGGCCGCGCACGCTGGACCTCGCCGCCTATGACGCCGCCGGCAACGTGCTGGGCTTCGTCACCGACAGGGGCGCGCTGGCGGAAGCATCGACCTTGGGCGGCGGCGCGGCCGACGGGCAGCTCGTCGCGCTGTACGGCACCGACACGTGGGACGTTACCGACCGGCTGCGCATCGATGCCGGGCTGCGGCACGAATGGTACAGCTATGACGGGTTCGGGCGGATCGCGGCGAACTATAATCTGGGCGATCCCACCACGCTGGCCGACAACAGCACCCGCGGGTTTACCGGCGCGATCGGTACGCTGAAGCTGAAGCAGCAGGCGACCAACTGGACGATCGGTGCGAATTACGACGCGCCCGGCAACATCGGCGCGTATCTGCGCGCGTCGCAGCTGGAGGTGCCGCCCAACACCACCATCACGCTCACCTATCCGACCGCCGCGATCGTATCGACCAAGGCGAAGCTGTATGAGGCGGGCGTGAAGTTCGCCGCCGGGCGGTCGTACCTGTACGTCACCGGTTTCTACACGAAGTTCGATCCGCTGAACGCCAGCTTTGCCGCGTTCAACCCGGCGACCGGCCGCGCGGACCAGGTGACGAACTTCATCGGCACCGCCGAGACGAGGGGGCTGGAGGCCGATGGGCAGCTGCGCGTCGCCGGGCCGTTCTCGCTCGCCGGATCGGTCACGTTCCAGAACCCGCGCTACCTGAACTTCAGCAGCAATACCGGCGCCGATGGCAGCCGGGCGAGCGGGAAGCAGATCATCCGCGAGCCCAAGCTGTTCCTGAACGTCCGTCCGACCGTCGACCTCGACGTGGGCGGGGCGGCGGTCAGCGTCTATGGCCGCTATGATTATGTCAGCCGCCGCTATACCGACTTCTTCAACAGCACCGCGCTACCCGCTTATGGCGCGTTCGGTCTTGGCGGCACGGTAACCAGCGGCGATTGGCAGGTGCAGGTCGTCGGCGACAACATCACCAATGCACACGGCTTTACCGAAGGGAATACGGCGGGCGACCGTTTCGGACAGGGCGTGCCGACCGCGATCTTCGGACGGCCGCTGTTCGGGCGCAATTTCCGCCTGATCGTGAGCCGCAAGTGGTGATCCGGTCGCTGATCGCCACGCTGGCCGCCTGTGTCGTCGCTTCGGCGGCACAGGCGGCCCCGGGCGACACCATGCGCCGCATCGGTGACCCCAGGGGCGGGATCATCGCGATTGCGCATCGCGGGTGCCATGCTGCTGCTCCCAAGCGCGGCCTTGGCACCGCGCCCGAAAATTCGCGGGCGGCGCTGCTGCGCTGTGCGGCGATGGGCGTCGAGGTGATGGAAACCGACGTCCGGCGCACCCGCGACGGGTATCTGGTGATGGTCCATGACGAAGGCGTCGACCGCACGACCGATGGCAAGGGGCGGGTCGCCGACCTGACGCTGGCCCAGATCCGCGCACTGCGGCTGCGCGAGGATGAAGGTGGCGCTGATGCGCGGCTGACCGACGAGTGGGTGCCGACGCTGGACGAACTGCTGACGCTGGCCAGGGGGCGGGTGGTCCTGAACCTCGATGTGAAGGATGCGATCTATGCCGAGGTCGTCGATGCCGTCCGCCGGTCGGGTGCCACCGATCGGGTGATCGTCAAGACCTTTGCCGGGATCGGGTCATCGCCGCTCGCGCCAATGGCGCCGTACGATCGGGTACCCTTTGCAATCATCCCGATCACCGGCGCGCCCCAGGCGGTCGACGTGCCGGCGATCATCGTCGCGCAGGCGCGCGGGCCGCGCAAGCCGATCGCGGTCGAACTGCCCCGCCTGCCGCTGGCGACGTTGCCCGCCAGCGTAGCGGCGGCGCGGCGGGCCGGCATGACGGTGTGGGTCAACACCCTGTTCGAAGGCTTCGTCACCGACCTGGGCGGCGATGTCGAGGCGGCGCGCGATCCCGACGCCATATGGGGTCGGCTGGCGGACAGCGGCGTGCGCCTGATCCAGACCGATGCGGTCGAGGCGTTCATCGACTGGCGGCAGCAGCGGAGCCGATCCATGCGCCGATAACGACGCAGGACATGAACGATGCAGGACAGGGGCGCCCATGCGGCGTCCCTGTCTTTTCGCCACGCCCGCCGCGCGCTACGCCGCGTATCGCCCGGTGGTTCGAAAGGCGAAGACCCATGTTGATGACCCAGACGATGCGGTGGTTCGGCCCGAAGGACCCGGTTCGCCTGCGCGACATTCGCCAGGCCGGCGCGACCGGCATCGTCACCGCGCTGCACGATGTCCCGAACGGTGCGGTCTGGGAACGCGACGCGATCGCAGCCCGCCGGGCGATGATCGTCGCGGCCGGTCTGGAATGGCGGGTGGTCGAAAGCCTGCCGGTGGCCGAGGGGATCAAGACCCGCTCGGCCGACTGGGACCGGCTGATCGACCATTACAGGCAGAGCCTGACCCATCTGGCGGCGTGCGGAATCGATGTCGTCACCTATAATTTCATGCCGCTGCTCGACTGGACGCGCACCGACCTTGGCTGGGAATTGCCCGATGGCGCGCGGGCGTTACGGTTCGATCCGGTGGCGGTGGCGGCATATGACCTGTTCATCCTGCGCCGGCCCGGCGCGGCGGCCGATTATCCGGAGGCGATGCGCGCGGCGGCCGAGGCGCGCCATGCGGCGATGGATGCCACCGCGCAGGGAGCGCTGGAGCGCACGATCCTTGCCGGCCTGCCGGGCAGCGAGGAGGGGTTCACGTCCGCGCAGTTCCGGAGCGCGATCGAAACCTATACCGGGATTGATGCAGCCCGGCTGCGCGACAACCACGTCGCATTTCTGGAGGCGGTCTGCCCGCTCGCCGATACGCTGGGCATCCGGCTGGTCGTCCATCCCGATGATCCGCCGTTTCCGATCTTCGGCCTGCCGCGTGTGGTCAGTACCGAGGCGGACGTCGCCGATCTGTTCGCGCGGGTGCCCCATGGATCGAACGGGCTGTGTTTCTGCACCGGATCGTTCGGCGTGCGTGCCGACAACGATCTGCCGGGCATGGTCGACCGGCTGGGCAGCCGTATCGGTTTCCTCCACCTGCGATCGGTCCAGCGCGAAGCGGGCGGTGCGTTTCACGAGGCGGACCATCTGGGCGGCGATGCCGACATGGCGGCGGTGATGGCGGCGGTCCACCGGCTATCGCTGCGCGAGGGGCGCAGTATCCCGATGCGCCCTGACCATGGCCACCAGATGCTCGACGATCTGCACCGGATCACCAATCCCGGCTATTCGCTGCTCGGGCGGATGCGCGGGCTGGCGGAGTTGCGCGGTCTGGAGCGTGGCATCGCTTATCGGGGCGGGTAGCCGGGACGCCCCGGCCGTCTGCGCATCGCGGCGCCTGGGGCAGCAGCTTTTCATAGGACGCGGCGGATTGCTTCGCTACAGGCGGGGCACATCAAGGCAGTCAGATCGAACCATGGCACGACGTTCCAAGCAGGACCCTTACGACCACCTCCCGCAGGAGGACGACGCGCCGCCCGCGCCGGTCCCATGCTGGCTGTGCGGACGCCCGACCGGCAAGACCATCGTCTGGCACCATCCGGTGCCCAAGAGCCGCGGTGGTCGCGACGTCGTGCCGATGCACCCGATCTGCCAGCAGACGGTGATCTCCAACTTCACCAATTCCGAATTGCAGCGCCATGGCATGGATGTGACGGGCCTGCTGGACAATCCGAACGTCCGCAAATTCGTCGATTGGGTGGCAAAGAAGGACCCGGACTTCACCGCGACGATCACCAAGAAGCAGCGCTGATCGCCCCCTTGGCATTCCGCCCCGCTGCGATAGGATGTATTATCTTATAAAAAGGGGCGGGGATGATGATCGGTCGAATGGCACAAGCCGCGTTGCTGGCGGGCGCGATGCCCGTGGCGATGGTCGGCGGGGGCGTGGCATGGGCCGCGGCGGCGGTGACGGCACCGACCGGACTGGATGCGAACGGGCATCCCAACGCCGTCCCGACCCTGCCATCCGGCGCGTTCGGACATGTTCGGCTGCAGAACGGCGTGCAGCTGCGCGTGAACGGGGTGGTGAAGACGATCCTGTTCTATGGTCCGGCGACGGTACGGATCAACAGCAATGCCGGGCGTAACCACTGGACCGCCCGCAGCCTGGTCGTGCTCCCGCCGCCGGCAGATGTGCCGTTCACCGTGACCGAGGCGGCAGGGACCCTGACCATCGCGACCGCCAGATTGCGGCTGTCGGTCGACAAGCGCAGCGGGGCGATCAGCTTCTTCGATGCGGGCGGCAAGCTGTTCACGCGGGAAGATGCCGCGCAGCCGCAAACGGTGAAGCCGATCACGATCGCCGACGCGCCGACTTACGAAGCCGAAAACCGTTTCGCGTTGCGCCCGGACGAGGCGATCTATGGCTTTGGCTTTACCGACGACGCTACGATCAACCGCCGGGGCACGGCGCTCGACCTGGTGCAGACCAATATCGGGATCATCATTCCGGTAATGGTGTCCAGCCGCCGCTACGGCGTGCTGTGGGACAGCTATTCGCACATGCGCTTCGCCGACGATGCGCGTGGCACGCGGTTGTGGGCGGAAAGCGCACCCGGCGGGGTCGATTATTATTTCATGGGCGCCGACACGATGGACGGGGTGGTCCAGTCCTATCGCACGCTGACCGGTGCCGCGCCGATGGTGCCCAAGCAGGCGTTCGGGCTGTTCATGAGCAAGGAACGCTATCCCACGCAGGACCGGCTGCTGGAGGTGGCCGAGACGTTTCGCCGCGAACGCTTCCCGCTCGATTACATCGTGCAGGACTGGCAATATTGGGGCGGCAACGACGGTAGCTGGAGCGGGATGACGTGGGACAAGACCCGCTTCGCCGATCCCGAGCGCACCATCAAGCGCATCCATGACCTGAATCTGAAGCTGATGGTGTCAATCTGGCCGTCGGTCGGCAACGATACCGCATTGGGCAGGGAGCTCGACCAGCACGGGCTGCGCTTCGCACCGCTCCACTGGATATCGAAACAGGCGCGGATCTACGATGCGTTCAGCCCGCTTGGCCGGCAGATCTATTTCAAGCATGCCAAGGCCGGGCTGCTCGACAAGGGCGTCGATGCGCTGTGGATGGACGGGACCGAGGTGGAGGTCAGCACCGCCATGCACGATGCGAAGGCGGCGGTGACCGATATCAAGTCGCTGGGCCGGAATGCGCTAGGCGATTTCTCACGCTACCTGAACGTCTATTCGCTGATGACGACGCAGGGCACCTATGACGGGCAGCGCGCGAGCAGCGACAAGCGGGTGCTGACGCTGACCCGATCGGCGTGGGCAGGGGCGCAGCGCACCGCCGCCGCGTCGTGGTCGGGCGATACGCTGGCCAGTTGGGAGACGCTGCGCCATCAGGTTGCGGGCGGGGTCAATGTGACGGTGACCGGCAACCCCTATTGGACGCAGGATACCGGCGGCTTCTTCGTCGGGGGCTATGGCGGCGGGCATCGCAACCCGATCTATCGCGAGCTGTTCGCGCGCTGGTTCCAATATGCCGCGTTCAATCCGTTGATGCGGGTCCACGGCACGGACATCGAACGCGAGCCGTACCTGTTCAAGACGCTCGATCCGCAGGTCTATGCCTCGCTCCTCGGTGCGGTGAACCTGCGCTATCGGATGCTGCCCTATATCTATGCGAACGGCTGGCAGGTGACGGCCAACGGCTACACGCTGATGCGGCCGCTGGCGATGGACTTCCCCGACGATGCGCGGGTCCATTCGGTCAACGATGCCTTCATGTTCGGCGGGGCGCTGCTGGTCCATCCCGTGACGCGCGCGATGTACCGGCCCGAACCCGAACCGGCGACGACCGTCCCGGCGAGTGCGCTGACGACGCCCGACGGGCAGCCGGGGCTGGCCGGCACCTATTTCGCCGACACGGGCTTCGGGAAGCCGGTCGGCAAGGTGATCGACGCGACGATCGACAAGCGCTGGCCCGCGCCGCCGCTGGAGGCAATGCCGCCGGGCCTTAACAAGCTCGACGACTTCTCGGCCCGCTGGGAAGGGATGCTGGAGGCGCCGGAGGACGGCGAATATGAGCTGGGCCTGCAGGGCGACGATGGCGTCCGCCTGTATGTCGACGGCCGCAAGCTGATCGAGGACTGGGCCAGTGGCCGCTCGCGCTACAGCAGCGCGAAGGTGACGCTGCGCAAGGGGCAGCGCGTGCCGGTCAGAATCGAATATTATCAGGGCACCGGCGAGCGCGACCTGCGCTTCGCGTGGCGGCGGCCGGCGGAGCTGCGCGCGGCGGCGGTGAAGGCCAGTGGCGGGCCGGACCTGTCGGTGCGAACCTATCTGCCCGCGGGGGGCTGGTATGATTTCTGGACCAACGAACGCCTGACCGGGGGGCGTGATATTGCGCGCGACGTGCCACTGGACATCGTGCCGCTCTATGTCCGGGCCGGGGCGATCCTGCCGCTGGGGCCGCCTCAGCAATATGCGACGGAAAAGCCCGACGCCGCGTATGAAATCCGCGTCTATCCCGGCGCGAACGGCGCGTTCACGCTGTATGAGGACGATAACGAGACCTATGCGTATGAACGCGGTGCGCGTGCGACCTACACGCTCGACTGGAACGATGCGCGCCGGACGCTGACGATCGGCGGCCGACAGGGCAGCTTTCCCGGCATGACCGCTACGCGCCAGCTGAAGCTGGTCCTTGTCCGTCCCGGCACGCCCGGCGGCACCGCCGACATGCCGGCGACGCGGACGGTGAACTACACCGGGCAGCCGATGACGGTACGATTCTAGCGCTGCCGGACGGGGCGGCGCAGTCAGCCATCTGGGATGGCCGGCCTGCTCAGGGCAGGATTGTCCATTCCCAGACGCCGGCCCCGCGATCCTCGGTACGAAGCCGCAGATAGCGGGCGGTGACGGCGTGATCGAGCGTGATCGGCGATCCGCTGCGCGTCGCGGCCGCCACGAACGGTCGCCAGCGCCGGCCGTCGTCGGACGCATCCACTGCGAAGCGATAGGGCCGGGTGGCATATTCGGGCCGGACCAGTGACTGGGCGACGGCCCTGCGCCGACCGAGATCGGCGATGACCTGTCCTGAGCCGTCGGCAGGCGCGCGCCACAGCGTCGCGTAATTGTCGTCTGCGGCGCGGAACGGTGCGTTGCCGGGCGTGGTCGTGGTGCCGCTGGCCCGCCATGCCAGCCCGCGCGCACGGTGCGCGGCAAAGCCCGCGACCGGCCCGCCATGGCCGGGCGTCACCCGTGCGATCGAACCATCGGCACGCAGGTCGATCGGATCGACCGCGACCTGGCGCAGCACCGCATCGCCGCCCTGCGGCCATGGCAATGCCTGTCGGTGATACAGGATGTAGCTCTGTGCGCCCGAACGGAAGATCGCGTGGTGACCGGGGCTGATGATATCGCGGTCGCGGTGCGTCTCGAGGATCGGGCTGTTCGCGCTTTCCGTAAACGGGCCGAACGGCGTGGCACCGACCGCATAGCGGACCTTGTAGGTGTCCTTGGTCGTGTTGCCGTCGCTATAGGTCAGCAGGTAGCGCCCGCCGGCCTTCACCATGAACGGCGCCTCGAAATAGCCGCGCGGGGTGACGTCGCGCGGCGTGCCGTCGAACGTCACCATGTCGGGCTTCAGCCGTACGACGAAGCAGTGGCCGTTGACCCAGTTCAGCCCCGATCCCCAATAGAGATAGGCCTGCCCATCGTCGTCGACGAACGCTTCGGCATCGATCATGTGATAGGCCGGCGCGAAGTCGCGGGCGATCAGCGGCCTGCTGCCATTGGCGTCGCGCCACGGCCCGGCGGGCGAGGGGGCGGTGCCGACCCACACCTCGCTGCCGACCGAGACGTACATGTACCAGCGTCCGTTGGGCGCCTTCACGACCGATGGTGCCCAGACCTTGGCATCGCCCGAGGTCGGGCTGGTCGCGGCGCGCTTGGTCGGCCAGTCGGGCATCGAAAAGCGCCAGTCGCGGCCATTGTCCGATGTCCATAGGCCCAACCGGTCGTCGCCCCACGGATCGATCGTGGCAAAGACATACCACCGCCCGTCATCGTGCACGATCGAGGGATCGGCGAAATAGCCTGGCAGCAGCGGGTTGCCCGCGCCGGCCGCGTCCCAGCGCGGCACGTCGGCGGCCGGTGCCGCCCCGCCGAGCAGCGCGGCGGCCAGCACGATCAGGCGGCGGCGCATCATTCCTCCCCCGTCGCGCTGGCCGGGCGGGCCTTGTCGGGCGTGGTGCCGGTACCGGCGAATGGCGTCAGGCGGAAGGCGACGCGGGTCGGCACGGTGCCGATGCGATAGGCGGGCAGCGGCTTGCCGAACTCGCTCCACTGCGTATCGCCGCCGACGCCCCACTGCGCGGAATCGACCAGCAGCGTGACCTGATCGTGCGGCACGATATCGGTCGACTTCCACGTCCCCGGCGCATGACGATCGAGATCGGCATAGGGGAAGGCGAGCGCGTTCATCATCAGCGGCCGATCGCCCTGCACCCGCAGCCCGCGCCCGGCACCCGACAGCTCCATCCAGCGGACATCGACCTTGTTGCCCGTTTCCTGCGGACGGATGAAGTCGTGATTCTGTTCGGCGATGCGCCCGCGCCACAGCCCGATCGGGGCCGAATCCTTGCGGTCGACATAGCTTTCATGCGGCCCGCGGCCATACCATTCGACATCGGTGATGTCAGTCGGCAGGGCAAAGGCGAGCCCGACGCGGAACGGCGGGGGCAGGTCGGCCTTCAGGGGGGTCAGCGTGCCGTCGATCGCGACCGATCCATCGGCGGCCATCGCGTAACGCGTGTCGAACTGCGCCGCGCCATCGCCCAGGTCGTAGCGGACGGTGACCGTGCCGGCGTCGCGATCGGCGCGGATCGTCGCGACGCGGCGGGTGTCGCTCATCGCCTTCCACACGGCCAGCTGCTTTTCGGTGCCGATGCCGATGTCGTTGTCGGTCACCGCCCGCCAGAAATGGGGGGTGCCCCCGGTCGCCAGCGCGCGTCCGTCACGGGCATAGCGGCGGATCAGCCCGGTCTTGCGATCGATCTCCAGCGTCGCCGGCCCGGCGGTCAGGACAAAGGCGTCGCCGCTCTGGCGCAGCGCCGCGACCCCGGCGGGTGGCGCGACGGCAGCGGGGGTGGGCGAAAGCGAGAATTGTTCGAAACCAACCAGCGTGTTCGCCGGCACCAGCGGCACCGCCCCGTCCTTTGTCCGCACGTTGACGGTCACGAAATATTCGGCGTCCGCCCGGCGCGGGATGGCCGACAGCGGCAGGGCGATCGTCTCCGCCCGGCGCGCGGCGGTGGTGAGCGCGGGCATCACGCCCTTCGCGATCGACACGCCATTCTCGGTCACGTCCCAGTCGAGCGCGAAGCCCGACAGGTCGCGGAAATCGTGGCGGTTGCGCACCGTGACCCGGCCGGTCGCCGGATCGAATCCGTCCAGCTGGACCGGGGCATAGGCTTTCCGGAGTTCGTACAGCTGCGGATTGGGGGTACGGTCGGCTTGCAGCAACCCGTCGCCAAACTCGATTTCACCCCCTGGATTGGGGCCGTATTCGCCGCCATCGCCCCAATAGCGACGACCGTCCTTGGTATAGCGGTACATCGACTGGTCGACCCAATCCCACACGAAACCGCCCTGCAGCTTTTCCGGATAGGCGTAGATCGTGTCCCAATATTCCTTCAGGTTGCCGCCCGACTGGCCCATCATATGGCTGTATTCGCACTGGATCAGCGGCTGTTTGAAGTTCCAGTTCCGCGCATAGTCGGCGAGCTTCACCGCCGGATCGTACATCGGCGCATAGATATCGGCATACCAGTTGGGCCGGTGGTCGTGGATGCCGTCCCACGTGCCCCAGCCGAGATAGCTGACCAGCCGGTTCGGATCGCGCGCCTTTGCCGCCGCGGCAGCGGCTTCGAAATTGGGGCCGATGCCCGCTTCGTTGCCCAGCGACCAGAAGATGATCGAGGGGTGGTTCTTGTCGCGTTCGACCATGTTGGTCACGCGGCTGACATGCGCGTCGCGCCACGCCGGATCGAAGCCGATCTGCAACCGGCCGCGTTCGTCCGGATGCTTGTTGGCGTAATCCATGTACGCGTGGCTCTCGATATTCGCTTCGTCCATCACGTACAGGCCATAACGGTCGGCCAGTTCGTAGAGATACGGGTCGTTCGGATAATGCGAGGTGCGGATCGCGTTGATATTGTTGCGCTTCATCAGCCGGATATCGTGCTCCATCGATTCCCGGCTGACGACGTGAAAGGTTTCGGGGTCGTGTTCGTGGCGATTGACGCCGCGGATCGTGATCGGCTTGCCGTTCACCGATACCAGCCCGTTCTTCATCTCGACCGTGCGGAACCCGATCCGGGTGGAGGTCGACTGGACGATCCGCCCCTGCGCATCATATAGCTCGACCAGCAGCGTGTAGAGATTGGGCGTCTCGGCAGTCCACGGCTTCACCCCCGGCACTTTTTCGCTGAGGGTGACCGTGCGTTCGGTCTTGCCCGCGGGCACCGCCGCCCGGCCCTCGATCACCGTGCGATCGCCGTCGAGCAGGACATAGCGCGCGCTGGTTGCCGCCCCCGGCGTCACCGCCACATCGACCGCGAGCATGCCGTCCCGATAGGCGGCGTCCAGCCCGGCATGGACGAAGAAGTCGCGCACCCGCGTGGCGGGCGCTCTCATCAGATAGACTTCGCGCTCGATCCCCGACACGCGCCAGAAATCCTGATCCTCCAGATAGCTGCCGTCCGACCAGCGAATGACCTGGATCGCGACGACGTTCCTGCCCGGCTTTACGAACCGGGTGACGTCGAACTCGCTCGGCAGCTTCGAATCCTCGGCGTATCCAACCTTCTGCCCGTTGACCCAGACGTAATAGGCAGCACCCGCCGCGCCGATATGCAGCACCACGTCGTCGCCGGCCCAGCCCACCGGCAGCGTCACGTCGCGGCGGTACGATCCGACAGGATTGGTCGCATGCGGGATCAACGGGCGATTGGCGGGAAAGGGATGGGTGATGTTGTTGTAGCGCGCCTGGTCGTACCCCTGGGTCTGCCACATGGCCGGCACCTTGATGCTCTTCCACTGCGACACGTCATAGTCGGGACGTTCGAACCCGGCGGGCACGTCGGTCGTGTTGGGCGAGAAAGCGAATTTCCAGTCGCCGTTCAGCGACAGGAACCGATCGGACGTGGTGCGAACCCCGGCCAGCGCCTTTTCCCGGCTTTCGAACGGGAAAGCGGTCGCCCGCGCCGGCATCCGCCCGACATAGTTCACCGCCGGATTTTCCCAGTCCGGGCGGCTGGCATCGACCTGTACCGGATCGACCCGCGGCGCGTCGCTCTGCGCCGATGCGGACCCGGCAACGGCCATCGCCACGGCGGCGGCACCGATCCTCAACATGGTACGCATCGACTTCTCCCCATTTTCGAACATTATGCAGGTCATGGCGTCACGCGCGCTGCCCGGTGGCGGCGGCGCAGTGGCGGGCGATAAAGGCTTCATGCGGCGGCATCTGTGCGGCGGCGGCGGCGACGACCGCGCCGATCCGCTGCAACCGCGCGGCGGCGGCATCGATCGGCATGGCATCGGCCAGCGGATCATGGGTCGCTGCGGTCAATCCCTGTCCGTCCATCACCGCCAGCCAGCTGGTCTTGGTGAACAGCTCGTCGCCCTCGCGATATACCCGGCCGGTGCGGGCATAGATGGCGAGGCGCTCGGCCAGCGTCTCGGGGATCGGGCGCGCGGCCTGATCGCGCCAATAGGCGGTGTCGCGCCGGGCACTGGCGTGGAAATGTAGGATCACGAAATCGCGCACCTGATCGAACTCGGCCGCCATCAACCGGTTGTAGCGCGCGCTGTCGGCCGGGTCGCAGGCCTGCGTCGGCAGCATTTCCAGCAGCCGCGCGATGCCCGCCTGCACCAGATGGATCGAGGTGGATTCAAGCGGTTCGAGGAACCCGCCCGACAGCCCCAGCGCCACGCAATTGCCGATCCAGAACCGGTCGCGCCGTCCGGTGCGGAAGCGGATGGGACGGGGATCGGCCAGCGCCTCACCCTCCAGCCCGGCGAGCAGCGTCGCCGCCGCTTCGTCATCCGACACATGCGCGCTGGAATAGACATAGCCGTTGCCGGTGCGATGCTGCAGCGGGATGCGCCATTGCCATCCGGAATCGCGCGCGGTCGAGCGGGTGAAGGGGCTGGGCGGGCCGACATTGGCGCTGGGCACCGCGACGGCGCGGTCGTTCGGCAGCCAGTGGCTCCAGTCCTCGAACCACGCGCCCATCGCTTCGTCGATCAGCAGGCCGCGAAAGCCCGAACAGTCGATAAAGAAGTCCGCCTCGACCCGGCCGCCATCGGCGAGCACCACCGCGTCGATGAAACCGCTCGCGCCGTCGCGGACGACCTCCACGATCCGCCCCTCGCGCCGCACCACGCCCGCCGCCTCGGCATGGGCGCGCAGGAAGCGGGCATAGAGACCGGCGTCGAAGTGAAAGGCATAGCCGATCTGGGCGAGCGGCGTGTTGCCCGGCTGCGGACGCTGGAACCGGCCGGCGCGCGCGGCGGCTGTGCAGATCGAATAATCGGCCAGCGGCCCGGCCTGTCCGGCGGCGCGCAGGCGACGCCACATCGCCTCGAACGGGACCGCACCCGAATCGATGCCATAGACGCCGAACGGGTGGAAATACCGGTGCCCGACCTGGCCCCAATCGTGGAAGTCGATGCCGAGCTTGAACGTTCCCTGCGTCGCGCGGACGAAATCATCCTCGTCGATGCCGAGCATCGCGTTGAACGCCTGCAGCGGCGGGATCGTCGCCTCACCCACGCCGATGGTGCCGATCTCCTCTGACTCGATCAGCGTGATCGCCGGGCCGTGCGGCCCCAATACGCGCGACAGCGCGGCGGCCGCCATCCAGCCGGCGGTGCCGCCGCCGACGATTGCGATCCGGCGCAACGGGCCGTCGGCGCGCGCGCTCATGCCGGGGTCCGGCATTGCAGGAACAGGTTGCCGGTCAATCGCCCGCGTCGCGGATCGGCGGCATCGGCGGGCAGCGTGGTGATCGCGCCCGAATGGAGCAGTGCCGCGCGGTACAGGATCAGCCGGTCGGGGGCGGCGTCGATCGAGTCGATCGCTTCGAACGGGCCATCCTCGCCAGCCGGATAGATGGCGGGCATCGCGGCCAATTCGGCATCCAGCGCTGCGCGATAGGCGGGCAGGCGATCGGCGTCGATCGTCTCGAACCCGGTCGCGCGGTGGCGGAAGAAGCGGGTGCCGTCGCCATTGGTCGCCGACAGGAAATGGACCGTCGCGAATTGCAGCCGGTCGGCGGAATCGACATGCGGCACGCGCTGGTCGGGCACCAGCGCCTCGGGCGGCAGCGTGACGAGCGAGAAATTGCCTCGCGCGCGGGCGGGCTGGACCGGCGTGCCGGTGAAATGCGCGGCGATCAGCGGCAGGACCATGCGGACCATGGCATCGACATAGGCGGTCGGCGCGGGGCCGAGCAGGCCGGGATAGAAGCTGCCGACGCTATCCGCCGGTGCGAAGGTCGATCGGGTCGCGGCGAAATCGACCAGCGCGTCACGTTGCCCGGTCGCGCGATCGATGACGACCACCGGCTCGCGTTCGCGGCCGACATGGCGAACGGTGACGACGGGCGGGGCGATGGCGATCGGAACGGACGACATGCAATAACCGATAGACCAAAAAGGGCCGGCGTGGCGAACCACGCCGGCAGGGAGGGACATGGTTGGCGACGGGACGCGACAGGCGCCCCGTCGCCCGATCCTCAATAGGTCGCGCGCAGCGACAGGCCGAAGCGACGGTCGTTCAGCTGATACTGCAGCGGCGCCGATGGCGTGCCGATGTAGAGCACGTTCATCCGGTTGTTCAGGTTCACAACGTCGGCCGACACCGCGACATGTTCGTTCAGATTGACGCTGATCGACGCATCGAGCGAGGCATAAGGCTTGGCGAACTGCCCCTGCCCATTGGCGCCGCTGCCCGTCGTCTGTTCGAGGTAGCTCGACCGGCCGTTATAGGCGAGGCGGGCGGTCACCGGACCCTTTTCGTACAGGCCGATCAGATTGTAGCTGTGCTTCGACAGCTTTTCGAGCGGCAGGGTCGAGGGCAGGTTGTTGCTCGACGACGAGAACGGATTTTCGACGTTGGAGTCGACATAGGTGTAGTTCGCCTGGATGCCGAAGCCGCTGAGCAGGCCGGGCAGGAAGTCGAAGAACTGCTGATAGCCGGCTTCGAGGCCCTTGACCGTTCCGTCGCCCGAATTGAGCGTCGAATTGACGTTGTACTGCCGCCCGCCATAGGTGCCGATGAAGCGGCCGCTCGACAGGAAGCCGTTGACCTTCTTGTAGAACAGGCCCGCGGTCAGCGATCCGGTCGGTGCGAAATACCATTCGGCGGTCAGGTCGAAATTATCCGACTTGATCGGCCGCAGGAACGGGTTGCCCGAATTGGCGAAGGGCAGGCCGTTGTTCGGATCGACCTGGTTCGGGTTCTGCAGCGTCACGTTGGTCGACAGCACGTCGAAGTTCGGCCGCGCCACGCCCTTCGAATAGGCGAAGCGCATCTGGAACTGGTCGGTGAAGCGGGCGCGGATGTTCATGCTGGGCAGGACGTTGGTATAGTCGTTGCCAAGCGAGATCGGGGTGAAGCTGCCGTCATTGTTGAACTGCGTACCGACCGACGTCGTGCGCGTCTTGACAATGCGCACGCCGGCACCGCCGTCGAAGCGGATGCTGCCGAGTTCGAAGGCGTAATCGGCGATGCCCCATGCGGTATAGGTCTTTTCCGTCTGGCGATTGAGGTCGCCCGGCGTGAACGCATCCTTCGTCTGGGCACCGAACAGGGCGTAGAGCGCCTTGGTCTGTTCCCACACGCCCTTGCCGGCCGGGAACGCCGGATAGAGGATGCCGCCGGTGACCGAGTTGCCGTCGAACCAGTTCTTCGAGGGCCCCTTCATCGCCAGCTGCGGGAAACGGCTGAGCGGGATCAGCGCCGCGCCGGCGGGCACATCGCTGGCGCCCGGTGCATAGTCGCGGAACAGGCTGACGCCGTTCCACGTGCCGCGCAGGTCGATGCTGTTGTCGGAATAGCGGCCACCGCCGCGCAGCTTTTCGAGGAAGCCGCCTTCGAAATCATATTCGATGTCATACGCGAGCGCGAGCGTTTCGGCATCGTTGCGCTGAAGCGAGTCGGCGATGAACGGCAGCGAATAGTTCGCCGGGTTGTTGAGCACCGACGGGTCGGTGACGTTCCAGCGCGGATATTTGCCGCGAAGGTCGAACACGACGGTCGACGGGTGCGGGGCGACCGTGCCGCCATATTGCCCGGTCGCGTTCTGGTTGGTGCGGTTATACAGCGACAGGACGTGGCCGTTGCGATCGGCATTGTAATAGGACGTCAGATACTGGACGTCGAAATTGACCTTTGCCCGGTCGGTCGCCTGCCAGCCGACGTTGAACGTGTAGTTCTGGCTGGCGCTCCACAATTCCTGGTCGAAACGGCCGGTCTCGAAGGTCTGTGGCGACAGCGAACCGCTGGTCGCATAGCCATCCTTGTTGAAGGTGAAGGCCGCACCCGGCGTCGGCAGCGTATTGTACTGCGTCACCTGACCGGCGGAATTGTACTGGTTGCCCGGCAGGTTGTTGAAGTCGTAATAATAGGCGCCGGTACGGTTGAACCAGTATTTCGTGCCCTGATACTGCGCGGTAACCAGCACGGCATCGCTTGCCTGCCACTGCACGGCGGCTGCGATGCCGAAGCGCTTGCGGTCGCCCTTGTCGTCATAGACTTCGAAACCATAGGGGATCTGCGCATTGCTCGGCGCATTGGCGATCGATCCCGGACGCGATTCACCGAACGGCCCGGCCAGCAACCCGTCCTGCCGATAATGGCTCTTCGAATAGACCGCGTTCACCAGGAAACCGATTTCGCCGATGCTGGTGTCGTAGCGGTTGCTGTACAGGCCCGAAACCGCATAGCCCGGCTTGTCGACGCGGTCGTAATAGTTGCCGCGCGCGGTCATGCTGATGACCTGGCCCGCCGAATCGAACGGCCGGCGCGTGCGCAGATTGACCGCGCCGCCGACGCCGCCTTCGATGATGTTGGCCGGCGCATTCTTGTAGACGTCGATGCCCGAGAGCAGCTCGGGCGGAATCCCTTCAAGGTCGAAGGCGCGGCCGCCCGATGCCGAATAGACCGCGCGACCGTCGAGGAAGTTCTGCACCTGCGTCAGGCCGCGCACGGTGACTGCCGGCTGGGTACGGTGATCGAAATCGGTGGCGCCTTCGCCATAGCGGCGCTGGATCTGCACACCGGTGATCCGCTGCAGCGCTTCGGTGGTGTTGACGTCGGGCAGCTTGCCGATGTCCTGCGCGCTGACCGAATCGACGATCTGGTTGGAATTCTGCTTGATCGCCTGTGCCGAACGCAGCGAGGCCCGAACGCCGGTGACGACGATATCGTCCCCGTTCTGGGCGGCGTCATCGGCCGGCTGTGCGGCGGCCATTTGTGCCGAAGCGGTCGCGGCAAACCCGCCGACCGACATGACCGAAACCCCCGCCAACAGGGCACACCTGATCGCTTTCATATTCCTCTCCCCCTCATATGTGCCCTGAATCGAGCCTTGTCTGACATATTACCGTATATCATTTGACTGACAATATGAAATCGAGCGGTCGACGGATGCGATGCTTTCGGCCAAGATCGCCGAAACAGGGGAGAGGCGCCGACATGGCGGTACGTAAGGGTGGGCAGCCGGCGAACGTCGCGCTGGCACGCAGGATCGGCGTGGCGATCGTCACCGGCCGGCATGAACCGGGCAGCGGATTGCCCGGCGAGATCGACCTGGCCGAACGGTTCGAGGTTTCGCGCAGCGTGATTCGCGAGGCGCTGCGGATGCTGGCAGCAAAGGGGCTGGTCGAAAGCAAGCCCAAGGCCGGCACCCGCGTGCGCGAGCGGCAGGCGTGGAATCTGCTCGATCCCGAACTGCTCGGCTGGATGTTCGAGGGGGAGCCGCCGCCGCTCGCCTTTGTCCGCAGCCTGTTTCAGTTGCGGATGATCGTGGAGCCGGCGGCGGCGGAACTGGCGGCGGTATCGCGCACGTCGCGGCAACTGACCCGCATGGGCCACGCGCTGGAAGAAATGGCGACGCTCGGCCTTGACAGCGAGGCTGGCCGTGCGGCGGACCAGAGTTTTCACGCGACGATCCTGGAGGCGACGGGCAACGAGCTGCTGGTCAGCCTGTCGGCGAGCATTGCCGCGGCGGTGCGCTGGACCACCTTCTTCAAATATCGCGCGGGCGCGCCTCGCGATCCCGTCGCCGAGCATCAGGCACTGTTCGAGGCGATCGCGCGCAGCGATGGCCCCGATGCACGCGCCGCGACCGAAACGCTGGTCGAACTGGCGCGTCAGGATACGGAGCGGGCGATGGCCATCGCGACCGGTGGCGAAAATATGTCGGGCAAATAGGGTCCGACACCGTTGTCGGAACGATCAATCGCTTTGACGTCGGCTTCTTTTCTGCAATTGTCTGACAAGATAAGCAGGGGAGGAGTCGATGATGTTCGTCGATCGAGGCGCGCAGGGTCGCCGTTTGACGGCCGCCGGGCGCGGTGCATGGCGGCCGGTTTGGCGCATATTGGCGGGATGTGCCGCAGTGGCATTGTCCTGCCCCGCGTCCGCGCAGCACAGCCGAATGGTTGCGTCGAACAACGGCACCAAGCCAACGCTGGAGGTCGATGGCGCGCCCTATCTCCTGCTCAGTGTCCAGCTGAACAATTCGAGCGGCTTTCCGGCCGAGTTCCGACGGCTCGCCCCCGCCATCGCGCGCAGTCATGCCAATACGGTGATGGCCCCGATCGGCTGGGAAACGGTCGAGCCGGAAGAGGGGCGGTTCGACTGGAGCGTCGTCGACGGCCTGATCGCCGAGGCGCGCACGCAGAATGTCCGGCTGGTGCTGTTATGGTTCGGCACGTGGAAGAACGGCAATATGAGCTATGTCCCCGCATGGGTGAAGCGCGATACGGCACGCTTTCCGCGGGTGATGACCGCGGACGGGCGGCCGATCGAGGTGCTGTCGCCGATCGGGGCAGCCAGCCGCGATGCCGATGCCCGTGCCTTTGCCGCGCTCATGGCGCATCTGAAGGCGGTCGACGCGGCGCGCGGCACGGTGATCCTTGTGCAGGTGCAGAACGAGGCGGGGACGCTGGGCGCAGATCGCGACCATTCGCCCGCCGCAGAGGCGCTGTTCCGGGCGCAGGTGCCCGCCGACATGCCGGGCGCGAAGCCGGGCGACTGGACCGTCAACTATGCCGAACGCGCGCCCGAGGCATTCATGGCCTATCACACCGCGCGCTATGTCGGCGCGGTCGCGGCGGCGGGGAAGGCGGCCTATGGGCTGCCGCTCTACGTCAATGTGTGGCCGCGCGAACAGCCGGGGCTGTTGCGACCGGGGGACAGTTCGCCATCGGGCGGGGCGGTGTCGTGGCTGTTGCCGCAGTGGCGCAGGCTTGCCCCCGCGATCGATGTCGTCGGGGTCGATAATTACGACACCAACATCGCACCTTATACGGAGATTGCCGAGGCCTATGACGTGCCGGGCAATCCGCTGTTCGTGCCCGAAACGGGCGGGAGCATGGCGCATGCCCGCAACGCCTTCTGGACCGTCGCACGGCCCCATGCGCTGGGCATCGGCAAGTTCGGCATCGGTCCCGATTTCGGGATGAAGGACGGCAAGGAGAGCGAGGAGCCGATCGCGCTCGATTACCGCCTGCTGGGCGATGTCGCGCCGCTGCTGCTGCCGCTGCGCGATGCGGGCCGGGTCCGGGTAGCGATCGAGCAGGATGGCCTGGCGAACGTCCCGATGGCGTTTCCGGGCATGGAACTGGCCACGCGGTTCGGGGCGGTGCGCGACGGTTATGGCGGGCCACGGGGGCAGGGCAATGCCGACCTGTCAGGCCGGGTCATCGCTGCGCAGGTGGCGCCCGACCGCTATCTGCTGACCGGTGCGGGCGCCAATCTTCGCTTCGCATTGCCGCTGGGACAGGCGGGGTCGGTGCAGTTGGTGACGGTGGAAGAGGGCCATGTCGATCGCGGCCGGTTCGTGCGCGACCGGCTGCTCAACGGCGACGAAACCGCGTTTGGATTGATCCTGCCGACGGAGGGACGGACATTGATGGTGACTGTGCAGGTGAACCGGTGATGCGGTTCCGTCCTTCCGCCGCCCACCGGGGCTTTGCGGGCGCGCTCCTCGCATTGGGCATCGGCATCGCCGCGCCCGTTCAGGCACAGCGGGTCGAGCAGGGCGAGGTTGCGATCACCCTGCGTCCGGCGGTCGATCGACCGTCTACGGTGTTCGAGGGGTGGGGCACCGCGCTTGCCTGGTTCGCCGATGTCAGTGGCGGCTGGCCGGATGCGGAGCGACGCCGATTGGCCGACCTCTTCTACGGCCCCGACGGGCTGGGCTGGACGATCGCCCGCTATAATATCGGCGGTGGCAATGCGGCTGGCACGCCGCCCTATCTGCGTCCGGGCGGGGCGGTGCCGGGGTTCTGGCGACAGCCGCCGGGCGTAACCGGGCGCGATTGGTGGCGGGCGGATGATCCCGCGATGTGGGACTGGTCGCAGGACGGGCGGCAGCGCTGGTGGCTCGACGCGATCCGCGACCGGGTGAAGACGCCGATCTTCGAAGCGTTCTCCAACTCGCCGCCCTGGTTCATGACCGTGTCGGGCCGGGTGTCGGGCGCGGAAAAGGCGACCGACGACAATCTGCGCCCCGGTTTCGAACGGCCATTCGCCACCTATCTCGCGCGGGCCCTAGCCGAATTGCAGCGCCGCCATCGCATCACCTTTCGCACGCTCTCGCCGGTCAACGAACCCAATACCGACTATTGGTTCGCCGCGAACAAGCAGGAGGGCGCACATTGGAGCCCGGCGCGGCAGGCGGCGATGATCGACGCGAGCGATGCGGCGCTGAAGGCGCTCGGCCTGAAGACGGTGATCGCCGCGCCCGATGAGACCAACTCGCACACCTTCCTTGCCGACTGGGCGGGCTATCCGGCGGCGACGCGGGCGCGGATCGGCCAGCTGAACGTCCACAGCTATGGCGCGATCCACCAGACCGGCGTGCGCGACGTCGCACGGGCCAGCGGCATCCGGTTGTGGATGAGCGAGAACGATGCGCCGCTGGCGGGCGATCCGGAGGCGGTTGATGGAATGGAAAGCCCGCTGGCCTTTGCCGAGCATGTCGTGCTCGACCTCAAGCGGCTGGAACCGGCGGCCTGGATATTCTGGCAGGCGGTCGAGGACTGGAGCGCGCGCGGTGGTAACGCCGGGTCGAACTGGGGTCTGGTGAAGGCCGATCTCGCCGTCGGGCCGACCGCGCCGCATCGCATCACCGTCACCCGCAAATACTGGGCGATGGCGCAGTTCAGCCGATATATCCGCCCCGGCTACCGCCTCGTGCCGGTCGATGATCTCGATACGGTGGGAGCGATCTCGCCGGACGGGCGGACGTTGGCGCTCGTCCACGTCAATCCGGCGCCGGTCGCGCGGCGGATGACGTGGCCGGCGGGATGGCGGGCGCGGATGATCGTGACCGACGCCACGCGACAGGCCGCACCAGTGGCCGGCAGCGTTGTTCCGGCCCGGTCGATCGCGACCCTGATCCTCGAGCGCTGATCGCAACTGCCCACCCCGCGCGCCGCACCGGGCGCGCGGGGCGGAAGGATTCAGGTTAGCGGCCCGTTGGCGACCGGAGGATCGAACTGCGGGACGCCCGCCGCGTCATAGCGGATCGGCTGGACCCGGGTGTGACGGTTCGGATCGAACAGCGGGTCGCCGGTGATCTTTTCGTAATCGCGCGCATGGAACACCAGCATGTCGCGGCCGCGTTCGTCGACCGTGAAGCTGTTGTGGCCGGGACCGTAGATCTTGTGCGCGACCGACGTCTGCATCACCGGTACCGGCGATTTGGTCCATGCCGCCGGGTCCATGATGTCGGCATCGTCGCGCGCGGTCAGCATGCCCAGACAATAGCGCGCGTCGGTCGCGCTCGCCGAATAGGTCATGAACAGCCGGCCGTTCCGCGCCAGCAGCGCGGGCGCTTCCGCGACCTTGTACCCGCGCACCTCCCACGGCAGGGTCGGGACGGTCAGCCGCGCCGGCTTTGCGGCCAGCGTCAGCGGGGTGGCAAGCGGCGCGAGATACAGGTTCGAGTTGGTCTCGATCCCCGGCTCGCGCTGTGCCCAGGCGAGGTAGCGGGTGCCACGATGGACGAAGCTGGTGGAATCGAGATTGAAGCTGTCCCACGGCGTCTGCAACTGCCCCAGCACGGTCCAGCGGCCGGTCATCGGATCGGGTCCGTCGCACACCACCGCATAGGTGCGGATGCGGAACACATCCTCCCCGCCGCCGCTGGGGCCGGCGGCGAAATACATGATCCACCTGCCATCGATCCAGTGCAGTTCGGGCGCCCACAGGAACCCGGACATCGGCCCCTTCGTCTCGTGCCGCCACAGCACCTTCTCCGGCGCGTTGGTGAGGCCGCCGATGGTCTTCGACCGGCGCAGCACCAGCCGGTCATATTCGGGCACCGATCCGGTCAGGTAATACCAGCCATCGGTGTGGCGAAAGACCTGCGCGTCGGCACGGTTCTTCACCAGCGGATTGACGATCCCGCCCGCCCGCGCGCGACGCTGGGCAAGCGAGGGCAGCGCGGCAACCGTGCCGGTGGCGGCGAGGCCGCCGAGCAGCGCGCGGCGCGACAAAGGGTGGGTCATCGGCATTCTCTCCTTCATTGCGCCACCGGCCAGCCATCGGCATCCCAGGTCAGCGACTGAATCTGCAGCGTCGGCGCGCCGTTCCGTTCGCGGTCATAAGCGTGATAGACGATATGGTCGCCGGTCGTCTCCTGCAGCACGGCGACATGGCCGCGGCCGACATAGCGCGCGTTGGTGCCCTGTCCCGATGCCAGTACCAGGGTCCCGCCGCCGTCCAGCATCGATTTGCCCGCCTTGTCGACATAGGGCCCGGTCGGCGAGGCCGACCGTCCGACGACGGTGTTATAGGTGCTGTCCGCACCCTTGCAGCAATTGTCGAACGAGGCGAACAGGTAATAGAAGCCGCCGTGGCGGACGACGAACGGCGCCTCGATCGCGGTAGGGGCGGGGCGCGACGCCAGCGCGTAGACCGTCTGGTCGCTGGCGAGCCGCAGGCCCGTGGCGGGATCGAGCCGCACCATCTTGATCCCCGACCAGAAGCTCCCGAACGCCATCCATTCGCGCCCGTCGGCATCGGTAAAGACGGCAGGATCGATCGCGTTGAAATTATCGCTCGTAGTCGACTGGATCACCGCGCCCTTGTCGGTCCAGCCGCTGGACGGCGTATTCTGGTTCAGCGCGTTGCTGGTCGTCAGCCCGATAGCGGAGCGGTTGGAGCCAAAGGTCGAGACCGAATAATAGAGGCGATATTCGCCGCCGCGCTTGACGATATCGGGGGCCCAGATGCCCGAGGTGCCGGGCACCGCCGCCGTCGCCCATGCCGGCAGCGCGGTATAGGCGGGCCCGCGCCACGTCCACGCCTTGAGGTCTGACGAGGTGCGGGTGGCGAGCAAGCCTTCCTTGTCGCCGACCGCGCCGGTGGTGAACAGGAAATAGGTACTGCCGTCCTTGATGATCGCCGGGTCGTGAACCGGCATGGTGTCGCCGGTGAGCGCGAGGCCGACCGGGGTCGCGGCGGCAGTCGGCGTGGGGGTCGGCGTCGGCGTGGGGGCAGGGGCGGCGGGGGCGGCGATGTTGCCGCTCGCCTCCCCGCCGGAAATGCCGCTGCAACCGGGAAGGGACAGGGCAAGCGCGACGAACGGAAGGGTGAACCGGGTCATGGATGGTCACTCCGAAAAAGGGATCGGGCAGTCGTGGCGAGGGGGCGGGACATGATCGCCCCGCCCGGCACCGGATCAGTCGAGCGCGAAGCGCACCCCGACGGCAAAGGTCCGCGACAGCAAGGTCGTGCCGAGGTTGAACTGCTCGGCATTGCCCGCGTCCTGGAAGCGGTAGTAGTTCTGCTGCGTCTGGTTGGTCAGGTTGACCGCATCCAGCGTCAGGCCGAGCCGGTCGGTGATGCCCCAGGTCAGCTGGAAATCGAGGCTGCTTTCGGCGCGTCGCCATACGCCGATCGGGTTTGCGAACAGCCGCGCTTCGTTGTTCGCGAGGAACGGCTTGCGCCAGACATAGGACAGGCGCGCGCCAAGGCCGCCTTTCTCATAGGCCAGCGTCGCGTTGTACGACAGGTCGGACACCCCGAAGAAACCGGATTCGGTCTCGCCGACGATCTGCCCCGTCTGGTCCGAGATCGGGATATTCTGCTTGGAGTCGAGCAGGGTCAGGCTGCCCTGAAACCCGAACCCGTCGAGCAGCGAGGGCAGGTAGGTCGGGAAATAGGTCAGCCCCAGCTCCAGCCCCTTGAGCACGCCGTTCGACGCATTTTCCGGCCGCGTGACGGCGAAGCGATCGGTGTTCAGCCCGGTGCCGGGGATCACCAGCAGCGAGGTAAGCGGCACGACCAGCCCGTCGATCTCCCGCCGGAACAGCGTGGCGTAGATTGCGCTGTTGCGTTCGAAAAACCATTCGGCCGACAGGTCATAGTTGCGCGAAGTGGTGGGGCGCAGGTTGGGATTGCCCGATCCGCCACTGCCGCGCCCAACGCCGGTCAGGTCGCCGACCAGATTGGGGTTGGGGTTCAGGTCGCCGAACGCCGGACGGCGCAGCGTTTCGCCATAGTTGAAGCGCAGGCGAACATCGTCGGTGATCGCATAGCGCAGCGTGGCGCTGGGCAGGAAACGGCTGGTGCCGTTCGACGCGCGCGACACCGTGCCGTTATAGCGATCGGTGAACACGAAATCGGTGTCGACATCGACATAGCGTACCCCGGCTTGCACATCGAGCGGCCGCCCGAACAGGGTGATCTGCCCGTCCGCCATCGCATAGGCGGTCATGGTGATTTCGTTGATGTCGAACACGTCGGTCAGCGCGAGTTGGTCCGACAGCTTGAAGTTCGGGGCGACGCTCCCCTTGTACAGCTGCCGGATGGCGTCGACATTATCGTAGATATAGCTGCCATTGGGCACCAGCCACGACGTCGGCACGCTGGCGCGTCCGTCGAAGAAGTTCTTGTTGGTCAGCTGCAGCCCCGGATCGAGCGTGGAGAGGCGCCGGCCGAGCCCGCGCGCATCCTGTGACCGCACCGAATCGGTCGCGTTGCGATCGTCGATGCGGATGCCCGCCTTTACCCGGCGCAAGAAGCCATCGTCCCACTTGTTTTCGCCATCGAGGTGCAGGGTAATCGCATCCCCCTTCGACCGGTTGGCATTGTCGTAGAATTCGCCGACATTCCACTGGGTCGGGTCGGTCAACAGCGCGTTGTTATCAAAGTTGTACGCCGGAATGCCGTTGCGGGTATTGAAATCGACGTCGATCCGCTTAGCGACGCGGTCGATGCGCATTGCCAGGAATTGGGTGTCGAACTGGCTGTTCTGGTATGACAGGTCGGCGGTGATGCGGCCATTGTCGCCGACCTTCCAGTCTCCGTTCAGAGCATAGATATAGCTGTTCGTCTTCGACCGGGTATAGTCGCCGCTGTTGAAGCCATAGACGTCGCCGACCGACCGCGCCTTGATGATATTGGTGCCGGGATACAGCTCGAACGTCGACTTGGGGTTCGCGCCCAGCCCGCCCCACCAATCGACGAAGCTGAAGAACAGGCTGTTCTGCGTGGTCGCGCTGAACTGGTTCCAGAAGAATTCGGCGGTGTAGGTCGAGCTGTTGTTCGGCGACCATTGTACCGCGGCGTTCACTGCCGGGCGTTCGCGCGTACCGCTGACGTCCGGGCTGAACACCGCGTCGCGCGAGAGATAGTAGGGCACCTGCCGGCCATCGAGCAGGAACGTCGAGCCGGCAGCGGTCGGCAATCCGCGCTCCGTTCCCGGCTCCCAAGCCCCGGTCTCGGGGAAAACACGTTGCAAGGGGGTGTAGCCTGGCGGCGGGTTTTCCGTGACGAACGGCACCATCGCGCCTGACGTCACGCTCATGTCGCGGAACTTGGTGCGCGAATAGCTTCCGCTCACCAGCACGCCGATATCGCCGATGCCGGTTTCCCAGCGGTTGCTGATAAGTGCCGACACGTTCGGGTTAAACGAATCCGCCTGCTCGTTGTAGATGCCGCGCGCCACGCCCGAGATCGCGAACCCGTCGAAATCGAACGGGCGGCGAGTGAATACGTCGATCTGCCCGGCGATGCCGGTTTCGATCTGGTCGGCGGCGCGGGTCTTGTAGACGTCGATCCGCTTGACGAGGTTCGCCGGAATGTCGGCCAGCGCAAATGCCTGCCCCGACGCGGTAAAGATGTTCCGCCCGTTCATCGTGGTCAGCGCATCGGGAAGGCCGCGGATCGAGATGCCCGCCGCCTCGCCGCCGGTGCGGTTGGTCACCTGTATGCCGCTGACGCGCTGCAACGCCTCGATCACGTTATTGTCGGGCAGTTTGCCGACATCCTCTGCAACGATGGAGTCGACCACCTGCGTCGAATTGCGCTTGATGTTGAGCGCGCCGAGGATCGATGCGCGCACGCCGGTGACGACGATCTCGTCGTCTTCGGCAACGGTGCCGGCAGGACTGGCGCTGGACGGTTGCACTGCAGGGGTAGTGCCGTCGGGCGGATTGCCCGTCTGCGCCTCCGCCGCCACGGCGCTCAGCAACGAGCAAAGAGATACCGACGCCAGGATGGCGGTTCTGCTGAACACGATTTGTCCCCTCCGACGAACCCCTTCCGGGTTCTTATACTCGGACAAATATCGCGATATTCAGAACACGCAATCGGCAATTGTAGGAGTTATCGCTAACATCAAAAAAAATTCCGGTGTTCAGGCGTGGCGGGGGTAGGCCGGACGGATGTGCCCGCCCCCGACAGCCTGTCCGATCCCCGGACCTACCAGTTCAGGCCAGCGCGGACATAGAGATAGCGGCCGTTGAACCCGAATGGCGAATAGTACGGGAAGCCGAGGACCCCGGTCGAGTTGTTGGCGGTCGGGGTTGCGCGGGGATAGACGTCGAACAGGTTGCTGACGCCGAATCCCAGCTGTGCGCCCTTCAGCCCGCTGTAGCGCAGTTCGAGGTCGGTAATCGCACGATTCCCGGTCAGTACGTCGGCGGCGGGCGTCGTGCCGGGCTGGTTGACGTTCCCGTAATAGGTGACGCGGGCGAGCGCGCCGAGCCGGTCGAGCGACCAGTCGATCGTGCCGGTCACCTTCTCGCCCGGCGTTCCCTGCTCCAGCGTCAGGATACGGCTGCGCGCGAACAGCGTCGGCGCGGGATCGAGCGTGGCGGTGGAGGTCGGCACGCGGGTCACGTCGACCTTGTTGATGTTGCCGGCGACGGTGAAGTCGAAGGTGCCGGCGGATGCGGTGCGGGTCCGGTAATGGGCGACGGCATCGATTCCCTGCGCCGTGCTGGCCAGCCCGTTGATGAAGAAGCGCGCGGCACTCGCCCCGGTGTTGGTCGCGGCGAGCAGGTTGCGAATCTGGGTCGCGACCGCCGCTGATCCGGCCGTCGCCGCGCTGATATTTTCGGACAGGCCGATCTGGTTGCGGATGTGGATGCGATAGGCATCGACCGTCAGGTCGAACCCGCCCGACCGGATCACGGTGCCGACCGACAGGTTCGTCGACTTTTCGGGTTCGAGCGGCAGGCCGCCGAGCGCCGATCCGACCGTGCTGACCGACGGGACAGTGCCGGTCAGCACGGGCACGCCGTTGGTCACGACCGATGCGACCTGCGTGAAATATTGCTGTTGCAGCGACGGCGCGCGGAACCCGGTCGACGCGGTGCCGCGCAGCGCGAACCAGTCGGTGACGTCGTACCGGGCGGAAACCTTGCCCGTCGCGGTCGATCCGAAGTCCGAATATTTCTCACCCCGCGCGGCGAGGCCGATCAGCAGGCGGTCGGTCAGTTGCGCCTCGACATCGGCATAGATGCTGCCGCTGCGCCGGCTGCGCTGCGTGGCGTTGAGCGGGCTGAAGCCGCCAAAGCCCTGCGCGCCGGGGGCCGCGCCGGTCGCACCGGTTACGGGATAGTCATAGGATGCGCGCTCGCCCGGCGAAATCGTATAGCCCTCGCGGCGCCCCTCGATCCCGAAGGCGACGTTCAGCGACTGGAACACGTCGAACTTGCGCGTGACGTCCAGCCCGGCGACATATTGGTCATAGGCGACCTGCCCGTCGTAGAAATTGCGCGGGGTCGCGGCGCCATAGGCATAGTTGGCCGAATTGAGCGTGCGGAAATCGACGGTGTTACGGCCATAGCTGAACGACAGGTCGACCTTGTACCCGCCAAAGTCACCGCGCAGCCCGACCGCCGAATTGATATCCTTCGTCTTGGTGTTGATGAGCGGCAGGAACCCGTTGGGATAGCCCGCCAGCGTCGTCTGCGCGCTGGCATTGCGGGGGAAGGCGGCACTGCGCGTGTCGCGGTCCTGATAGCCGCCGAAGGCGTACAGGCTGATACTATCGGTCAGCGAGGTGCCGGCGTTGACGAAGCCGGTATATTGCTCGACCGCCGGATCGCCATAGCGGCCGGTCACGCGGTTGGGCGTGACGCGGCGGTCGATATCGGCGCGGTTGGTCGGTTCCCGCTTGGTATATTCGCCCGACACGGTGACGAAGCCGTCGCTGCCGAAGCCGAACCCCTGCCACGCGGTCGCGGTGACGACCGGTTCGCCGGTCACGCTGCGCTGGTTCGCGGCGGTGTCGACCTGCGTATCGTAGAAGCCGTAGGTGACCCCCGCGCCGCCGCCCGAGCGGGCTTCGCGCAGGCGCAGGTTGACGACGCCCGCGATCGCATCGGACCCATATTGCGCCGAGGCACCGTCGCGCAGCACCTCGATCCGGTCGAGCGCGGAGGTCGGCACGGTGTTGAGATCGACTGCCGCCGACCCGCGCCCGACCGTGCCGTTGGTGTTGAGATTGGCCGAGCTGTGCCCACGAATGCCGTTGATGAGCACCAGCGTCTGGTCGGGCGCCAGGCCGCGCAGCGTCGCCGGGCGGATCGCGTCGGTCGCGTCATTGGCCGAGGGGCGGGGGAAGTTGATCGACGGGGCGACCGTCGCGAGTGCGGCGGCAAGTTCGGTCGTGCCCTGGCGTTGCAGGCTGGCACCGCTCAGCACGTCGACCGGCGAGGCGCTGTCGAGCCGGGTCCGGCCGGCGGTGCGGGTGCCGGTCACCACGATTTCGTCGCCCGTGTCGGCGGCGTCGGCAGCCGGTTCGCTCGTCTCACCCTGCGGTGCCTGGCGTGCGAAGGCGGAGGTCGCGGCCAGCGTGAGCAGCGACGCGCCGAGAAGGGCGATGGTACGGCCCTGAGTCATTCCCTGAATTCCCTGTTCGATTCCGCACTGCGGAACAGTGCAAGGCGCCTCCCTATTCCAGGGGAGCGGAAAGGTAGCCAAAGAAAATCTATTAAGTGAATAGGAATTGCTCGGGGCTGCAATGGTCGTTCGGACGGGCAGGGCAGTCATCGCTTCTTGGCGGCGGCGGGCATATCGCACACGCCCTTCCGACCAGCGCTATTGAACGTCGGCAAACGGCTTGGCCCGGCCGGCTTCATCGACCGAAACCATCGTGAACAGCGCCGTGGCCGCGTGTCGCCGCTCGCCGGTAATCAGGTACTCGGCGCTGAGGTCCACGCCGATCCGCACCGAGCTGCGCCCGGTCATCCGCACCTCGGCGGTGAGTTCGACCATCTCACCCTCGCGGATGGGCGATACGAAGTCGATCCGATCGGAGGCTGCCATCACCATCACCGCCCGCGCATGGCGGGTCGACGCGATGAAGGCCGCCTTGCCCATCATGCGCAGCGCATCGCCGCCATAGAGCGTGCCATAATGGTTGGTCTGGTTCGGCAAGATCATGTCGACCATCCGCAGCGGCGCGGCAGCATCGTTGGTGATCGCCTCCGCCATCGGCGGCAGCGGCTGTTCGGTGCCGACCGCGACCAGCGTGAAGCGGCCCCGCGTGCACAGCTGGCGTTCGCCCAAAACCGGCGCTTCGGCGATCAGTTCGACCTCGACATCGAGCGATTTTCGCCCGACCCGCACGACGCGGCCCGTCACCTCGACCATATCGCCGATCCGCGCCGGTGCCGCAAAGTCGATCTTTTCCGAAGCGGCGGTGACAAAGGATGCGCGGCCATGACGCGAGGCGGCAAGGAACGCCACCTTGTCCATATGCGCCAGCGCCACGCCACCGAACAGCGTTCCGTGGTGATTGGCGTCACCGGGGAATACCATGTCGACCAGCTGGATGGGGGTGTGGCGCGCGTCGTGTGACATTCGGATCCTCAATCATTCGCGGAGGATATCCAGACGCCAGAGGCCAGTGGGAGGAAGGCACCTCCTCCCCACAGCGACGCAGCGGCCAGACCGGGCACCCCGCCGGTGGTCGTTATGGCGTCGAAGGCAGGTCTCCTGGCTCGCGGGTCGTCATGGAAATCCCGGCCTTCCCGGTGTCGAAGCACCAGTGGCACACCAGGGGAAATCCACTCGCCGCTTACAGTTGCGGGGGCAGCATCGGCATCGCACCGATTTCCCGTCTTAGCCTTCGGCCATGGGGCGAAGGAACCTCGACCGGACGGCGGTCGCAGAAAGTGGCCCGTCCCGTCAAGGCCAGCTTCGCTCTCCGCCGACCGCTGCACGGCATGCAATCACGCCGCGATACAGGATATAAAGATATCTTTATATGTATGTTGACATGGGCAAGGGGATGATGTTGAAGGGCCAGGTCGAGGTTCCCCATCCCATGCAAGGCGATGGGGCTAAGACGGGAAGCCGGTGGTGTCCTTCAGGGCAGAATCCGGCGCTGCCCCCGCAACTGTAAGCGGCGAGCGGCGGCTCCATTTCGTGTCACTGGGTTCCCGCAAGGAGCCTGGGAAGGCCGGAGCCACCGCGTTGACCCGTGAGCCAGGAGACCTGCCTTTCGACGCCATAACGTTCCTCGGACGGGGGTTCCTCCGGTGGATCGCGCTTGATGCGTGCGGTCCATGGCTTGATGCCGTTCGGGCCCGTCCGTGCCTTGCGCGCTTTCGCCTGACTTCCCGCCCGCAAAGCCTGGGTGAGTCATGACGAATAGCGGGTTCACATTCTCGATCAGCAGTATCCCGTTCGACGAGGAATATCGTCCGGGCGACAACACGCGGATCACCACCAACTTCGCCAATCTCGCACGCGGGGACAGCCGCCGGGAAAATCTGCGCAACACGCTGGTGATGATCGACCACCGCTTCAACGCGCTGATGCATTGGGACAATCCCACGGGCGATCGCTACGCGCTGGAGCTGACCATCGTCTCGGCCGCGCTCACGCTGGGGGACGGCGCGGAGGCGGAGGCGTTCCCGCTGATCGAGATCCTGCACACCACCGTCACCGACCGGACCAGCGGCGAGTGTAGCGACGGAATGATCGGCAACAATTTCTCGTCCTACATCCGCGATTATGACTTCAGCGTGGTCCTGCCCGACCATCGCAAGGCCGGGGGGGGCGATGCGCCCGAGGGCTTCGGCGACCTCCACGGCAATCTGTTCAAGCATTTCCTGGCGTCTAGCGCCTACCGCGACAATTTCCGCAAACCCCCGGTCATCTGCCTCAGCGTATCGAGCAGGGAAGTCTATCGCCGCACCGCCAACGTCCATCCGATCCTCGGCGTCGAATATCGCAACGACAATTTTTCGCCGACCGACCGCTATTTCGCGAAGATGGGCATGAGGGTCCGCTATTTCATGCCGCCGCACAGCGTCGCGCCGTTCGCCTTCTATCACATCAGCGATCTGGTCAGCGATTACACGAACCTCGAACTCGCCAGCACGATCGCGACGATGGAGACATTCCAGAAAATCTATCGTCCGGAAATCTACAACGCCAATTCGGTCGCGGCGGAGCAGTATCGGCCGAGCCTGACGTACCAGGACTATTCGCTGACCCGCATCGTCTATGACCGCGAGGAACGCAGCCGCCTCGCCACGGAGCAGGGCAGGTTCGCCGAAGAACATTTCATCAAGCCGCACGGCGACGCGCTGCAGCGCTGGTCCGCGACCTGCGGCCTCTGACCCCCACGCATACGAAGGTATTCCCATGACGATATTGTTGCCGACGAC
This sequence comes from Sphingomonas sp. Leaf23, assembly GCF_001421585.1. Taxonomy (NCBI): domain Bacteria; kingdom Pseudomonadati; phylum Pseudomonadota; class Alphaproteobacteria; order Sphingomonadales; family Sphingomonadaceae; genus Sphingomonas; species Sphingomonas sp. Leaf23. The sequence goes on along the minus strand of NZ_LMKR01000001.1, from coordinate 746,358 downwards.
GACCGCGGGCAGCCTGCCCAAGCCCTCCTGGCTCGCCCAGCCTGAGACCCTGTGGTCGCCGTGGCGGCTGGAGGGTGAGGAGCTGGTCGCGGGCAAGCGCGACGCGCTGCGCCTGGCGGTCGACGACCAGCGGCAGGCCGGGATCGACATCGTGGGCGACGGCGAACAGACCCGCCAGCATTTCGTCACGACCTTCGTCGAGCATCTGGACGGCGTCGATTTCGAGAAGCGCGAGACGGTGCGTATCCGCAACCGCTATGACGCCAGCGTGCCGACCGTCGTCGGTGCCGTCTCGCGTCCCCGATCGGTATTCGTCGACGATGCCCGGTTCCTGCGCGCGCAGACCGACCAGCCGATCAAGTGGACGCTGCCGGGCCCGATGACGATGATCGACACGCTGTACGACGCGCATTACCGCAGCCGCGAAAAGCTGGCCTGGGAGTTCGCCTGCATCCTGAACGAAGAAGCGCGCGAACTGGAGGCGGCCGGCGTCGATATCGTCCAGTTCGACGAACCCGCCTTCAACGTATTCTTCGACGAGGCGAACGACTGGGGCATCGCCACGCTGGAGCGCGCCGCCGAAGGGCTGAAGGCCGAGACCGCCGTCCATATCTGCTACGGTTACGGCATCAAGGCCAACACCGACTGGAAGAAGACGCTCGGTTCCGAGTGGCGCCAGTACGAGCAGACCTTCCCCAAGCTGCAAACGTCGACGATCGATATCATCTCGCTCGAATTCCGCAATTCGCGCGTGCCGATGGACCTGATCGAACTGATCCGGGGCAAGAAGGTGATGGTCGGTGCGATCGACGTCGCGACGGACACGATCGAAACGCCGGAACAGGTCGCCGACACGCTGCGCAACGCGCTGCGCTTCGTCGATGCCGACAAGCTCTTGCCCGCAACCAATTGCGGGATGGCACCGCTGTCGCGCGACGTCGCACGCGGCAAGCTGGCGGCGCTGGGGGCCGGCGCGGCAATCGTTCGGGGCGAACTGACGGCCTGATCCCCGTGCCGTGCCAGCCCATTCACGACCGGGCAGGCACGGCGTAGGGGGGCGTATGGACAAAGCGGAAGATCGATTATGAAGGCTATCCTTCGTCGGCTGCGGATCGACACCTATATCCTCGCGATCGTCGCCATGGTGGTGGTCGCGGCGATCGTGCCTGCGCGTGGCGCTGGCAAGAACGTGCTCGACATCGTGGTGTACGCCGCGATCGCGCTGCTCTTCTTCATCTATGGTGCACGGATTTCGCGGCAGGCGATCTGGACCGGCATCCTGCACTGGCGGCTGCAATCGCTGGTGTTCGCCACGACATTCGCGGTGTTTCCGCTGCTGGGCCTCGGGATCACGACGCTCCTGCGCGGGCATCTGGACGACGGACTGGTGACCGGGCTGCTGTTCCTGTCGCTGCTGCCCTCGACTGTGCAGTCGTCGATCGCCTTCACCTCGATCGCGCGGGGCAATGTGCCTGCCGCGCTGTGCTGTGCGTCGCTGTCGAATCTGGCGGGGGTGGTCATCACGCCGTTGCTGGCGACGCTGTTTCTCAGCGCCGGTACGGGCGGCATGTCGCTCGATTCGGTACGCGACATCGCGCTGCAGATCCTGCTGCCGTTCGTGGTCGGGCAGTGCGCGCGGCCTTTCATCGGCGACTGGCTTAACCGGCAGAAGACGCTGACGATGCTCGTCGATCGCGGTTCGATCCTGCTGGTCGTCTATTCCGCATTCAGCGCGGGTGTCGTGGCCGGTATCTGGAGCAGGGTGACGCCGCAAAGCCTCGGGCTGGTCATTGTGCTCGACCTCGTGCTGCTGGCGGTCGTGCTGGTCGCCACCACGGTGGCAAGCCGCCTGCTGCGCTTCACCACCGAGGACGAGATCGCGATCGTGTTCTGCGGATCGAAGAAGAGCATGGCGAGCGGCCTGCCGATGGCGAACATCCTCTTTCCCGCCGGCGCGGTCGGGCTGATCGTCTTGCCGCTGATGCTCTTCCACCAGATGCAGCTGATGGTCTGCGCCGCACTTGCCCGGCGCTATGCCCGGCGGGTCGCGGACGGTGTTGCGGTTGATCTGGCGGTTGTGGAGCGCAAGCGATGAACGTGTTGACGCCCATGGGCGACGAAGCCGACCTGCGCCGCGTGTTCGGTCGGTTCCCGACCGGCGTCACCGCGCTGTGTGCGATCGATCGGGGCACGCCCATCGGCATGACCGCGAGCGCGTTCGTCGCGATATCGATCACGCCGCCGCTCGTGTCGGTTTGCATCAGGCATGGTTCGGCGACGTGGCAGCAATTGCGCGGCCTTGGGCGGATCGGCATCTCGTTCCTTGGCGCGGGGCACGCCGCCACGGCGCGGCAGCTGGCACAAAGGGGCGACGATCGCTTTCGGGGGCTGGAATACGAGACGACCCCCGACGGCGCAGTGTTCCTCAGCAATACCGGTGCATGGCTGGACTGTACGGTCGAGCAGGAGATCGCGGCGGGCGATCACGACATCATCCTGTTCCGGCTCCACCGCGCAGCGACCGCCGATGCGGTGATGCCGCTGATCTTTCACGCCAGCGGCTTTCACACGCTGATGCCGATCGGGTAGCGCTGATAGCGAGACCACCAGGCCATCATCGCCGAATGATTGGGTGAGGCGGCGCCGGCTATCGCACCTCGGTCGAGGGCATATCCAGTCAAGCGACCGCATGGCGGCGTGCCGCCCCGTCAATCCAAAATGAAATGAGACAACATATCATTTGACGATGTTACGTCATATCGCCATGGGACGCGCTCGATCGGCGACAGGCCGGCGGGGAAAAGGGACCGATGACGATGCGTTCGATGATGCGTGGGATGCTGCTGGCCGGAGCGGTGCCGCTGGTGCTGGGCTGCGGAGGCGCAGCGGCGCAGGTGGTTGCTTCCGATCCGGCCGACGGCGCCCGCGATCCGGCACAGGACATCGTGGTCAATGGCGTGCGTCAGGCCTATCGCGGCGACTTCGCGCTGTCCGAAATTCCGCAGGCGATCGCGCAGATCGATGCCAGGACGCTGGAAGCCAGCAACCTCCTGCGGATCACCGATGCGCTCGATCTCAACGCGTCGATATCGCGCCAGAATGCGCTCGGCGGATTGTTCGACAGCTTCGCGGTGCGCGGCTTTGCCGGCGATGAGAATATTCCGACCGGCTATCTGGTCAACGGCTTCAACGGCGGGCGTGGCTTTGGCGGGCCGCGCGACGTTGCCGGGATCGAGCGGGTCGAGGTGCTGAAGGGCCCGGCGGCAGCGCTGCTCGGGCGGGGAGAGCCGGGGGGGACGGTCAACCTCGTTACCAAGCAGGCGCAGCTTGGCCGCACCTTCGGGTCGGCGTCGATCCAATATGGCAGCTTCGAACGCGTCCGGTCGGAGGGGGACCTGAACCTCGCCATCACCGGCGGATTGACCGCGCGCCTGATCGCCTACGCCGAGTCCGGCGAAACGTTTCGCGATACGGTGCACCAGCGGCGACGGGGGTTCCTGCCGTCGATCGGGCTGGCGCTGGGCGACCGCACCCGGTTGACCTACGACCTTGAATATACCCGCACCGAAGTACCCTTCGACCGTGGCATCGTCGTGCTGGGCAATGATTTCCGCACCGTGCCACGCGAACGGTTCCTGGGGGAGCCGGGCGACGGCGACACGGTGGCACGCGCGACCGGGCACCAGCTGCGCCTGCAACATGATTTCAGCGATCGTTGGAGCATGCTGGTCGGGGCGACGCTGCGCGATACGCTGCTGACCGGCTTCTCGTCGGACGCGGAGCTCGCCACGGCGCGGCAGAAGCTGTTCGTGGATGGCCGGTCGCTGTCGCGGCAGCGCCGCTCGCGCCGCTATGACTCGCGCCAATGGGTAATCCGGGCTGAGCTGTCGGGCCGCTTCGATACCGGCGCGCTCGAACACCGGGTGCTGATCGGTGCCGATCACGACGTGTTCGACAACGACCAGCAATTCGGCCGCGTCCGCCCGGCGGTGGTGACGGGGACGACGACCGACCGGGCGGGCAACGTCATCGACATCGCCGCGCCGGTCTATGGCCGATTTCCGTTGCCCGTGCCGGCAGCGCAGAACGACCGGCTGGACGTGCAGCGCTCCACCGGGATGTTCGTCCAGGACCAGATTCGCCTGACCGACCGGTTGCAGCTACGGCTCGGCGGGCGCTACGACGACGTTCAACTGCGCACCGACAACCGGCTGACGCAGGTTGAGAGCCGCAGTCGCCGCAGCCGTTACAGCCCGCAGGCGGGGATCGTCTACGAACTGGCCGATCCGGTGTCGCTCTATGCCGCCTATGGCGAGGGGTTTCGCGCCAATATCGGTACCGACGTGACCGGCGTGATCTTCGATCCCGAAACCAGCAGGTCGAAGGAGGTCGGCATCAAGCTGACCGCGCTTGGCGGACGCCTGAACGGCACGGTCGCGGTGTTCCAGCTCGACAAGTCCAACGTGCTGGCGAGCGACACCAACAATCCCGGCTTCTCGGTCGCGATCGGCAAGGCGCGTAGCCGGGGCATCGAGCTGGACCTAACGGGGCAGCTGCCGGGCGGCGTGGAGATGCTGCTGAGCTACGCCTATATCGACGCAGAGGCGCGCTCCAGCGTGCTCGACCCCGGCTTCTCGGCTCAAATCCGGCCGGGCGATCTGCTCATCAACATTCCGGAACACAATATCAACGTCCAGCTGGCGAAGCGCTTCACGGTGGGGAAGCGGGCCGGGCAGGTCGGTGCCGGCGTCCAGACCGTCGATCGCCGCCTGGGGGAGACGGGCACGAACTTCTTCCTCCCGTCGCACACGCTGGTCCGGGTGTTCGGCGATATCGACGTGGCGCCGGGCGTCACCGCCTTTGCCGCGGTGCAGAACCTGTTCGACGAACAATGGTACGCCAGCAGCTATGCGCGGCTGTGGGTGCAGCCGGGAACGCCACGCACCGCGTCGGTTGGATTACGCGCGAGCTTCTGAGCGGCGACCACGATGCCGGCGCCCGCGCGGCTACGGCGCGATGGATCGGATCAGCCGGTCGTCAGCGGATCGATCGTCAGCATGAGACGGCCATGGTAGGTGGCGACGATCACCGCGCCGTCGGTTCCGGCGCTTACGCATCGGCGAACAGGGGGCCGATGTCGCAAGGGCGATCGAACGTCGCCGCCAGCGCCTGTCCCAACGCCGTGACGCCTTCGGGATCGGATGATTGAGTCAGGAACAGCGTCTTGTCGGGCACATCGTAACATGGCGTCCGGCACCGGACCTGCAAATAGGATCCGCCCGGCCCTTTGGCGCGGTGCAGTCGCGTGACCGTGAAGCCCAGCACGTCCTCTCGCGGCACGACGAACAGCTGGTGGGTGCAGAAGATCAGCGCGGCGAGGTCCGGCGGATAACCGATCCGGCTCGCGATCCGGGTCACATGCTTGCCGGGTTCCCGCGCATATTCCAGTTCGGTTTCGCCCGGCGCAATATCGACAATACGAGCCTGTGCGACCGTCCTTTGCGGGTCTACCGTTGCGACCGCCTGGAACGCTTCTATCCATGCCTCCTCGCGCGCGGTCAGGGGCAGGCGGAAGCCTGTCGTCGCGGTAAGATGGACGGCGGTGCGCAGTCGTGGTTCGCGTGCATGGACGTCGTTGGACAGGCCAGGCGACTGGCGCGCGGGCGGCCATGTCGTCAGTTGCAACCCGGCGGCGCCTGCCTGCCACCGGCACACCTCGGTATTATATTCCGCCCCGATCGGTGCGGGGCCGATCCACTTGGCGACATGCGACGCGATCTGGCGCAAATTCGCCTCCGCATCGTCGCATGTCCAGGTGATCGCGCTGAAGCGAACGATCGGCAGCGTCGGGGCAAAGCGGTCGGAGACCCCTGCATTCCACGGTTGCAACACACCGGGCAGCGCCGCAGCGCCCGAAACGAACATGGTGTCCCAGTCATATAGCGGATCGCGGCGAATGCCCTCGCGCGCTTCGACCGCCGCGCGCGGATCACGCCACGGCAGGCCCCACGCGTCGAATAGCCGGTGCAGTGGATTGCCCGCTTCCGTGATCTCCAGGCGCGCCGGCTGCGGGCCGGGCGCAGCGACAGGAGCGGTCGCGGCCGGACGACCGCCGAACAGCCATTTCAGCATGCCACGTCGCCTTTCTTCGCAGCGGTGGCATGGCGCGCCATCGCTTGCCGGATAAACACATCGGTGCGGATGTGGTGCTCACGGTCGAATGCCAGCAGATAGGCTGCCAGCGCATCCTCGGGCCCATGCAGTACCTTGCCGACCGTCGCTTCGAAGCCGGTTTGGGTCGCCGCCGGATTGCCGGCAACCGACGACTGCTGGAACACGGTATGCGTCACCACCTCCAATACCGCCCGCCGGTAGGGATCGGACAACAGCACATCGACGTCGGGTTGGCGGATCGGAAAGTCTATGCCGAAGGTGGCGTGGCCCGATGCCACCGGGAAGGCATAAATATGCCGCCCGGCGACCGCTTCGACATGCGGCTCCCACCCATCCCCCAGCAATCGTGCCGGCGGCGGGAAGTGGCGGTCGTAATCGTCGATCGCTTCGGCGAGGTCGGCGGGCGGGTCCCCCCATGCCGCCACCACGGCGCGGAACATGGCGATGCTGCGGCGCTGGTCCGCGACATAGGCACTCCAACCTGGCGCGGTCAGCCCGCCGGGATAGCCTCCACGGCCCTCTGCGATCCCCGCGCTCACCAGTAATCCATGGATTTCATGCAGCAGCTGGGTCGCCGAGGTGGGCAGCGGCGGCGTCAGTCGTCGTCGCAGTTCAACCTGCACGTCGTCAGGCAGGGGAACCAGCAACGCATCGAATGCGGGGTTGGGGGCGGCGGGTTCCGGACGCGGTACCGGGGTTGGGGTCAGCCGGATCGCGATCCACGCGGCGAAGCCGCCCAGCGCGAGCAATGCGCAGGCCAGCACCTTTCCTCCGACCAGGTAGACGGCCATTGCCATGCCCGTCGCGTCGATCTCTCCCGCTTTGGCCGGGCCAAGCATTGCAACACCGACCGCCGCCGCGACCATTGCGGCTGAGGGTGCCGGCAGGATCACCGTCCAGAACACCCGCCGCCGCGACCATGCCGGGCGATACCGCAGCAACAGCGCGACCACACCGCCGACCGCAACGCTATATAGTAGCAAGACCAGATAGCCGATCACCCACGCCTCACGCCGGTATCGATACGATAGCGTCCGCGACGCCGCTCGGTTCCTCCAGCGGCCGTCATCTTGCTGCAACATATTCCTACTATTGTAATGGGACATGGAAACGAACAGCTCCGCGCATCCGGCGCGAAGGGTCCTCATCGGGAGGATCGAAACCCTGGCCATCGGCCAGACCGACGCAACGCTCGGCTTCGAAGGGAGGCTGGCCGCAGAGAATGGCTGGAGCGAAGCCTTTGCGGCGCGGGTCGCGGTCGAATATCGCCGCTTCCTTGCGCTGATCGCCACGGGCGAGAAACCGCTCACCCCATCCGATGCCGTGGATCAGGCGTGGCACCTGCATCTGGCCTATACCCGCGATTATTGGGAAGGGCTGTGCCGCGACATCGTGGGGCGCGCGATCCATCACGAACCGACCAGCGGCGGTACCGATCAACTGGAACGATATCGCGACTGCTATGCCCGTACCCTCGACCGGTATCGCGCCACCTTTGACGAAGTCCCCCCGGCCGATATCTGGCCCGACCCAGCCGAGCGCTTTGTTGGACGGTTCGTCCGCGTCGACATGACCCAGCCGCCCCATTTGGCTGGGGCTGTACCGACGGCGATCGGCGCGGGGGTGATGGCGATGATGGTGATCGCGGGGCAGCATCTGGTCGTCGCCGCGCTGCTGGCCGTCATCGCTGTCGTCGCGCTGTGCCGGTCGCTTGGCCGGTTTCGTCACGGCGACGGGGACGGGTTCGAATGGGACTTCGGCGGGTTCGACGGATCGGATGGCGGCGACGGTGGCGACGGTGGCTGTGGCAGCGGCTGTGGTGGGGGCTGCAGTTGAGCGAGCACCCAAGACGACAGCGCGGCCCGGCCTAGCGCGCCTCCTCATCGAGCGCTGCCGCACGGCGGGCATCGGCAGCAGCCTGCTCCGACTTGCCAAGCCGGGCCTGGACGATACCGCGATAATGATAGCCGCGGCCATCGCGCGGGCTGCGCCGCACCGCCCGGTCCAGATCGGCGAGCGCACCCGCATCGTCGCCGGCCGCCATCCGCAGCAGCGCACGGTTGACCAGCGCGTCGGCCGTCGCCTCGACCGCGATCGCCCGGTCCAGCGTCGCCAGCGCGCCGGCGCGGTCGCCCTGCCACGCGCGCAGCACCCCGTCGCCGGTCAACGCCTCCGCCCGTCCCTTCGCCCCCGGCTTCGCCAGCCCGAACCGGGCACGACATGCGGCCAGCATCCGTCGCGGGTCCTCGACCGTGCACCGGGCCCAATCGGTCCGCACCGGCTCTTGTCGGCGCGCCACCCGCGCACCGGTGACCACCACGTCCTCCGCCGGCATCGCCGCCATCCGCTGTGGCGCGGCCGCAGCAGATGGCGGTGGAGGCGATGGCAGGGGGGCGTAGACGGGTGGGGGCGTCGTAACCGATTGCACGACGACCGGCGGCGCAGCGGTGCGGGCAGCCATCACGGCCTGGGGCGGGGGAGTCGACGTCTCGGCCGCCGCAGCCGGTTTGGCGGCCGGGGAGGGTTCTGCTGCCTTGGGCACAGCGATGGGCGGCGTGGCGACCGGACGAGCGACCTCGACCCGAGGCGGTGGCGCGGCAGCGACCCGATCGGTTGCAGCGGCCGTCGTCGGTCGCGGCGCGGGCGTCTCGATCGTGCCCGAACGCCACACCGGCAGGCCGATGACGACGACCAGCGCGGTCGCGGCAACGGCCCCGATCTGTGGCCCGACCCGTGTCCAGCGTCGCCTTGGCGGGATCGGGCGGGCCGCTGCCGCCTCACCCCTGAAACGGGCGACGGCGGTGTCGATCGCTGCCTCGCGCCGGTCGGGCCGGGGCGGTGGGGGATCGGGCAATTCCCGGCCGAGGTCGCGATTATCGGCCATCAGCGCATGCCCCGCCGCATCGCCGCAGGGGGCGACGGGGTTCGATCGAGGGGCGGGCGGCTGGCGGACATCGGTTCCTTATACCTGCAACGCTCGGCGGGTCGACCGTTGCCGATCGACCCGCCCGTGCGGCTATCGTTCGAGGGGGGTGAGGCCGGGCGCGGTCCTGGCGGCGCGGACCAGCTGCACCAGTTCCGAGCGATAGCCGTAGGGATCGTCGCCGCGCGCGCCGTTCAAGATCGCCAGCACCCGGTCGTAATCGATCGACCCGCTATATTTCCCTCCGCGCAGCAGATCGGCGAACGCGGCGACTCCGGTCGCGAACCGGGCATCGCGCGGCGCGTCGGCGAACCGGGCCACCTCGCGCGTCCGGTCGATCGGGGTCGACAGCAATTGGCTCTTCGCCGACTTCGGCAGCTTGTAGCGGATCTTTACGAAGCCATATTCGCCCGTGCCCCGTGCCGCCGCCTTCGCGGGGGCATAGCGCAGCGGGCCTGCCGTGCCGGGGCCGCCGACGGGCACGATCTCGTACAATGCCGTCACCGACTGGCCCGATCCCACATCGCCCGCATCGACGCGATCGTTGTCGAAATCCTCGCGCGCCAGCATCCGCGTCTCGTAACCGATCAGCCGATATTCGGCGACGGTCGCGGGATTGAACTCGACCTGGATCTTCACGTCCTTCGCAATCGGGATCAGCGTGGCCGACGCCTCCTCGACCAGCGTCTTGCGCGCCTCGCCGATCGTGTCGATGTACGCGGCGGCGCCGTTGCCGTTCTGCGCCAGCACCTGCATCAGCGCGTCGTTATAGTTTCCCATCCCGAACCCGAGCACCGACAGGAACACCCCCTTGCTGCGTTCGCGTTCAACGAAGCCCTTCAGCTCGTCAGTATTGGTGATCCCCACGTTGAAGTCGCCATCGGTCGCCAGCATCACCCGGTTGACCCCGCGCGGATCGAAATTCGCCGCGGCCAGGGCATAGGCCTGGCGGATGCCCTCCGCACCCGCCGTGCTGCCGCCCGCCGACAACCGGTCGAGCGCGGCTAAAATGCGGCCCTTGTCACTGGCCGGCGTCGGTGCCAGCACGGTGCCCGCCGACCCGGCATAGGCGACGATCGCCACCCGGTCGCGGGCACCGAGTTGTTCGACCAGCATCGCCAGTGATTGCTTCAGCAGGGGCAGCCTGTTCGGTGCCTGCATCGACCCCGACGTATCGATCAGGAAGACGAGGTTGGCACGCGGACGTTCGGCGGGGCGGACGGCATAGCCCTTGATCCCGATGCGAACCACCTTGCGCCCCGCCGTCCACGGGCTGGGGAACACCGCAATGTCCGAGTTGAACGGCCGGGCCGCCGATGTCGGCGCGGCATAGTCATAGGGGAAGTAATTCACCATCTCCTCGGCGCGCACCGCCGCCGGCTGCGGCAGGACATTGCGGTTCAGCGAGGCGCGGACGAAACTGTAGGAGGCGGTGTCCACGTCGATCGAAAAGGTCGACACCGGTTCCTGCCGCACCTGTCGAAACGGATTTTGCGCCGGCGCGACGAACCGGTCGCGGCCCACCGTGGGCGGCAGGGGAAAGGACGGCTCGCGCGGCCCGACAAACCGTGCGCCGCTCACCACCACCTCGGCCGATGGCGCATAGCTGGGCGGTGGCGTCGTGATCGACTGGATAACGACCGGGGGTGCGGACGCGGGCGATACCGGCATCGGTGCGCGCGTCGTCATGGCGTCGATGCTGGGCGGCGGCGGCGCGACGGCGGCCATGTCCTCCGACGATCGCGGCGGCGCGATGGCGGTCGACCCTTGCGGACTTGCGCAGGAGGCGAGCAGCATCGCGGTCAGGCCGATGGCGATCGGGGCAGGATAGCGGGACATGGCAGGTTCCTTCGGGCAACGGCGGAACACCATCGTCCGCCTGTACCTTCGACGCCGCTGCGCGCACATTCCTTTGGACCCTTGAAGATTTTTTCTGACGTGCGCGGTCACACACCCTCTCCGACGCCCAGCATGCGCCGCGCCTGATGCAGCCGCCACGCAATGGTCGCTTCGGCCACGCCCAGGATTTCGGCCGCTTCGCCATGGCTCAGCTGTTGTCCGGCCACGAGGATCACGACGTCGCGATAGGCGGGTTTGAGCTTTGCGACCGCGCTGCGCACCCACATCGTGTCATGCAGATCGCGGCCGTCGGGTGGCGGCGACAGGCCGGCCAGCACCGCGAGCCGTTCGGTCAGGCCGAGGAACGAGCGCCGCCGACGTCGTTGATCGCGGCACGCGTTGAAGACGATCCGGCACAGCCACGTGGTGAACTTCGCGTCCCCGCGAAAGCTGCCGATCCGTTCGACCAGCGTGCAGCATACGTCCTGCGCGATATCATCGGCGTCGGCCCGCGTGCCGGTCAACTGCCACGCAAGCCCGTGGATACGGTCATAATGACGCCGCAACAGCTGCTCGAACGCCGCGGCATCGCCGGCAATGGCGGCGGCGACAAGCTCCGCATCGGATCGGTCGGCATCGCTCACGTCAGCCCCCGCCCCCGGTACCGGGTCGATCGACAGTCCTGCCCCAAGCGATCGCCCCGTTTGTCACCGCCGCGCCTTGTGCCGCAAACCGGGGGGCGCTGTCACCACCTTCCCGTGCTGGATGGGCGGAGGGATGGGTTGCCGCTTGTCAGGGGTGGAGGATGTCGCTCACGCCGCCAGCCTGCCGTCGCCCGCGATCACGCTGCGGTACAGCGCCTCGCACCGGTCGAGCCAGCGGTCTTGCGTGAACAGACGCAGTACGCGCTCGCGCGGCACGGAGGGTGGGATCGACAGCGCCGCGCGCATCGCCGTGGCCAGCCCTGCGACGTCGCCGGGGGGTGCGAACCGGCCCGCTCCACCCACGACTTCGCGTGCGGCACCCATGTCGAACGCGGCGACGGGCAGGCCGCACGCCATCGCCTCCGCTGCGACAAGGCCGAACGGCTCGTCCCAGCAGGGGGTGAAGACGAACAGCGACGCGTGGCCCAGCGCCTCCGACAGCTCCCCGGCGTTGCGATGCCCGGCGTAGCGTATGGTGTCGCCGAGCAGCGGTGCGACCTCCGCCGCGTAATATTCGGGGTCCTCGATCACCCCGAACAAGGTCAGCGGGATGCCGGCGACACGGGCGGCCTGCGCGGCGAGGTGCGGACCCTTGTTGGGGGTAACGCGGCCGCACCACACGCCTTCGCCATTGCCATGCGGGGAATACTGCCAGCGCTCGATATCGATACCGTTGTGCAGTACCGACACCTCCGCCGGTGCGCCGCCCGGCCACCATGCCTCGCGCTGGCGCGCGGAGGTGACGGTCAGCCGGTGGCGCGGCGACGGGCTTTCCCGCACGAACCAGTGCAGCGCGTCATAGGGCGGGACATGCAGCGAGGTGACCGTCGGCACCACCGCCGTCCGCCGTCGTTCGAGCGGAAAGCGGTGCAGGCTGTTGTTGTGGACCACATCGAACCCGCCCGTCGCAATCCGATCGCACGCCGCCGCATAGCCCGCATCGAGATGGGCGATCAGCGGTGCGGAGCCGCGATGCTCGGCCCAGGGGAAGGTCTGCTCGTAATGCTCGGCCAGCACCGGATCGATCACGAAACGCGGATCGCTGTCGCCCGAAGCGAACAGCACGACGTCGTGGCCGCGATCCTGCAATCCTGCCGCCAGTTGCCAGCAATGCGCCTCCATGCCGCCGGCAAAGGGCTGGGCGATCGGCTGGCGCACATGGGCCAGGATGGCGATCCTCACGCGGCGGCCGCCGTCGTGGGACCGGCGGCGGCGGCCTCCAGCTGGCGCAGCACGCGTGCGGTGTTCGCATAGGGCTGGTGGCTCTGCTGGCCGGTCAGGGCGCGATCATCCTCGTCGGGTGCGCGCAGGATGCGGATCGGCCGACCGGGCAGATCGTCGATCAGCCCCATCAGGCTAAACGCCCGCAGCCAGTGTCCCATGGTGCGATAGCCCCATTTCGCCTCGAACAGCTGCGCGTTGCGGACGACACTGTCGAGATGGTGGACCGGCGGCATATGGTGGGGGTGATACTGGTGGTAGGCGAGACCGCCCTTGATCCACGCGATCGGCACCCCAGCCTGATCCAGCGTCTTGCCGAAATCGGTATCCTCGCCGCCATAGCCGACATAGCGGTCGTCGAACCCGCCGATGCGCAGGAACGTGTCGCGCCGCATGGCGAAGTTGAGTGACCAGAAGCAGCGATAATCGTTGCAGAGTTCCAGCCCCTCGGACGGCGGGCCGCGCCGATCCGAATGCCGTTCGGCGACCGCGGCGAAACCGGGATAGGACCAGTCGCCTGCCGTCGCGCCGCCGGGCAGGTACATCACCTCACCCATCAGCAGCCCGTCGAAGCTGGTGGCGAAGCCGGCATATTCCGCGACCAGTTCCGGGGTTGGGATACAGTCCATGTCGAGGAAGACGAGGATTTCTCCCTGCGCCGCACCTGCCGCGACGTTGCGCGCCATCGCGAGCGGCAGCGCATCGGCCTCGATCCGGATCTGCCGGATGGGAAAGGGGGCTTGCGGCAGGTCGTAGAGCATGTCCTGCATCACCGCGACGATCAGCTCGGTCGGCCGCATCGTCTGGCGCGTCAACCCGCGCACGACATTGACGAGATGATCGGGGCGGCCCTTCGCCAACGTCACGACGGAAACGGAAGTCATAGGGTGGCAGGCTCCAGAGAGAGGGAATGGGGTTTGGCGCTTGGCGTCCATAACCGATCGGCCAGTGCTTCGAGCCAAAGGGCGGCACGCCCGGCAGGCGCGTCGTCGATCATCGCGCGCTGCCGGTCAGGCCGATGATCGCGCAACGTGTCGGCCAGCGCTGTGGTCCAGCCATGCGCCGACGAGGGCAGGTGCGGCCGGACGGTAGCCACGCCGGCGGCGGCCAGCGCATCGGCCTTGCGATGCTGTTCGTCGAAATAGCGCCATTCGGGCACCGCGAGCCAGGGGCGGCCGGCGGCAAGGGCCTGCTGGCAGGTGGTGTTGCCGGTCGAGGAAATCACGCAGTCCGCCGCCGCGATATGGTCCGCGGCGTTGTCCACCCAGCCGCGATGCTCGACATTGGCGGGTTCGGTCGCGTGCCAGTCGCGTTGCACCTTGCCGATCGTGATCCAGCGCGCGGTCGGACGTGCGCGCGCACCGACACCGATCGGTGCCTGTGCAAAGCCATCGCCGCCACCGCCCGACAAGACGAGGATCATTTCCTCGCCCGCGTCGATGCCGATCCGCTGCCGGGCGACGTCACGCTCGGTCGAGTGGGTTTCGACGCCCAGGCCGCCGGCAAAGCAGGTCCGCGCCCGGAACGATGCATCCCAATCGAGCTGGGCAAGATCGGCGTGGAACGGGGCGAGCAGTCCCGCCGCCCCGTCATAGGCGGCGCGGTGCCCGGCATCGCCGCGATCGCCATGTTGCAAGATCTTGACGTGTGGCACCGAACAGATGCGTGCCAACTGCGCAACCTCCGCCGAAACATCGCAGATCATCAGCGCCGGATCAGCAGTGTCGAACCACCCCGCCAGCACCGCCATCGCGCGGCGGATGCCCGGCCAGCCCAGCGGCGCGCAATGCAACGTCTGCGGCGTCGGCACCCAGTCCATCGTCGTCGCCTCGTCACCCGTCGCCTCGAACAGTGAGGGCAGGCGGACGATATCGACCTGCGGCGGCAGCGCGGGAAATATGTCGTCGCGCGCGCAGAAGATCGTCATCGGCCGCGTCGGCGGCAGCGCGTGGGCGATCGCGGCGCAGCGTTCGGCATGGCCGCGGCCTTGATGATGCACGAAATAGCCGAAGGGACGCATCATGCCGCCGCCGATACGCTCAGATCGGTCGAGATTTCTGCCGCCAGTCCCAGCATCGCCAGTCCCTCCAGCACGCCGCCGGCATGATGGCGGCCGACCCGCAACAGGCCGGGTCGCGGGGGAAGATCGTCGAGCTCATCCCCGGCATTGCCCACGACGATGGCATGGCCACAGGCTGCCAGCATGTCGGCATCGTTGCCGCTGTCCCCCGCCGCGATACAGTCCGCCAACGTCAGCCCGCACCGCGCCGCATAGGCGGCGATCGCCTGGGCCTTGCCGCCGGCCGGCGCGAGTACGTCGATCAGCCGGCCGTGCGAGAAGATCACGCGGGCTGACAGCGCCTCGGTCGCGAGAACCGCGCGGATGCGGCGGGCGTCGTCGGCGTCGCCATAAAAGCTGATCTTGTGCGGTCCTGCCGTTGCGGCGGG
Organism: Sphingomonas sp. Leaf23; assembly: GCF_001421585.1. Lineage (NCBI taxonomy): Bacteria > Pseudomonadati > Pseudomonadota > Alphaproteobacteria > Sphingomonadales > Sphingomonadaceae > Sphingomonas > Sphingomonas sp. Leaf23. The sequence goes on along the minus strand of NZ_LMKR01000001.1, from coordinate 731,049 downwards.
CTGCGGGGTCACGCCCAGCGGCGCGAGCGTCGCGACGACACCCGCCCGATCCCAGCCCGCGTCCAGCGTTTGCGCGTAATCGGTGCAGGCGTACCATCCCCCCATGCCATCGGGCAGCATCAACCGGGTGCCGACATCGACGATAAAGGCGTCCGGCAGCGGCAGCCGCCAACGTTTCAGGATCATCCGTGCCGCATCGAAGCCCCGCCCGGTCGCAATGACGAAGGGCAGGGGGCTGGTCCCGCGCCACGCCGCGAAGGCACGCGCACCTTCGGCACAGCCGGTCAGTGTATTGTCGATGTCGCAGGCAAGCAGACGCGTAGATGCCAGACCGGCATAGAGTGTGCGGGTCGCGGCGGCGTATCGATGCCAGCAATAGCGATCCGCGTTGGTGCGGGCTGCGGTCGCAAACGCGCGCTGACGGTCGGGATCGCCGATGATCGAGCGGATCGCTTCGCCGATCGCCGCCGTGTCCTCCGGATCGACCAGCAATCCGTGGCCGATCGTCGCGACGATATCGGCCGGTCCGCCGTTGCGCGTCGCGACCACGGGCACACCCGCCGCCGCCGCCTCGACCAGTGTCAGACCGAACGGCTCGTGCAGCGCGGGGTTGACGAAGACGCCCCCTTGCGCCGCCCGCGCATAGAGCGCGGCAACGTCATCGGCATCGTGATGAGGCGGCAGGGCTATCCGACCGCGCACACCTGGCGCGGCAGCGATCGCGTGCAACTCATCCAGCGACGCGCGCTCTTCGCCGGAAACATGGGCGTGCTGTCCGGCAAGGATGACGAGGTTCGCCTGTGCCCGCAGCACGGGATCGGCGGCATAGGCGTGGGCAAGCGTGGCGAGGTTCTTCTTGGCAACCGGTCGCGCGATGGCGAGGATGATCGGCAGTTCCGGACGGTCGAGCCAGTCACCCAGTCGCTCGGCCAGCGTATTCGGGCCGGCCACACGGCCGCGGCGTGGCACGCCTGGCGCGATAACCGTCACCCGATCGCCGAGATCGACGCCATAGCCACCGATCTGGCGCGACGCTTCCTCTCCGGTCGATACGACGATGGCGGAGGCTCCGACGATCGCGGCGCGTTCCGAGGCGATCCGGGCGTCGAGGCCGGGGCACTCGATCCGTTGCGTCCGCTTGTCGATGCCAAGGGCATGCGGGGTGTAGACGAAGGGAATGCCGAACCGGCGCTGTGCCGCCATTGCAACCGCAGCGGCGTCGGCGAAGTGCGCGTGGATCACGTCCGGCAACCGCTCCATCCGCATCAGCATGTCGCAGAAGGCGTCGGTGAGCGCGGGCAGTTCGGCGGCGAGCGCCTCCTTTTCCAGATAGCGCCGATCCGAGGTGTCGAGCCGACGGATGCTCACCTTCGGCGCGACCGTTTCCTCGAGCTGCGCATGAACCGGATCGAGCCGCGTATCCACGAACGCGCGGGTGACAATCAGCACCTCTTCGACGTCAGGCCGCAACGCCTGATGCGTCGCGGCATCGAGGACATAGGCGATGTGCCCACCGGTATCTGCCGTCACACCAAAATGCACTGGGGGTGCCTTCAGGCAACCGCCGAGCGCCAAATGAATGATAATCACGCCCGCCCCTTTTGCTTCTCGGGCCTCAACGTGGATTTTATATAATTGTATCCGGGGATTTCGGTTTAAATCTTCAGCTTGTCAGGATTTCGTATCATCACGAGCTCGAACAATAACATGGATCAATAATTGTCTATTTTCAGATGATCTGGGATATCGGCGGACGTAAAACATTATCCCTTATCAGATATCCTTCGCGATATGCGCGATTGTAGAGTGTGAAAAGATGCCCGGCACCCAGTTCAAAGATCAATGTCGGAATCGTGGTGATATGGTTCATGTTCAGGGAGGGCGGCGGAAGAACGACCGGTTTTGGCTGATGGGCGGGCAGATTGAGCGGCTGCGGTCGTTCTCGCGGAAAGGTCACTGGAAGCGTCGGCCGGATCAACGGCGGGTGCTGCGCGGTATCATCGGACGATGCTGCCTTGGCGGCTGAGGCCGATCGCCGGCCGCAGCCAATCAATCCGCCTGCCTATCAGGTAGAAGGCCCAGCATCCCAGCATCGTGACCACGAGCAGGATAGCAAAACGGGCAAGGGGGCCGGTTGCCGTGAACAGCAGGGCATAGCCGGCCACGACGATGATCGTCTGGTGGATCAGGTAGAAGGGGAACACTGCCTCGGCCAGCATGGGACGCCAGCGATGGTCGATGTTGGCGAAGCGGTCAGCCATGCCGATCAGCGCGATGATCGCGCACCAGCTCTCGACCGCACGGGCAATTTGGAACGACGTCCACGCCCATTGCGGTGCGACCGTGTTGCCCGGCCACAGCAGTTCGGTACTCGCCAGCACCAGCCAACCACCAAGGGCGGCCACGGACGCCACAGGCCACCAGCGACCGATCGCAGGCAGCAACCTGTCCGACCACCGCAGCGCCGCGCCGAACAGGAACGCGGGCAGATACGCGGCATGGGCGCTCCAGTCGCCGACCAGGGCGTGGCTTTCCTCCCACCCGGTGCCGATGTTGCGTGCGGCATACACCCAGAGGATGCCCGCCGGGAGCAGCAGTGGCCCCGCGAGCACGCGCTCGGCCACACGGAGGCAGGCGCGACGCCAACGGACCGGCAGCGAGAGCAGGCCGACTAGCACAACCGTGTAGACCAGCAGATAGAAGACGAACCAAAGGTGCATCCAGGTCGGCATCGCGACCCCGTCGATCTTCTGGAACCGGTAATAGTCGTGGACGACGAAATAGCCGAAGCCATGACCATAGTCGAAGTGGGTGACCAGCCATACCCAGGGTTGTGGCACCACGACGACGGCCATGCCGAAGATCAGCGGGATGCCGAGCCGCGCCATCCGCGACCGCAAGAATCCGGGTCCGCTACCCTGCTTGGCATACAAGGCCGCGCTGGCGTAGCCGGACACGACGAACAGCAGCGACAGTCGCCATGGGTTCAACAGGAACATCGGGATCGTTGCCCACGCAATGCCGGGCGTCACCAGCTTCACCTGATAGTCCCACGGCACGAATGCCATGCCGACATGGTATAGAATGAGGAGCTGGAACGCGCCGATGCGTAGCCAGTCCATCCCGTAATGCCGCCCCGTCATATGCCTGCCGTCCCCCTAATCTCGATGTAGCGGCGGCTAGCGAAACCACCGGCGCTTCGGTAAGTGCGCCGGGGTAAGGCGTGGGGCGGCAGGGACGGTGGTGACGGAGGCTGGGGCGAACGGCGGGTGGGCAGGGATGAGCGGCGGGCAGCGAAAACTGGCCGCGGTGCTGCTCGCCGGCTTCCTGTTCATCTGGGGCGTAGTGACCATCGGCAACGCCGAATCCACGATCAGCGATCTGGCGGCGGCAGGGGTGCGCGAAACGCGCACGCACGTCTGGATCTGGGAACTCAGCAGCGTCGTCGCCTGGTTGAGCATCATGCCGCTGATCTGGTGGTGCGTCGCCCGGGTTCGCCCGCCTCGCATGGGCTGGTCGGTAGTGGCGTTCATTTTCCTGCTAGGGTTGCCGGTCGCGTCGGCGTGGCATGTTGCCCTGATGATCGTCCTGCGCCACCTCGCCTATGGCGCGATGGGGGAGGGGTATCATTTCGTGGGCAGCATCGCCCATCCCTATCTCTACGAACTCCGCAAGGATGCGGCGACGTACTTGCAGTTTACCGGACTGGCAGCATTGGCCCAGTGGCTGCTTGCCCATGGCGATCTACTGCCCAAGAGCGAATCGAACCCGACAGCCACGCCCCTCGATCGGCCAACCCTCACCATCGTCGATGGCACGACGCGGCATCTGCTGCCGATCGGTACCATCGACCACATTTGTGCGGCGGGCAATTACGTGGAGATACATATGGAAGGTCGGGTATTGCTGCACCGTGCGACGCTGACCGGCGTCGAAACCGAGTTGGGGGATGCCTTCGCGCGTATCCACCGCAGCCGCCTTGTCCGTCGCGATGCCATCCGCAGCGTCCAAACCGATCGCAGCGGCGACTTTGCTGTGAGCCTGGTCGACGGAACGGTGCTGTCGGGAAGCCGCCGCTACCGCGATCAACTGACCAGAAGCGAATAGTTCGCGTTATCTATTTTGCTCGCCTCCTTGGAACGCCTGCGCCATCCAGAGTAGCGGGTCCATGCGCATATCTGGTCATACCAGAAAACACGCATCCACGTAACCGATAGTTGACCACCCACTAGAATGCGCAGATTTTGGCCCTGAGGATATATATCTGGTACTACCAGAATCTAGGGAGAGGTGCCGTGGCAGTTTGGGCGCAGAATTACGACCCTCTGGGCAATATCTGGTTGTCCAGTCTGGTCGCCGCTATTCCGATCATTTTCTTCTTTCTGGCGCTGACGGTCTTCCGACTGAAAGGATATGTCGCCGGTACCATCACCGTTGCATTGACCTTGGCGGTCGCGATCGGGCTGTACGGCATGCCGGTCAACAGCGCGCTGGCCGCTGGCGTGTTCGGGTTTTTCTACGGACTGTGGCCGATTGCGTGGATCATCCTTGGCGCGGTGTTCCTGTATAAGATCGCGGTCGCCACGGGCGCCTTCGATATCATCCGCCAATCGATCCTGACCGTGACCGAGGACCAGCGGCTGCAACTGCTGCTGGTCGGCTTTGCCTTTGGCGCGTTTCTGGAAGGGGCGGCGGGGTTCGGTGCCCCGGTTGCCATCACCTCGGCGTTGCTGGTTGGACTGGGTTTTCGGCCGCTCTACGCCGCCGGGCTGTGCCTGATCGCGAATACCGCGCCGGTGGCGTTCGGTGCGATGGGTATCCCGATCATCGTCGCCGGCCAGGTAACCGGCATCGATCCGTTCCTGATCGGACAGATGGCGGGGCGCCAGCTCCCGCTGTTGTCGGTCATCGTCCCGTTCTGGCTGATCCTCATCATGGACGGCCCGCGCGGCGTGCGGGAGACGTGGCCTGCGATCGTGGTTGCGGGCGGTTCGTTCGCGATCGTCCAGTTCTTGACCGCACAGTTCATCGGCCCCGAATTGCCCGACATCACCGCCGCGCTCGCCACGCTGATCGCGCTGCCGGTGTTCCTTCGCTTCTGGCAGCCCAAGCGCATCTTCCGCTTCGACGCGGCCGAGGTCGCCGCCGACGGCGCGGTACCGGTCGCACCAGTGACGGCGCAAACCGTGCGTCACACGCCGGCAAAGATCGCATGGGCATGGTCGCCGTTCCTGATCCTGACGGTGCTCGTCACGCTGTGGAGCATTGCACCGGTCAAGGCATTGTTCGCCGCCGACGGCCCGCTCGCGCACCTCGTCTTCAAACTGCACGTGCCGTTCCTCGACAAGCTGGTGGCCAAGGTGCCGCCGATCGTGAAGCAGGTCACGCCGTACGAAGCGGTCTACAAATTCGACTGGCTTTCGGCGACCGGCACCGCGATCATGCTGGCGGCGATCGTCACCATCGCTTTCCTGCGGATGAAACCGGCCGATGCGGCGCGCACCTTCGTCGAAACGCTTAAAAGCCTCATGATCCCGATCTATTCGATCGGCATGGTCCTCGCCTTTGCCTTCCTCGCCAATTATTCGGGACTGTCGGCGACGCTGGCGCTGGCGCTGGCACATACCGGATCGGCGTTCACCTTCTTCTCGCCGTTCCTCGGGTGGCTGGGTGTGTTCCTGACCGGCTCGGATACCTCGGCAAACGCGCTGTTCGCGGCACTCCAGGCCAATACCGCACACCAGATCGGGGTCAGCGAGGTACTGCTGGTCGCGGTCAACACCACCGGCGGCGTCACCGGCAAGATGATCTCGCCACAATCGATCGCGATCGCCTGCGCCGCGGTCGGGCTGGTGGGCAAGGAGTCGGACCTGTTCCGCTTCACCGTGCGCCACAGCCTGCCGCTGTGCGCACTGGTCGGGATCATCACCACGATCCAGGCCTATCTCGTCCCGTGGATGATCCCGTGAGCGCGGTCGTGAACGCAGCGCCCAGCGTGTCGGGCCGGGCCGAGGCAGCGATCGAGGCGTTGATTGCCGAACGTAAACTGTTGCCGGGCGCGCGGCTTCCGTCCGAACGGGCGCTGGCCGAAACGCTGGGCGTATCGCGCAACATTCTGCGCGAGGCGATGAGCCGATTGGTATCGCAGGGGCGGATCATCATCCGCCCGCGCGCCGGCGCGATCCTCGCCGAACCGTCGGCGCAGTGGACGCAGGCGATGATCGCCGAACCGCTCGCCCCGCTGGTCGAGGGTAATTCGGGCTACGGCCATGACATCTTCGAAGTGCGTGAATCGTTGGACGGCACCGCTGCCTATCACGCCGCACGCCGGGCGGACGCGGTCGACAAGGACCGCATCCGTCGCCGGTTCGATGCGATGGAGAAGCTGCACGCCGCCGGCGATGTCGTCGCCGAGGCGCATGCCGACGCCGCCTTTCACCTCGCCATCGCCCATGCCTCGCGCAACGCGGTGCTGACCCATGTCATGTCGAGCCTGTTCGGGCTGCTGCACACCAGCATTTCGCAGAGCCGTGAAAAGATCTATGCGGTGCCGCGCACGTTCGAGGCGCTGTCGGCGCAGCACCGCGCGATCATGGAGCGGATCGTTGCCGGCGATGCCGACGGCGCGCGCGATGCGGCCGACGTCCATCTCGAATTCGTACGCACAACGGTCCGTCAGGTCGAGGACGACCTGGCTCGCACCGAACGCGCCGCCGCCGCACGCAGCGCCGATCCCTCGCTTTAGATCCGGGAACGATCCGATGATTATCTCCGCCACCACCGACTATCGCGAAGCGGCGCGGCGTCGCCTGCCGCCGTTCCTGTTCCACTACATAGACGGCGGGGCCTATGCCGAGCATACGCTTCGCCGCAACGTGTCGGACCTGTCCGACGTGGCGCTGCGCCAGCGGGTGCTGTGCGACGTTGCCGATATCGATCTGTCGACCACGCTGTTCGGCCAGTCGCTCGGCATGCCCGTCGTGCTGGCCCCGGTCGGGCTGACCGGCATGTATGCCAGGCGCGGCGAGGTGCAGGCGGCACGCGCGGCGGCCGCCAAGCAGGTGCCCTTCACCCTGTCCACCGTCTCGGTCTGTGCGATCGACGAAGTGCAACGCCAGTCGAGCGCGCCGATCTGGTTCCAGCTGTATGTGCTGAAGGATCGCGGCTTCATGCGCGACGCGCTGGAGCGTGCGCAGGCTGCAGGTGTCGAGACACTCGTGTTTACGGTCGACATGCCGGTGCCGGGCGCACGGTATCGCGATGCACATTCGGGCATGTCCGGCCCCCATGCCGCGTGGCGGCGGATGCTGCAGGCGGTCACCCATCCGCGCTGGGCATGGGATGTCGGCATCCACGGGCGGCCGCACGACCTGGGCAACATCTCGGCCTATCGCGGGGCCGCCACCGGGCTTGCCGACTATATCGGGTGGTTGGGCGCGAATTTCGATCCGGGGATCAGCTGGCGCGACCTGCAATGGATTCGCGATTTCTGGAAGGGATCGATCGTCATCAAAGGCATTCTCGATGTCGAGGATGCGCGCGAGGCGGTGCGCTTCGGCGCGCAGGGCATCGTCGTTTCGAACCATGGCGGGCGGCAGTTGGATGGCGTGCTGTCATCGGCACGCGCGCTCCCGACCATCGCCGACGCCGTGAAGGGGCAGGTGACGATCCTCGCCGACTCCGGTGTCCGTTCGGGGCTGGACGTTGTGCGGATGCTGGCGCTTGGCGCAGACGCCGCGATGCTCGGCCGCGCCTTCATCTATGCGTTGGCCGCCGACGGGCAGGCGGGGGTCGCCAACCTCCTCGAACTGTTCGACCGGGAGATGCGGGTGGCGATGGCGCTGACCGGCGTGCGGACGATCGCAGACATCGATTCGACCATCATCGCGCGCTGACGCGGACCGCACCGGCGCGGATGCCGGACCATCAGGATAGGGGATACAGGATGCCGCATTTCAGGCAGCGGACGACCCGTGCCGTCTTGCTTTCGGGGCTGATGCTGGCGGGCACGACGCCCGCCGCTGCGCAGACCGCCGCAGATTATCAGGCGCTGCGCAACAAAGTGGACGAATTGCAGCGCCAGCTCGACACGGTGCAGCGCGCGCTGGCGGCGACGCCACCGGTCATGGTGGCCACCGCGTCGGCCCCAACCGCCGCCGCACCGGCACCGCAGGCGGCACATGACCCACTGCCCCGTCCGGCAGGCGCCCCCCCGGTTACTGCACAGGGAGGACCATCGACGTTGCCGGCGGGCTATGGCTTCCGCATCGGCGAAACCAGCTTTCGCATCAGCGGCTTCATCAAGGGCGATCTGATCTTCAGCCGCTATGGCGACGGCGATACCGCAACCAATCCGTTGGGCCGCGAATTGTCGCTGCCGCAATCGATACCGGTCGGCGGACGGCGATCGGGCATTCTCGCCGATGCGTCGGCCAAACAGTCGCGGATCGCGTTCCAGACGGCGACGCCGGTCGGCAACACCACGCTGACGACGCTGATCGAGGCCGATTTCCAGGTCGCTCCGGCTGTATCCGGCGGCGAGCGTGCGCTTAACCCCTATACCTTCGGGCTGCGCCGCGCGGTCGCAGGCTATGGCGGGTTCGCCGTCGGCCAAGACTGGAGCAACTTCCAATATGTCGCCGCATTGCCGGAGACCGCCGATTTCGTCGGCGTCACCGACGGCACCGTATTGGTCCGCCAGATGCTGCTGCGCTACAGCCGCCCGATCGGCAGCGGTTGGACCGTATCGGCCTCGATCGAAAATCCGGAGACCGTCTCGGCGGTGGCCGGTGCCCCCGCGTTGTCGGACAATGACGACGACAGTCTCCCCGACCTGACCGGACAATTGCTGTGGTCGGCAAAGGGGGCCAGCCTGTCCCTGGCTGGACTGTTGCGCTCGATGCGGGTCGATCCGGCGAACGGTCGCTCGGCGGCCACTGCGCGCGGATATGGCGTGTCGCTGGCCGGTATCGCGCCGCTGCCCACCGGCAAGGGTGATGATGTCCGTTTCATGATGACTGGGGGGCACGGGATCGGACGCTATGTCGGCGCGAACGTCGCCCCGGATGCGATCTACGATCCGGCGGAGGACCGTCTGTTGCCGGTATCGCTTCTCGCCGGGTTCGTCGGTGTGCGCCATTACTGGACCGGCACGTTACGTAGCACTTGGATGGGGTCGTTCCAGAGGATCTGGAGCCCGGCATCCGCATCGGCGCTGTCGACACGACAGGTGTGGGACACCGCGATCAACCTGTTCGTATCGCCGCTGCCACGCCTCGACATCGGGATCGAGGCCCGCCTGTCGCACCGTGAGCTCATCAATGGCGCGACCGGTACGCTCGATCGGCTGCATTTCACCGTGAAGCAGGGCTTTTGATGGGCGGATCGGGGACGGACTTGAAGGGCAGGGCCGGAGGCTTCAGTGGACTTCGAAACTGCCGGCGATCTCGGTTTCGTTCCCTGCGCTGACCCAGCAGTCGAACGCGCCGGGTTCGATCTGCCACGTCCCGTCACTCGCGATCAAAGCAAGTGCATCGCCGGCGATCGTCAGGGTCACGCGTGCCTCGGCACCGGCCGGCAGGGTGATCCGCGCAAAGGCCTTCATTTGCCGTATCGGCCGCGTCCTGCTCGCCACGCGATCATGGACGTCGACACGGACCAGCGCGGTTCCGCCCCGCGTGCCGACATTGCACACCAGCACCGATACCGGGACCGCTTCACCGGCCGCGACCGTTGGTGGCAGTAGCAGCGCCGACAAGGCGAAGCGCGTATAGCCCATGCCCGCTCCGAACGGGTACAGCGCCCGGTCGGGCGCATCGCGCCAGTGGCTGCGTCCCGCGGCCATCGGATCACGTTCGGGCGCCGGCCGACCGGTACTGCGACGGTCGTAAGACCAGGGTTGTTGGCCCGGGGCCAATGGGAAGCTGACTGGCAGCCGCCCGGTGGGTTCGAGCACGCCGAACAGGATGTCGGCGACCGCCGGCCCGGTCTGTTCGCCCAGAAACCAGGTCGCCAGCAACGCCGGTGCGTCGCGAACCGCGCCGGTGAGCGCCAGCGCCCGGCCGTGACGCAGCAGCACGACGATCGGCTTGCCGGTGGTCGCCAGCGCCTCTGCCGATGCCTGTTGTGCGGCCGGGATGGTGATATCGACCCGGCTGTTGCCTTCGCCCGACATGTCGGCACCTTCGCCGATTGCGAGCAGGACGATATCGGCGGCCCGCGCGGCGGCCACCGCGCGCGCGATCCCGCCCGGCAGCGCCTCGCTGATGCCGCTGCCCGGTTCGACGACCAGCAATGCCGGATCGTCCATCATCGCCCGCAATCCGGTCGCCAAGTCGATACCGTCCCCCGCCTTGCCCGCGAACGACCATGGCCCGTTCAGGTTGGCGCGATCCGAGCCGAACGGGCCGATCAGCGCCAGTCGCTTGCCATGGCGGGGCAGCGGCAGCAGGTCGCCATCGTTGCGGAGCAACACGATCGATTTGCTCGCGACCTCACGCGCAATCGCGCGGATCGCCTTGCTCCCGGTTTCGCGCCGTTCGGCCCGCGCATCGATCGACCGGAACGGATTGTCGAACAGCCCCAGCCGTTCCTTCAGCGTCAGTACCCGCCGCACCGCCTGATCGACTGCCTCGACCGGCACCTGGCCGCGTTCGACCAGCGTCGGCAGGTGTCGGACGTACAGCCCGCTCTGCATCGAAATGTCGATCCCGGCGAGCATGGCGAGCCGCGCTGCATCGGCCTCGTCTGCGGCGACGCCGTGCGCGATCAATTCGCGGTCGGCATCGTAGTCAGACACGCATACCCCGTCGAAGCGCAGGTCGTCGCGCAACAGGTCGGTCAGCAGCCCCCGGTTGGCGCTGACCGGCACCCCGCCGAAATCGGTGAACGACGCCATCGTCGCGCCGGCTCCGGCGGCAAAGGCGGCGGCGAACGGCGGCACGAACGTCTCGCGCAGTTCGGCCATGCTCATGTCGACCGCGGCATATTCCATGCCGCCCCGTACCGCGCCATAGCCGACGAAATGCTTCGGGGTGGCCAGCAAGGCATCGGGCCGCGTCAGGTCGGGCCCCTGAAATCCCTCGACCCGTGCCTTGGCCAGGATGCAATTGAGCATCACATCCTCGCCGGCGCCCTCCGCCACCCGGCCCCAGCGCTGGTCGCGGGCGACATCGACCATCGGTGCAAAGGTCCAGTGGATGCCGCCGGCCGTCGTCTCGCGCGCGACCGCCCGAGCCGCGCGCCGCGACAGGGCGGGATCGAACGCCGCCGCCTCCGCCAGCGGGATCGGAAAGATCGTGCGACACCCGTGGAGCACGTCAGCGGCGAAGGCGAGGGGGATGCGCAGCCGGCTGGCCAGTGCTGCCTCCTGCGCGCGCCTGGCCCCGGCCGTGCCATAGCCGTTGAACAACATGCCGACCCGCCCGGCGCGTATATCGGCCAGCATCGCCGCCGCGCCGCGCGGATCGACAACGGGATTGAAGACGGAACCGACCGGACGGACCTCGTCGCTGAAACAGCTGAGCTGACCGGCCTTTTCGTCCAGGGTCATCTGCCGGATCAGCGCCTCGATCCGCGGCGAGGCGGCGCGTGCCGGTCGGGATATCAGCACGGCGGCAGCGGTCAGCAGCGACGTTCGCAACACGTCCCGGCGACTTGGCCGGACCCGCTCGGTCCATTGTTGCGCAACCGCCACAGCGCGATCCTATTACATCGTGTTTGTTATACCATGATTGCCGCCTTTCGGTCGGAGGTCTAGATGTAACCGGTCCCAAAGATGGCGGGACCAACGAATTCCACAGGTGGGAGAGGATCATGCTGACATTCAATCGCAACGCCGCGCGTGCGGCGCTGCTGGCAAGTGCGGCACTGCTGCCGACTGCCGCCTGGGCGCAGACGCCGCCAGCCGATCCGGCCACGGCACCGGCCGGAGCCGCCACGGCGGATGACGAACAGGACGTCATCGTCGTCACCGGCACGACTTCGCGCGATCGTCCGCTCATCACCGCTTCTGCCGACATCACGCTGGCCGACCGTGCGGACATCGACCGGCGCGCGCCGCGATCGACCGCCGACATGCTCGAACTGGTCCCCGGCATCTTCGTCGAGGCGACGGCGGGACAGGTTTCGAACAACTATTCGGTGCGCGGCCTGCAGGGCGGCGGCCAGCGCTTCGTCCAGCTGGAAGAGGACGGGATGCCGATCCTCTACGGCGGCGGCGGTGCCGACTTCTTCTTCGACCAGGACCTGACCATCGACCGGCTGGAAGCGGTGAAGGGCGGTTCGTCGGGCGTGCTGACCGTCAATGGGGCGGGTGCGACGATCAACTTCATCTCGAAACGCCCGAACTTCAAGGAAGCCGAAGCGGCGGCACGCGTCACCGCCTATAACTACGGTATGAAGCGCGGCGATTTCTATTATTCGCAGCCGCTTAGCGAAAAGCTGGCGTTCAACGTCGGCGGCTATGTCCAGTCGAGCCCCGGCGTGCGTGAGAACCCGTTCGACTATGCCGGCTGGCGGTTGAAGGGGATGCTGGAATATCGCTTCGACGGCGGCGGCTATGCGCGCTTGTCGGCAAAGGGCGGCGATGTCGAAAACGCCTATTACGCGACGATGCCGTACCGCCTCGACGGGGGCAAGGTGCGCGGTATTCCGGGGCTGGACACGCAGGATGGCAATGTCGGCGGCGATGCCTTTGCCAATATCGCGGTGCCGGTATCGACCTTCGCCCATCCCAGCGGCTTCCGCGAATTCCGCTACCGCGACGGGATCAAGGCAAAGACCGCACAGGTCCGCTTCGACATCGAAAAGCCGGTGGGGGAGACGGTCGACCTGTTCGCCCATGTCCGCTACCTGAAATACTCCTATGATTTCAACGGCCTGTTCCCTGGATCGGGCACGGGTAATGCGGGTCTGACCAGTGCGCAGAACTATCTGACGCCGGGCGCGACCTCGCCGATCAACGACCTGCTGACGCTCGGCCGTGCCGCCTATCCGGCGGCGACGCGTTTCGGGATCAAGAACCTGCGAACCGGCGTCGTGCTGGGGTCGAACCAGGCCGCACAGCTGGCCGCGCTGGCGGGCAATGGCTTCCTCCAGCGCACCACGCTCAACCACGATTATATCGACGGTCGCGATTTCGGCGCGAATGTCGGTGGCCGCTGGGAATATGAGAACGACCGGTTCAAGAACTCGCTGACCGCGGGCGTCATGTATTACAACGTGATCCGCAAGCAGGACCAGTCGGCGACGGCCAGCCTGGTCAACGATGTGAAGACCAACAGCGACGTGTACGACATCGTTGCACTGGACGGTAACAATCAGGTCATCGGCACGCTGTCGGACAACGGCCTCGTCTCCTATGGCGACTGGGGTGCCGGCATTCGCGAGCGGCGCGATTCGGCCGTTTCGCTGTACGTGAACGACGAAGTGGCGTTCGGAGACCTGCGCCTCGACGGCGGCGTTCGTTGGGAAAGCGACGATGCGACCGCGCTCGACGGTAATCAGCTGGCGGTGAACCAGGCGGTACAGCCGGGCGTCGGCGGCGTCGTCCGCACCGTCGGGTCCGGCTTCGACGGCACCTTTTCGACCCGGCAGCAGACGCGGCGCAAGGCATCGTACACCGTCGGCGCGAACTATCTCATCACGCCGAACTTCTCGGTCTATGCCCGCTATGCCAACGGGTTCCAGACGAACAATGTCGACCCGATCACCACGATCGAGCTGTACGAAGCCGGCGTCCGGTACGAATATGGGCGGATATTCTCCGGGTCGGCGACTGTCTTCCGCACCAATTTCGACAATCAGAACTATAATTTCGCCAATCCTAACAACCCCTCCCAGCAGCAGAACCTGAACGCCGACCTGCGCACCAAGGGTATCGAGATCGATTTCGTGGTGCGGCCGACGAACTGGTTCTCGGTCGATTTCCAGGGGGTGTTCCAGGACCCGCAGCTGCTCAACCTCGAACTGGACGGCGTCGATCAGGGGGCGGCATTCGAAGGCAACCGGCCCGAGCGCACGCCCGCACGGCTGTTCACGGTCATGCCGACGCTCACGCTGCCCGATGGCCGGGGTGAGGTCTATGCCCGCTATAAGTATGTCGGCAAGATCTTCGCCGATAACGGCAATGGCATCGCGCTGCCCAGCTACGGCGTGACCGGGATCGGCGTGAACCTGAACCTCACCGAGCGGGTGCAGCTGAACCTGAATGCCGACAATGTGTTCGACGTCGTGGGCCTGACCGAAGGCAACCCGCGCCAGGGGCAGACACAGGCGATCACCGATGGGTTTTTCTATGCCCGCGGCATCGTTGGCCCGACCTATGGCGGATCGTTGACGTTCCGGTTCTGAACGTCCGGGGTGCCGTGTCCACGGCACGGCACCCCCAGTCTTTACGGATGAGGTGGCGGATGAAGACCGTAGCGCGGTGGATGCTGGCCGGTGTGATGCTGGCAGGGGCGGGATTGGCGGTGGCGCAGCGCCCGGCCAAGGCGCCCGAGCTGGCCTATCAACTGAACGAAGGGCAGAACCTCAATGCCTTCGTCCGCGAGGGGCCGGTCGCCGCGCATATGTTGCTGCGCAACGGCACCGACCCGCGCATCCTCGTCGCCTTTCCGGCGGGCAACAGCGGCGTCGGCCTGTGGTTCGAACCGCTGGCGCGTGCCGCGACGTGGCGGCTGGAACAGCCACCGCGCCCGACCACTGCACCTGGCATCGCCGGCCCGCAGCCCGCGATCGTCACCATCGCCAGTATCGAAGCGCCGCAGCTGCGTATCAGGCAGGCGGTGTTGTCGAGCATTCGGTTCCTGCGCGACTATCAGTCGGTCGGTCGTTTCCCGCCCGAAGTCGCGGTCGAACCGGTCATCACCGGCAGCACCATCCGCTGGAGCCGTGCGCGGCTCGACGGGAAGCCCGGCTATCTGCTGCAGGTCCGGTTACTGTCCGGCCGCATCCGGGGTGGCGCGCTGGTCGCCGATGCCGGACGGCCGCTCCGCATGGAGATCACCGCGTCGAGCGGGGAAGTGCCGCTCACCGGCCTTGCCCCCAACGAGTTGCTGAATGCCCGCGCCGCCAATGATCCCGGCGCGCGCAACGCGCTGCGGTTCCTGAGCTATCGCGAGAAGTTCCTTGCCGGGTCGTGGCGGTTCCAGACCTATTTCGGGCGCGACACGCTGATGTCGGTGCGCCTGCTGATGCCGGTGTTGCAGCCGCAGGCGATCGAGGCCGGGCTGGGATCGGTGCTGGCGCGGCTCGATCAACGCGGCGATGTCGCGCATGAAGAAGGCATTGGCGAATTCGCCGTCGTCGATCGGCGCCAGCATGGTGGCAGCGGCGACGCGGCGGCGCTGGATTATGCGATGGTCGACGACGACTATATGCTGGCCCCGGTCGCGGCGGCCTATCTGCTCGACCATGGCAATGCTGCCTCGGCGCGCGCGTTCCTCGACCGACCGTTGGTCAGTGAAGGCGTGCCCGGCACCACGGCACCGGCGGGTAAGGCGCTGGTGCGGAACCTGCGCTTTGTCCTCGATACCGCGCGCCCCTTCGCCGACGATCCGGGCTTTGCCCGACTGGTAGCGATCGGGAAGGGGCGGCTGACCGGGCAATGGCGCGACAGCGAAGAGGGGCTGGGGCGCGGGCGCTATGCCTATGACGTCAATGCGGTATTCGTGCCGGCGGCACTGGAATCGGCCGCGCGGATGCTGCGTGCCGGGCTGCTCGACCCCTATCTGACGGCGGAGGATCGCGCGGCCTTGGCTCGGGCCGAGGCGATGGCAACCGTGTGGCGGCAGCGCGCCCCGGGCATGTTCCGCGTGTCGCTGCCAGCGGCGCAGGCGAAACCCCGGATCGAGGGGTATGCCCGCAGCCTGGGCATTCCCGCCGCGCCGGCGCTGGCCGCGATCGGTGCCGACCCGCTCGTCTTTCACGCGATCGCCCTCGACGACAGCGGACGCCCGATCCCGATCGTCAATTCCGACGAAGGCTTCGCGCTGATGTTCGCCGAACCGTCGCCCGCCGACCTCGAAACCTATGTCACGGCTGCGATGCGACCGTTTCCGGCGGGGTTAATGACCGATATCGGGATGCTGGTCGCCAATGCCGCGCAGACGGACGCCGCCGTACAGGCCCGCTTTACGCCGGCGGCCTATCACGGTGCGGTCGTGTGGTCGTGGCAGCAGGCGCTGTTCGCCGCCGGCCTCGAACGCCAGCTCGCCCGCCGCGACCTGCCGCCTGCCACGCGCGCGGTGCTGACCCGCGCGCAGGCGACGCTGTGGCGTGCGATCAACGCCACCCGCGCGACGCAGAGTTCGGAGCTGTGGTCATGGGCGTATACCGGGGGCCGATATCACGTCGTCGCGTTCGGTGCGGGCAAGCAGGACGTCGACGAATCCAACGCCGCGCAATTGTGGAGTACGGTGTATCTGGCGGTCCAGCCGCCCGGCCGCGTCAGGTCAGCGACAGGAAAGCGGTAACCGTCAATCGTCCCCGCGCCGGATCGTCGCTGAGTACGGCGTCGGCCGGGATGGCGCCGCTGTGCAGCAACGCACTGCGATAGATTACCGCCCGGTTGCAGCGTCCGTCGACGGCGGAAACCTGTTCGAATTGTGCGGTCGACCCGACGATATAGGCGGGGGGCGGGGGCGCGGTGCGGACTTCGGCGTTGAGCGTGTCGAGATAGGCCGGCGCCCGCTGCACATCGATCGTCTCGAAGCCCGTAGCGCGGTGCCGGTAGAAGGCGGTTCCGCCGCTGTCGTCCGCGCCCAGATAATGGACCAGCGCGATGCGGTTTGGATCGACGGCATCGAAATGCGGCAATCGCTGTTCGATCGACAGGCGCTCGGGCGGCGTGGTCACCACCGAAAAACTGGCGTCGAGCAGGGCGATTCCGCCGCGATGGCCGAACACGTGCACCAGCACCTGCAACATCGCCGGGCGAACCGCGTCGAAATAATCGTCCGGTAAGGCGGCTCGCATGCCGGGATATTGCCGCCGCGCCGGTTCGAAGCGGGCGGCGGCGGCAAAGGCGCGCAGTCCGTCGGGATCGGGATGGAAATGGTCGACGATCGCGATGGGCTGTCGCTCTGTCCCGATCTGCCTGGCAACGATGTCGGGCATCGTCACGCCGTACCGATCAGTGCGGCCAACGCGGCGTCGTGCAGCGGCAGGGTCGGCGCGGCGCGGGCGATGACGTCGGCGATCTGCCGGACCTGGGCACGATTGGTCGCGCCGTCGATCGCGTCGGCCAGCGGATTATAGCCCTGTGCCACGATCTCCTGGCCGTTCAGCACCGCCAGCCAGCTCGCCTCGCGGAACAGCTCGTCGGGATCGAGGATGATCCGACCAGACCGGCGATATTGTTCCATGCGGGCGCGCAGCGTTTCGGGCAGCGCCATCGTCCGGCAATGCCGCCATAGCGGATCGTCCCGGCCGCTGGTGGCGTGATAGTGCAGGATCAGGAAGTCCTTGATCCCGTCCATGTCGCGGGCGAATACATGGTTGAACCGATCCGCCAGCGCCGGATCGCAATCGCGGGTCGGAAACAGCGTCAACAGCTTGGTGATGCCGCTCTGGATCAGGTGGATGCTGGTCGATTCCAATGGTTCAAGGAAACCAGACGACAACCCGATCGCCACGACATTGCCGCGCCATGGCCGGCGTCGGGTGCCGGCGGTGAACCGCAGAAGCCGCGGCTCGGCCAGTGCCTCTCCATCGAGGTTGGCGAGCAAGGTCGCCGCTGCCTCGTCATCCGACAGATAGTGGCTCGCATAGACATAGCCGTTGCCGGTGCGATGCTGCAGCGGGATGCGCCATTGCCAGCCCGCTGACCGCGCGGTGGAACGGGTAAAACGCGTAGTCGCCGCGATGCGGGCGCAGGGCACGGCAACCGCCCGGTCGCACGGCAGCCAGTGCGACCAGTCCTCATACCGCTCGCCCATTTCGCCGGCGATCAACAGCGCGCGAAAGCCCGAGCAATCGATGAACAAATCCCCCTCGATCCGGTCGCCACGATCGGTCTTCAGCGCGGTGACGAAGCCCGTCTCTCCATCGCGTTCGACCTGATGTAGCGTCCCTTCGACACGGATCACCCCGGCTGCTTCGCTGAGCTTCCGCAGATAAGCAGCGTACAGCCCCGCATCGAAATGATAGGCATATCCCAGCGTCGACAGGATCGATCGCGCGTCCCCTGCCGGCTTGGCGAACCGTCCCTGCGCCGCTAGTTGCGCCGCGAGCGACAGCGCGGGCAGCGGAACATCCATCCCTTCCGCCTGCGCCTTCAGCCAGCGATGGTGGAAAGCAACGCCGGGCAGGGTCGCGCCAAACTGACCGAACGGATGGAAATAGCGATGGCCCGGCGCGGTCCAGTCCACGAACTCGATGCCGAGCTTGAACGTCGCTTTCGTCGCCCGCAGGAATTCCGCCTCGTCGATGCCGACCAGTTCGTTGAACCAATGGATGGTGGGGATCGTGGCCTCACCGACCCCGACCGTCCCGATCGCATCGGATTCCAGCAACGTGATCGCAACCGTATCGCCAAAGCTCTTCGACAGCGCGGCGGCCGTCATCCACCCAGCGGTTCCGCCCCCCAGGACGACGACACGGCGAACGCGATCGAATGCATGCATGGCTTCATTGGTACACCGTGGCCGGCGCATTGAAAACCGAGCAGGGAGAGGTGCGCGAGACCGCGACAGTCGGCCGGCGTGTACGCACGACTTCCGGATTGGGGGTGCTTGCCGCAGCCAACACCGCGCCTAGTTGCCAAGACCATCCGTTCTCAGAGCGGCATCGCCGCCACGGGTACGGCGTGCAGACGTTCGATGTCGGTGCGAGGCGGCGCGCCAAACAGTCGTTTATATTCGCGGCTGAACTGCGACGGGCTTTCGTAGCCGACGGCGAAGCCCGCCGTGCTCGCCGTGATGCCCCCCACCAGCATCAGCCGTCTCGCTTCCTGCAGGCGCAGTTGCTTCTGGTATTCGAGTGGCGTCATGCGGGTGATCGCCTTGAAATGGGCGTGAGGCGACGAGGGGCTCATGCCGGCTTCGGCCGCGACGTCATCGATGCGGATCGGCCCGTCGAACGACCGCCGGATCGCGGCGATTGCCCGGCTGACCTGATGAAGATTACTGCCAGCGGTCGCCACGCGGCGCAGCATGGTCCCGTGGGGGCCTGTGAGCAGACGGTAGAGGATTTCGCGCTCGATCAGCGGTGCCAGCGCGCGGATCGTCTCGGGCCGGTCGAGCAATCCGACCAGCCGGCATGCCGCGTCGATCAGGTCGGGATCGGTTGGGTAGACGCCAAGCACGGGCAGGTCGACGCCCGGTACTGCCTCGCGCTCGCTGATCATGAGATCGGCCAGCATGGCGGGATCGAGATCGATCTTGCAACAGAGATAGGGCCGCTCGGGGCTGGCGTCGATCACGTGGCCGACGAGTGGCAGGTCGACGGAGACGAGGAGGTAATGGGCGGCGTCATAGACGACGCTGTGCTCGCCGATCGAGACCCGCTTCGACCCTTGGGCGATCAGGCAAAGCGAGGCTTCGTAGACAGCAGGGGTGGGGCCGCTGGGCGCGTCCGAACGGATCAGCGAGAGGTGCGGCATCGTCGTCGTGCAAATGCCGTTGCCTGCAACGTGCCGATCGATCCCGGCGGCCAGTTCATTGATCCGATCCATGCCGGCCTTTTTCCCCCAGCAGAGCAACACGGGCAAGTGCCGAACCCTCAACCCTGGAGGATCGTGCAAGCCATTCGGACGATCAATCTACCGTCCGGCGGGGGCTTCGCACCATCTGTCTGTCATCACTGCAACGAAAGGACTGCATCATGGCAGGAAGCATCGACAAGGTTATCCTGATCACCGGCGCATCGAGCGGGATTGGAGAGGCGACGGCACGCGAACTGGCCAAGGCCGGCGGCCAGCTGTACCTCGGCGCGCGTCGCGGAGAGCGCCTGAAGGCACTGGCGGAGGAATTGGGCGAGCGCGTTGGCTGGCGTGAACTCGACGTGACCGACGCCACCGACTTCGACGCCTTCGTCGCAGCCGCCGAAGCGCGGTTCGGGCGCGTCGACGTGCTGGTCAACAACGCCGGCGTGATGCCGCTGTCGCCACTGGCCGCGCTCAAACGCGACGAATGGAAGCGGATGGTCGACGTCAACATCCACGGCGTCCTCAACGGTATCGCCGCCGTGCTGCCCCGGTTTGTGGCGCAGCACAGCGGGCATGTCGTCAATGTCGCCTCGGTCGCGGCGCACATGATGATGCCGACCGCTGCCGTCTATTGCGCCACCAAACATGCCGTACGCGCCATCACCGAGGGGTTGCGGCAGGAGCATGACGAGATCCGATCGACGCTGATCTCGCCGGGCGTCGTCGCCACCGAGCTGGGGCACGACATTACCGACCCCGCCGTCGCAACCGCGCTGACGGGCTGGCGGAAGAAGGCGCTAACGCCGGACGCGATCGCGCGGGCGATCCGCTATGCGCTGGAGCAGCCCGAGGGTGTCGACATCAACGAGGTCATCGTTCGCCCGACCGCCGCGGATATGTGACTGTACGGGCGTGCCGGTAATGTAGACGGCACGCCCACGCCCACGCCCACGCCCACGCCCACGCCGTCGGCCTGTCGAGGCCGTAGATCACCGCACGCGATAAGCGACGCGGAACCCGATGTGCGAGGTGGGGAAGTCCTGCTCCTGCGCCTGGAACGCGGCGGGGCGGAAGTTCGCGCAGTAATTGGTCGCACACAGGAAACTGCCGCCCTTGACCAGTCCGACCGAACCGTCGCCGGACACCCATTCCCACACATTGCCGACCATATCGTAGAGGCCGAAGCCATTGGCCGGGAAGCGCGCGACCGGGGCTATCCCGGCATAGCCGTCTGCGCCGGTATCGGCGATCGGGAAGATTCCTTCCCAGACATTGGCGCGGGCCTTGCCGTGGTCGAATGCCCATGTGGTCGGGTCGCGCGGGGTCGTCTGTCCCCCTCGTGCGGCGCGCTCCCATTGCTCGGTGGTCGGCAGGACGCCGCCGGCCCAGGTGGCATAGGCAGCGGCGTCGGCGCGGTCGACATGGACGACGGGATCTTGCCAATGCCGGTCCAGGGCGCTGCCCGGTCCCTGCGGATGGCGCCAGTCCGCCCCCTTCACGAACCGCCACCAGCGGGCGGCGTTGTCGAGCGGGACCGGCTCGGTCGGCGCGACGAACACCGCCGAGCCACTTTCACGTTCGGCGCGCGTGCGATAACCGGTGGCGGCGACGAAGGCGGCGAACTGGCGGTTGGTGACTTCATGCGCGTCGATGCGAAACGCAGCTACCGGGGTCGAAACGCCCGGTCGTCCCGCACCGTCCTCGCCCAGCAGCACGATGCCCGCAGGAATGGCGACACAGCGATCGGTCGCGTCGCATCGCGCGGCGGGTGCGTGCGCTCCCATCGATGCCAGCCCCGCTGTCGCCAGCAACAGCGTCGTCGCCCGCCTCACGGCTTGGCGATCCCGGCGGCAGGAACCTCGGCGACGGGTAGCGGCACCACGCCCTTCTCCTTGGCATAGGCGGTATATGCCGCGACCAGTTCGGCGAGGTGGGCGGGTTCGGCCGCCGCCAGATCGCGCGTCTCGCCCGGATCGCGCGCGACGTCGAACAGCTGCCAGCGCCCGGTGCTGACCCCCTTGCGGGTGTAGCGATTGGTGCCGGCGGCGAGGTACACGACCTTCCAGTCGCCCTTGCGCAGGGCCCGGCGATAGAAAAGTTCGTAGCCGACCGGTTCATCCGCCGTCCGCACCGCCGGCGCGGCAGCGGTCAGGACCGGGCGCAGGCTATGCCCCTGCTGCGGCAGGATCGCCCGTCCGGCAAAGGTCGCCGGCTGCTTCAGCCCGGCATAGTCGAGCAGCGTCGGCGCGATGTCGCGCACGTCGAGATTGGCGCTGGCGATCCGCCCGCCGCCGGCAACGCCCTTGCCCGCGGCAAAGGCGCTGACGCGGATGCCGCCTTCGGTGGGATAGCCCTTTACCAGCCAGGATGGGGTCGAGTTCGCCTGCGCCCAGCCCGGACCATAGCCGACATAGCTGGTCGCCGCGCCGATATTGGCGAGGCGGTTGTCGATGCCGAGCGACGGGTCGACCGGTGTCGGCGCGTCGGGATTGGCGGGCGGTGCCTTCGGATCGGCGATCTTGAAGCGGGGCGAGGGCGCTTCGATGACATTCCCTTCGGGGCCATTGTCCGACAGGAACAGGATAACGGTGTTGTCATAGCGGCCCTGCGCCTTCAGCGTGGCGATCACGCGCCCGACATTCTGGTCGAGCCGATCGACCATCGCCGCATAGACCTCCATCTTTCGCGCTTCGATCGCACGCTCTTCGGCTGTCAGCGACGCCCAGGGGCGGACCTGTTCGGTCGGGTGGGCGATGGCGTCAGCGGGGACAAGGCCGAGTTGCTTTTGACGCGCCAGTCGTGCGTCGCGCAACGCCTCGTAGCCGGCGTCATAGCGGCCCTTGTATTTCGCGATCGTCTCTGCCGGGGCCTGTAGCGGCCAATGCGGTGCGGTGAAGGGAAGATAGGCGAAGAACGGCCGGTCGTCACCGGCACGCTTGGCCTGGTCGAGATAGCCGATCAGCCGGTCGGCCAGGTAATCGGTCGAATAGCGCCCCGCCGGAAGCGACGCGGGCTTGCCGTCGTCGCGGTAGCTGGGAGCGAGGCCGGCATTCTGCCACGCAGCATTCTGATCCGCGCCGAAATGGTTCGACAGGCCCTGCAAGAGCGCGAAGCTGTGTTCGAAGCCGCGTGCCGCCGGCTCACGATCGGGGGTCAGGCCGAGATGCCATTTGCCCGCCATCAGCGTCGTATAGCCGCCCGCGCGCAGCAGCTCGGCGATCGAGGCGACCCGGTCGTTGAGATAGCCTTCATAGCCCGGCTGACCGCGCGTTGCGTCGCTGAGCAGCTCGGCCATGGTGCCCAGGCCCGCCTGATGATTGTCAACGCCGCTCATCAGCATCGAGCGGGTCGGCGAGCAGGTCGGCGCGGTGTGAAAGCCGGTGAAGCGCACCCCCGACAGCGCGAGCGCGTCGAGGTTCGGGGTGGCGATCTCCCCGCCAAACGCACCCAGATCCGACCAGCCGAGATCGTCGGCGACGATCACGAGGAAGTTGGGCGCATCCTTGGCGGCGACGGCGCGTGCCGCCGGTGCTGGCGCTGGCGCTGGCGCCGGAGGTGTTTCCGGTGCGGCGACAGCGGGTAGCGCGACGAGCAGCGCGGGCAGGGCAGCGGCGATCAGGGACTTGGCCGGCATGGGGTCTCCGAAGAAGGCGAAGGGGTCACGCACGGGCATAACGCCCCGGCGGGCAGCAACAATAAAGATAATCTACCAATCAAGTAGGATTTAGTGCGTTCGTTTCGTTGGCGTCCCTATCCTAGCCATGCGCCGCCCGGCGAACGCGCCGCCATCATTCGTGACCGAGGGACCATCGATGCCGATTTCGCCAGCCCGTGCCTGCCGCTTGCTCCTGTTGGCCGGGGTGGCCCTGTCCGCTACGCCGGCGATGGCCGATCCGGTGCCGTCGGCCGACGAAACTGTCACCGATGCGCCAAAAGATGCGGCGGGTGGCGAGGATATCGTCGTCACCGCGCGCCGCCGTGCCGAGCGCAGCCAGGACGTGCCGATCGCGATCAACGCATTCGGTGCGGCGCAGATCGAATCGACCCGCACCTACAACCTGCGCGACCTGCAACAACTGACCCCCAGTCTGGTCGTCACCAACACCAATCCGCGCAACACCAGCATCAACATCCGCGGCCTGGGAAACAACGTCGCAGTGTATAATGACGGCTTGGAGCCTGCGGTCGGCGTCTATGTCGACGGCGTGTATCTGGCACGGCCCGGCCAGAGCGTGTTCGACCTTGCGGACCTCGAGCGGATCGAGGTGCTGCGCGGCCCGCAGGGAACGCTGTTCGGAAAAAATACGTCGGCCGGTGCGGTGGTGGTGACGACCAAGGCGCCGACCTTCGATGTCGAGGGCGGCGGCGATGTGTCGCTTGGCAATTTCGGGTTTCGTCAGCTTCACGCTTATGTGTCCGGGCCGATCACCGACAGCCTTGCCGCGCGACTGTTCGTGTCCAAGACCGACCGCGACGGCTTTACCCGCAACCGCTTCGACGGGCGCTTCGGACAGAATTTCCACGACCTGAATGTCCGGGGGCAATTGCTCTACAAGCCGACCGACACGCTGACGCTCCGGGTGATCGGCGACTGGGGGCGGCAGCGTTCGTTTACCGCCGGGACGATCCTGCTCGGTGCGATCCGTGCTTATGACAACGGCACCAATTTCGCGAACAACTATTACGACCGCGCCGCACGGCTCGGCTACACGCCGGTCCCGGCCGATCCCGCATTCCGCCTGACCGATGTCGACGCCAATCCGCGCTATGCGATGAACCAGCACGGTATCAACGTCACTGCCGACCTCGATCTGGGCGCGGCGACGCTGACCTCGGTCAGTGCCTATCGGGCGTGGAACTGGTATCCGCATAATGACGGCGACAGCACCAGCATCGATGCCGGTGCCGATTTCCACCAGAGCAACGAACAGCGACAGGTCAGCCAGGAACTGCGCATCGCGTCGAATGGCGACCGCCCGGTCGATTATGTCGCGGGCGTCTATTATCTCTATCAATCGATCCGCGCGGAGGCGGTAAATCGCTATGGCAGCCGTGCCGCCGACTGGTTCCTGCCGCCGACGACCAATGCCGCAGTCGGGGCCGCCGCGCTCAACGATTACAACGTGGTCAGCCATTCGCGCCCCGTCACCGACAGCTATGCCGCCTTTGCCCAGACGACATGGCATGTCGTGCCGGGCGTCGATCTGACGACGGGGTTGCGCTATACCTATGAAACCAAGCGCGGCTATTTCGATCAGGTCGCGACCGGACGGTCGTTGGCCGGGCTGACGGCGGCGCAGCAGGCGGCGGCGCAGACGATCCGGTCGCGCTATGGCATCGCCAACCGCTATGATGCGGCGACCGAGGCGGGTCGGCTGTCGGGGCAGGCGACGCTATCGTGGAAGGTGGCGGCCCCGGTGCTCGGCTATGTCACTTATGCGCGGGGCAACAAGTTCGGCGGTCTGAACCTCGCCAATATCACCACCACCGGGCAGTTCGCCGCCAACCCGGTGATCGCGCCCGAGACGATCGACAGCTATGAGGCGGGGGTGAAGACAACGTGGTTCGGGGGGCGCCTGACCGCCAATGCCGCCGCCTTCTGGACCGATGTGAAGGATTACCAGACGACGATCATCGACATCGAACGCAATGGGGTCAGCTTCTTCACCAACGCGGCCAAGGTCCGCACCCGCGGGTTCGAAGGCGATCTCCGGGCGACGCCGACGCGGTGGCTGACGCTGTACGGATCGGGCACCTATGACGACGCGCGCTATATCTCCTACGCCAATGCGCCGTGCCCGATCGAGGTCACCGGCCGGACGCTGTGCGACCTGTCGGGACAGCGCCTGCCCGGCGTATCGAAATGGGCCGCATCGGCGGGCGGCGAACTCCGTGCGCAGATCGCCAACATGGCCGGTCGTTCGGGCGAGGTCTATTTCGGCAGCGATTACAGCTATCGATCGAGCACCAACACTACCGCCAGCCTGAGCCGCTATTCGGTCATCCCGGCCTATGGCCTGTTGAACCTGCGGCTCGGCTTTCGCACGGACGACGGGTTGTTCGACGTGCAGCTCTGGGGCCGCAACGTGACCGACGAGACGTATTTCCTGTCGCGCGCAGCGGCCAATACCGGCGCGATCACGGGCACCCTGGGAGACCCAAGGACCTATGGCATCACCCTGCGTACGCGTTTGTGAGATCGCCGGGACTTGGCCGCGCCTGAACAGACAACAATGGGTTGGTCGCAGCCATTCTTTCTTTCGCGCGATACGCCCGGCTTCGATCCGGTTGGCAGCCCCCAGCTTCGCCGCCGCTTCGGAAGGATAGTTGCGCACGGTGCCCGGCGACAGCGACAGGCGCAGCCCGATCTCCCGGTTCGGCAGCCCCTCCTCCGCCAGACGCAGGGCATCGCGTTCACAGGCGGTGAGCGGGTCCGGGCCGGCCTCCCATGCTTCGGCGGCAAGGTCGGCAGCGATGACCCGGCCGTCGTAGACAATCCGCACGCCTGCCGTCGTGGGGTCGAGTGAAATGTCGACGCGGCAGGTATTTGTCATCACGGCATCGTATATCGACGCGTGCCGGCGATCGGGGTCGGGCAAAACTGGCTTGGCCGTTCAGGTCCGACGGGAACGCTAATCCGGCAACTCCGGTGCATTTTCCGTGACATGCCGCGCGATGGCGCCCGCCGTCGTCCACCAGATGCGGGAGTCATCGGCTTCGCGCAGCCGGGTCAGCACCCGATCGAGATGCAGTGCGCGGTGGGGCTGGCCCATGATATAGGGGTGCAGCGCGATACCCAGCGCCAGCGGGCGGCGCTCGCATTCGCTTAGCAGCTGTTCGACACTGTCCGCGATCATGTCGGCAAAGGTCGATGCCTCCTGATGACGGGCGATGATCGAGGGGATGTCGTTGACCTCCTGCGAATAGGGCACCGACCAGATCCCCTTGCCGCTGCGCGTGCGCAACCGTGTCGGCTGATCGTCATGCGCCCAGTCGAGGACATAGTCGAACCCGGCCTCCTCCAGCAGATCGGGGGTGCGATGGCTTTCGGAAATCCACGGCCCCAGCCACCCGCGCGGACGCACGCCGATTGCGGCAAACTCCTCCAGCGTCCGCACGATCAGGTCGTGTTCCTCCTGCTCGCTCTGCTCGCCCTCGGCCTGCGCGTTGGTCCGGCCATGGGCGGCAATCTCGTCACCACGGTCGCGACAGGCTTCGGCAAGGCCCGGACATTGTTCGATGACCGCGCTGTTCAACAACGCGGTCGTCTGGAGTTCGAGGCGATCGAACATCTCCATGAAGCGCCATGCGCCGACCCGGTTGCCATAGTCGCGCCACGCGAAGTTCATGACGTCGGGGTCGGTCTTGGCCGGCGCCAGTTCGGCGCCCAGGCCGTCGCCGAAGGCAAAGACCTCGTGGTTGACGCCGAGATAGAGGGCAAGCCGCCGCCCCTCCGGCCAGCTATAGTCCGGACGTCCGACGATCGGGCTGTAGGTATAGCGACCATGGTGGGGCAGGGCAGCCATGTTCAATTTCCTCGATAGGTCGAATAGCCATAGGGACTGACGACCACGGGAACGTGATAATGGCCGTCGCGGTCGGTAACGCGGAACGTCAGCGTGATTTCCGGAAAGAATGGCGATGCCGCGGCATCGGGGTAGCGCGACATGTCGAACCGTAGCTGGTAATTGCCCGGCCCGAACGCCTTCGCTTCGCCGAATGTGCGGACGCGCCCGTTGGCATCGGTGGTGGCGGTGCCCACCTGCTGCCACCCGCCGTTGCCGTCGCGCTTGAACAGAATGACCGGGATGCCCGTGCCGCCAACCCCGCGGGCGAGGTCGAGGACATGGGTCGAAATGTCCGCCGCCGCAGCGGGCGTCGCCAATACTGCGCCCAGCAGGGCGAGCGCGATCGTCTTCATCATCAAGATCCTTGTCGGATGGTGGAGTGGGGAAAGCGGGTGTCGAGCCGCGACAGGGCAGGGGTGACCATCACGCCACGCTGGACGAGGCGGCGGTTCGCGGGCGGTGCAGCGACCGCCGCCGCAGCATTGTCGGCATCGACGATCACGAACGTCGCTTCGTCGCCGATAGCCAAGCCGTGCCGTTCCCGTCCGATGACCGTCGCGGCGTCTGTCGTGGCGAGGTCCAGCGCAACCGCGAGATCGGCATCGGTGAAAAATCCGGATCGGTATCCGATCATCGATGCCCGGCCGAGCATGTCGGCATCGCCATACGGCCACCACGCATCCCGGATATTGTCGTTGCCAGCGAACACCCAGACGCCCGCCCAGCGTAGCAGCTTGATCGGTGGGAAGGCGCGATCGCCCGGCGCGTTGGTCATGATCGCCACGCCCGTCTCCGCCAGCAGATCGGCGGTGCGCGACGCATCATCGCGCGAAACATCGCCAAGGGCATAGGCATGGCTGACCGCGACCTTGCCCTGCAGACCGGCGGCACGCGTGCGCCCCGCGATCCGCCGCAATTGTTCGATGCCCTGTCGGCCGGGCTCGTGGAGGTGGATGTCGACCTTTGCGCCGCGCCGTTCGGCGATGCCGAATACGATGTCGAGATGCGCATCGGCGTCGCCATCGAAGGTGGAAGGGTCGAGCCCGCCGACGACGCCGGCACCTTCGCGGACGGCGGCGTCGAGCAGATCGGCGGTACCCGGCGACGCCAGGATACCGGCCTGTGGAAAAGCGACGATCTCGACATCGACCCGTCCGCGCCATGCCTCGCACGCCGTCTGTACCGCATGAAGGTTGGCCAGACCGAGCGTCGCGTCGATATCGACATGGCTGCGCATCGCGACCGTCCCATGGGCGTGCGCCTGCGCCAGCAGCGCGTTCGCCCGTGTCGTGACGGGCAGCGCCTGTGCCAGCAGCCGCTTTTCGATCTTCAGCCGATCGGCAAGGGTATCGGCCGGCTGGTGCGGATGCCAGCGATCACCGACGAAGCTCTTGTCGAGATGGATATGCCCGTCGACGAAGGCCGGCAGGACCAGCAGCCCGTCAGGGTCGATCACTTCGGCGTCCTCGCCGACAGCCGATGGGTTCACGAACCGGCCATCCCGCACCGCGAGGTCGATCCGCCGACCATCCGGCATATGGGCATTGCGGAATACGCAAGGTTTCGTCGTTTCGGTCAAGGCGGCAATCCTCCAGTCGATCGAACGACGACATGGAAACGCACAGCTGCATTTACGAATGATATGTTGTGATAATGATTATTCGCTATCAGAATGGTGCATGCTCGATCCCAGATTGCTGCGCACGTTCGTCACGGTCGTCGATTGCGGCAGCTTCACCCTTGCCGCCGATCGGCTGCATTCCACCCAGTCGACGGTCAGCCAGCATCTTGCACGCCTCGAAGCGGCGGTGGGGCACGGCCTGATCGATCGATCCGCCCGCCCGGTCGCGCCAACTCCCGCAGGCGAACGAATGCTGGGCCACGCACGACGGATGCTGGTGCTACAGGCTGAGGCGCAAGCGTTGCTGGCCGACCCGTCGGGAACGAGCGCGCTGCGGATCGGCGTGCCCGACGATATCGTCACCCCCGCATTCGGCCGGCTCCTCGCGCAATTCGCCAGGCGCTATCGCGAAATGCGCCTCGATGTGACGACCGGTCTCAGCCGGGATTTGAAACGGCGGTTTCGGGGAGGGGAGCTCGATCTGGTAGTGGTCAAGGAAGCGGTGACCGATGGCGATGCGCGGGCGACGTTTCCCGAGCCCCTAGCCTGGGTGGAGGCGAACGACAGTGCCGCGTGGCAGGACCCGCTGCCGCTCGTCACCTTTCCCCCCGGCGGCCTCTACCGTGACCTGATGATCGACCGGATCGAACGGGAAGGGCGCCGCTGGTACATCGCCTTTACCGGCAACAGCCTTGGCAGCGTCCTGTCCGCGATCGAGGCGGGGCTGGGCGTGTCGGTCCTGCCGGTCGGCACGATCGGGCATCATGCCGTCCGCACCAGCGACCTGTTTTCCGCCGAAGCGCCTTTATCGCTGGCGGTCTATGCCTGGGAAACCGGCGGGCCGACCGGCGACCTGCTGCAATCGCTCATTGCCGGTGTGGCGGACAGGTAGCGCGTTTGGGGACCATGCGTTCTCCGGTCGGTATCGTCATCACCCTTGCCCATTACGCCTGACAAAATCCCGTTACCGCCCTGCGGAAAGGAAACGATCCGCCGTGCGTAGCGACAACGCCATGATCGTCAGCGCCGGATTGGCGGCGAGCGCGCTCGGGAAGACCGAATTGTCGCAGATCAGGAGGTTGGGAATGTCGAAGCTGCGCCCGTCGGCGTCGACTACCGCTTCGTCCCCATTCGTCCCCATGCGAGCCGTGCCGATGGTATGCGCCGACCGACCGACCGCAAAGATGTCGCTTGCGCCCACCGCTTCCCAGATTGTGGTCATCGTACGGCGGGCATGTCGGTCGATCGCGCGCTCGTTGCGCTGATAGCTGAAATCGATCCGCGCCTTGCGCTGGCCGAACGCATCGGTCTCGTCCGACAGGATCAGGCGGTTGTCGGGGTGCGGCAGGCAGTCGCCGTTGATCCCGATCCCCGCCATCCGGTTATAGTTGTGCAGCAGCGCCGTCAGCCGTTCGCCCCACAGCCCGGCCCCCCGCACCAGGCCGCTTGCAAGATTTACCGGCAGGACGCCCAGACTCTGGATCAGATAGCCGCCAACGAAATCGGCATCATCCGGCCGCATCAGGTCTTCGGTGATGAGCGACGACGGGTAGCCACGGTTCATCCGCATTTCGGCATCGAAACTGCCCCAGACCTGTGTCGCGACATGCGCCATGAAGTTGCGACCGACCTGCCCGCTTGAATTAGCGATGCCGAGGTTGAGCAGCAGGCGCGGCGTCTCCACGCCGCCGGCGCACAGGAAGACCGCACGGCAGCGCTGGCGGTGGTCCGTACCTTGTTGGCGATAAACGACACCACTGATCCGCCCGGCGGGGTCGAATTCAAACGACAGCACCCGCGCCTCGGCCCGCACCTCAGCGCCGTGTGCTATCGCGTGGGGCAGGTAGGTGGTATCCATGCTGGTCTTGGCGGCGTTGCGACACCCCTGGTGGCAGGTACCGCAATTGACGCATGCCTGCCGCTGCCCCCAGTCGGGCTGATCGCGGTCGCGCGATACCAGCGCGGCGGGTGCATCGGTCGCGGTGATGCCGACCGCCGCACACCCCCGCGCCATCGCATCGGCCGATGCGTTGCGCGGTACGGGCGGATAGGCATAGCGGCGGCCGTCATCCCATGGATAACGCGCCGGCCCCGATACACCGGTAAAATCCTCCACCTGTTCGATATAGCCGGTCAGTTCGGCATGATCGATCGGCCAGTCCGCGCCCGTCCCCGTCAACGACCGGAGCTGAAGGTCGCGTGAATCAGGCCGGGGGCAGAATGCGCCCCAGTGCAACGTCGATCCGCCGACGCCCATGCCCGAATTGTTCGAACCGAACGCGGTCGGGTCCGCGCCGCCGCTCAGCCGTTCCTCCATCCAATAGATGTCGGCTGCCAGTTCGTCGGCGACATGCTCATGCGGTCGAAAGGCGCGGCCCGCCTCCAGCGCGACGACCGACAGTCCGGCCTTCGCAAGCCGCGACAGGAGCGGCGCGCCACCGGCACCGGTGCCGATGACCACGGCATCCACGATTTCGCTGGTGGCAAAGGGGGCGCGGCTCATGCGGTCGTCTCCGTGGCCTGCTGCCATTGTTCGATGTCATCGGCGGCGGTACGGGTATAGCCCTGCTTGCGCGGACCATCGCCGCCCACCGCAAAGCCGTCATAGCCGATCGCGGCCATCGCGGCGGGGGTTGCCATCCACTGGCGTACGATCTCTGCCCGAACATCGGCGAACCACAGCGACATCTGCGTGGGTGACAGATAATCGGGATCATCGGCAATGCCCGCCTCTCCCCCGTCGATCCGCTGCAGCCAGTCGCGCTGCACATCGCCTGGCAATCCTGCGAAACCGCTGGCGATCCGGTCGAGCGTCGCCAGGCCGCGTGCCCAGGCCACCGGGTCGGCTGGCAGCTCGGCAAAGCGCCAGCCATCGCCTGACCCATGCACCGCCACGCCGACCCGCCGCGCCAGATCGCGATCGGCGCCGCGATCGGGCAAGACTTGCGCGATCAGCGCGGCGACCAGCAGCAGTTCGCTGTCCGACCAGCACGCCGCGTCGCGAGTCACCGGGCGGGTTCGCGCGAGCATTGCGGCGCGCGTCCGACGGCTGACCCGACCCGACCCGAGCAGCCGGACGAACCCCGCCGGCAGAACGGCGTCCGCAATGGCGGCGCTATGCCCTGCAATCGCCTTTGCCAGCGCTTCGGGCTGTTCATAGGGGATCAGGTGCGCCGCGCCGTCGATCTTCGTGACCGTGCCGTGCGGGTAATGCGGCAGGTTCAGCGCCCGCTGCGCCGCCTCGCCCAGATCGCCATCCTCGGCGCCGGCGAGGATCAGCGCGGGGATCGCGACCGTGCCGACGCGCGACGACCAATCCTCGCGGCTGCCACGCTCCAGCCAGCCCAGCCATGCCTCGCGGCTCGACCGCTCGACATCGGCGATCGCCTGTTCGCGCAATGGATCGGGCAGCGGGGCGGCGCAATTGGCATCGACAAAGGTTTCGGCATCGCCGCGCGCAACCTGACCATCGGCGACCCAGCCAACCATCTGCGCCCGGCGGTCGTCCTCGATTGGTTCGGGCGCGGGCGGCGATGCTGCGACCAGCACCACGCCGACGATACCGGCAAGCCCTTCCTCACCCGCCGCCGCCCTTGCGGCGACCAGCGTGGCGATCTTCCCGCCCATGCTGTGCCCCACCAGGATACAGGCGGTCAGGCCATGCGCGCGGATCGCATCCGCCAGGGTGTCGGCCATCGCTCCGACATCGGCATAGCCGCAATCGGCGCGGTCGCCGAACCCGCCAAGGTCGAGCGCGAGGGACGGATGGTCGGGCAGATGCCGGCGCACCATATCCCATTCCCGGCCGCTTGCGCCCAATGCGTGCAGAAATACCAAGGTCGGTTGCGTCATGTGGCCTCATCCAGCGGAGTCTCCTGCTGGACGACGCAGCGCCGTTCGCGTTCCCAACCATCTGCAGCGACTGAAAATTAATTCGGATCAACATCGTAGGGCAGATTGGTTCCCGCCGTTCTCGCCACTTCATGGGCGGAACCGCCGGCCGTCACGAACGCTTCGCTTCGGTCGTGCCCGTGCTTGGCAGGCGTCTGAATGAAGAGGATCGGCCCATGGCCAAGCGTGACCTGACCGCCGGGATCGATGCATCCGAATTGGCGGAGGGTGCCGTCATTGCGGGGGCATTGGACGGCAGGGATGTCGTCGTCGTCCGTCATGGCGGGCGCATCTGCGCATTGTCGGGGACCTGCACCCACCTCAAGGCGCCGCTGGCGGACGGGATCGTCGTTGACGGCACGATCCGCTGTCCATGGCATCATGCATCCTTCGACGTGACGACCGGCGAGGCGGTTGGCGCGCCGGCATTCGCCCCGCTCGACCGGTTCGAGGTGATCGAAGCCGATGGCCGCATCCGGATCGACGGTCCTGCGTCGAAGGTCGAGACCGCGTCGGATCGTGCGACGCCCGATCTCGGTCGGATCGTCATTGTCGGTGGCGGCGGTGCAGGACATGCCTGTGCCGAAATGCTGGCGCGCCACGGCGCAGGCGGGTGCGTCACGCTGATCGAGCAGGAAGACGAAGCACCCTATGACCGGACCTTCTGTTCCAAACAATATCTGGCGGGCAAGGCTGAGCGCAACGACAGCGCGTTGCCGCCGCTGCCGGGGGTAACCCTGCGCCGTGGCGAACGTGTGTCGGCGATCGACCGCACGGCAAAGGCGCTCCGCATGGGCGATGGGGCAACGCTTGGCTACGACACGTTGATCCTTGCCACCGGTGCCGAGGCGATGAAGCCTGATTTTTACGGCGCCGACCGGGCCGACGCCCATGTCGTGCGGACGCTGGACGATGCCGACCGGCTGATCGCCGGTGCTGCCCAAGCCGAGCAAGCGATCGTGGTCGGATCGAGCTATATCGGAATGGAAGTCGCCGCGTCGCTGATCGCGCGCGGGGTGAAGGTGGCTGTCGTATCCGACACCGCACTGCCGATCGAGCATACCGCCGGGCCAGAGGTCGGCGCGATGGTCCGCGATCTGCACCAGTCGAAGGGGGTGATCTTCCACGCCGAACGCCGAGTTGTCCGATGGGACGGCACCGCAGCGACGCTCGACGACGGCACCAGGCTGCCCGGCGACCTGATCGTGGCCGGTATCGGTGCCGAACCCCGCCTCGACCTCGCACGGGCCGCCGGGCTGACACTCGCCGACAAGGACGCAGGCGGCGGCGTCAGGGTGGACGGCACGCTGCGGACCTCCGATCCTGCGATCCATGCGATCGGCGATATCGCCAGCGTTCCCGACCCGCGCCTCGGCCATCCGATCCGTGTCGAGCATTGGGTCGTTGCGCAGCGGATGGGGCAATGGCTGGCGCGCCATCTGCTGGGACAGGCGCGGGGCGACTATTCCGACGTGCCGTTCTTCTGGTCGGGGCATTACGACCTGAGCCTGCGCTATGTCGGCCATGTCGCAACGACGGACGACCGGGTAGTCGATGGGGACGTCGATGCGCAGGATGTCGCGGTCCATTTCCGCGAGGATGGCCGCGAGCAGGCGTTGCTGACTGCCGGGCGCGACCGACTGTCCCTCAAACAGGAAGCCGCGTGGGAGCGGGGGTAGCGGCTGCGGCCATTCTTTCCCACGAGCCATGGCAAGCCGAGAGTGGATGACCGGCGGGTGTGTTCACGCGGATGCTGGAAGGATCGGCTGTAGCTGGCGCGGAGCCGCGGCTGGTCATGATCGACACAACCTACTTGAACGCGCACCGCACGGCATCCAGCCTGCAGGTTGAAAAGGGGTATCCGGCTGCCTGATCGGCCGTGCCAAGGGCGGCATGAACTGCAAGCTGCATGTCGTCGCCGATGAGAACGGCCGCCCCTTGCGCTTCTTCATGACCGCCGGCGAGCTTAGTGACTACACCGGCGCGGCCACGCTGCTGGCAGATGATCGCTGCCCAGCCGTCATCTTCTGGCTTTGATCAACGAGTCCTGACCCTAATCGAGCTTTTGTTCCCGCAACCAGTCGAAGAAGCGGTCAAGCCATAGTCCGTTGCGCAGCTTGCCGGGGGGCACGTCGAAGATATGGAGCTCGACCGGTCGTCGCGCGGTGCGCCAAAGGGTGGTCAGGGCTTGAAGTCCGTCGGTAACCGGGCCGTGTCCTGTCTCCGTCACCAGGAACAGGGGCGGGGCATTGGCGGGAACCGCCACATCCTGCAGCGCGGGGCCGAAGATTGAGGCAATGAAGCGCGGGCGGGCCTGTGGGTCGGCAGCAAGCAGCGTTCCGATCGCCACTCCGCCGCCGGCCGACGTCCCCATCAGGCCGATCCGGGATGGATCGACCCGCCATTGACGGCGCTGACTACGGATCAGGTCGAAGGCGCGGCGCGTATCGGCGACCGCAAAACGCAACACCGCCTGAAGGTCCGGATCGTTCGGGGATGGATTGGCGTTCGCGTTCCGAATAGCGAGCGGCGGATATTCCGGCCAGCGTGCCGGTTCCGCGGCCGGATTGGTCGGCGGTTGCGGCGCGTTCCGGGTTTGCAGCACGCGGTATTTCAGGATGAATGCGGCCATGCCGGTATCGTTCAGCCGCTTGACCACCTCCAGCAACTTCTGGTCGATGCCGAGCACGCGCAACCCTCCGCCGGGCAGGAGGATGACCGCATCACCGGTCGCCTTGGCCGCATCGGGCAGATAGACCAGCAACTCCGGGTCGCGGACGTTCGATACGATCGTCCCGTCCGCGCTCGTCGCGGCGCGTTCGGGCAATTGCCAGCGTTCCGAACCGGGCGCAGGACCGTCGTACAGCCGCTGGACGATTGGAGCGACCTGCGCCTGCGCGCTGGCCGCGACGACCAGGGCGATGCAGGACAGTGCGGGGGCGAGCAGCTTAACCAAGGCGCTTGCGCTCGATCTTGACGTCGCCTTCGCGGCACAAATCGCAGGCCGGCCCCGTGAACATCGCTGCTGCGCGCTGATCCCCTTTCAATTGCCAGTCGAGCCATGCGACGGTGATGCGTGCGCCCCTGCCGCCATTGGGCTGCATGAACGTGCCGCCATGGCCGACCGGCAGGTCGACCAGCACGGCCGGTACCGTATCGAGGCGGGCAAAGTCGTCGGTGCCGTTGGGGTAGGCGACGTCCTGTGGTCCGCCCATGACGTACAGCACCGGACCGTGCAGCGCCTTCAACAGGCTCTTGTCGACTTCCATGCCCGCGATCGGTTGCGCGCCATTGGCGAAAATCCCGCTATTGTGGACGATCACCGTCCGCACGCGCGGGTCGCCGCCGACCTGCAGCGCCTGCAACCCGCCACAGCTATGCCCCGATACCGCCACCCGCTGGGTATCGATCCGGCCATACAGCGCGCTTCGTTTGTCGGCATTCGCCTTGATCGCCATATCCAGCCCGGCCGTCACGTCGCGTGCGAGCGTTTTCACAGGCGGGATGACCTTTCCCGGCGGCGGAGCAACCGGTGGTTCGGGCCGATACACCGTTCCGGGGCCGCTGCGAATGGTTCCGGCCGCGACCACGATATAGCCGTGTGATGCGATTTCGGACAGGAACAACCGGGCCGAGGCTCCGTCGTTCGAACAGCCACCATTGCCCCATAGCAGTACCGGAAGCTTGCGCTTTCCCAACGCCTTCAGATTGGCGGGACGATAGACGGTATGGCCGAGAAATGCCGGATCTTCCAGCTTCATCGCGGGATAGGCGCCGGTGCCGCGGGTATCGGGCACCTTGTTGAACGCATCGGCGGTCTCGGCGGGAGACGCTGGCGCGCCGGCGGGCGGCGTCTGTGCTGCCGCGGGCAACGCCACGATCGCGATCACGGCCGAAAGAAGCTTCTTCATGGCTATTCCTCTCCAGGGACGGGAAGGGATTGCCAGCGTTCAGACGGCTCTGCAAGCGTTTTCATTGATCGATCAGGCGCTCTCGCGGGCGATAATCCTGAATCCGACCGGCAACCGGGCGGGAACGGGCTCGCCGGCGGCCAGCCGTTGCAGCACGCGGATCGTCTCCCGCGCGATTTCGTGCCCGTCGATGTCGATCGACGTGATCGTCGGGCGCATGTCGCCAGCCAGGCGAAGGTCGCCAAACCCCATGACCGCCAGCGAGTCGGGCACGCGAATGCCCGCCGCATGTGCCTCAATGATCAGCCCCTGCGCGATCCAGTCCGATCCGCAGATCGCGACGTCGGGTTGTGGATCGAGCCCAACCAGACCGCGAAAGGCGACGCGCCCCTGACCGAAATGGCTGGGGCTGGAAACCGGCTGCAATTTCGGTTCCTCGCCGCCCAGGTCGCGCCAGGCGGATCGAAAACCCTCCGCGCGCTCAATCGCGCGCGACGACTGTGGAACGACGAGATACGGGCGGCGATATCCCCGGTCGCGAATGAATTGCGCCGTCGCTTGCCCGACCGCGAAATGGGAAAAGCCGATCGCAATCTGGATCGGATCGTCGGGCAGCGCCCAGGTTTCGATGACAGTGGTCGGATGATTTCGTAGCCGCTGGCGGATCGCGGCGTCGGTCACCACGCCGGTCAGCAGGATCGCATCGACCCGGCGGGACAGGGCGGCGTCGATCTGGCGGTCGAGCATCTCGTTGGCCGATCCGGTCAGCGAGATCATGACGCTGTTACCGTCGTTCGAAAGCTCCTCAATCATCGCTTCCACCGTGTCGTTGAAGATCGACTGGGCGATGTCGGGAACCAGCACGGCGATGATGCGCGACCGACTCGATGCCAAAGACCCGGCATTGCGGTTCGGAACGTAACCGACCTCCGCCACCGCCGCCCGAATCCTGATTGCCGTTTCATCGGCGACGACGGAGGGATTGTTGAAAAATCGGGAGATTGTTGCCGGAGAAACACCAGCAATCTTCGCGACTTCTCCGATTTTTGGCAGCTTACTCTGCATGGCAGGGTCGGTCATGCATGAAATTATGTCTTGCAAGCGTTTTCATAAACATTAGCATAGCAGCATGTCCCATGATTTCGATCCCCTTGCGCCAGAAACGTTCGATAGCCCACATGAGGATTATCGGCGGTTGCGCGCAACATGCCCCGTGGCACACAGCGATGCGTGGGGCGGCTTCTGGGCGCTGATGAAGCACGCCGATGTCGCGGCGGTGGCGGCGGACTGGCAGACCTATCTCACGTCGCAGCAGAATGTCGTGCCGAAGGTCGCCTTTACCGGCCGCCGTCCGCCGCTGCACCTCGATCCACCCGAACACACGCCCTACCGCCGCGCGCTCGCCCCGCTTCTGTCGGATCGCCGGGTCGCCGCACTCGAGCCGGTGATGCGTCGCATCTGCCGCGATCTGCTGGCGGCCATGGTCGCGCGCGGTGGCGGCGACGTCTGCGCCGACTTTTCGTCGCACATGCCCGTCGCGGTGTTCGGCCATTGGATGAACCTGTCCGAACTTGCAGTCGATCAGCTCGCACAGGTCGGGCAGCGGTATAATATCGCGGTACAATCCAACGATATCGAACAGACGCGGATCGCCAGCGCCGCGCTGTACGAGGTTGCGCAGAATGTCGTCGCTGCGCGCCGGGCCAGTCCGCTGGCGGTCGAGACCGACGCCACCAGCGCGTTGCTGGCGGTTCGCGTCGATGGCGCGCCGCTGCCCGACGAGCTGATTGTCGGCACTATTCGCCAAGTTCTCGTCGTCGGCCTGATCGCGCCCAGCGTCGTGATCGGCGCAATGGCGGTACATCTGGCCCGTGACCCTGCGTTGCAGACGAAGCTGCGCGATGACCGCACGCTGCTGCCGGCGGCGGTCGATGAATTCCTTCGGCTCTATACGCCCTATCGCGGGTTCGCGCGGACGGCCGAGCGCGACGTATGCATCCGCGGGCGGACCATCCCGGCGGGCGAGCCGATCGCGCTCGTCTATGCTTCGGCCAATCGTGACGAAGACGTCTTCGAGGATCCCGACAGCTTCCGGCTCGACCGGCCCAACATGACGGCGTCGCTGGCCTTCGGTCGCGGCCCGCATATGTGCGTCGGCGCGGGGCTGGGTCGTCTCGAGCTGATCGTCGCGCTTGACGAACTGCTGTCGGCCGCGCCGGGCTTCGTGCTGGCCGGCGAGCCGATGCCGACCCGCTTCCCGGAAATCGGGGCGCTGAGCGCGCCGATCCGGTTCGAGCAGGCGGCATGACCGCGCCGCGCCGCAGGATCCCGATCGAGGGCTATATCCTGCTGTATTTTCTCGCCTATCTCCCCAACATCCTGGTGACGGCCGTGCTGACGCGGGTGCCGCATCCCGGACTGGGGCGCCCGCTTACCGGGCTGGAGACGCTGCCGGCGACGCTGATCCTGAACCTCGCCCTGACCTATGCCTTTATCTGGGTGTCGGGCTGGCACCGCGACGCGCACGGCGTTCGCATCCTGGGCCTCCGCGTGCCCGTGCCGACCCGGTTCACGCTGCTGTCGGGGGTAGGGACCGCGTGCATCATCTTCACGGTGCCGCTGTCCTACACGTTCGAGGGGGTCAGCATCCCCTTCATCCAGTTGCTGATGCGGGGCGACGTCCTGCTGATCGCGCCGATCATCGACCTGATGTTCGGGCGGCGGGTGCGCTGGTGGAGCTGGGCGGCGATCGGTATCGTCGGCATCGCACTGCTGACGACGCTCTACAGCCGGGGCGGGTTCGCCATGCCGCCGCTCGCGATCGTGACGGTCATTCTCTACACGCTCGGCTATTTCATTCGGCTGTCGGTGATGACGGCGGTCGGCAAGACCGGCGATCCGGCCGATGTCCGCCGCTATTTCGTCGAGGAAAAGATCTTCGCCCTGCCGATGTCGATCGTGATCCTCGCCGGGCTTTCGGCGGCAGGGCTGGGCGACCAGGCGAACGAACTGCGCTTCGGTTTCGTTGATATCTGGTTCGATGCGTCGCTGCCGTGGCTGATCTTCATCGCGGTCACGCTGACGATCGTATCGATCTTCTCGGTCATCATCCTGCTCGATCCCCGCGAAAACGCCTATTGCGTCCCGCTGGAACGGGCATCGAGCCTGGTCGCGGGCGTCGTCGCCGCGCTGATCCTCGCCGCCGGATGGGGGATGCGGGCGCCCAGCGGCGCGGAACTCGCGGGTGCCGGCCTGTTGATCGCCGCCATCGTGCTGCTGTCACTCGCCCCCCGGTGGCAAGCGCGACGCAGTGCGGCCCGGGCCACCTGACACCAACCGATCGTCAAATTGCCAGCGCGCGACAGACGCGCAGGCGCAACATGGGAGAATTGTCGTGATCCATCGGATGCCGAAACCTAAAGCCGTGCTTGCCGTTCGCGTGGCCGGCAGCGCGCTGTCGCTCGCCCTCGCTTTTCCGGCCATCGCGCAGGTGGCCGAACCGGTCGCCCCGAACGCGAGCGATACCCAGGCCGCCGAGGACGCGGCGCTGGAGGATATCGTCGTTACCGGATCGCGCATCCGTGGAACGGCACCGGTCGGGTCCAGCGTGGTCGCGCTTGGTCGCGACGAGATACAGGCGGCGGGCGCCACCACCACGGCGGACGTACTGCGCCAGGTGCCGCAGATCGCGGCGATCGGCATCAATGCCGAAGGGTCGTCGGGCGCGGCCGCACCGTCGAACATCAGCCGGGCCAGCGCCCCCAATCTCCGCGGCATCGGCCCGACGGCGACGTTGACCATCATCGATGGCCACCGCGTACCGACACAGGGAACGCAGGGTCAGCTGGTCGACCCGTCATTCATTCCGCCGCTGGCGCTGGAACGGGTCGAAGTCATCGCCGACGGTGCGTCCGCCATCTACGGCTCGGATGCCGTGGCCGGTGTCATCAACCTGATCCCGCGCAAGAATCTGGACGGGGCGGAGGTCAGCTTCCGTGTTGGCTCTGCCGATGGGTATTGGGACTATCAGACGGGCGGGGTGGTCGGCGGTGGCTGGGGCAGCGGCCATGCGATGTTCGCGGTGGACCGCATCTGGAACTCGGCGCTGCGCGGCAGCGACCGGGATTTCGTATCCAGCGACCGCCGCCGGTTCGGCGGCGCGAACGGCCTGACCACCAATTGCGGTGTGCCCGGAACGCTGACGATCGGCGGCACGGCATATCGCGTGCCCGCAGGCAGCGGCACCGGGCTGTCGCTCGGCAATCTGGCCGCAGGGCAAAACAGCTGCGACAGCGCCAAGCTGGCCTATCTGATCCCCGAAACCGAGCGGACCAGCCTGTTCGGCTATGCCGAGCAGGAAGTGGCCGACCGGATCAAGATCTTCTCGCAAGGCTTCTACAGCGCCCGCAATTCCGAACAGTTCGAAGCGCTTAGCCTCAATGCCGTCACGGTACCGACCGGCAACCCGTTCCGCCCGACCGGGGTGGCGGCGGGCACGCCGGTGCTGTTCTCCGGGCTGTTGCAGGCGTTTCCGTCCGGCCGCACCAGGATCGAAACCGAAACCTATCAGGGGATCGTGGGCGCGGAGGCGCGACTGGGCGGTTTCCGGCTACAGCTGTCAGGGTCCTATGGCCGGGGCCGCGACAATACCGATCGCACGCAGGTCAACAATTTCTTCCTGAACCAGTCGCTGCTCGACACCAATCCGGCGACCGCGCTCAACCTGTTCACCGGTGCTGCCGGCAACAATGCTGCGACGATTGCACTCGTGACCAGCGGCCGTTTCAACGTGACCGGGCAAAGCACGCTCAAGACGCTGGAAGGGACGGTTGACGGCGCGCTGTTCACGTTGCCCGGTGGCGCGGTTCGCATCGCGGTCGGCGGCGAATATCGCGACGAGCGTCTGGATGGCACCTTCATCAGCAGCAGCCCGGTCAATGGTCAGCCCGGCACATCGGGTTCCAGCAACAGCCGCAGCGTCAAGGCGGTCTATGGCGAACTGGTCGTCCCGGTGTTCGGCAGCGGCAATGCCGTGCCGGGATTTCACCGGCTTGATCTCACCGGGGCGCTGCGCTGGGAAGAATATAGCGACTTCGGCTCGACGACCAATCCCAAGTTCGGCGCCAACTGGAGCCCGATCGAAGGGCTGACGATCCGGGGCAACTATGGCACGTCGTTCCGCGCGCCCGGCCTGTCGGAAAACGATGCGCTGTCGAGCGGGGCGGGCATCTATCAGTTCCCCGCGCCCCTTGCCAACGGCACCTTCGTCTATGCCGCGCTGCTGGCTGGCGGCAATCCCAATTTGCGGCCCGAGACGGCAACCACCTGGAGCGCCGGGGTCGACGTTGCCCCGCGGGGCATACCGGGACTGAAGATCAGCAGCACCTATTTCAACATCGATTATACCAACCAGATCGTCGACGGCTTCGGTCGGCTGTTCCTCTACCTGAACAATCCGACGCGCTATGCCGGCTTTGTCGGGCTGGCCGGTACCCCCGCCTTCAACACCCTGCGACAGACCTTCGCGAACAGCGGTTTCAGCGCGTCGCCGGCGCTCAATTTCGCGGACCCCACGCTCGCGCTGATCGATGCTCGCCGGACCAACGTCGGGGTGGTGCAGGCCGAGGGGATCGATCTACAGGCAACCTGGTCGCTGGAGACCGCGAATGCCGGTACCTTCACCCTTGGGGCGAACGGCACCTATTTCCTGACCTACAAGACGGGGGAAACCGGTGGCGCCTTGCTTGAGAGCAAGAACCAGCTGGGCTTTCCCGTCGAATTCCAGATGCGCGGCAGCCTGGGCTGGCGCAGCGGCGGCGCAGCGGCCACCGTCAACTGGAACCATGTCGGCCCGTACCGCAATATCAACAGTTCGCTGGTCGGTCGGATCGGAGCCTACGACACCATCGACCTCGATATCGGCTACAGCTTTGACGGTGACCCGCACAGCTTCTCCCGCGACCTGCGACTGGGGGTCAACGTGCGTAACCTGTTCGATCGCGACCCGCCTTACGCCGACCTGACGAACGGGTACGATCCGACCTATTCCAGCGCGTTGGGACGGATTATCGCGATCAACCTGTCGAAGAAGTGGTGATACGCGTCGCCGGTGCGGTTCGAGGCAACCTCGCATCGCACCGGCCCCCGATTGCCCCCGCGTCAAAGCGAAAAGGGGGTCCTGTTTCTTTCCCGAGCATTACGGCCGGGGAGATGATGCTTGCCCTGGGAACGGTCGGTTCGGCCTTTGGCCGCGCGGGTCGCCGCATCCCTCCAGATGACGGCTACGGCGTACGTCTTTGGTAGGGCGGATTGTCGCAGTGACACTAGCAATCGATACAGGTAGTTAGCGCGCGTGCAGGCGATCAGGCACCTTTTGGCGCAACGCCATCTGGCCGTGCTGATCTGCGCGGCCACGCTGCTGCTGAAGCTGCTGGTGCCGACCGGGTACATGATCAACAACGCGTCCGGGCATTTTGCCATCACCATCTGCTCCGGCACCGCTCCGCGTGCAATGACGATGGAAATGCCGGGGATGCATGGCGACATGCCCGATCACGGCAAGTCAAAGGATCATGGCAAGGCGGAGATGCCCTGCGCCTTCTCGGGGCTGTCGGCCGCGATGCTGGGGGCGATCGATCCCGTCCAGCTCGCTGCGCTGATCGTCTTCATCCTGGCCCTTGGGCTCGTCGCGACCAGCCCGTCGGCACCCTCACGCCCGGCTTATCTGCGTCCACCGTTACGCGGACCCCCGGCCTACCTCTGACCCGTCATTTCGCGCCGATTCATCCGGCGCGACCACGCATTGCGGCCCGCGCCATCAGGCATCGGGCTGGTCAAAGGTATCTTCCATGTCTCGAATACACCTTCTGGCGGGTGCCGCTGCGCCCTGCCTGCTGCTGGCGGTGCCGGCTGCCGCACAGACCCAGGACCTCCCTCCCTCAACCGATGTCGCCACATCGCAAAACTGGACCGGCGAGATCATCGTCACGGGCACCCGTGACGGCTATGCGGCTCCCGAGACAAGCGCGGCGACCCGCACCGACACGCCGCTGATCCAGGTGCCGCAGTCGGTCCAGGTGCTGACCCGCACGCTGATCGAGGAGCAGGATCGCCGCACGCTCGGCGACGCGCTGGTGAACGTCTCGGGCGTCACCCCGACGCGTTCGGATGAGGTGCTGTTTATCCCGCCGATCGTCCGGGGCTTCTCCGCTGAAGTGTATCTGGATGGGCTATCGGTTTTCGCGGGCAACCAGCAGGCCTATGATCCCAACAGCCTCGTCGGCATCGAGCGGATCGATGTTCTGAAAGGCCCGACCGCCACGCTTTACGGAGGCGGCATCGGCACGCCGCTGGGCGGGGTCATCAACCTCGAAAGTGTCCGGCCGAACGACAAACCGGGCGGCTATCTGGCGATGCGCGCTGGCAGCTTCTCGACCTGGAATCCCTATGGCGACATCAATGTGCCGCTGGCAGACGGGATCGCTGCGCGGATCACGGGCGAGTATCAGAGCAACGACAGCTGGATCGACCAGGTGCATGGCAACCGCTGGTCGGTGCAGCCCAGCCTTTCGGTCCGGATCGACACGGCAACCGATCTGCTGCTCCAGGGGCAGCTCGGCCGTCGCAGCAATCTCGAATATTCCGGCCTGCCCGCCGATGCGGCGCTGGCCGGCACGATCGACCGTGATGCCTTCCCCGGCTCACCGATTGATCAGCCGCTGACGACCAACGACATCCGCATGGGGCAGGCGACGCTCCGCCACGCCTTCTCGAACCGGCTGAAGCTGACGGTGAGCGGGCGCTATTATTCGAGCGTGATCGATGAACAGGGCAGCTTCGTCTATCCTGGCCTCTTCCCTACGGGCACCGTCGCGCCGCTCTACGACGTGTTCCCGATCACCATGCGCAACCGCACGAAAGAGGCGACGGTCGATGCCAATCTGGCCTACGATGCCGATCTGCTGGGCGGGACGCACAAGCTGCTCATCGGGGCCAATTACGACTGGACCAGCTTCTACAGCGCGATGGGACTGTTCGTCAGCGACAGCCCCTCGGGCACGATC
Source organism: Sphingomonas sp. Leaf23 (assembly GCF_001421585.1). Lineage (NCBI taxonomy): Bacteria > Pseudomonadati > Pseudomonadota > Alphaproteobacteria > Sphingomonadales > Sphingomonadaceae > Sphingomonas > Sphingomonas sp. Leaf23. The sequence continues at coordinate 686,347 of NZ_LMKR01000001.1, read as the reverse complement.
GACCTGTCCAATCCCAGCTATGACCTGCGCTACACCCCGCAGCTGCCGGTCAACTCCTACACCGACGACCGCTTCACGACGTTCGCCGGCTACATCCAGGATCAGGCGACCTACGGCCCGCTCCACCTGACCGGGGGCTTGCGCCTTACCTCGCTCAAGTTCGTCGAGAACAGCAACATCGGCGTGGCCAACGACAGGACCTACACGCACCTCTCGCCCCGGATCGGCGCGACCCTCGACGTGGGGAAGGGCGTCGCGCTGTTCGTGGGCTACGCGACCGCCTTCCGCGCGCCGTTCGGCTTCATCGGCACGGTGTCGCCGGTGCCGGAGACGTCGAGCAACATCGAGGGCGGCGTGAAGCTGGCGCTGGCCGGCACCGGCCTGTCCGGCACGATCGCCGTGTTCCGCCAGACCCACGACAACGTCGTCACCGCCGATCCCGCCAACGTCGGCTTCTACGTCCAGAGCGGACGGCAACGCGCCCGCGGCGTCGAGGTGGACATGGTGTGGGAACCGACGCCCGCCCTCTCGCTGCTCGCCAACTACGCCTACACCGACACCCGCGACGACGGCGTGGCACCTGGCGACCGGCTGATCCGCGTGCCCAGGAGCAGCGGGCGTGTCGCGGCCCGCTACCGGGTGCTGCATGGTCCGGCGAAGGGCTTGGGCATAGGTGCCGGCATCAGTGCCTTCACCGCGCGCGAGCTGACGCTGCCGAACACGATCGCGGTGCCGGGCTACGCCGCGATCGACGCGCAGGCGTCCTACGACATCGGGCGGTTCACGCTGGGCGCGTCGGTGGTCAACCTCGGCAACCGGCGGGCCTTCGATCCCTATTCCTATCTCGGCTATCCGGTCGTCGCGCCCAACCAGCCCCGATCGGCCTATGTCACGCTGAAGGTGCGGATATGAGCGTGGTGCGCCTCGTATGCCGTTGGGTCGCGCTAGCGGCCGTGCCGTTGGCGACGATCGCGAGCGCGCAGATGCCGGCGACCGACGGGACGATCATCCCGCTGTACCCCAAAGGCAGCGTGCCATCGCTCGGCGTGCCCGAACAGCGGGATCGACTGCCGAACGGCGAGACGGTGATCTACGACGTAAGCGAACCAACGCTGGAACTGTATCGCCCCGCACCCGGTCGCGCCAACGGCACGGCGGTGATCGTTGCGCCGGGGGGCGGGTTCGTGGCGCTCGGCTATACCTTTGGCGGGACGGACGTGGCGCGAGCGCTGGCAGCGCGCGGCGTCACCGCGTTCGTGTTGAAATACCGCACGATCCGCAGCGGCGACGGGCCGATGCGGATGCCCGACGTCCATATGAAAGAGATGGGCGTCGTTATGTCGCGCGCGAAGACCGGTACGCCGGTCGAGATGCCGCGCTTCGCCGGCGAGCCGCAGGCGGTCGAGGACGGCGTGCGGGCAGTGGCGATCGTCCGGCAGCGCGCGTCCGAATGGGGCGTCGATCCCCGCCGTGTTGGTGTCCTCGGCTTCTCGGCCGGGGCTTACCTCGCAGCCGATCTGGCGATCGGCGAGGTGGCGTCGCGTCCGGACTTCGTCGGTCTGATCTATGGCGGCCTGCGCACGCCGGTACCTGCCGATGCTCCGCCTGCATTCATCGCGGGAGCAGCCGACGACGAATATCAGCCGAACGATCCGGTCCGGCTCTATCAGGCATGGCGGAAGGCGGGGGCAGCGGCGGAACTGCACCTGTATGAGCGCGGCGGGCATGGCTTCGACCTCCGCCCGCAACGGACCCCGAGCGACCGGTGGTTCGACGCCTTCACATGGTGGCTAACAACCCGCCTGAGCGCACCGTCGGACGCTCCGCATCGCCCAGCGACTGACGCACCAATCGGGCCGGCAAAGTGACGTGCGGTACGGTTCGCCACGAGCGTCTTGCATAATATTATATCGATAATGATATTGATGCGCGGGCGATCCGGCCCTCAACAGAAGGAATATCGGCCATGTCCGCGCGCCTGCAATCACTCCACCATATCGGCGTCATCGTGCAGGACCTCGATGCGACGATCGCGTGGTATGAACGCCATCTCGGATTTGCGGTCCTGTCGACCTTCGGGTTTCCCGGTGCGCGGGTCGCGTTCATCGGGCGCGGCGCGGTGAAGCTGGAACTGTTCCAGATCGACGGCGCCGCCCCGATGGCACCAGAGCGCAAGGAGGCGCTCAGCAACTTGCGGATCGGCGGGATCAACCATTTCGCGATCCTGGTCGACGATATCGACGCGACGCTGGCCGAACTGCTGGCGAACGGGGTCGAGCAGGCCTATCCGGTCAGCGACGTGCCCGATGGCAGCGGCGACCGCTGGGTCTTCATCCGCGACAATGAAGGCATGTTGATCGAACTCTATCAGGCCGCCTGATCGCGGGGGCCGGTCCCGGCGCTACCGGGACCGGCGCTCGTCACCTGACCCGCGCAGTCCCGAGCGAATATTCGGGCAGGTCGACCTTCTCGGCATCGCGCGCAAAGTTGCCCGCCACCAGCTTTTGCAGCGGTGCGGCGCTGACGACACGGGCGGCGGTGCGCAGCGCGCCGACGCCGATCCGGCTGTGCGGCCACAGCAGCCGGGGTACAATCCTGGGCAGGCCCTGACCCTCGTCGACATAGGGTCGCATCACCGTGTCATAGCCGAGTGCGGCTGCCCTCGGATCGGCATGCCGACGCAATTCGCCCACCAGGACATAGCTGCCGACAATCGCCAGCGTCGTGCCGATCCCCGACATGCCGGTCGGACACCATGCCGCATCGCCGGTCAGGAACACGCGGCCGTTCGACCACCGCTCCATCCGCACCTGTCGCATCACGTCGTAATAGAAATCGTCGGTCGCCTCCATCGCGTCGAGCAGGCGCGGCAATTCCCATCCGACATCGGCGAAGCGTTCGCGGACATGGCGTTTCTGGCGATCAATATCCCAGTGTTCGGTCCCGTCGGCCTTGCCCTGCATGCCGATATAGGCGCCCAGCGTCGTCGCCTCCCGATCGGGCTTCAGGATCGCGCTGCGTCCCTCGGTCGTGTTGTATAGCCGGGCATAGTCGCCGTCGTGATCGCGGCGGGGGACGGAGAAATAGGCGACGGTCATGTCCATCGAGCGCGGATCGTTCTCGCCGGGAAAGACGAGTTCGCGCGTCGACGACCCAACCCCCTCAGCGACGATTACCGTTGCATAGCGCCCGGTGCGGCCGCTGGCGAAGGTGACGTCGACGCCGGTATCGTCCTGCACGATGCCCGCGACATGGTCGCCGAACCGCGTGGCCACGCCGTCGCCCAGATCGTCCAAAATCAGCCGGGCGATGTCGCCGCGGCGGATTTCCAGTTCGGCGGTAGGACCCCGGTCGCCGTCCCCATCCACGCCGAAGCGTGCGACCAGCTGGTTGTCGCTGTCGACCAGGTCGGTGCCATATTCGCCGGTGCTGAGATCGAGCGCGGCCTGTTCCAGTGCCATGCGCCGCAACACCGCGCGGCCCGCGCCGCGGACATCGACATTCTGTCCGCCTGTCCGAAACGACGCCGCCCGCTCGACCAGATCGACCGCAATGCCCTGTCGCGCCAGCCACCACGCCGCCGTGACCCCGGCGACGCTCGCGCCGGTGACCAGAACCCTGTCTTCCATGTCCAACAACCTCCAACGGGAATGGTGCTTGAACATATATATCACGTATGATGTTCCATCGTGACGCATTGATCTCGCTGCCGTCACCGCCCTACGGTGTGCCATGACCGACCGAACCGACATCCATCCCGAGGCGATCGCCGCGCCAGGCTATCTCGCCAATCATGCTGCGACGGTGTTCAACCGCGTGGTCGATGCGGCGCTGCGGCCACACGGCGTGACGCTGGCGTTGATCGGGCCGGTCATGCTGCTGTCGTGGAAAGGTCCGATGGCGCAGCGCGACCTGGTGTGTGCGTCGGCGGTGAAGCAACCGGCGATGGTCGCGCTGCTGGGGCGGCTCGAAACGATGGATCTGATCGCCCGCACGCCGCACGAAAGCGACCGCCGGTCTGCGATGATCGCACTGACCGACCGCGGACAGGCGATCGCCGCGATCGGGCGCGAAGTGCTGCTGGGCAAGAATGCGCGCGCGCTGCGCGGGTTCAGCGCGCTGGAGACCGATATCCTCGTCGCCCTGCTGCACCGCCTGATCGGGAACCTCGAAGCCGATGAGCAGGATGCGGGAGCGACCGCCTGAAGCGGCGGGCCGACCGTCAGCGGCGCGGGTGCAGGATCGCCTCCAGGTTGCGTTCACCGTCGCGTGTCTGCGCGCCGTTCGCCAGTGCCCGACGCGTCAACTTGGCGGCAGCCGGTCGTGCAAAGGTCTCACCCAACAGCGTGTTCTGAACCAGCAGCGCGTCGAGCGGATCGACGAAGTTCGCATCGACCGCCGCCTTCGCTGCCGCGATCACGCCATCGGAAAGTGTCGCGATATCCTGCGCCAACCGGTCGACGAAAGAGTCGAGTTCTGTGTCGGGCACCGCGCGGTTGATCCAGCCGTAACGCTCGGCGATTGCGGCATCGATCAGGTCGGCGCCGAGGATGATTTCGAGCGCGCGTGCCCGCCCGACCAGGCGCGGCAGATACACGGTGCCGCCCGCGCCAGGAATGATCCCGGTCGGCGCCTCCATCTGCGCCAGCGCGCCGCGCTCCAGACTGGCGAAGCGCATGTCGAGTGCCTGCAGTAATTCCGCACCGCCCCCGCGCGCCTTTCCTGCCAGCTTGCCGATGGTGACCTGCGGCAGCTTGCGCAGCCGTTCGAACAGCCGCTGCATCGGGTTCAGACGAGCGTCCTGATCCGCGCCGATCGTGAGGTCGGCAAAGGCCGACGGGTCATCGACGAACGCCATGTCGCCATGGGGAACGAAGAAAACCGGGTCGGCGCTGGCGAACACGATTACCCGAATCGCATCGTCACCCCTGACGCGCGCCGCGAATGTGTCGAGGTCGATCATCAGCCGCGCGTCGAGCAGGTTGAGCGGCGGGTTGTCGATCACGACGTGCGCCACGCCGCTGGATGGCGTCACCCGCAATGTCGCGAAATCGGAATAGGTCATGCATCATCTCCTGATGCGACACAGGTAGCGATTGCGTACCTGGTATCAATCAGGCACTATCAAGCGACCAGGTATCCTTGGGTGAACCTATGCCGAGCGAAATGTCATCGTCGCCCTTCACCAGTCGCGTGCTGCTCGACCAGATCGCCGATAAATGGACCGCATTGATCCTCGGCGCGCTATGCCCGGGGCCGCTTCGCTTCAACGCGCTGCGCCGGTCGCTGGACGGTATTACCCAGACCTCGCTGACCAAGACGCTGCGGCGACTGGAGCGTAACGGGTTGCTGCACCGGACGGTAACAACCGATGCGGTGATCGCCGTCGAATATGCGATTACGCCACTGGGCCGGACGCTCGGCCCACTGTTCCAGGCGCTGGATAGCTGGACACAGGATCATGTCGCCGAGGTCGAATCCGCACGACGCCGTTACGACGGCCCGGCCAACTGAACCCAAAAGCCGCCCCCGCCGCCAAAGGCCTCAGCGCCAAATAGCTTCGGCGAACCGCGACACCTCGCTCGCCAGCTCTCGATCCTCGGGCGTGTTTCCTTGAAACCCACCATGGGGCATCGCCTCAAAGACGTGCAGTTCGGCCTTTACGTCCGCCCGGCGCAGTGCACGGTGCATCCGTACCGCGTTGGACAGGAAAAGGTCCCGCGTTCCCGACTGGAGGAAGGTCGGAGGAAAGCCGGTGAGATCGCCAAACAGCGGGGATAGATACGGATGTGACAGATCGGCGCTGCCGGCATACAGCTGGTTGTTCCGCATCAGCGAACCAGGCAGCACGACATCGACCATCTGGTTCACTTCGAAGCTGTCACCGGATTCGGTCAAATCCACCTCTGGCGACAGGAGGATCAACCCGGCGGGCATGGGCAGCCCTTCGTCCCGACCGCGCAGCAGCATTGCCGCCGCGATATTACCGCCTGCCGATCGTCCGCCCACGATGATGCGTGACGGCAAATGGCGTTCCAGCACATAGCGATAGGCCGCCAATGCATCATCCAGCGCAGCCGGATAGGGATGCTCGGGCGGCATCCGGTAATCGACGCCGTAGCAAACCGCCCCATGCTGGTCGGCCTGCATCCGTGCCTGTGCCCGGCAAGCCTCACCGCCGCCCACCACCAGCGCGCCGCCATGGAAATCAAGATAGGCGCAACCCGGTTGCCGCGTGGTTTCGGGCGTCGCGATGTGGATCGTGGCGGTATCGGTCCGGATCGTCTGTACGGTTGCCCGTAAGGTGCCAGCGAGTGCCTTGACCGCGGCCGCATAGTGCCCGTCCGCCGCTGCCTTCACCGTCATCCACCCGGCATAATCGCCGGGAAGCGGCATCGCATAGAGCGCGTTCAACGGGACGCCGTTGTCGTTCACCTGCCGTACAAGGCTGGCGCGCGCCTCGGGACTGATAGATGCTGGAAAGGGGATTAGGCGGCTTTGGACCGCGACGCCGTGTTTTTGATCGCTCATGTCGATACGCTACTCTCAACGCCAACAGGTACAGGGGAGCGCAAGAAGTCGCAGCGCGCCCATGGGGGCCTCCTTATCCTCTTACCCATCGTTCCAGCAAAGGAACCGCTGGCGAGACGGCCGGGGCATTCCCGTCGGGATCCAGCATCAAGCCGTAGTGTGATCGGGCATGTCGGATGCCACGATCCACTTGCCGAACAGCGCAAAGCTGCACGATTTGGCGAGGGCGACGGATGCGAATTTGTCTAGCTGGCAACGATATTGCGGCTCGTATCCCTGTCGCCGCGAAAAGTCGCTGATCGCCAGGACGACCGCGCGTGCGAACCCTCTTCCCCGAACATCGGGAAGCGTCAGCACGCCCAGGTCCGCGACCGGAGCGCCGTCCCAAGGACATGCGCTGGCGGCGCTGACCAATCGCTCGCCGTCAAAGCAACCGAACACCGCCCAGTGATCGATCTCGACGAACGCATCGTCGCGATCCTGCTCTGATGCATCGGCTTGGAACGCCTCGAACGCAGTGCGATCCTCGATCGTGAGGCGACGTGCAGCCATTGATCGATCCGGCGCGATGCAGCTGTCGGCAGGAAAGTATAACAGATAATCCGGATCGTGCAGGCTGACGCCACCGCGTGCCAACTGGCCCTGAATGCCGGCGATCGACGTAGCACCGGCCGCATGGGGACCAATCCGGTCGATCAGCTCGGGGCGCAATACGGTTCGCACCGATCCGTCCATCCCCTCCAGCATCATCGCCGAGCGTTTTGGGTTCAGCCTCTCGCTAACCGTCCATGTCGAGCTGCCGTCGCCGGCAAACGCTTCATGCCAGTATTCCAGAACGGGCTTGGGAAAGATCGTCATGCGGCTACGCTACCATAGCGGCACGCCGCCCCGGCAGCCTATTTCCCAATTGGGATCGAGAAACGGGGAAACGGGCAATTTTCCTGATCGATCGACCTGCGTTCGAAAGTGACCTGCGCCATTATCGATCCCGCATCGACTTGCTATACCTCGCCGATGGATATCGAGACATTCGTGCACGGCCTGCCCAAGACCGACCTGCACATGCACCTGGAAGGCAGCATCGAGCCTGAGCTGATGATGACGCTCGCTCGGCGCAACTGCGTCCCGCTTCGCTGGGATACCGCCGATGCGCTCCGTGCGGCCTACCGGTTCGAGGACTTGCAGTCTTTCCTCGACCTGTATTTCGAGGGGTGTCGCGTGCTGGTCACGCAGGCCGATTTCCATGACGTGACGCGGGCGTACCTCCATCGCGCCCATGCCGATGGCGTGGTCCATGCCGAAATGTTTATCGGCCCCCAGAGCTTCACCGAACGAGGCGTGCCGATCAAGGCTTTGATGAACGGTGTGCTGGATGCGATCACGGATGCACAGGCAGCCCATGGTATCAGTGCGAGCCTGCTCATCAGTGTCCACCGTCACCGCAGCGAGGCCGACGCCATCGCTATCCTCGACCAGATCATGCCGTGGCGGGACCAGGTTGTCGGCGTCGGCATGGGCGGGGCGGAACGCGGCAATCCGCCATCGCGTTTCGCCAACTTCTATCGCATGGCTCGGGAGCGCGGCTTCCGCACCTGTGTGCACGCTGGGGAAGAAGGGCCAGCCGCCTATGTCCGTGAGGCGGTGGAAGTGCTGGCGGTGGATCGCATCGACCACGGAAACGCCTGCCTCGACGATCCCGATCTGGTTGCCGATCTGGCCGATAGTCGCATTCCGCTCACCGTTTGTCCGCTATCCAATTTGCGGCTGAAGGTCGTGACGGACCTGAAGCAGCATCCGCTCAAGGCAATGATGGCGGCGGGACTGCATGTGACCATCAACTCCGACGATCCGCCATATTTCGGCGGCTATGTGACCGAGAATTTGCTGGCGTGCCGCGAGGCTCTCGACCTGTCGGTCGAGGATCTTATTGATCTCGTCCGCAATGGGATCGAGGCTGCCTTCCTCGCGCCGGACGAACGATTACGTCTGCTGACCGATTTGACGCACTATGTCGCGCGGCAAGGGTACGCTGAACCTCATACGTTGCCTTCCGTGCTTCCCGGCTAAATCGGGCCAGCATCCCCGGCAGCACCGCGCGAGTGAGCTACAGGACGCCCATGACTTTAGGGTTTTGCCTGCGAGGCCTAGTCTTTCCAGCCTGTGGGCGGCGGCCGCTGCCGGACGCGAGATCACGGTGCGGACCAGAATCGGCCTCCCGGCAAACCTGATGGCGCTCGACGCTGCCAATATGAGCTTCCTGGACCTCCAGCCGCTCCACTGTGTCTGATCCATGGCGAAAGCCGACCCACCGCAGCCGTGCGGGTTTTAGAGAAGGCACTGCTCTCCGTCGTCAGGGACTGGCTGGATTTAGCCGATCCGGCGTCGATCGATCCGGCACCAGCAGCGCTCGTCACCTCGCTGTCGGTCTGATCGATATCGGGGAGAGACGCAGCGTGCTGGCCGCGCGGGAAAATCCGCAGTGAAACAGCGCTTCTCCAAGTACACCAGCAGCAGAAGGATAGTGAATGCGGGGGTGCGGTAGCGTCGCGGCGTTACCTCGGGCAAAGGGCAGCAATGAGAGTTGTGGAGGTTAACACGCGTATGACGGTCAATCGCCGGGCGTTCATGGTTGGCAGCGCCTCATTGACGCTAGCCGGTCAGGGGCATGCCCAATCCCACGACCCCGTGACGTCGTTTGCGAATGTGGAACAGTTGCATGGTGGACGATTGGGCATCTTTGCCCTCGATACGCAGACCGGACGCTCGCTTGCATACCGGGCCGACGAGCGCTTCAAATTGATGAGCAGCTTCAAGGGGCTGCTGTCGGCGCTGATACTGTCGGACGTGGCAAAGGGGCGGGACAGTCTGGATGCCCCGGTTCACTATCTGCCATCGGACCTGATGCCCGTATCACCGGTGACGCAGGCCAATGTCGCCCGTGGGATGATGAGCGTCGGCGCGTTGTGCGAGGCGATCATGCATCGCAGCGACAACACCGCGGCCAATTTGCTCCTGCGCCGTTCCGGCGGCCCTGCCCGGCTCACCGCTTTTCTGCGCAGCATCGGCGACACCGTCTCGCGCATCGACCATTACGAGGGGGATTTGACCGGGCACCCCCTGCCAGCGGATAGCACGTCGCCGCGCGCGGTGACCAAGGCGGTTCGGCAGATCATGCTCGGCTCGGTCCTCCCGACCTTTGCACAGCGGCAGTGGGAAGGGTGGATGGCCGGGAACGTCGTCGGTCGTACGCGGTTGCGTGCCGGTTTCCCGGCCGACTGGGTCTCGGGCGACTGAAGCGGCACGGGTGACGGGATTTGCAACGACTTCGCCTTCGCCCGGCGGCCCGCTGCGGCACCCCTCCTGCTCAGCGTCTATTACGCCGCGCCGGGATCGGAATTGGCGGACCAGGAAGCGGTGCTGCGCAAGATCGCCCGCCTTGTCGTACAGTGGCAGACGCCTTCGCGGTGAACCGCCGCGGCCGAACGCATCTCCGATGCCATTCGCGTCAATTTGGTCGTGCCGGGGCCTATCGAAACGTCGATGATCCGCGAGGTGGTCGGCAAAATTGGTGCGCGGGCGCTGCGCAAGAAAGTACCGTTTGGACGGATCGGCGATGCAGGGGAGGTCAAAGGCCGGCGCCTTCCCGCTGTCCGACGAAGCAAGCTTCATTACCGGCGACGAGCTGACGGTGGATAGAGGACGGACTGTCGCAGCGGTGGGCCTGTTCTGACGCGAAGACACCAGCTGCGCAGACGCTGGTCAAGCGCGTAAGCGAAACCGACGATATCGCGTCTTGCGTCGAATGGCTGTTATCCGACCGCGCGGGATAGATGACCGGCCAGACCCTCTCCCCCAACGGCGGAAGCGTGCTGGTCCGGTAAAGGCTGCAAAAAGAACAATGCCACTGGCGCTCGTGCTACTGGCCATCGGCGGCCTGCTCCTCGTCGGCACTGTGTTTTGCTAAGCCAAACAGCAGGTAGTATTTCCGGAGGCCACAACGCGACGCCGTGCAGCCAACAACCAACCTGACCAAGTAGGCCGCCACTTTTTCAGGATGTCGCGCTCGGCTTTCATTCTCGCTAACTCGCGGCCCAGCCGTTCCTTATCTTAACGTTCGCCTGAAATGAGATGCCCGTCGCGGTGAAGCAACCTGCAATGCGACAGAAAGGCGGCGGCGGCCGGGGATAGCGAGCGGTGCCTCAGATACGCGATACCGATCTTGCGTTCGATGACCGGCCTCTCCAGCGGACGCCAAGCAACTGCAGGGTTCGCAAGCATTGTGATCGTGGAGTGCGGCAACACGGTCACGCCCAGCCCGGCGGCAAGCAGGCCACCCATCGTCACCAATTGCGAAACTTCGTACAGAGGACGGACCGTAATCCCGGCGCGCAGCAGCGCGGCATCGGACATGGCGCGAACACTGCTGCTGGTCGCCATCGCCAAAAAGGGTGCCTCCGCCAGCGTCGACCACGGTGCCTCACCCATAATGTCGAATGGCGATCCCGACTGGAAGGCGAGGACGCAGCGATCGGCGAACAGCGGTTCGAACAGGTAATCGGGTTCGTTCATTTCGGTAACGAACGCCAGATCGATCTGGCCATCGCGAAGCTGGCGGTAAAGCGTGCCGGCAATATCGTCGCGGATCACGATTTCCACCGAGGGACTGCCTGCAACGTAGCTGCGGATGACATGCGGCAGCGAGGCGGCGGCGAAAGACGGCAGCGCACCGATCACGATCCGCCCGCGCATGCCCGTCAGGTCCTTGGACAACTTAGCGAACGCATAATCGAAATCGGCGACCAGCCGCTCGACCGTCGGCAGCAACATCGCGCCGGCGCTCGTCAGCTCGACATGGCGTGAACTGCGGTCGAACAGGCGGACGCCCATGTCCTCCTCCATCAACCGGATCGTCCGGCTGAGCGCCGGTTGCGACAGGTTCGCCGACCGGGCGGCCTCGCTGAAACTGCAGGTGCGGGCCACCGCCATGAACAGACGCAGCGTTGCCAGATTGGGGGTGCGGCTCATCCGGTCCTCTCCTCCATCGATCAGCTTTTCGGATTGATCGATGCCAACATTCTATTTTTATAATCATACCAAACGATTGATAACGCGTCGAGCGGACGAAACCGGCGCCAACAGCTGGATCGCCCGACAAGAGCCGATGTCCAGTCGGCCGTCCTCACAGGGGAGGTTTCCATGCAAGGTCGTAAGACTCGTTTCACGCGCACCAGCCTGACCGCATTGGCGCTCGGTCTCACATCGCCTGCCATTGCCGGCACATCGGCCATCGTCGGACAGGATGGCTCGGCCGGCCTGCCCGCGCCCGAGATAGATGCCGCACAAACGACCAGTGCGCAGGATCCTGCGGCTGGCGCGAGCGTCGCGGGATCGGCCAACGCCCCGACCGGCGTCGCCGGCGATGCGGGCGACGACGTCGATCGGCAGGGCGCGCTGTCGAACGATGCCAGGACCGGCGAGGGGGCGGATATCGTCGTCACCGGCACCAATATCTCGGGCGTGAAGGCGGTCGGCAGCGAGGCGGTTACGCTGACGCGCGAGACGATCATCGCCAGCGGCGTCGCCTCGGTCGCCGATGCGGTCAACACGCTGCCGCAGGTCCGCAACCTCGGCGATTTCCGCGAAGGCGGGACGCAGGGCTCGTACAACTCGCAACAGGGTTCCGCGATCAATCTGCGCGGGCTGGGTGCGCAGGCGACGCTGACATTGGTCGACGGCCACCGCGTGGTCGGCACCGGCGCCGCGTCGAATTTCACCGAAGCCAATCAGGTGCCGATCGCTGCTGTCGCCCGGATCGAGGTGATCGCCGACGGCGCCTCCGCCATCTATGGTTCGGATGCGGTAGCGGGCGTGGTCAATTTCGTGCTGCGCAAGGATTTCGACGGGATCGAGGCATCGAACCGCGTCACCAACCAGTCGGGCGGGTTCCAGATCCAGCCGTCGATCACCGCCGGCACGACGTGGAGCGGCCTTGGCGGCCTTGGCGCGGGCAATGTGCTGGTCAGCTACGAATATACGCACCGCGATCCGTTCCTGCGCGCCAAGAACCGCTTCCTGTTCAATGATCTGCGGCCGTTCGGTGGACCGGACAACCGACTGAACGGCACCACCGCCACGCTGGCGGGTCCGGCCAATATCTATGTCCAGAATGCCGACGGATCACAGAACCCGGTGCTGCCCAGGGCCGGGTTCTACACCTATTACGGGCTGCCGCAGGGGGCGAATGTCGGGCTGACGCCGGGTGACCTGCTGGTCAATCAGCCGAACCTGACCGACAATGCCTATTATAACGACTATACCGGGCGGCTCGACCGGCATCAGGTGTCGCTGTTCGCCAACCAGGAATTCGGCCCCTCGATTGAGGCGTTCGTGCAGGGGACCTATTCGAACCGGCACACCTTTTCCCGGTCGCCGGCATCAGCGGTGCAGAATGTGACGCTGTCGCCGTTCCTGCTCGACGCCAACGGCGCGGTGACGGCGACGCGCAATCCCTATTATATCGCGGGCATCCCCGGCGTGGCGGCGAACGCGCCGCTGAACGTGCAGTATAGCGCGCTAAAGGATATCGGTTCGAGCAACTTCGACAACCGCTCCGAAACCTATTCGATCACTGCCGGCGCGCGGGTGAAGCTGCCATGGAGTTGGCGGGCGGAGGGTTACTACACCTATGGCCGCGACGAGGCGTGCAATTACTGCCAGAGCGGGACCAACATCAATCCCAACGCCCTGCAATATCAGATCAATCTGGGCACGATCAATCCGCTGAGCGCGCTGGCGCTAACGCCTGCGCAGTTGACCACGATCGCCGGCGACAATGTCCAGCGCAGCGGCAACGGGCTGGACAATGCGCTCGTCAAGTTCGACGGCCCGTTGTTCGCGGTTCCGGCGGGCAGCGTGCGTGCGGCGTTTGGCGGCGAGCGTAACAAGCAGTACAACTTCAACATCAACGGCGCGAACCGCAGCGCCACCAACCAGTTCCTGCTCGACACCACCGCCGACAACAGCCGCCTGTCGCGCACCATCTGGTCGGCGTTCGGCGAACTCTATGTCCCGCTGATCGGCGAGGAGATGGGCATCCCGCTCATCAAGAGCCTGACGATCGACGCCGCGATCCGATATGACGATTATTCGGACGTCGGTTCGACCTCCAATCCCAAGATCGGCGGGACATGGGTAGTCAACGACATTCTCAGCCTGCGCGGATCGTGGGGCACGTCATTCCGCGCGCCGTCGCTGCCGGACGTCAACCTGTTCTCCTATTCGGCGGTCGGCGGTTTCGCCTTCTCGAACAACGATCCGCGGGTCGTAAACGGGGCAGGGCCGGGCTTCACCAACATCGGCGTGGTCGTCGGATCGAACCCGGAATTACAGCCGGAAAAGGCGACCAACTGGTCGGTCGGCGGCAATCTGAAGCTCGGCGACTTCACTGCCGAGGCGACCTATTATAATATCCGCTATACCGGCCGCATCCAGCAGCCCAATTCGATCGCAGCGTTCCAGGCGGGGGCCTATCCCGGCTATAACGGCTACAGCCAGTTCATCCTGCCGATCGCGAACCCTGGCGGCTGCGTGAACACCGATCCGGCGACCTTCGATCCAGTGCTGCGCACCTATCTCAGCCGCACGCTACTGTATGGTACGCTGCCCAATCCCTGTGCGGTCAACGTGCTGATCGACGGGCGCAACGCCAATCTGGCCGCGACCCGGCAGGACGGGCTGGATGCGTCGATCAACTATCTGCACAAGTTCGATGCGCTGACCGTCAATGCATCGGCCGCAGTCAGCTGGACGATCAGCAACGAGGAGCAGGTCGTTGCCGGTGTGCCGTTCGTTGACCGGCTGGGCTTCTACAACTCGCCGACCGAATGGCGCGGACGCGGCTCGCTTGGGTTCCTCTATCGCAGGGTCAGCGCCAACGCCTTCGTCAACTATATCGGTTCCTATCTGAACGATCTGGCGCTGGGCCCGATCGGCCAGTCGATTCCGCCGCAAAAGGTCGATGCGTGGACGACGGTCGACCTGACGCTCGGCTATGCCGCCGACCTGAAGGATGCCGGCACCCCGTTCAGCGGGCTGCGGACGTCGATCACCATCCTCAACCTGTTCGATCGCGATCCGCCGATCGCGATCACATCGAACGGCGCGTTCAACGGCGCCTATTCGAACCCGTTCGGACGTACGGCGACGATGCAGGTTACGCTGAATTTCTAATCGCTTGCGGTCGCATCGCATTCGGTTCCACGATGCGATGCGACCAGTTCAAACCAGAAACGGGGTCGGGGGGATGTTGGCACTAACCGGACTGGCGGCGATCGCGGCGTTGCTCGCGGCGATCCTGTCCAATCGCGTATCGCCGCTGGTCGCGCTGATCCTGATCCCGGTCGGGGCAGCGTTGCTGGTCGGCATGGGCGATCAGGTGCCGGCGTTCATCCTGTCCGGATTGGGCAAGATCGCGCCGGTGGCGGGAATGTTCATTTTCGCCATCCTGTTCTTTGGGGTGATGACCGATGCCGGCCTGCTGGCACCCTTGGTCGCCCTGGTCGTGCGACTGGTCGGGGACAGCCCCGAACGGATTGCGCTGGGCACCGCGATGCTGGCGTTGCTGATCCATCTCGACGGGTCGGGGGCGGTGTGCTTCCTCGTGACCATCCCGGCGCTGCGTCCGGTGTATGACCGGATCGGGATGGACCGCCGGGTGCTGGCGTGCACCGCATCGATGGCGGCGGGCGTCAACTTCCTGCCATGGACCGGGCCGACGCTGCGCGCCTCCGCGTCGCTCGGCGTACCGACGTCGACACTGTTCACGCCGATGATCGGGGTGCAACTGGTCGGGCTGGTGTTCGTCGGGGCGGCATCGTGGTGGCTGGGGCGGCGCGAGCGGGTGCGGCTGGCCGGATCGACGACGTTTGCTGTTGGCGACGCCGGACGTGCGCCGATCCCGCCGGTAGCCGTACCGGTCCATGGCTGGCGCTTCGCGGTCAACATCGTCCTGACGTTGGCGGTGGTCGGCACGATGGTGTCGGGGCTGGTCGAACCGGTCGTGGTCTTCATGATCGGCACCGCGCTGGCGCTGTTGATCAACTATCCCGGTGCCAGGGCGCAGCGCGAGCGGATCGATGCGCACGCCCATGCCGCCCTGCTGATGGCGAGCATCCTGCTGGCGGCGGGGGTGTTCACCGGCGTGATGACCGGATCGGGCATGATCGGCGCGATGGCGGCGGCCGGGGCGGGGCATTTGCCGGCATCGGTCGGCGGGCATCTCGCCGCGATCCTCGCCGTGGTGGCGATGCCGCTCAGCCTCGTCTTTGACCCCGACTCCTTCTATTTCGGCGTGCTGCCGGTGATCGCGGAAATGGGTGCCGGCTTCGGCATCCGACCGGAGGAGATTGGCCGCGCCGCGCTGCTGGGGCAAATGACGACCGGCTTCCCGATCAGCCCGCTGACGCCGGCGACGTTCCTGGTGGCGGGGTTGAGCGGGATCGAGCTCGGCGCGCACCAGCGGTTCGCGATCCCGTGGTTGTTTGCCGCCAGCGTGGTGATGACCGCCGCCGCCCTGCTGATCGGGGTGATCCCACTATGAATTCGGCGCGGCACCAGCGGGATTTCGTGCGGATCGGAGCCGGGTCGGGCTTTGCCGGCGACCGGATCGAACCCGCCATCGAACTGGTCGAACAGGGCGAGCTCGACTTCCTCGTCTTCGAATGCCTCGCCGAACGCACCATCGCCCTTGCGCAGGAACGGTTGCAGGCCGATCCGGCCGACGGGTTCGACCCGATGCTGGTCGAACGGATGCGGCGCGTCCTGCCCGCCGCCGCTGCGCGCGGGGTGCGGATCATCACCAATGGCGGCGCGGCGAACCCGATCGCCGCCGCCCATGCCGTCGCCCGCGTCGCGCGCGAACTGGGCCTGCCCGGCTTGCGGATCGGCGCGGTCACCGGCGACGACGTTTTCAGCGTGCTGGCGGACAGCGACCTGCCGCTGGTCGACGGGGCCGGGACGGTCGCCGCGCTGCGCGACCGGATGGTGTCGGCCAACGCGTATCTGGGGGCGGACGGCATCGTCGCTGCGCTCGATGCCGGGGCCGATATCGTCATCACCGGGCGGGTTGGCGATCCGTCGCTGTTCCTCGCGCCGATGATCCACCGCTTCGGTTGGTCACCCCGCGACTGGGACCGGATCGGGCGCGGCACGCTGGTCGGGCACCTGCTCGAATGTGCCGGGCAGTTGACCGGCGGATACTTCGCCGATCCGGGGCGCAAGGACGTACCCGACCTCGCCAGGCTGGGCTTTCCCTTCGCCGATGTCGATGCGAACGGCGATGCGCTGCTCGGCAAGGTTGCGGGGTCCGGCGGGCTGTTGTCGGTCGCGACCTGCACCGAACAATTGCTTTACGAAATTCTCGACCCCGCCGCCTATCTCCAGGCCGACGTCACCGCCGATTTCAGCCAGGTGCGCTTCGAACAGGTCGCGCACGACCGGGTCGCGGTATCGGGTGGGGCGGGGCGGACACAACCGGCGTCGCTGAAGGTATCGATCGGTTACGACGACGGCTTTATCGGCGAAGGGCAGATTTCCTATGCCGGGCCGGGCGCGGTCGCACGCGCACGGCTGGCACTCGACATCGTGCGCGAACGGCTGGTGCTGACCAACGCGGACGTTCGCGAAATTCGCTGCGACGTCATCGGTCTGGACGCGGTGACGCAGGCGGCGGACGACTGTGGTGACGGCGGCGGCGAGGTTCGCGCGCGGATCGTCGGGCGCAGTCCGAGTGCAACGGGCGCGCAGGCGATCGGCGTGGAGGTCGAGGCGCTCTATACCAACGGGCCGTTCGGCGGCGGCGGAGTCAGCCGCGGCATCCGCCGGGTGGTCGCCATCGCCTCCTGCCTGATCCCGCGCGACGCGACCGCGCCCCGCGTGCACATCGTGGAGGTCGGCGATGCGGCTGCATGATCTGGCCCATGTCCGCACCGGCGACAAAGGCGACATCTCGCAAATCTCGGTCATCGCCTATCGTGCGGCGGACTATCCGCGGATCGCGCGGGCGCTCGATACGGCACGGGTCGGTGCGGTGCTGGGTGTGGCCGCCGGAGCGATCCGCCGTTACGAACTGCCGCAGCTGGGCGCGCTCAATTTCGTGCTGGAGGGTGCGCTAAGCGGCGGCGTCACCCGTTCGCTGGCACTGGACGCCCATGGCAAGACGCTGGGCGCGCACCTCCTTGCCCTAGAGATCGGGGACGGCGCATGAGGGGCGCAGGCTGGCTGACGCTGACCCTGATCGCCTTGCCAATTGTGGCCGAGGCGCGGGTGACGCGGATCGTGGTCGAACGCAGCGAACCGGCGGGCGACGGCTTCACAATGCTGCGTGGCCGTTATGAGGGCGAACTCGACCCCCGCGATTCGCACAACCGCATCATCACCGACCTGTCGGCGGCGCCGCGCACCCCCCGCGGGACGGTCGCCTATGGCGCTACCTTCGCGATTGTCCGGCCGAACGATCCGGCGCGGGCCAGCGGCGTGCTGTTCTACGACGTGCCCAATCGCGGCAACGCCCGGATCGAACCGGACCCCGCCGGCCACATCCGGGTCGTCAGCGGCTGGCAGGGCGATATCGCGCCGCAGCCGGGGGTACAGACCGCGACGGTACCCATCGCCGCCGGACGGACCGGGCCGGTCCTGCAACGCTTCGTCGGCGTCGCAGCCGGCAGCGCGAGCGTGCCGATCGTCGGTGGCATCGTCCGCCCGGTCGCGCGTCCGCTGCCGATATCGCTCGACACCCGCACAGCGCGGTTGCGGACGCAGACATCCGACACCGCGCCGCTGGTCCCGATCGCGGCGGGCGACTGGGCCTTCGCGGATTGTCGCACGCGCCCGTTCCCAGGGACGCCGGACCCACGACAGCTCTGCGTGCGGGGCGGTTTTATCGCGGACCGGGCCTATACGCTGGTCTATACGGGGCGCGATCCGCAGGTGCTGGGCATCGGCTTTGCGGCGGTGCGCGATCTGGTCGCGTTCCTGCGGCACGGATCGTATGACGATCATGGCAACGCCAATCCGGTCGCCGGTCTCGTCCGCTGGCCGATCGTTACCGGCACATCGCAGTCGGGCAATTTCGTCAAGAGCTTCCTGCATCTGGGCTTTAACGCCGATGAATCCGGGCGGCGGGTATTCGACGGCGCCAACCCCGATATTGCCGCGCGGCAGGTGCCGCTCAACATCCGCTTCGCCGTGCCGGGTGGTGCCGCCGACCTGTTCGAACTGGGCAGCGAGGGCACACTGTGGTGGAGCCGCTACCGTGATCGCACGCGCGGGCGCGGTACCTCCAGCCTGCTCGACCGATGCCGCGCGAGCAACACCTGTCCCAAGGTCATCGAGACGATCGGCTCGGCGGAAATCTGGGGCTTGCGCCTGTCGCCGGGATTGGTCGGCACCGATGCCCGCCGCGACCTGCCGCTACCGGCCGATGTGCGGCGCTATTATTTCGGATCGGTCACCCATGGCGGGTCGCAGCGCGGCGGCTTTCCACTGGCGGGCGAAGCAACCCCGCCGGGTTATCCGCCCTGTGCGCTGCCGCTAAACCCGGTGCGGACCACCGATGTACGCCGGGCACTGCTCGCCCGGCTGGTCGAATGGGTCCGCGACGATCGCGCGCCGCCCGACAGCCGCTATCCGACGATCGCCGACGGCACGCTGGTGCGGCCCGATGCAGCGGCGATGGGATGGCCGGCGATACCGGGCGTACCGTTGCCGCAGACCGCGCTGAACCTCATGCCCGATTACGACGTGGGGCCCCGGTTCCGCTATGTCGACGAAAGCGGCGTGGCGTCGCGCCAGCCACCGCGCATCCGCCGCGTTTTGCCGGCCCGCGTGCCGCGCGTCGACAGTGACGGGAACGAGATCGGCGGTGTCCCGCTGGTCGCGCTGGCGGTGCCGATCGGTACCTATACCGGGTGGAACGTCCGCACCGCCGGCTATGGCCGTGGCGGGTCGTGTGGCTTCATCGGCGGCTTCGTGCCCTTCGCCCGAACCGAGGCGGAGCGGCGGCAGCGCGGCGACCCGCGTCCGTCGCTGGCGGCACGCTATCGCGACCATGCAGGCTTCATCGCACAGGTCCGCGCCGCTGCACAGCGGCAGGTGCGCGACGGGTGGTTGCTGCTCGATGATGCCGCCCGCACCATCGCCGAAGCGGAGGCCAGCGATGTCCTGCGCTGACACTTTCCGCCTTGCCGGTATCGCCACGGCGATCGCGGCAGTGCTGGTCGGATCGGTCGATGCGACCGCCCGATCCTGTGCGGCGCTGGCGGGACGGGAAACGACGGTGCCCGAGGTGGGTGGCGTCTGCCGGGTGAGTGGCGTGCTGCGGCCGGTCGCCGGGTCGCGGATCGGGTATCAGCTGTGGTTGCCCCCACGCGCTGCGTGGAGTGGGCGTATGGTGATGCTCGGCAATGGCGGCTATTCGTCGCGGCTGCCGCTGGCGGCGATGACCGAGCAACTGGCGCGGGGCGCGGCGGTGGTCGCGACCGATACCGGCCATGACGGTGACGATCCTGATTTCGCGCTGGGCCGACCGCAGGCGATCGTCGACTGGGGCTGGCGCGCGGTGCATCTGAGCGCGGTTGCCGCCCTTCGCGTCTCCACGCGCTATTACGGCCGGGCGCCGCGCTACCGTTATTTCAACGGATGTTCGACTGGCGGGCAACAGGCGCTGATGGAGGCGCAGCGCTTTCCAGGTGATTTCGACGGGATCGTCGCGGGCGCGCCGGGCGCGGCGCGGGTCCGGCTGAATGCCGCATTCCTGTGGCAATATCGCGCCAACCATTATGCGGGCGACGATGCCCGCGCGATCCTCGGCCCGCGCGAACTGGCGTTGCTGCAACAAGGGGCGCTGACGACCTGTCGGGTCGATAACGGTTCTGCCGCTGGCGGGCTTGCCGGCGACAACTGGCTGAACGATCCCGCCGCCTGCCGCTTCGATCCCGGCGTCCTTGCGTGCGTACCCGGCCGGGCCGAACCGTGCCTGTCCGCCGAACAGGTCACGGCCGCCCGCCAGATGTATCGCGGCGCAGTCGCCCCGCGCAGCGGCGTGCGGGTCACCAACCCGTGGCTGCCGGGCAGCGAAGCGGGCTGGGCGGCCTATCTGTCAGACGGTGGGCGACCGCAGCCGGCGCGGACCAGTTTCTGGCGCGTCTGGGCCTTTACCGATCCGGCATGGTCGTGGTGGCGGTTCGATTTCGGCCGCGACCTCGATCGCGCGGTTCGCACGCTGTCGCCGGTCATCGATGCGGTCGACCCGAACCTAACCCGCTTCCGCGCGTCCGGAGGCAAGCTGCTCCATTATCACGGCCTGGCCGATCCGGTGGTGTCGCCGCTCGATTCCGTTGAATATCATGCTGCCGTCGCCGCTCGCATGCCGACCGCCGATTGGTATCGCCTGTTCCTTGCCCCGGGCATGGGCCATTGCGGTGGTGGTCCGGGCTTCACGCGCTTCGATCCGCAGCAGGCGATCGAGGCATGGGTCGAACAGGGACGCGCGCCCGACCGGCTGATCGCCCGCCGAACCGATCCGGCGGCGAACACCACCCGCCCGCTCTGCCCCTATCCAGCGCGGGCCGTCGAGATCGGCGGCGACCCGGCACGAGCCGACAGTTTCGCCTGCCGCCGTACGACCGACACGAACCAGAACAAAAGATTGAGGGAGAAGATCGCTTGAAACCCCTGCTGCCCATTGTTGCGGGTATCGCGCTCGCCGCGTCGATGCCGATGCCTGCGGCTGCCCAGACGGCTCCTGTCGCGACCGGCCCGTGGATGGACGAGCGCCAGCCGACCGAGGCGCGCGTTGCTGCGTTGTTGGGGGTGATGACGGCTGAGGAGAAGATGACGTTGATCTTTGGCCAGTTTGCCACCGACTTTCCGCCCAAGCAGTTCACCGCCCCCGCCGGCGCGCGCGAAGGATCTGCGGGATATGTTCCCGGCATCCCCCGGCTCGGCATTCCGGCGCAGTGGCAGGCGGATGCCGGGATCGGTGTCGCCAGCCAGGGCGGGGCCAGGCGCAAGCGCGAGCGGACTGCGCTTCCCTCCGGCCTCGCCACCGCCGCGACGTGGAACCCGGACCTTGCCAGGCGCGGCGGGGCGATGATCGGGGCGGAAGCCTATGCCTCGGGCTTCAACGTCCTGCTCGGCGGCAGCGTCAACCTGACGCGCGAGCCGCGCAACGGGCGCAATTTCGAATATGCGGGGGAAGACCCGCTGCTTGCAGGCACCATGGCGGGCGCGCAGATCGCCGGCATCCAGTCGCAGCATGTCGTATCGACGATGAAGCATTTCGCGCTGAACGATCAGGAAACCGATCGCAACGCCGGCAATGTCGTGATCGACCCGAAGGCAGCGCACCTGTCCGACCTGCTCGCCTTCGAAATCGCACTGGAACGCGGCGATCCGGGCGCGGTGATGTGCGCCTATAACCGTGTCAACGGCCCGTTTTCGTGCGAGAATCCGTGGCTGCTGACCAAGGTGCTGCGAAGCGACTGGGGCTTCAAGGGTTTCGTCATGTCCGACTGGGGCGCGACCCATTCGACCGAGGCGGCATCGGCGGCGGGGCTGGACCAGCAATCGGGCTATCCCTTCGACGTGAAACCGTTCTTCGGCGAGGATATGCGCCGCGCCATTGCCGAGGGGCGGGTGCCGCCCGCGCGGATCGACGCGATGGTCGGGCGCATCCTCTATGCAATGCTGCGCCACGGCCTGTTCGACCATCCGGTAACCGCCGCGCCATTCGACCTGCCCGCCGACATGCTGGCGCGCAACAGTGCGGTCAGCCGCGCCGATGCGGCCGAGGCGATCGTGCTGCTGAAGAACAGTGGCAACGTCCTGCCGCTGGCGGCGAGCGCGAAGCGGATCCTCGTGATTGGCGGCCATGCCGACAAGGGCGTGCTGGCGGGCGGCGGATCGTCGCTGGTCTATCCCAAGGGCGGCAATGCCGTTCCGGGGCTGCAACCCGCCTTCTGGCCGGGGCCGGTCATGTATTATCCGTCCTCTCCGCTGGAAGCGCTGCGCCGTCGCCTGCCCGGCGCGACGATCGATTTCGTCGACGGCACCGATCGCGCGGCAGCGGCCGCTGCTGCCGCACAAGCCGACCTCGCCATTGTGTTCGCGACCCAATGGGCGGGGGAGGCGTTCGATGTGTCGTTGACGCTGGCGGATAATCAGGACGCGTTGATCGATGCGGTGGCCGGCGCCAATCGTCGCACCGTCGTCGTGCTGGAAAATGGCGGGCCGGTGCTGACGCCATGGGCACCGCGCGTCGCCGGCATCCTGACCGCCTGGTATCCGGGGACGGAGGGCGGGGAGGCGATCGCCGACGTGCTTACCGGGCGGGTCAATCCGTCGGGCCACCTGCCGATGACGTTCCCCGCCACCCTCGACCAGCTGCCCCATCCGCAGCCGCCGGCAAAGGGCGAGTTCCGTTATACCGAAGGCGCGACGGTCGGCTATAAATGGTTCGATGCGAAGGGTCTGACCCCGGCCTTCGCCTTCGGTCACGGCCTGTCCTACACCGACTTCCGCTACAGCGACCTGACCCTGACCGCGAAGAACGGCACGATCGAGGCTAGGTTCAAGGTTGCGAACATCGGCCGCGTTGCCGGCAAGGCGGTGGCCCAGCTCTACGCCGCGGCACCGGGCTGGGAGGCACCCCGCCGCCTCGCCGGCTTTGCCAAGGTCGATCTGGCTCCCCGCCAGGGCCGCACGGTCAGCATCGCCGTCGATCCGCGATCGGTGTCCGACTATGACGTCGCCGGCAGCTGCTGGCGGCCGACGACCGGCCGCATCGGCTTCACCCTGGGCGGATCATCCGCCGATCGCGCCGCCCAGGCCGATCTGACCCTTCCCGCCGCCGCGCTGAAGGGCGCCCGGCTCTGCCCCGCTTCCTGACCTCGCCCAACTCGAAGGGATCCCTACCGATGAACCGCATCACCAAAGCATTGATCGTCGCCACCGCGCTGACCGCCATTCCCGCCGCCGCCCAGTCGACCGGCCCGACGATCCGTACCGATAACGGTACCGTCCGCGGCCAACTGGCCGAGGGTGTCGAAAGCTGGAAAGGTATTCCCTTCGCCGCCCCGCCGGTCGGCCCGCTGCGCTGGCGTGCGCCGCAACCGGCCGCGAAATGGACCGGGGTGCGCGACGCCACGCAATATAGCGCGGACTGCATGCAGAAACCGTTCCCAAGCGACGCCGCACCGCTTGGCACGACCCCGGCCGAGGACTGCCTGTACGCCAATGTCTGGCGGCCGGCAGGGGCGAAGGGCAAGCTGCCGGTGCTGGTGTGGATCTATGGCGGCGGCTTCGTGAACGGTGGCGCGTCGCCGCCGACCTATGCCGGTGCCAACATGGCGAAGAAGGGCGTCGTATTCGTCAGCTTCAACTACCGCGTCGGCCGGTTCGGCACCTTCGCGTTGCCGCAACTGACCGCGGCGAATGCCGATGGCGGGCGGCTGGGCAATTACGGGATCATGGATCAGGTCGCGGCGCTGCAATGGGTGAAGCGCAACATCGCATCCTTTGGTGGCGATCCGGCGAACGTGACCATTTCGGGCGAGAGCGCCGGCGGCATCTCGGTCCATGCGCTCGTCACCTCGCCCGAGGCGAAGGGCCTGTTCAACAAGGCGGTCGTGATGTCGGGCGGCGATGCGAAGGCATTCACCGGCAACACGCTGGCGGACGTGGAAAAGATCGGCGGAAACTTCGCCCGGACCAAGGGCATCGACCCTGCCGCCCCCGACGCCCTGCAACGGTTGCGCGCGCTGTCGGCGGAGGATGTGCTCGACGGGCTGAACATGGCGCAGATGTCCGGGCGCAACGGCGCCCCGCCGACCAATTCGGGACCGTTCGTCGACGGCAAGGTCGTGGTCGATGTGCGCAAGGCGTATGAGCAGGACCGGTTCGCCCGGATGCCGATGATGATCGGGGCGACCAGCGCCGATATCGGCGGCAAGAGCGGCTTCATGATTGCCGGCGGGCGCGAGGCATCGGCGATGATCGCCGACAAGGGCGTGCCGGTCTGGAGCTATCGCTTCTCCTACGTCGCCGATTCCATCGGGCAGGGCGGGGCGCAGCACGCCACCGACATCCCGTATTTCTTCGACAACACCCGTATCAAGTATGGCGCGCAGACGACCGCCAAGGACGAGGGCGTGGGCCAATCGATGAGCAGCTATCTCGCCAATTTTGCCAAGCGCGGCGATCCGAACGGCGGCGGCACGCTGCCCAACTGGCCGCGCTATACCCGCGCCAACGACACGATCGCCGACTTCGCCGCCGACGGGAAGGTCGTGGTCGCGCGCGATCCGTGGGGCGCGGATATCGATCGGCTGTCGCAGGCATTGGCGGCGGCCAAGGCATCGGGGCGCTACACGACGCTGACGACGCCGATCGGCGAACTGCTCGACAATCCTGCGACGCGCGCGGTGCTCGAACGGCATGTCCCCGCCTTCCTCAAGAACCCGCAGCTCGACATGGCGCGCGGCACGACACTGTACGGGCTGCAGACCTATCTGCCCGACCAGTTCACCGACCCGTTGCTCGCAACGATCGACCGCGATCTCGCTGCTATTCCGGTCAAGAAGTAAGATGACGAACGGGGGGAGGATCGGAATGCGCAGGATGATGCTGGCCGCCGGTGCAGTAGCACTGGCGGCGGGGGTGGTTGCCGCCGGAACGCCGCTTGCCGCGCGGCAGGCCAGGGCAGCGGCGCAACCGTGGATGAATGCCCGGCTGAGCGCCGAACAGCGCGCCGACCTGCTGCTGCGCGCGATGACGCTGGAGGAAAAGGCCGGGCAGGTGTCGCAACAGTTCATGTTCGGCGCGTTCGAACAGTTCGCGCCGGTGGTGAAGCAGGGCAAGGTCGGGTCGCTGCTGTTCGTCACCGACCCCGCCGTCATCAACCGGTTGCAACGGGTGGCGGTCGAGGAGACGCGGCTGAAGGTGCCGCTGATCTTTGGCTATGACGTCATTCACGGGTTCCGCACGATCTTTCCCGTGCCGATCGCCAATGCCGCATCGTGGGACCCGGCGGGCGTCGAGCGGGCGCAAGCGGTCGCCGCGGCCGAAGCGCGCGCGGTCGGCATCCACTGGGCATTCGCGCCGATGGTCGATATCGCGCGCGACCCACGCTGGGGCCGGATCGTCGAGGGAGCGGGCGAGGACCCGTTTCTCGGATCGGCGATGGCGCGCGCGCAGGTGAAGGGGTTTCAGGGGCCGGCGATCGGTGCGCCCGGCCATATCGTCTCCGGCCCCAAGCATTTCGCCGGCTATGCCGCAGCAGAAGGTGGTCGCGATTACGACAGCGTCTATCTCTCGGAATCGCAGCTCTACAACGTCATCCTGCCGCCCTTTGCCGCGGCGGTACAGGCGGGCGCGGGTAACGTCATGAGCGCCTATATGGACCTGAACGACGTGCCGGCGGTCGGCAACAAGTGGCTGCTGACCGACGTGCTGCGCGACCAGATGGGCTTTGACGGCTGGGTCGTGTCCGATGCCAACGGCACCAAGAATCAGGTCGTCCAGCATTTCGCCCGCGACGAGGCCGATGCCGCGGTGCGCAGCATCGATGCCGGCAACGACATGGAAATGTCGTTCGGCCCCGCGGCCTCGGCGGAGACGCTGGCGGCGTCGGTGCGTGCCGGGACATTGACCGAAGCGGTGCTCGACCATGCGGTTCGCCGCATCCTTACGGCCAAATTCCGCATGGGGCTGTTCGAGAACCCCTATGTCGACGAGGCGCAGGCCAAGGTGACGCTGGCCGACCCTGCCCATCGCCGCGAGGCGCAGGCGGCGGCCGAGCGTTCGTTCGTCCTGCTGAAGAACGAGGGCGGCGCGCTGCCGCTGGTGGCGGGCGCGCACAAGCGGGTTGCGGTGATCGGGGCGATGGCCAATTCGAAGCGCGACATGCTGGGGCCATGGGCGTTCCAGTACGACCTGCCCGAAACGGTGACGGTTTTCGAGGGGGTCCGCGACCGGCTGGGGTCGGCCGCAACGGTCGAGACCGCGCCCGGCGTGCAGCTCAAGCGCAACGTGCCGTCGATGTTCGAGGCGATCACCATCCCCGGCGTGGCCAAGCCCGAACCGCGCTGGGACGCGGCGCGTACCGCGAACGAGTTCGACCGTGCGGTGGCGCTTGCCAGGCGGTCCGACCTGATCGTCCTGACGCTGGGCGAGGCGGAGGATATGAGCGGCGAGGGGGCGTCGCGCTCCGACCTCAAGCTGCCGGGCGACCAGCTGCGCCTGTTCGAGGCGGTGCTGGCGACCGGCAAGCCGGTGCGGGTGGTAACGATGAGCGGCCGTCCGCTCGAACTGGGCGTGGTGCTGGAGCGCGCGCCGGCGATCCTCCACGCCTGGTATGGCGGCACCCGCGGCGGCACCGCGATCGCGCGTACGTTGTTCGGCGACGTCAATCCCGGCGGAAAACTGCCGGTGACATGGCCGCGCACCGTCGGGCAGGTGCCGATCTATTACGCGCACAACACGACCCATGCGCCGAAGGATCAGGGCAAGCGTTATTGGGATATTCCATCGACGCCGCAATTTCCGTTCGGCTACGGGCTAAGCTACACGACCTTCGAGATCGGCGCGCCGGTGCTCGACAGCGCGACCATGGCCCCCGGCGGGCGGGTCGTCGTGTCGGTACCGGTAACCAACCGCGGCACCCGCGCCGGGGACGAGGTGGTGCAGCTTTACATCCACCAGCAATCGGGCAGAGCGTCGCGCCCAGTTCGCGAGCTGAAAGGGTTCGAACGCGTGTCGCTGCGCCCCGGCGAGCAGCGAACGGTCCGCTTCGAACTCGACGAACGCAGCCTGCAATATTGGAGCAGTGCCACCAAGGGTTGGGTGGTCGATCCCGGCACGTTCGATCTCTGGGTCGGCGCAAGTTCGAACGCCGAGGCGCATACGACCTTTCGGGTTGCCGGTCTTCCCCGGCCGGGCCTTGGTTGGAGGGCCGGGGAAAAATGAACTAGCTGCCGATTCTGGGTCACACCGCGGCAACAGGGGCATGGCGGCGGTCAGGGTTTGCCCGGCGTCGGCGCGCTCCTTGGCGAATCCTCGCTGATAAGCGTGGCGAGCGTGTCATTGTCACTGCGCGTACCGGCGAGGTCGATGCCGGTCATGATTGGTATAGCGCATGTTGAGAGCCTGTTCGCCTTCGCTGGCCCACCGCCCCGACAACGCGACCGTCACTGCACCCGATCACAGCATCGCTGAAGGTCCGCCGCCCTTGACCACCGGTGCATCACCGGTGCCCTCGACAGAGACGAGCGGGCCGCTGGAGCCCGGCTGGCACGCCGTCAGCAACAATGGGACCGCTTGATGGGCTGAGCTATTTTTCGACGGGTCTCGCTATTGGGCCCGCCGAAATCGCGATCGGCCTTCAGCCAATTAGCGCACTGAAAGGCTTCCACCGCGTCCAGTGTCGTGGATCGACTGCGTCCGACAAGTCCGTCGGCATGACGCGCGTCGAGATAGTCCAGCGCTACCAATCGGTCCCGTATGGCCTTGATCGCGACGTCATCGCCCGAATCGCTGCTTCGGCTGCCCGCCATTCGATACCGCGGTCTTCCAGCCAAGTATCGTCATGGTAGGTGCACGAATAGCGTTCGCCGCCGTCGCACAGGATGGTGACGATCGAACCCTGTTCGCCTGCCGCGTGCATCTCGGCAACGATCCGCGCACAGGCGACAAGGTTCGTGCCGGTCGACCCGCCCACGCGGCGTCCCAAGCGGTCGGAGATCGCGCGCATGGCACCGATGCTATCGCCGTCCTCGACCGCGATCATGCGATCGATAACGGAGGGTATGAAGCTGGGCTCGACCCGCGGCCGGCCGATCCCCTCGATCCGGCTCGCACAGCCATCCGGCAGCGCTGTCACCGAGCGATCGTTGAAATGGCGATGGAATACCGAATTAACCGGATCGGCAACGCAGAGGCGGGTCGCATAGCGCTGGTAGCCGATATACCGGCCGATCGTGGCCGACGTGCCCCCGGTTCCGGCACCGCAGACAACCCAGGCAGGAATGGGATGCTCCTCCGCCGCCATCTGCGCAAAAATGCTCTCGGCGATGTTGTTGTTGCCGCGCCAGTCGGTGGCGCGCTCTGCGTAGGTGAACTGGTCGAGATAATGCCCCCGCGTCTCGGCGGCGAGCCGGTGGGCGACGTCGTAGACGGTCCGCGGATCGTCGACCGCATGAATTTCGCCACCGTGGAAACGGATCGCGTCGAGCTTGGGTGCGGCCGTGGCCGCCGGCACCACCGCAATGAAGCGCAGCCCCAGCATCCGCGCGAAATACGCTTCGCTGACGGCGGTCGATCCCGACGAGGCTTCGATGATGCAGGTGTCCGGCCCGATCCAGCCATTGTACAGCGCGTAAAGGAACAGCGACCGCGCGAGGCGATGCTTCAGGCTGCCGGTCGGATGGCTGCTCTCGTCCTTCAGATACAGGGTGATGCCCGGATAGCGCGGCAGGTCCAGCCGTATCAGGTGTGTGTCCGCCGATCGGTTATAGTCGGCCTCGATCCGGCGGATCGCTTCGCTACGCCATGACCGGACGCCGTCGCCGTTCGGATCAGCGGGCATCGGCGGTCAGTCCATGGCGGACCAGCATGGCGGCCGGGTCGGCATCGCGCCCGCGAAACGCGCGGAAACTGTCGGCGGCCGGGCGACTGGCCCCGCGTGCCAGGACCTCTTTGCGAAATTTCGCGGCGACGGAACGGTCGATCCGCCCTCCTTCAACAAAGTGCTGGAAACCGTCGGCCGCAAGCACTTCAGCCCATAGATAGCTGTAATAGCCCGACGCATATCCGGACGCGAAGATGTGCAGGAAGGCATGGGGGAAACGATGCCATGCCGGCGGGTGCACCACCGCCACTTCCGCACGCACGGCCTCCATCACCGCGATCGGATCGTCGCCCAGCGTGCCGAGATGAAGCAGCAAGTCGAACAGCGCGAATTCGATCTGCCGCACGAGGAACATCCCCGCCTGGAAATGACGCGCGCCAAGCATCCGGTTGAACAGTGCGTTCGGCAAAGGCTCGCCGGTCTGGTAATGGCCTGACATGCCGGTCAGCATGTCGCGGTCCCACGCGAAATCTTCCATCAACTGGCTCGGCAGTTCGATCGCGTCCCATTCAACCCCGGAGGTGCCGGCGATGCTCGGCCGGTCGACCTCGGTGCACAGAAGATGGAGGCAATGGCCGGTTTCGTGCAGCAGCGTCACGACCTCGCGGTGGGACAGCAGCGCCGGAGTGTCGGAACCGTTGGGCGCGAAATTGCAGGTCAGATAGGCGACCGGCACCTGGCGGACATTGCCGTCGTTCAGCCGCGATCGCGCGCCCGCCATCCACGCGCCGCCCCGCTTGCCTGGCCGCGCATGAAGGTCGACATAGAGGCCCGCAAACACCGTGCCCTCCGCATCCACCGCATCGTAATAACAGCCATCGGAGTGCGGCAGCGCCACGTCGTCGCGCGCGACGAAGCGGATGCCGTACAGCCGCTCGACCAGACCATGCCAGCCGGCGATGACACGGTCGACCGGGAAATAGGCGCGTACCTCCGCCTCGTCGATGGCGTGACGCTGCGACCGCAGCCGGTCCGATGCGAAGCCGACATCCCATGGCTGGAGGTCGTCGATCTCCAGTTCCATGGCGGCGAAATCGCGCAATATCGCCATCTCGCGTTCGGCGAACGGACGAGCGCGAGCGGCGAGATCGCGCAGGAACGCCAGCACCTCGCCGGCATTCGGTGCCATCTTGCTCGACAACGACCATTCGACCGGATCGGCGAAGCCCAGCAGCGCGGCGCCTTCGCGCCGGAGCGCGACGATCCGGGCGATCCGCTCGTTATTGTCGAACTGTCCGGCATGCGGTCCCTGGTCCGACGCCCGCGTGTTGAAGGCGTGATAGACCCGTTCGCGTAAAGCCCGGTTCTCAGCAAAGGTGAGGATCGCGCCGACGCTGGGCTGCTGCAACGTCACCAGCCAGCCGTCCAGCCCGCGTGTCCGGGCAGCGGCGGCAAACATCGCCTTGTCGCGCGGCGACACCCCGGCGAGCAGCGCTTCGTCGGTAACCTGTTCGCTCCACGCATCGGTCGCATCGAGCACTGCGCTGGCAAAGCCATTGCCGAGTGCCGAAATCTCTATCGAAATCTCGGCAAAGCGCGCCCGCGCCTCGGGTGGCAGCGCGACGCCCGACAGGGTGGCGTCGCGGATCGCATGTTCGACCGCCACCCGGTCGGCCAACGGCAGGGTGGCGAAATCGGGCGATGCCGCCAGCTTGACGTGCAGGTCGTGCAGGTCGCGATCCTGCTGGATGCGCATTCCCGCCGCGACCAGCTGCGCCTGGGCGGCGGCATGGGCCTCGCGCAGTGCGGGGGTGTCGGCTACCGCCTGCAGCTGGGTCACCGCCGACCATAGCGCGTCGATCGCGACGCTGCCGCGCTCCATCGGCAGCCAGGCCTCGGCAAAGCTGGTCGGCGCGGTTGCGATCAGATGCGCGACGGTCGCCTCCTGCTCGGCCAGTAGCGCGGCGACGGCGGGGCCGATCGCTTCAGGCGTGATCGCCGGGAAGGGCGGCAGGGTGGTGGCGTCGGCAAGGGGGTGGGTCATCGGAAATCCTGCAGGGTATCGGAAATCAAAGGGTCGTCGCGGCGAGGTGCCACAGCACGATGGCGGGAACCGATCGGGCGCGGACGGTGTGGCGATCATTGGCCCGCGCCAGCTGCGCCTCGAACGCCCAGGCCATTTCCGGACTGCGCGCCCGGAAAAGGGCCGGGATGTCGACCGGTTCGCCCGCTTCGCGTAACGGTTCGGTCTCGCTGAAAATCTCACCGAGCATGGCAAGAGCGCTGGCGCGCTCCTCTTCGCCATATTCCGGGTCGGGCGTGCGGTTCACGTCCTGGATCCAGGCGGCGATCAGGGTCGTGAGCACCGATGTGCTGGTCCGCAGCGGCCAGCAGGCAGTGGCGCAGGCCTTCAGCGCGGCACGCACGTCGCTGCTTGGCGCTTCGCCCTCCGCCGCCTGCTCCATGCGCTCGCGCAGCGCGGACCAGGTGCGCCGCGCCGGAGGGGCATCCTCGTCCTCGGCACGGTATAGGCTGCGCAGATCGTCGTAAAAGGGCGTCGCCAGGCGATCGGCTTCCATCGCGATCAGGAAATGCGCGGCGATCCGCTCCGGCACGAACAACAGGTCGGCACCGACCGCGACATCGCGTACCCAGTGCAGCGCCACGTCGGCGCGATCATATTCGCTGGCCCAACCGGTCAGCGGATCGAGCAGGCCGGCCAGCGCGATAGGATAACCAAACTGCTCCGCATAATCGGCGCTGCTACCCCCCTTCGTCGACACGCCCAGCGGCGAACCGCCCTGTTCGTCCCATTGCGTCGCCCCGAAGCGCAGCGATCCTTCGGCGGCATGGCGTTCGAGCCGCGCCAGCAGCGCCGCCTTGACCGCCGCGTCCCCCCTGAACGCTCCGCTCACAAATGGCTCTCGAGCCACTGGGTCAGCTGCGCGCGCGACCGCAGGCCGACGATCCGGTCGATCTCCACGCCGTCCCGGCACAGCGCCAGCGTAGGCAGCGAGCGGGCAGCGAAGCGTTCGGCCAGCGCCTGGTCACGGCTGACATCGGCTTTGTACACCTGCACCTCGCCGGCGAAATCGGTGGCCAGGTCGTCGAGGATCGGCGCTAGCGCCTTGCACGGCGCGCAAGTCGGCGACCACAGGTCGAGCAGGATCATTTCCGCCCCGTCCGCCGTGGCGGTCGCGAAATCCATGCCGGTAATGTCGGTAATTCTGGCAGCCATCTATCTTCCTTGCGCGGCGCGGGGGCGCGCTATCCGGGACGCGATGTCAGTCGCGTGGGGGTGAATCCTCGATGGCGGCGGCATGCGCCTGACCATCGGCGAAGGTGAGGGTGTGGGTGTGATGCGCCAGCAGCGTTTCGTCATGGACGACGCTGATGATCGTCGCCTCTGGGAGATAGGTGGCGAGGCTGTCGTAGAAATTCCGGGCGTTGCCGGCGTCCAGCGCGCTCGTCGCCTCGTCCAGCACCAGCAGCGTGGGGCGGTGCAGCAGCACCCGCGCCAGCGCGATGCGCTGCTGCTCGCCGGGAGACAATTCCTCCTGCCACAACCGCACGCCGTGCAGTTCCCCGGCCAGATGGCCCAGCCGCACCCGGTCGAGCAGCGCGGCGATATGCGCGTCGTGATGATCCTCGGGCTGGTCGGGGAAGCACACCGCCGCCTTCAGCGTACCGAGCGGCAGGTACAGGCGCTGCGGGACGAACATCGCGCGGCTGTCCTCGGCCAATGCTACGCTGCCCGCGCCATCGGGCCAGAGGCCGGCGAGCGCACGCACCAGCGTCGACTTGCCGGTGCCCGACGCGCCACGCAACGCCCAGCGTTCGCCCGTGCCGACGGTCCAGTCACCGATCGTGACCAGGGCACCCCCATGCGGGCGGTGCAGCGCCAGCCCCTGCATCGCGAGCACGATTCCGGCGGGCGTCCCGGCCCCGACCGCGATACCGGCCGGCCGCGCATCATCGATCGCGTCGTCCAGCCCCTTGATACGGTTGAAATAGCTGACCTGCTGACCGATCAGCTGATAGCTGCGCACGAAATAGCCGAGCTGCATGCCGAGCTGCGAAAAGGCATCGCGCCCTGCCATCAGCTGGCCGAATGTCATCCCACCCGCGAAATAGCCCGGCACCATGATGAACAGTGGCAGCACCGTGCCCATCCGATCGTAGATGCTGCTCGCGGCAGTGATGCCGAGCGAGCTGTAGATGACCGAACGGAAGTTCAGTCGTACCGCGTCGAACGACCGCTCCACCGCCTGACGCTCGGTCGCGACCGCACCGGCCAGACCGATCTGGGCGGCGTTGCGGCGGACATGGATCAACCCGGCGCGGAAATCCGCCTCGCGATGTTGCTGGCGCATCATCGCGCGGATGAAGGGCTGGCCGATCCTGGTCATCAGCCACGAACCGACGATCGCATAGGCGACGGCATACCACACCGTACTGCCGGGGATCGAAACGGCCGTACCGCCGAGCGAGAAGGTGATCGGCGGCGCGGTTTCCAGAAGCACCATGGCAAAGGTCACGGCGGTCACGATCGATCCGATCAGCCGCAGAACGATATGCAGCGCGCCGATATTCATGCCGACCGCGGCGGTGATGTTGTTCAGGTCGTCGGAGATCCGCTGGTCGGGATTGTCGATGATCCGCAGCCGTTCGATCTCGGCATAGCGGTTCCGGCTCATCCATCGATCGAGATAGTCGCGCGTCAGGTAGGTTCGCCAGCGGATCGATAACAGTCCGTCGATCAGGTTCTCCGTCAGGATCATGACGATCTGCATCGCCATGATCCCGAGGAAGACGAGCATCAGCGGAACCAGCTGCGCCTGATCGCGCTGCTCGATCACGTCGAAGAACTGCTGCTGCCAACGATTGGCGCGCAGCAGGATGAAGGCCGTGCCGAATTGGAAGAACAGCAGCATGATCAGGGCGAACCACGCGAATTTCCAGTCCGGCGACGTCCAGTAGCTGCTGACCAGCCGCCACGCGTCGCGCCACCTGGCGGTAGCGGCCTGGGGTTGGGCGAGGCCCGTCTCGCGACGGACCTCCCCACTCTGCGTCGGCTGTGGCATCATGGGCTAAAGATCCTCGATCAGAAGAAGCGATAGCCGACGGTAAGCCGCCAGGTACGCGGTTCGCCAAGCGGAACATAGCTGGTGGCGCGGGTCGGGTTGAAATTTTCGCGGTCGAACAGGTTGCGCACGCCGACGTTCAGGTCGAGCCGACCGATGGACAGGAACCCGTTCAGGTTTGCCTGAACCGCAGCCGGCAGGGTGTAGAGGCCACGCGTGTCGATGAACGAGCTCGACCGCCCGGTGACGCCGGCACCCAGCCCGGCCTTCGTCGTTCCTCCGAACCGATGCTCGTACGATGCATAGAGATTATAGACGTCGCGCGGTTCACCGGCGGTCACGAACCCAACGCTCGCCGACGGCTGAAGCAGGCGATATTCGGTGCGGGTGAACGCCCCGGATACCGTCAGCCCGCGCAGCGGTTCGCCGCTGATGTTCAGGTCGACGCCACGGCCCAACATGCCGGGGATAGCCCGCTGGAACGATGGGCTTACCGGGTCGCGTTCCAACGAGATGTTCTGACGGATGCTGAACCAGGACGCGTTGATGAGCACCCGCTTGTTGAACAGATCCCATTTCACGCCGGTTTCGGTGTTCCGGCTTTCGATATCGGGCAGACGATTGCCGAGCCGGTCGAACGTGAATGTCGGCCGGTACCCGTAGGCAAGCGTGCCGAAGACCGAAAAATTGTCGCTGATGTCGACGACCGCGCCGTAATTCGGCGTCGTCGCCGCAAGATTGGTTGAGGACGAGCTGGGCCGGCGGCCGGTGATGACGCTGCTCGTCTTGATTTCGTTGCGGCGCAGGCCGGCGGACAGATGGATGGGACCGAGGCCGACGAGATACTGGCCGTAGAAGCCGGTTTGCAGCGTGCCGATCGTCCCCGTTTCGTTGCCGAACTTGATCGCCAGCGCCGGTAGCTCCTGCGGGGGAGTCGTCAGGAAATTGTACGGGAACATGCCCCCGTCATCGGCATAGAGGGCCTTCACGTCCGTGTCGGTCCGGGTAAAGCCGGCGACCAGCTTGTGGGTGACACTGCCGGTTTCGAACGCGATGCGGGCGAAGCTGTCGATCGCATCGCTCTTCGACGTCTGTCGCGTGCCGCTGCGCGACAGCAGCAGCAGGCCGCTATTGTTGAGCACGGCGAAAGGCGAATACTGGCGCAGCGCGAAGCTGACGTTCTGATGCTGGACGCGAGCGACGACGGTCAGCCAGTCGGTAACCTTCTGCGTGATTTCGCCGTTGAACTGGGTGGTGCCGATCTGCACGCCCTGGTCCGGGCCGCCCACCAGCCGGCGCCCACCGGGCAAGTCGAACGCCTTCCCCGTCGCGGTGTTGAGAAGCGTGTAGGGCACCATGCCGAACAGCTGGTTGCCGATCGACGCCGACACGATAACGTCGGTCACCGCGTTCTTGTACCGGACCGATGGCGCGAACAGATAATCCTCGTCGCCGCGATAGCCGCCGAAGTTACGATCGGCATCGGCGACCGTCGCGATGATGCGGGCGCTCAAGCGGTCATCGCTGGAAATCGCACGATTGGCGTCAAGCGTGCCGCGGATCAGCCCGAACGATCCGGTGTCGAACGATGCGTATAGCCGCTCCTGTGCATTTGGCTTCTTAGTGACGATGTTGATCGTACCGCCCAGGTTGTCGCCGCCCAGCAGGATCGCGTCGGGGCCCTTCAGCACCTCGATCCGTTCGATGTTGGCGAGCGACTGGGTCGTGCCCGCCGCGAAAGTCGAATTGGAGGCCGACGGTAACCCGTTGACCGCGCCCTGCGCCGAAAATCCGCGCACCGTATAGCCGACGCCGCCCTGCACGGTCGCGGTGTTGACCACCACGCCGCCCGCGTTGGCCAGCGCCTCGGTCATCGACTGCGCCTGTTGCTGCTGCAACAGCTTGGCAGAGATCACCTGCGTATTGCGCGCCTGGTCGCGCAGCGACTGCCCAAGCCGCGACGAGCTGGTGCTGCCACGGACCAGCACGTTCAGTTCCGCCTCGTTCGGCCGCGCCGTCACGATGATGTCGTTGGCGATGGTGATGACCCCCGCATCATCCACCATGACCGCGACGGGCAGGCCGCGGGTAGCCTGCGCAACGGCATCGCGTTCCGACGTGGCGTCCTTCACCGGACGCGAGGTGATGCCGCGCACCGCATCGGGATCGATGTTGACCGGCTTGCCCCATTCGGCGGCGATACGCTGCAAGGCTTCGCTGAGCGGCAATGCCGGCTGCGACAGGCTCCGTGCCTGGGCCAGCGCCATTCCGGGCACGGAGGCGGCGGCAAGCACCAGCATGCTGGCGGCGACAACGTGACGTGTACGCATGTTTTTCCCTTCCCCTTTTTGATATTCGTGCCCTGCCCGGTCGCCCGTTGACGATCCGGCACGAATGAATTTCAGCGCTCCAGCCTGACCACCGTCGGTGTGCCGAGCTTCAGCGTTGCGAACTGGTCGCGAATGGCCTGCCAATCGCCGACCAATACCCAGTGCACCTTGTCTGGATCGACCAGCGCCGCCGCCGCGCGACGCACCTGATCGGGCGTCAGCGCCTGCAGGCGCACCGGCTGCCGCACGATGTCGTCGACCGGCAGGCCATCCGACTGCGCATCCGCCATCGCCGTCAGCAGGTCTCCGTCCCCTTCGAGCTTGGCCGCGCTCTGGTTCGCGGCGGTCGTGGCCAGCCGGGCCAGCTCGCTGGTTTCCGGACCATGCTCGCCGCTCAGGCCGCGCATCTCCTTGATCAGCTCGGCCACCGAATCGCCGCTATGGTCGCGATTGACCGTGCCGGCCAACACCCAGCGCCGATCGCTGCGCGTGTCGTACAGCCCCGAGCCGATGCCATAGGTCCAGCCCTTGTCGGTGCGCAGGTTGCTGCCGATCCGCGCGGTCGAATTGCCGCCAAAGATTTCGTTCGCCGCCCAGATCGCGGTCGCATCGGCCGTCCCCGGTCGCGCCGTGGCCGGTACGGCACGCCCGGCCATGACATAGGTCTGCGCGGCGCCCGGCGTGTCGTACACGGTCAGCGAGGGCGATGTCTGTGCGCGGGCCGGCGGGATGACCGCGGCCGGTCTCGGGGCGCCCTGCGCCCGCCAGCCGGCCAGCGCCTTTTCCAACTGCGGCCGGAGCGTCGCCATGGTCGTATCGGCTGCGACATACAGCGTCGCCTCGTCCGGCCGGACATGGCCGCGAAGCCATTCACGGATCGCCGGCGGGTCGATCGCCTGGACCGCTGCGCTCTCTGCTGTCGTCGTGAGCGCCGGGGCATAGGGGTGGCCAGCGCCATAGCTGGCATTAGCCAGCGCCCGGTCGGCCATGCGGTGGCCATTGCCGCGCAGCGCGGTCAGCGCGTCCATTGCCGCCTTTTTCAGGCTGTCGACGGTGGCCGGCGTCAGGTCGGGCTGTGTGAGCACTTCGCCGAACAGCGCCATTCCCGCCGCGCGCTGCTGCACGCTCCAGCCCATGGACAGATCGGCGTGGTCGGCGTCGCTTGCGCTGTTGATCCATCCCCCCAGCGCCTCCGCCCGTTCGGCGCGCAGGCGCTGGGCCGGCGTCGTGCCGCGATTGGCGAGCAGCCCGGTCGCGATCGGGGCCATGACCTGGTCGGCGCCGGCGGAACCGGCATGGTCAAGGCGCAGCAGCATGGTGTCGGTCATGCTACCCGGACGCGGCACCAGCACGACCTTCAACCCGTTCGACAGTTGCCCACGCTCCGCCACGGGAAACGCGATCGGTGCCATTGCCCCCATCGGCGGCGGCCCCTTGGCAAGGTCATAGCCGCTCGGGGCAGTCTGCAATGCGGGCTTGGGCCGCGCGATCAGACGATAGCCGGGCCTGCCATAAACCGATTCAGCCACGCGCCGAACGCTCTCGACCGAGGCTGCCCGCAACTGGCCAAGATAAGCTTCGGCATATTCGACGTCGTCAGGCTGACCGACCCCGCGGGCAAGGAGGAACGCCTTGCCCGATGTGCTCGTCTGCAGCCCGAAGACATATTGGATCCGCGCCGCTCGTGCGCGTTCCAGTTCGTCGGGTGCCGGCCCCTTTGCCACATACTCCGCGATGACCGCATCGATCTCCGCCTCGGCCTGCGCCATCCGGTCGGGCGCGATGCCATCGACGGCAAAGCCCATCCGGCTCGACAGGCTACCTTCGTCGAAGGTGACATAGGCCGTCTTGGCGATGCCCAGTTCCTCGATCAGGCGGCGGTTCAGCCGCGATCGTACGCCGGCCGCCAGCATGTGCGCCGTCAGGTCGAGCGCTGCGATCGCCGGGGATCCCTTGGCCGGCGCGATATAGGTCGCGTAGATGCGACCCAGCGGCACGGCGCGGAACACTTCCCGCCGGATCGGACCGGGGAGTGGCACGACCCGCGTCACCAGGCGGTCGACCGGCAGGCGCGGTGCAAGGCCACCGAAATACTTCCCGACCAATCGGTGCGCATCCTCCGCGCTTACGTCTCCGGCAAGGATCAGGGTTGCATTCGACGGACCATAATATCGGCCGAACCATTGCCGCGCGCCATCGACCGTGACTCCGTTCAGATCGGCTTCCTCGCCGATGACGCTGTGATGATAGGGATGATCGGCGGGATACATGTCGCCAAAGGTAATTGCGTCGTCGGTACCATCCGGCCGGCCCCCGCGCAGCCGCTTCTCGCTCAGCACCACGCCGACTTCGCGCTTGATCCGCTCCGGGGTCAACGCACCGCCGATATAGCCCATCCGGTCGGCTTCGAGGAACAGCACCCGTTCCAGCGCCGCGCTCGGGAAGGTTTCGTACAGGGTCGTGGTGTCCTGATTGGTGGCGGCGTTGACGTTGGTCGCCCCCAGATCGCGCAGCGACACAAACGCGCTCTGGTTCCAGTGCTCACTGCCGTCGAGCATCAGATGCTCGAACAGGTGCGCATAGCCGTGCTGGCCCGGCTGCTCATCCTTCGACCCGACGTTATAGACCAGCGTGGCGGTGATCAGTGGCACCCGCCGGCTGGTCTGGACGACGACCTTCAGCCCGTTGGGCAGGGTAAAGCGGGCAACGGGGTCGCTGATCGCCGGGCGAAGGCCGGACTTCGACGCCGTTCCGACGTGCTGGACGGGTGCGG
Source organism: Sphingomonas sp. Leaf23 (assembly GCF_001421585.1). Taxonomy (NCBI): domain Bacteria; kingdom Pseudomonadati; phylum Pseudomonadota; class Alphaproteobacteria; order Sphingomonadales; family Sphingomonadaceae; genus Sphingomonas; species Sphingomonas sp. Leaf23. Next base: position 647,008 of record NZ_LMKR01000001.1, on the reverse strand, counting down.
GCGTCCGGTCCTGTGCGCGCGCAGCGACAGTTCCCAACAAGGCGAGGGTTGCTAGCGCAACATACGGGAAGCGGTGTGCCATGACGCGACATTAGCAATTGCGCGCGTCGTGGCTTCAGGCCAAAACAACAAAATATGACCAGCCTGTCCTACACGAATGACAAGGACAGTTACGCTGACGCCGGCAATGCCACCGGCAGGCACGGTAGTCAGGTCGACCGCATCATACGTGCCATCGCGGAAGCGATCGTCGCCGGTCGGCTGACCCCCGATCAGCGGCTGCCATCGGTACGCACGACCGCCGCCGACCATGGGGTCAGCCGAGACACCGTACAGCGGGCATATGACAAGCTGGTGGCAGGCGGTCATGTTCACGTGCGACGCGGTGCTGGATTTTACGTATCCGCGCCGGCCCCGTCGCGGGCCGACCCCATCGCACCGCCGCAGGTCGATCTGGCACCGTTCCAGCTGATCCATCCCGGCCTGCCGCCGGATCGTTGCCCGGGCAGCGGCGTCCTGCGACACGACGATTCTTCGGTCGAGGAAATCGGCCGGGTCCTGAAACGGGTGGCAGGCAGCCGCCAGCGTCTCGGAAGCTATGGTGACCCGTCGGGGTATCTACCGCTGCGGGAGGAGCTGCAGAAAAAGCTGCAGATCGAGGGCGTCGATACGACGGTCAGCATGATCATGACTGTGCCTGGCTGCGTCGCGGGGCTGAGCCTAATCATCCGGTCGTTCGTGCGGCACGGGGATTTCGTCGTGGTCGAAGACCCGGCGTCCTTTGCCCATGTCTCGGCCCTGCTGGCGCAAGGCGCGGCGATATTGCGGGTTCCGCGTGAACCCGATGGCCCGGACCTCGATGTGCTGCGCCTGTTGTGCGAACGGTATCGGCCCCGGATGTTCCTCCTCATGTCGCTGCTGCACAACCCGACCGGCGGCAGCTTGTCGCTGTCCAAGGCCCGCAAGCTGATCGAACTTGCGGCGGAGTTCGACATCACCCTGGTCGACGATGCGAGCTATGCCGATCTGAAACCGTCGACCGCTGGTCCGCCGACCGTGCCGCTGATCGTGCTGGATCAGGTCGACCGGGTGATCCATGTCGGTGGTTCGTCACACATTCTCGCGCCGGAGCTTGGCACCGGCTATATCGTGGCGAGCGAGCGCTACATGCCGATGCTGCGCCTGTACCGCCCGCTGCAGGGCATGGGCAACATGCTGATCCAGGAACGGGTCCTCTACAGCTTCCTGCACGAAGGCCTGTTTCGCCGCCGCTGCGACCGCATCCGCCTCCGCCTCGCCGAAGAGGCCGCCGTCGTCCGGCAGTTGTTTTCATCCACACCCTTTCAGCCGGCGATGGCGGTTGGCGGCATGTTCCTGTGGGTCGACCTTGGCAGCGGCGTCAACGTCACCGCTGTGGCGGAACGGATGCTGGCCAAGGGCTATCTGACTGCGCCGGGATCGCATTTTCGCGAATCGAAGGCGGTGGAATCGCGAATGCGTTTCAACGTGACGACGACCACCGCAGCGGCCGTCGAAGCGCTGGTCGAATCGGTCCACAACTGACCCCGGCCCCGACCGATATGCACGGCCCTCAGGGCACGCCGTAGCCGCCGCCGCCCGGCGTTTCGATGACGAAGCAATCACCAGGCGCGAGTTCGACCTGCTCCACCCCCGTCAGGTGCCGGATGCTGCCATCCCGTCGCTCGACACGTTGCGTGCCGACCGCGCCGTCGGCCCCGCCGGCCAAGCCGAACGGGGCGATCGTACGGCGGGAGGCGACGATGGTGGCCGTCATCGGCTCCAGCGCGGTGATCGCGCGGATCACGCCGTCACCACCCGGTCGAGCGCCGCCCCCGCCCGAACCGCGACGGATCGCAAACCGGTCGAGCCGCACGGGATAGCGATGCTCGAGAATCTCGGGGTCGGTGATCCGCGTATTGGTCATGTGGCTGTGCACGGCGGACGTGCCTGCGAAGTCGGGGCCGGCGCCCGTGCCGCCGCAGATCGTCTCGTAATATTGGTACCGGTCGTTGCCGAACAGGAAGTTGTTCATCGTTCCCTGCGTTGCCGCCGATGCTCCCAATGCTCCCAGGAGCGCGTTGCACACGGCCTGGCTCACTTCGGTATTGCCCGCCACCACCGCACTCCCGGGCGGAGGCGATAGGAAGGAACCGTCCTCGATGACGATGGTCAGGGGCAGGAGACAGCCTTCGTTGAGCGGCAGGTCTTCGCCCACCAGACAGCGAAAGGCGTAGAGGACGACCGCGCGGGTGACGGCGGGCGGCGCGTTGAAGTTGCCGGTGCTCGCCGCGCCGGTTCCGGTGAAATCGATCGTTGCGGCACGCGCCCCGCGGTCGATCGTAACGCGGACCCGGAGCGGCGTGCCGTCGTCCATGACATAATCGAACGCCCCGTCCGAAAGCCGGGTGAGGACGCGGCGGATGCTTTGCTCGGCATGGGTCATGACATGCCCCATATAGGCCCGCACCACCGGCCAGCCGCTGGCGGCGACCAGCGCGGTCAGTTCGGCAATGCCGGTCGCATTGGCCGCGAGCTGCGCCTTGATATCGGCGAGGTTCGTGTCGGGGCTGCGGGCCGGGTAGCGGGCCTGCGACAGCAGGGCGCGGAACGCCTCTTCCTGCAAAACGCCGGCATCGACCAGCAGGAAGTCGTCGATCACCACGCCTTCCTCTTCCAGCCTACGCGAATTGGGCGGGGTCGATCCGGGGGTCAGACCGCCGATATCGGCATGGTGGCCGCGATTGGCGACGAAGAAGCGGATGTCGCGGCCGGTTTCGTCGAACACCGGGGCGATGACGGTTACGTCGGGCAGATGGGTGCCGCCGTTGAACGGGTTGTTAAGCGCGACGACGTCGCCGGGCTTCAGCGTCGCGCCGCGGCTGGCAAGGATGGTGCGCACGCTCTCGCCCATCGCGCCCAGATGCACCGGGACATGCGGCGCATTGGCGATCAACCGCCCCTCCGCGTCGAACAGCGCGCAGGAGAAATCGAGCCGCTCCTTCATGTTCACGCTGCTCGCCGTATTGCGCAGCACGACGCCCATCCGTTCGGCGATCCCCATGAAGCGGGTGTTGAACAGTTCGAGCTGGACCGGATCGACGGCGACAGGGTCGATCGCCTCCTGCGCCGCCGCGCCGTGGTGCCGCATCAGCAGTTCGCCGCCATCGCCCACCGTGACCGTCCAGCCCGGCTCGACCATCGTCGTCGCGATCGCTTCCCGGATCAGTGCCGGGCCGATAATCCGGTCACCGGGACGCAGGCTGGCGCGGTCATGTACCGGCGTGCGATGCTCGGCCCCAGCGGTCCAGACGGTGACATGATCGAGCGGCGCGGACAGTCCGCCGTCCCGCGGGGGCAGGGGCGGGGGCGTAACCAGTTCGCCCGCGACGACCGCCTCGACCACCACGCTTTCGATGACGATGGCGCGATCCGGGCTGATAAAGCCGAACCGGGCGCGATGGGCAGCTTCGAACGCCGTGCGCATCGCATCGACCTCGGCCCGGTCGACGGCCAGCGCAGTATCGGTGCCGGCATAGCGCAGGTACACGGTCGCCACCTGCCGGGCCCCCGGGCCGACTTCCTGCTCCGCCTCCGCGCCAAGCATGGCGACAAGATCATCCAGCGGCGCGCCCAGCGGAAGCTCGACCGAACGCTGGCGGATCGCGACCTTGTCGGCCAGCCCCATGCCATAGGCCGACAGCACGCCGGCAAAGGGATGGATCAGGACCGTGCGCATCCCAAGGACCTCGGCGACGCGACAGGCATGTTGCCCGCCCGCACCGCCGAAACATTGCAGCGCGAATGTGGTGACGTCCTCACCGCGTTCCAGCGCAACGCGCTTGATCGCGGCGGCCATCTGCGCGACCGCAACCTCCAAAAATCCCTCCGCGACGCTGCGCGGATCTTCCACGCCGATCGTGGCGGCCAGCGCGGCAAAGCCGAGCCGCGCCGCCTCGCTATCGAGCGGTGCGTCGCCGTTTGGCCCGAACACGGCGGGAAAATAGGCAGGCTGAACCTTGCCGACCAATATGTTGGCGTCGGTCACGGTCAGCGGCCCGCCCCGCCGGTAGCAGGCAGGGCCAGGGCAGGCACCCGCGCTGTCGGGGCCGACGCGGAACCGCGCCCCGTCATAGTGGAGGATCGAGCCGCCGCCGGCGGCGATCGTTTCGATCGCCATCATCGGCACGCGCATCTCGACCCCGGCGACCTCGGCGTCGAGCTGCCGTTCGAACCGACCGGCATACAGCACAACGTCGGTGGAGGTGCCGCCCATGTCGAACCCGATCACCCGGTCGAACCCGGCGGCCTCGGCGGTCCGGGCCGCCGCCACGACGCCACCGGCGGGACCGGACAGGATCGCATCCTTGCCCTGAAACGCCTGCGCATCGGCCAGTCCGCCGCTCGACTGCATGAATTGCAGCGGGACCGGGCCGAGCGCGCCTGCAACCAGGTCGACATAGCGCCGCAGCACCGGCGACAGATAGGCATCGACCACCGTCGTCCGCCCGCGTGCCACCAGCCCGATCAGCGGGCTGACCGCGTGGCTCACCGACACCTGCGCAAAGCCCGCCTGGCGGGCGAGGTCGGCAACCCGCGCCTCGATCGCCGAATGCGCCCAGCCATGGGTAAGCACGATCGCCACCGCCTCGAAGCCTTCCGCACGCTTGGCGGCAAGCACGGCGCGTGTTTCGGCTTCGTCGAGCGGCGTCACCACCACACCGTCGCGATCGACCCGTCCGCCGATCTCGATAACATCGTCGTACAGCGGCGCGGGGCGATGAATGGCCAGGTCGAACAACCGTGGCCGGGTCTGGTCACCGATCACCAGCAGGTCGGCAAAACCGCGATCGACTACCAGCAGCGTACGCGCGCCCTTGCGCTCCAGCAGGGCATTCGTCGCGACGGTCGTCCCCATCTTCACCGCGTCGATGCGCTCCACCGGCAGCGGCGCGTCGTCGCCAAGCTCCAGAATCATGCGGATGCCCGCAATCGCCGCATCGGCATAGCGTTCGGGGTTCTCGCTCAACAGCTTGGCGGTTTGCAGCGATCCGTCAGGCGCGCGGGCGACGACATCGGTAAAGGTGCCGCCCCGATCGATCCAGAAAGACCATCCTGCCACGTGCACCGCTCCTGAACGACGAATCGTCGATAAATTATCAACGAATGATCGTACTGGATTGACAGATTTACGCACTGGCGCAACCCTCCGCCGACAACAGGGGGACGTCGACATGGCAGGGGATAAGCGCGCCATCGTATCATCGGCGCATCTGGCCGATGGATCGGCACCGGCGCTGTCAGAGCTGGAATTCAGCCTGACGCTCGCCGCGGCGGCCTATCAGCGGTGGATCACGCGCTGTGCGGCAGCGGCGGGACATGCGCTGTCGCCGCTGGAAGTGCTAATCCTGCACACCGTTCGCCATCGCGACCGGGCGAAGCGGATCGCGGATATTACCCTCGTCCTCGATATAGAGGATACGCACCTCGTCACCTACGCCATCCGCAAGCTGGCGCGCGGCGGACTGGTCGCGACCCACCGCGCGGGCAAAGAAAAACTCGTGGCTGCGACCGATGCCGGGCGCGAGTTCTGCGCGCGGTATCGCGACATTCGGGAGCGGGTGCTTGCCAGCGCCGTCGTCGCCGACGGACCTGCCGACCCGCATCTGTCCGAAGCCGCGGACCTGCTGCGCCGCCTGTCGGGCCAGTATAACCAGGCGGCCCGCGCCGCCGCGACCTTGTAGGAGGAGAGGGCATGCTGGTCCTGTCGGGGATCGCGATCATCATCATCGGCTTCGCGCTGGGCGTGAACCCGCTGCTCGTCGTCACCGTCGCCGCGTTGGCCAGTGCGGCGGCAGCGGGCCATGGTCCGGTCGAGGTCGTCGCGATGATCGGCAAGGCGTTCGTCGACGCGCGTTTCCTTGCGATCCCGTTCCTCGCGCTGCCGACGATCGGGTTGCTTGAACGGGCCGGGCTGCGGGGCAGGGCGCGTGTGATCGTCCAGGGGTTGCGGCGGGCGACGACGGGGCGGGTGCTGCTCGGCTATCTCGCGCTGCGCCAGATCACGGCCGCGCTGGGCCTGATCTCCCTTGGCGGTCACGTGCAGATGGTGCGCCCGATCGTCGCACCGATGGCCGAGGGGGCGGAGGAGCGCGACGAGCATCGTCCGCTCGATCCCGACACGCGCGATCACATTCGCGCGCACGCCGCCGCCGTCGACAATATCGGCGTGTTCTTCGGCGAGGACGTGTTCATCGCAATCGGATCGATCCTGCTGATCCGCGCGATCCTCGAACAGGACGGGGTGACGGTCGCGCCGCTCGACGTGGCGGTCTGGGCGATCCCGACCACGATCGCCGCGTTCTTCGTCCATGGTGTGCGGCTGCTGTTGCTCGACCGCCGCCTGAAGCGCCGCGCATGATTGGGCTGGACGCCCTCGGCATCGCCGCGGCGACCCTCCCGGCGGCGGTCGCGGCCCATCATGCGCTCGATCGAACCGAGCCGACGCGGTGGCGCAACACCGGCTTCTGGGGTTTATTCGCCGTCCTGCTCGGGGGCGGGCCATGGTTGCCGGACCTGCTGAACGGTTGCCTCGTTCTCGTCATGGTCGGGCTGGCAACCCGGGGACTGCGCCCTTTGCCGCCCGCCGGCAGCGATGCGGCAGCACAGGCCGGGCAGGGATCGCGCCTCGGCAACTGGCTGTTCGTGCCGGCGTTGGCAATACCGGCGGTGACGCTGGCCGGGACGCTGTCGATCGGCGACGGACGCATCGCAGGGTTTGCCGCGATCGACCCGAAGCAGGTGACGCTGGTCGCGCTGACCGCCGGTGCGGTCGTCGCGCTGCTGCTCGCCATATACCTCACCCGACCGCCGCGTTCCGCGCCGGTGGCAGAGGCGCGGCGGCTGGTCGATGCGATCGGATGGGCGATGGTGCTGCCGCAGATGCTGGCCGCGCTAGGCGGCGTCTTCGCGCTGGCCGGCGTGGGCAGGGTGGTGGCGGACGGTGTTGTGAGCATCATCGCGCTCGACACGCCGCTCGTCGCCACCATCGCCTACTGTGTCGGCATGGCGCTGTTCACGATGGTGATGGGCAATGCCTTTGCCGCCTTTCCGATCATGACCGCGGGGATCGGCCTGCCGATCGTCATCCGGCAGTTTGGCGGTGATCCGGCGATCGTCGCGGCGCTCGGCATGTTGTCGGGGTTCTGTGGTACGCTGATGACGCCGATGGCGGCCAACTTCAACATGGTGCCGGCCGCCGTACTCGAACTGCGCGACCGGTTCGGCGTCATCCGCGTGCAGTGGCCGACCGCGCTCATCCTGCTGGCATTCAACATCGCGGTGCTCACCTTGTGTGCTTTTCCTGGAGGACTGGTTCCATGACCCCCAATGACGCAGCAGCGCTTGCCCGGATTGCGCTCGGCCATGTGACCCGCGAATATCCGCACAAGGCGGATCATGTGATGAACGGCGATGACGATGCGTATCTGCCCCGCCGGGTGCATCCGATCTTCTTTGGCAGCTTCGACTGGCACAGTTGCGTGCATGGCTATTGGCTGCTCACGCGTATTCAGCGGTTATACCCCGATCTGGCGGAGGTCGCGGCGATAGACGCGCTGTTCGCCGATGCCTTTACCGTGGACAAGGTGGCGGCGGAATGCGCCTATCTCGACCAGCCGACGTCGCGGGGGTTCGAACGGCCCTATGGCTGGGCATGGCTGCTGATGCTGCACAGCGAGCTGGTCGTCGCGAAGAGCCCGCACGGGGCGACGCTGCGCCCGCTGGCCAACGCCTTTGCGGATCGATGGCGGTCGCATCTGCCGCTAATGACCTATCCGGTGCGGGCCGGCACCCATGCCAACACCGCCTTCGCACTGGTGCTGGCCGAGCGGTACGCACGGGTCATCGGCGACGCCGCCTTGCGGCAGGGTATGGCGGAACGGGCGGAGCACTGGTTCGGCGCCGATCGCGGCGCACAGGCGTGGGAGCCGGGCGGCGAAGATTTCCTGTCGCCGGTGCTGATGGAGGCGATGGCGATGCAACGCCTGCTACCCGCGGACGCCTTCGCTGCCTGGTTCGCGGATTTCCTTCCCCGGCTATCCGACGGCGAGCCGTCCTCACTGCTGACCCCTGCGTGGGTAAGCGACCGCAGCGACGGGCGGATCGCGCATCTCGACGGGCTGAACCTCAGTCGCGCCTGGGCGATGCGGGCCATCGCGCCGGCGGTGGGCGGCGCGGCGGGTCAGGTGCTGGCGACTGCTGCCGACGATCACCTTGCCGTCGCGCTCGATCAAGTGGCCGGAGACTATATGGGCGAACACTGGCTCGCCAGCTTTGCGTTGCTGGCAATCACGGGTACCGAATAAGGCCAGCTGCGAAAAACTACCCGTTTTAGGCCGCAGAGTATGTTGTCTGTTCACCAGAATAGATGGTCGGTGTTCGGACGGGCGGATACCGGCCCCCTTCCGTCGACGCTTATGACGCGATCCCAAGCATATACCCAGCATTCGGCGCGATGAACGAATGGCGGAAGCTGGGAAGCGGACAACGGTCACTAGGCGTTGGCTTCTGGGTCAACTTGGTGAGAGCGCGGCCTACCGGGACACGCATCTGAAGGCGCACCCTACGGCAGCCAGCCTGCTCTGGACTGGCGTCTTCCCCGATGTATCGGACGCACCCGGGGGCGCCCTGAACTCCTGGCTGCACGCCATCTGCGAAAATCTTGGACGCCCCCACGTCATGTCGCTCCGGGGACGGACGGGTCAAAGACTACATGGGGGCAGCCTTCATAGTCGAGGCGATGCCGCCCGCTTTAGTACTGCTCGCCGAGCGCGACACCGCCCCTGCATGCCGTCAAGCAAGTGCCGCAAGGTGCCGATTCCCCTTGCCGCCGCCCTTTACCGGCGTCGCCACAGGATCGACACCATGTTCGGATGCCTCAAGGACCGGCGACGCATCCGCACCAGCCATGACCGGTGCCCCCGCACCATAATGTCCGCCATCGTCTTCGATGCCACCGTCATCTTCTGGATCAATCAGTGAATCCTGAGCCTCGCATCCCGTGCCAAGGTGAGACACCAATCAGCTGCTACGTAATCCTACGCATATGACGAATCGTTAATTATGGGTAAATAACGATCAAGATCCGCAGGAGATCCTGCCCATAAAAATTAGATCGATTGGTGAAATTTTCGTTGATGTACGAAGGTTTCAGCGAGGGGAGGCTGTATGACTAGGCTGAAAATCTCGATATCCTTTGCGTGCAGTTTTTTTGCAATTGCGCCGGCGCTCGCTTCGGACATCGTTTACACGCCGATCAATCCGTCCTTTGGGGGAAGTCCGTTCAACTCCGCCCACTTGCTCGGTATCGCATCCGCGCAAAACAAGTACAAAGACCCGGCAACTGATTCCAAAAATAGTCCGGCGGACCAGTTCGTCCGGACGCTGCAAAGTCGGCTGCTGTCCTCGCTCTCCACGCAGATCACGAATCTGATATTTGGCGAGAACGCGAAAGATAGCGGCCTCATCAAATTCGGCGACCAGGAGATTTCGTTCGTCCGAGGGCTCGACTCGGTGACGCTCACGATCACCAACCTGTCGGACGGCAGTGTGACCGAGATTGTCGTGCCGTTGCTGACCGATGGTGGTTTCTGATGCGCCGGGGCAACGGGATGCGGGGTCTGGCGCTGGCGGCGCTGGCCTGGTCGACCGGCGGTTGCGCCGTGCACAACCAGGCGGTGTGGGAGCCGGCCCAGGCGACCCGGCCGACACCGGCGACGAAGCAGCTGGGTCTCCTCCCCCCGGCGGGCGAGCGGGTGTCGGTCGCGGTCTACAACTTCGTCGACCAGACCGGACAGTTCAAGACGAGCGATAATGTCCAGACGCTGTCGCGCGCCGTGACGCAGGGATCGACCTCGATCCTCATCAAAGCACTGCAGGAGGCCGGCAACAACAGCTGGTTTACGGTGATCGAGCGCGAGAAGCTCGACAACCTGCTGCGCGAACGGGCGGTGATCCGCGAAATGCGCGCGGCCTATCTGGGTGAGAAGAAGGTCAATCCCCAGGCGTTGCCGCCCCTGCTGTTCGCGGGCGTGCTGCTGGAGGGTGGGATCATCGGCTATGACAGCAACACCAAGTCGGGCGGCTCCGGCGCGCGGTTCCTCGGCATCGGCGGCAGTACGCAGTACCGCGAAGATACCGTCACCATCTATCTGCGTGCGATCAGCGTGCGGACGGGCGAGGTGCTGACCAATATCAGTGTGCGCAAATCGATCGCGTCGGTCGGCATCAACGCCAATGCCTTTCGCTATGTCGCATTCAAGGACCTGCTCGAGCTGGAGGCGGGGATCGCTTATAACGAGCCCGATGCACTGGCGCTGCAATCGGCGATCGAGACGGCGGTCTACGGCCTGATCGTCGAGGGCGCCACGATGAACCTGTGGTGCCTGAACACGACGCCCGATTATGCCCAGGGGGTGCTGCGCCGCTATTATGCCGGACGCGACAATATCCCGGCGGATAAGGTCGTGCTGCCTACCGGGCCGAGGGGCGTGCCGGTCGACGGCTCCTGCACCAGCACGCAGCTTGTCGCGCAGCGCACGGCGGCGGCACGCCTCGCCGCCAACGCGGTACCCCGCCCGATGACATTACCGCCACAACGATCTTCGCCGCCGGCACCTTTCCATCCCAGTGGCAACGCCGAGCCGGCGGCGAGGACGGCCAAGGATATGTAGCTTATCGGCCAGGATACGAAAGAAATCGACGGACCCGTCGGCGCTAAGGATTGGCGTCTCGACACCGGCGGGTCCGGATCAGTTCGGTTACGGGAACCGAGCTGGCGTGAGACCAGGCTCACCCGGACACCATGCGCGCTTGCCCCTTTGGCTGCAAGCCCCGTCATGCGGTTCGCCACGCCTGTTTCCCCGCGATGTCCCGTCGGTCGCGCCATGCCGGAGGCGTGATGGTTCATTCATCCGGCACAGAACAGGGCGGCGATCATCGACGCCCGCAAAAACGGGAGAGAAGACGTGAAAACCATCCTGCTCGGCGCCGCTTCGGCGCTTGCTCTCACCATCTCGTCGGGTGCGTTTGCGCAGTCGACCAGCAGTGTGACGCAGACCAACGTCAGCAATACCGCGAATGTCGATCAGCTGGGATCGGGTGCCGGTGCCGCGTCCGTCGTCAATCAGTCGGGTGCGCGCAACACCGCCGGAGTGACGCAACGCGACGACGGTTCGAACTTCTCCACCGGATCGATCCCGCCCGCCAGCGACTCAACGATCACCCAGTCCGGCAGCGACAATGTGGCTGGCGTGACGCAGATCACGACGCTCAGCTACAATCCGAACGCGTCGACCATCAACCAGCTCGGCAACGCGAACACTGCCTATGTCACCCAGGTCGATGACGAGAACAGCTCGACCATCGACCAGACGAGCAGCAACAACGACGCCAACGTGGCGCAGGGGGATGCTACCGCCGCGCTCAGCGATTCGAGCTGGGGCAATGCGAGCAGCATCACACAGGCGGGCGCCGGCAACCACAGCGCGACCGTGACCCAGCCCGGCCGGCAGAATGACAGCACGGTTGCGCAGCTGGGCGATACCGATACCGCCATCGTTGCACAGTCCGGCGTGCAGAACGGTTCGACCGTTCTGCAGAGCGGCACGACCGACGTCGCCGACGTGGCACAGTCGGGCGACGGCAATATGTCGGACGTGATCCAGGCCGGCACCGACGTGTTGGCCACCGTGCGTCAGTCGGGCGATGGCAACACGTCGCTGGTCAATCAGACCGCTCCGGGCGGCGTCCGGCCGATCGATTCGGCAGCCTATGTCAGCCAGGCGGGCAACAACAACAACTCGGAAGTCTATCAGCGCGCCAATTCGGGCTATGCCGAAGTGCTGCAGAGCGGCAACAACGGCGACGCGCTGGTCCGCAACTATGGCAACCGTTCGGTCGCCTATGTTTGGCAGTTGTCGGGCAACAACAACGACGCGACGATCGAGCAGCGTGGCGAGGATAGCGACGCCCTTGCCTTGCAGACCGGCAATCGCAACACGGCCAATATCATCCAGCGCGAAGACAGCCCGCCGACCGAGAATTATTCGGCAGCGATCTATCAGAGCGGCGACGATGGCATGTCGTCGATCGATCAGGACGGCGACAACCATGTCGCGGTCAACGTCCAGAGCGGCGACGACAATGACTCGTCGATCCTGCAGACCGGATCGCACAGCTATGCCGGCGTTGCCCAATATGGCGACGACAATGATTCCGACGTCACCCAGGCCGGCACCGGCCAATATGCGCTGGTGATCCAGTCGGGTTCGGGCAACGCGTCGAGCGTCAACCAGAGCGGCACCGGCAACGCCGCCTTCGTGACCCAGACGTCGAACAACGACATGTCCACCGTCCTGCAAAGCGGATCGTCGAACCTGGCGACCGTGGTGCAGTGAGCGGGGCCCGGCCCGGAATGCCATCCCCCTGTCGTCCGGGCCGGGTTTCTCTGTTTGGGAGCAATGACATGCGGAACCACCTCTGCCTCGGCTTGATCGCCATCCTGTTGCTGCCCGCGACGGCTGGCGCGCAATCGGCCACGACCATCCGACAGGGCGGCACGAGCAACGAAGCCCGCGTCGATCAGGCCGAAGCCGCTGGCACGATCGACATCGCGATGGACGGTGCTGAACAGCGGTTGATTGCGCGGCAACGCGATTTGGCGTCGCTCGATGCCCGGCTGAACGGCGTCGACAACCGGCTGACGGTCGACCAGGGCGGTGCGGTGTCCGACGGCAATACCGCGCTGGTGACGATGCAGGGCAGCAGCAACGAAGCGACCCTGCACCAGATGGCCGACGGGATCGGGCATAATGCGACCATACAGCAGCAGGGCGCAGCCAATGTCGCGCTGCTGTGGCAGGATGGCAGCGCCAGCAGCGTCAGCCTGACCCAGATCGGCGACGCGAACCAGGCGAGCATATCGCAACGAGGCGTCGGCAACGACGCGATCGTAACGCAGATCGGCAATCTGCTGGGTATCGCGATCGATCAGATGGGCGGCGCGCAGATCAGCGTGACGCAGACCCAATGAACGCGCGGGCCAGGATCATGCCGATGGTGCTGCTGTCCTCCGCGATCGCGGCAACCGCCTGTGCGCAGGCGGTCCACCGCGCGGCACAGCGGCAGACGGAAGCCGCCGGGCAGATCGGTGAGCGGCAAGGTGGCAGCGAACGAACCGGCATGGTGCAGATTGCGCGGCCCACCGCCGATACACGGGTGGGCGCGATCGGGGTCGAGCGCAGGTCGACAGCGGTCAGCCAATTGCCGCCGCTGCTCGAAATCGGCCCGAACGAAGCCGCGCCCGAAGCCGAGCTGGAAGCAGCGCCGATCGATCCCGACCGCGCCCTGCAGGCAGAAGTGCTGCGGACATGGCAGTCGCTGCGACAGCGGGGGCAACAACCGACGCCGGAACTTGTCGCGAAGGAAATCGGCCCCGAAGCGCTGGCGCGGTTCCTGGCGACCTCGCCCGGCGCGGAACGCCTGTTCGACGGACACACCGCGCCACCCGCTCCGCCGCCGGCACCGACCCCAGGCGATGGCGAACCGGACGGGGGGCGACCATGAACGGTCTCTTCGCGCTGCTGATCGGACTGATCTGCATAGGCCCTGTTGGGGAGGAGAAGGACGGGATGCACATCACGACACGCCCCTTGGTTCTGGACGTCATCGGCGATGGGCCAACGACCACGCTGATCGTCGCGGGCAGCGCGCCCGAACTGAAGCGGGTCCGCTATTCGCTGGTCGTCGAGGGTCAATCCTACACCCGTCACGCCGGTTCGGCGACGCTGTATGGCGAACGCCAGATCATCTCCCGCGTGCGACTGCAGGCCGGCGAGCGGTGGACCGCTACGCTGATGGTCGAAGCAGAGGGAAATCCGCCCTACCGCCTGGTCCGGACCAGCGCGCAATGACCGTTAATCGGATCGAAGGTCCTTTTGACTAACGTCGTCGGGATTATACGAATAGCGACGGCATCACGGAGATGATATCGATTGTTATGCGGAGGAGGGATCGTGGCAAACACGACCGGTTTGCAGGGGAGAGGCGGGGTATCGATGGTGTCGCGCAATCACGACGTCGCGCTGCGGGTTCCGCATGATCTTCTTTGCAGGATGCAGGGTTGATGGCGTTCCTTGCCCAGCCGACGGCGATGTTCGCCCCCGCCAAACCTCCCATGGGCATGTTGTCGGCCGATCCCGACACACGCGAGGCTTTGGCGTTGTTTGCGGCCAATGTCGCGGATCGAGCGGTGCTGCTGACCGACCTGGATGGCAAGATATTGTTCTCCAACAATGGTGCGGAGCGCCTGTTCAGATACGATCCGCAAGACCTTGTAGGTCGCGATATTGCGACCCTGCTGCGCGGCGACGCGGGGCAGCCGCGCCAGCATGATGAGCGCGCAATGCAGTTCGCGACGGTTCGGTTTGAAACGTGCTGCCGGCGGATCGATCACGGAATGTTCGATGCCGATGTGACCATCACGCCAATCCCCGGTGTGGATCGTCGACCGAAAGGCTTTGGCTACAGCATCTTCGACATCAGCGACCGTAAGGCGGCCGAACGCAAGCTCGCGGAAAGCGAGGCGCATATGCGTTCGGTCCTCGCTACCGTACCCGACGCCATGGTCGTCATCGACGCCCGCGGCCGGATCCAATCGTTCAGCGCCGCGGCGGAGCGGCTGTTCGGTTATTGTGAGCGTGAGGTCGTTGGCAGCAACGTCAATATCCTGATGCCGCTGGATCACCGTGCGCGACACGACGCCTATATCTCCCGCTATCTCAGGACCGGCCAGCAACGGGTTATCGGCAATGGTCGCATCGTCGTCGCACGGCGCAAGGACGGCAGCGAATTTCCCATGGAGCTGTCTGTCGGTGAGGCGAAAAGCGGAAACGGGCGGATTTTTACTGGGTTTATCCGCGACCTGTCCGACAAGCAGCGGGCAGAACTCCGCGTCCGTGAATTGCAGGACGAACTGATCCATGTATCGCGGCTGAGCGCGATGGGCACCATGGCATCCACGCTGGCCCATGAACTGAACCAGCCGCTCACGGCCATCGCAGCCTATCTCGCCGCGGCATATCGCCTCATTCCTGAACAGGCCCGCGATGGCGCGCGGGTGGGGGAGGCGATGGATGCCGCCGGCCGGGAAGCGGTGCGGGCAGGGGATATCGTCCGCCGGCTGCGCACGTTCGTCGCGCGTGGCGAAAACGAACGGCATGTCGAACCACTGGTGCCCTTGATCGAGGATGCCAGCCGCCTCGCACTGACCGGTACGCGCGAATGCGGTGTTCGCACATTTTATAGGTTCGACCCCGCTGCCGATCAAATCTTCGCCGATCGGGTGCAGGTGCAGCAGGTTCTGGTCAATTTGATCCGAAATGCCGTCGATGCGATGGGCGGGGCGGCGATCACCGACTTGACCATTGCTACCCGGCTGGACGGGGAGATGATCCGAATTTCGGTCATCGACACCGGGTCGGGCCTGCGATCCGATCAGATACCGCGTCTGTTCGAAGCCTTCGAAACCACCAAGCCCGATGGCCTTGGACTTGGCCTGTCCATATCCCGCACGATCGTGGAGGCGCATGGCGGTCGCATTTGGGCAGAGCCTGGTGCGATAGCGGGCAGCGCCTTCCACTTCACCTTGCCCACGGCCCCACCGGTAGGCAAATCGTGACGAAGCAACGCACGATCCATCTGATCGACGACGACGAGGCTGTCCGTCAATCGGTGGCCCTCCTCCTGTCGACCTACGACATCGATGTCGTGTCCTACCCATCCGGTGCGACATTCCTGGCCACCAGGATGAATGCGGCACCAGGTTGCCTGATGCTGGACATTCGGATGCCGGAGATGGACGGGCTGGAGATGCAGCGTCGTCTCGTGGACGAATCGTTCGATTGGCCCGTCATCTTCTTGACCGGTCACGGCGACGTGCGGATCGCGGTGGAGGCGATGCAAAACGGCGCGGTCGATTTCGTCGAAAAGCCTTTCTATGGCGCTCGCCTGATAGAAGCAGTCGAGTCGGCATTCCGAAAGTTCGACAGAACAAACGATGCACGGCGCGCGACACAACTGCTCGACAGCCTCAGCGAGCGGGAGCGCCAAGTCCTTGTCGCGCTGGTGGATGGATTGGCAAACAAGGCGATCGCCCGGTCACTTGGAATTTCTGCACGTACCGTCGAGGCGCATCGGGCGCATATCATGGCCAAACTACACGCCGAAAGCTTCGCCGACGTTCTCCGAATTGCGCTAACTGCCGGTCAACCGATTACTTCGTCAGGCAGTCCATCGCGTATGTGATCGTTAAAGGTCTTGCCTGACCTGCTGGCCTTTTCCCGAACCGCTTCGAGCCGCAAAACACCACCTGTTTCATGGCTATTTGCCGCTATTATCAGGCGCATTTCGACGAACCGTCGCGCGCACTGGGCAATGCAGGCGCAGTAATAGGCCAGATATTTTCGTAACATAGGAGGAAGCAGGCGAGCGACCGAGAACGTCGGCAAAAGCAGCTCTGGCGGAAGAGGTGGGATTCGAACCCACGGAACGGTTGCCCGCTCGCCGGTTTTCAAGACCGGTTCCTTAAACCACTCGGACACTCTTCCTTTGCTGCGGCTGCGCCTAGAGCGGGTGAGCGGCTTTGTGCAAGCCTTTGTCGCGCGGGGGGTTCATCCGGCTGGCACGCTGTGCCAATACCGCCGGGTAGCGGGAGGCCGGTGTATGCGTTTGGCGAAGGCGGGGTTGGCGGTCATGCTCAGCCTGATGGCGGGGGCTTCGGCGTCGGCGCAGGATGCGGAGGGGTTTCAGGCCTATTTGCGCGAGGTCGCGGTGCGCGCACGGGCGCAGGGTGTGCAGCAATCGACGCTGGATGCCGTGCTGCCGACGCTGACCTACAATCCGCGCGTCGTCGAGCTCGACCAGCAACAGCCGGGATCGTCGAACACCACCACCGTATCACGCTTCGCCCCCTATCGCATCCGCCATGTCGATGCGGCGCGGATCAGCCGGGGTCGTGCCGCCTATGCCGCGCAGCGCCCGAAATTGGCATCGATCGAGCGGCAGACCGGTGTGCCCGAAGAGATCATGGTCGCGATCTGGGGCCATGAAACCAACTACGGCAGCTATACCGGCGATTTCGATCTGCCGCGTAGCCTGGCGACGCTGGCCTATGAAGGGCGGCGGCGGTCGCTGTTCGAGCCGGAGTTCATCGCGACGCTGAAGATGATCGACCGCGGCGTCCCGCGCGACCGGTTGAAGGGAAGCTGGGCCGGCGCATTCGGCTATCCGCAATTCCTGCCGTCGATCTATCTGCGGGTGGCGCGCGATGGTGACGGCGACGGGATCGCCAACATCTGGTCCAATCCGGAGGATACGCTGGCATCGATCGCCAATTATTTCGTCGATGCCGGCTGGCGGCCGGGTCAGCCCTGGGGCTTTGCGGTGCGCGTGCCGGCCGGGTTCGACCGGTCGATCCTGACGCCCAAGTCGCTGTCGCCGCGCTGCCCGCGCGTGTTCGAACGGCATAGCCAGTGGCGGACGCTCGCCGAATGGCAGGCGCAGGGCGTGGTGCCGAACGACGGGCGGCAGGTCGACCCGACGATCCAGGCGACGCTGATCGAACCGGATGGGCCGGGGGAAACCGCCTATCTGCTGACCGGCAATTATCGGGTGATCCTCGATTATAACTGTTCGAACTATTATGCGCTGTCGGTTGGCCTGCTGGCCGATGCCATCGCCCGATGAGCGTCGGTGCGGCCGTGTCGTTGCTGGCGAGCTTGGGGCAGGCCGGGGCGGAGACACCGCCGCCGGTCATCCACGAGCAGCGGCTGGACGACGTCGGGCCGGTGTCGATCGGCGGCGACGCGGCGAAGCTGACCATAGTGCATCGGGGCCTGTCCGCCGGGAGCTTTGCAGAGGTCACCGACCTGAACAGCGGGCGCACGGTCATCGCGCTGGTCGAGGCGGATAACGGGTCGACAGGGGATGCGATCGGCCGCCTGTCGGCAGGCACCGCCCGTGCGCTGGGTCTGGGCACAGGCGCGACGGCGAACGTCCGCATCCGCCCGGCGGTGCCGTCGCCGGCGGAACAGGCGGCGGTGCGGAGCGGCACGGCGGTCAACCGCCTCGATACACCGGCACCGCTCCTCGCCGCGCTGCGTCGCAGACTGCCCCAGCCAGCACCGGTTCCGCAGGTGGCTCCGGCACCCGCCCCGATCGCGGCACCGGCCCCGAATCCCGTCCCAAGCCCACCAGCACGACAGCCGCAGCGCCCCAAAAAACCCGCGCCTGTCGTCGCCAGCGGCCGCTGGTTCGTACAGGTCGCCACCCTGTCCGACGCCGCCCGCGCCGCCACGCTCGCAAAATCGGTCGACGGCGTTGTGCGTTCGGCGGGCAGGTTGTACCGGGTGCAGGCAGGCCCATTCGCCACCCGAGCCGCTGCCGAAACCGCCCGTGCGTCGATCGCCCGTCGCGGGTTCGGCGACGCTCGAACCATCGCCCAGGACTGAACGGAAACTCGTGCCCCATGCGTAAAATCGCCTTTTCGAGCATCGCCGCCATCGCCATTGCCACCCCCGGCATCGCCGCCGCGCCGCCGTTCGATACGCCGGCACCAGTCGCGTTCATGACCGACCTGTCGTCGGGTGCGACGCTGTACGCAAAGGATGCCGACCGCCGGATGCCGCCGGCGTCGATGGCGAAGATGATGACCGCCTATGTCGCGTTCGACCTGATCAAGAAGGGCGAGCTGAAGCTCAGCGACACCGCGACCGTCGCGCCGGAAACGTGGAAGAAGTGGCACGGGCCCCAGGCGGGTTCGACGATGTTCCTGTCGGTGAACGAGAATGTCAGCGTCGAGAACCTGCTGTACGGCATTATCGTTCTGTCCGGAAACGACGCCTGCGTCGTGCTGGCCGAAAAGATTGCCGGTTCCGAGGAAGCGTTCACCAACCTGATGAACCAGCGGGCCAAGGAACTGGGCCTCAGCAACAGCCATTTCGGCACGTCGAACGGTTGGCCGGACGAGGGTCGCACCTATGTGACCGCACGCGACCTGGCGAAGCTCGCCACCGCGACGATCCAGAACCATCCGCAGCTATACAAGAAATTCTATTCGAAGACCGATTTCACCTGGGGCAAGACGCTGGGCGAAGGGGCTGCGATCACCCAGGCGAACCGCGATCCGCTGCTCGGCCGCGTGCGCGGGGCCGACGGCCTGAAGACCGGCCATACCGAGGAGGCCGGCTATGGCTTCACCGGTTCGGCCGAACAGGATGGTCGCCGCTTGGTGATGGTCGTCGCCGGGCTGACCAGCGCGAACCAGCGGATCGCCGAGTCGGTAAAGTTCATGAACTGGGGCTTCGGCGCATGGCGTGCCCGCCCGATCGTGGCGGCCGGCAAGCGTGTCGAGACCGCTGAGGTGCAACTGGGTGATTCGGCGACGGTCGGGCTGGTTGCGCCGCGCGCGCTGACCGTGACCATGCCGGCGGGCACCAACAGCCCGATCACGGCAAAGGTCGTCTATACCGGCCCGATCAAGGCGCCGATCGCCAAGGGTCAGCACATCGCCGACCTGGTGATCGCTTCGCCCGACACCGGTGAACAGCGTATGCCGCTGGTCGCGGAAAAGGACGTGGCAGAGGCCGGTTTCTTCGGTCGCGTCTGGGCAAGCCTGACCTCGCTGTTCGCTTGAGCGCGGGCCGGTTCCTGACGCTGGAGGGCGGGGAAGGGGTCGGCAAATCGACCCAGGCCCGCGCCCTCGTCGCGGCGCTCGAAGCGCGTGGCATCCATGCGGTGCTTACGCGCGAGCCGGGCGGAAGTGAGGGCGCGGAGGCGATCCGTGCCCTGCTGATGCAGGGTGACGTCCGCCGCTGGAGTGCGCATGCCGAAGCGTTGCTCTTTGCCGCTGCGCGCGCGGATCATGTCGAAAAGCTGATCCGGCCGATGGTCGATGCCGGCAGCTGGGTGATCTGCGATCGCTTCCTCGACAGCACCCGCGCCTATCAGGGGGCACAGGGGATCGATGACGCCGCGATCCTTGCGCTGCATGGGTTTGGATCGCGTGGGCTTTTGCCCGACCGGACGCTGCTGCTGACCCTGCCCGATGGCGAGGGTGATGCGCGGGCGCAGGCACGTGACGGCGCGGCGGCGGATCGCTTCGCGGCGCGCGACGATGCTTTCCATCGCTCGGTCGGCGCGACCTTCGCGCGGATTGCGGCAGCCGAACCCGATCGCGTACGCCGGATCGACGCAGCAGGTGCGGTCGAGGACGTCACGGCGCGGCTGATCGACGCGATCGCCGACCTGCTGCCGTGACCCTGATCGGCAACGACGCCGCGCGGGAAGCCTTTGTTGCGGCGGCCGAGAGTACCGCGCTGCATCACGCATGGCTGCTGACCGGACCGGAGGGGGTCGGCAAGGGCGGCTTTGCACGGGAAATGGCGCTGCGCCTGCTGGCGACAGCGCTCGACGGGCGCAGCCGGATGCGCGGCGAAATTACGGACGACCACCGCGTCACGCAGTTGATGGCGGCGGGCGCCCATCCCGATTATCGCGCGCTGGTGCGCCTGCCCAAGGACCCGGACAAGCCCGACCAGGACATCGCCCGCAGCATCAAGATCGATCAGGTCCGCACGTTGCAGCCGATGTTCGCGACGAAACCGGCGCTGTCATCGCGCCGCGTCGTGGTGATCGATGCGATCGACGATCTGGAGCGGCCCGGTGCCAATGCCCTGCTGAAAAATCTGGAAGAACCGCCGGTCGGTACGATCTTCCTGCTGGTCAGCCATTCGCCCGGCCGGTTGCTGCCGACCATCCGCTCGCGCTGTCGGCAGCTGCGCTTCGATCCGCTTCGCGACGGCGAAGTCGCGCAGGTGCTGCGCAATACCTCGCCGGAGATCGACGGCGCGGAGATCGACGCGCTGGTCGCGGCGGCGGATGGATCGCCGGGTCGGGCGCTGGCCTATGCCGGTCTGTCGGTCGCCGCGCTCGACCGCGATCTGGCGACGATCGCCGAGACGGGCGATGCCGACAACCGCATCCGGTCGCGCTTGGCCAAGGCGCTGGCGGGCAAGACCGCGCAACCGCGTTATGCCGTATTCCTCGACCGAGCACCGGCGCTGATCGCGGCGGCGGCGCGGACGCGCACCGGGTCGCCGTTGCGCGATGCGCTGGATGCCTATGATAAGGCGCGGGCATTGGCGGCGATGGCGCCGGCCCTGTCACTGGTCGCGGAAACGACCGTATTCGAGATGGCGGGCCTTGTCGCGCGACTGGCGCCCGCGCGCGGGATCGCCTAGAGGCTCGGGCCATGTCCGATCCATTCTACATCACCACCGCGATCCATTACCCCAACGGTCGGCCGCATATCGGCCATGCCTATGAAATGATCGCCGCCGACGCCATTGCCCGTTTCCAGCGGCAGGCCGGGCGCGACGTGTTCTTTCAGACCGGCACCGACGAACACGGCCTGAAAATGGTCAAGACCGCACGCGACCGGGGTGTCGAGGTGCGCGATCTGGCTGACGAAATGTCCGGATATTTCCGCGACATGGCCGGCATTCTCAACATTTCGTGCGATCGCTTCATCCGCACGGTCGAACCGCAGCATTATGCCGCGTCGCAGGCGATCTGGACCGCGATGCGCGATGCCGGCGACCTGTATCTTGACCGCTATGAAGGCTGGTATTCGGTTCGCGACGAAGCGTTTTACGAGGAAAAGGAACTGACCGAAGGCGAGGGCGGGGTGCGTCTTTCGCCGCAGGGCACGCCGGTCGAATGGACCGCCGAAGAGACGTGGTTCTTCCGCCTGTCGAAATATCAGCAGCCGCTGCTCGATTTCTACGCCGCCCACCCGGACTTCATCCAGCCTGAAAGCCGTCGCAACGAAGTGCTGCGCTTCGTCGAGGGCGGGCTGACCGACCTGTCGGTGTCGCGCACCAGCTTCGACTGGGGCGTGCCGGTGCCCGACAGCCCCGGTCACGTCATGTATGTCTGGGTCGATGCACTGACCAACTATCTGACCGGGGCAGGGTACCCCGATGCCCCCAACCACTATTGGCCGGCGGCGCTGCACCTGATCGGCAAGGATATCGTCCGGTTCCACGCCGTCTACTGGCCCGCCTTCCTGATGTCGGCCAAGCTGCCGCTGCCGCAGAAGGTGTTCGGCCATGGCTTCCTGCTCAATCGCGGGGAAAAGATGTCGAAGTCGACCGGCAATGTGGTCGACCCGATCAAGCTCGCCGAACTCTATGGCGTCGATGCGCTGCGCTATTTCCTGCTGCGCGACATCAGCTTCGGGCAGGACGGGACGTTTTCGGACGAAGCGATCGTCACCCGCGCCAACAGCGATCTGGCCAACAGCTTCGGCAATCTTGCACAGCGCACGTTGTCGTTCATCGCAAAGAACCTCGACGGGGCGCTGCCCGATGACGGCCGCAGCGATCCGGCGGACGCGGCGCTCCTGACCGCGGTGGGCGAAGCGATCGAAGGCTATCGCACGGCCTTTGCCGACCTTGCGCTGGGACAGGCGCTGGAGGCGTGGATGCGCGGCGTGTTTGCCTGCAACCAGTATATCGACGTGCAGGCGCCCTGGGCGTTGCGCAAAACCGATCCCGACCGGATGCACGCGGTGCTCGGCACGCTGGTCCGCGCGATCCGCGACCTTGCCATCGCCATCGAACCGGTCGTTCCGGCTTCTGCGGCTACGCTGCTGGCGCAACTGGGGCAGTCGGGGCGGGGGCATGATGCGCTTGGCGATCATGGCTGGTATGCCGGACAGCGTGCAGCGGGCTTCCGCATCGCGCCGCCCACGCCGATCTTCCCGCGCCTGGCCATTGCCGAGGTCGAACCGGCATGAAGCTGGCCGACAGTCACTGTCACCTGAACTACAAGGGCGTTGCCGAGGCGTCGCCCGACATCCTGGCGCGCGCGCGGTCGACCGGGGTCGTCGCGATGCTCAACATCTCGACCCGCGAAAGCGAGTGGGATGCGGTGGTCGGCACCGCCGAGCGCGAGGCCGATGTGTGGGCCACGGTCGGCATCCATCCGCACGAAGCGGACGACCATCCGCATGTCGACACCGCCCGCCTGATCGCCGCCGCCGCGCACCCGCGCGTGGTCGGCATCGGCGAAAGTGGCCTCGATTACTATTACGACCATAGCGACCGCGGCGCCCAGCAGCGCAGTTTCCGGGCGCACCTTGCCGCGTGTCGCGACACCGGCTTGCCGATCGTGGTCCATACCCGCGACGCGGAGGACGATACCGCCGCGATCCTGCGTGACGAACTGGGGAAGGGGGCCTTTCCTGGCGTCCTGCACTGCTTCACCGGCTCGGCGGCGCTGGCGCGGATCGCACTGGATCTGGGTTTCTATATCTCGATTTCGGGAATCGTGACCTTCAAGAGCGCGCAGGATCTGCAGGCGGTGGCGCGCGACCTGCCGCTGGATCGGCTATTGATCGAAACCGATGCGCCGTTCCTTGCGCCCGTTCCACATCGCGGCAAGCCGGGCGAACCCGCGTTCGTCGCCGACACCTGCCGCTTCCTGGCGCAGTTGCGTGGCGAGGCCCCCGAGGCGTTGGCCGATGCCACGCGCGAGAATTTCCATCGCCTGTTCAGCAAGACGCTGGCATGAAAATCCGCATCCTCGGCTCGGGTACGTCTTCCGGTGTGCCGCGGATCGGGAATGATTGGGGAGCGTGCGATCCGACCGAGCCCCGCAATCGGCGGACGCGCGTCTCTGCGCTGATCGAATGTGACGGCACCCGCATCCTGATCGATACCGGTCCCGACATGCGCGAACAATTGCTGGCGGCCGATGTGGCAACGGTCGATGCCGTATTGTGGACCCACGACCATGCCGACCATTGCCACGGCATCGACGATTTGCGCCAGCTGTTCCATAATGCCCGGACGCCGGTCGCAGGATTTGCGCGGAGTGCGACGCTTACGAGCCTGCAATCACGCTTCGATTATGTCTTTGCCGGGCGAGCAGGGTATCGCGCGACCGTTTCCGGCAACCTGTTGCCCGACGAGATGACACTCGGCGCGATCACGATCCGCTGCAACGATCAGCCGCATGGATCGATCGAGTCCGCTGGATTGCGGTTCGATACCGATCGCGGCTCGATCGGCTACGCAACCGATTTCAGCGCGGTGACGCCGGCTATGCTCGACCTCTACCGCGACGTCGACATTCTGGTTGTCGACGCACTGCGCGTCGCGCCGCATCCGACCCATCCGTCGCTCGACGAAGCGATCGCGTTCGCGCGGAACTGTCGGGCGGGTCGAACCGTCCTGATCCACATGGATCACTCGATGGACTATGCCACGCTGCGCGACAGCCTGCCGACCGGCGTCGAACCGGGATATGACGGGCTGGAACTGCATTTGTGACCGACGACCGGGCGATCTATGTGCTGCTCGGGCTGCTGATGCTGGTCCTGCCGCTATCGTCGCTCATCGCCAGGCGTCCATCAGCCGGCAGCGTGGTACGGGCGCTGATCGGTTGGGCGGTCATCGTCGGTGTGTTGTACGTCGGCTTCATCAACCGAAACCGAATTTCCGATGCAATGGGAACATTGGGAGAACGGCTGGGCCTGGCCGAGCAGAGCGTCGAGGGCGACACGGTACGCATCCGCCAGTCGGTCGACGGGCATTTCTGGGCGGTGGCGCGGTTGAACGGCGTCGAACGGCGGATGCTCATCGACAGCGGCGCCACGTCGACCGCAATATCCGAAGCGACGGCCAAGGCGATCAGCGTCACGCCGCGGCGCGTTCCGCCGGTGTTGCTGACCACGGCTAACGGCACGATCGAGGCAGCACGCGGCCGGATCGACACGGTACAGATCGGATCGCTGGAGACACGCGATCTGCAGGTGGTGATTTCACCTGCATTCGGGGAGATGGATGTGGTCGGCATGAACTTCCTGTCGCGGCTCGGAAGCTGGCGTGTGGAAGGTGGGACGCTGATCCTCGACGCTCCAAAGCCACGTTGATTTTACATAATGTTTATTATCGGAGTTTGAACGATGGGCGTTGTTCGGGGGGAAACTGGCGATCTTGCCAACGAACCTGTGACGGATCGGCCGGACGCGGTTGCGCCGCCCTCCAACGACACCGTCGGTCGGATCGTTGCGATCATGGCGCGGTTGCGCGATCCGGAGCATGGCTGCGAATGGGATCGGGTCCAGACCTTTGCGACGATCGCGCCCTACACGATCGAGGAAGCCTATGAGGTAGCCGACGCCATCGCCCGCGGTGACATGGCCGACCTGAAGGACGAACTGGGCGACCTGTTGCTACAGGTGGTGTTCCATAGCCGGATCGCCGAAGAAGCCGGACTGTTCGACCTGCGCGACGTCGTCGACGCGATCAGCGACAAGATGGAACGGCGCCACCCGCATATCTTTGGTGACGCGGTGGTCGGTGGCCATCATCTGTGGGAGCAGGTCAAGGCGACCGAGCGCAGCCGCAAACCGGGGCAGACGGGTGCGCTGGCCGGGGTCGCGCTGGGGATGCCGGCACTGGCCCGGGCGGAGAAATTGCAGAAGCGGGCGGCGCGCGTCGGGTTCGATTGGCCGGACGCAACGGGGCCGCGGGCCAAGATCGACGAAGAACTGCGCGAGGTCGAGGCGGCGAGCGATGCCGAGCGGCACGAGGAGGTCGGCGACCTGTTGTTTTCCGTCGTCAACTGGGCGCGGCATCTGGGCATCGATGCTGAAGCGGCGTTGCGGGACGCCAACGCGAAATTCGAACGCCGGTTCGCCGCCATGGAATCCGAAGATGCAAACTTCGCGGAACGGTCGCTGACCGAACAGGAATCCGCCTGGGCTCGCGCGAAAAAGAGCCCCCTTCCCTGACGTTTTTCGAAAAATGCCCGAAAGCTGCCCATGGAGTCGCTTGGGCACCCGCCGATAGCTAGCATCGGGAAGTATCCAAACGACTCCAGGCGGCCGTTTCCGGACTCTGGCGGACTCCTGCCCTTTCCAGCGGATGAATCGAGACATCGCGAACGCGTCCCCTCACCCGGCGGAATGCCCGGTTAGCGTGTCAGGAACCGGTCGTAATCGGCGGGCGCCATGCGGACGTCATACACGGCATGGTCATCGTCGATCCAGTGATCGGTGACCTCCCCATGCGCGTGGAGCCACGCCGCACTGGCACCATCCTCGGGTGCAAGCGCAATGCGATAGCGGCGATGCCCCTCAGTCAGGCGATCGCCGACGGTGCGGATCAGCCGATCGACGCCCTCCCCCGTCAACGCGGACAAGGCGACGATATCCTCGCGGTGCGCCGCCTCCCCCAGCATCTCGATCCGATCGTCTTCGCTGAGCAGATCGAGCTTGTTCCACGCCTCGATCCGGGGTGTCGTATCGTCGACGCCGATTTCCTTCAGCACCGCTTCCACGTCCGACGCTTGCGCCGCGGTATCGGGATGGGCCACGTCGCGGACGTGGATCAGCAGGTCGGCCGACACCACCTCTTCCAACGTCGCCTTGAACGCCGCGACCAACTGGGTCGGCAGGTCGGAGACGAACCCCACCGTGTCGGACAGGATCGCCTTGTCGATACCCGGCAGCGAAACTTGCCGCAGCGTGGGGTCGAGCGTGGCGAACAGCAGATTTTCGGCCATCACCTCCGCCCCGGTCAGGCGGTTGAACAGCGTCGATTTGCCGGCATTGGTATAGCCGACCAGCGCAACGACCGGCCAAGGCGCGCGCTGGCGACGGTCGCGGTGCAGCGTGCGGGTGCGCGATACGCCGTCCAGTTCGCGCCGCAACCGCGCCATGCGATCGCGGATCAAGCGGCGATCCGCCTCGATCTGGGTTTCACCCGGACCACCGAGGAAGCCGAAGCCGCCGCGCTGGCGCTCCAGGTGGGTCCAGCTGCGCACGAGCCGCCCGGCCTGATAATCAAGGTGGGCCAGCTCCACCTGCAACCGCCCCTCGGCAGTACGGGCGCGTTCACCGAAGATTTCCAGGATCAGCCCGGTTCGATCGATGACCTTGCACCCGAGCGCCGTTTCCAGGTTGCGCTGCTGTACCGGAGTCAGCGCCGCATCGAACACCGCCAGTTGCAAATCTTCATCGCGGACCATCTGTGTCAGTTGATCCACCTGCCCGCTGCCGATCAGCGTCGCCGGCTTGGGCGCGCGTACCCGGAACGGCACGCGGTGGCGCACGTCGACACCAATCGCCAGCGCCAGCCCGGCAGTCTCCTCCAAGCGGGCGTCGGCGTCACGCGCCGATCCGCCCATATCGGGCAGGACGACGATGGCGGCAGCGCCGCGCGTAAATTCCTGCGCGTCGCGGTCGAAACCGGTGCTCAAGCTTCGTCCGCCCCCGACGCCTGTTCCTCGGCCAAATTCAGCGGGTTCGCCGGCTGAATGGTCGACACAGCGTGCTTATAGACCAGCTGCGACATGCCCTCGCGCTGCAACAGCATGCAGAACAGGTCGAACGCCGCGATTTGGCCCTGCAGCATGACGCCGTTCACCAGGAACATGGTGACGTTTTCCTGCGCCTTGCGCACGGCGTTCAGGAAGATTTCCTGCAACGGCGCGTGCTTCGACGTATTTTCCGACGCAGCTTCGATCACCGACGACAGGTCGGTCGGGCCCGCCGGCATGATGGTCGAGATCGCATGCTTGTAGATCAGCTGCGACTGTCCGTCGCGGCGCAGCAACACCGAAAAATTGTCGAACCACGTCACGATGCCCTGGAGCTTTACGCCCTTGACCAGAAACATCGTCACCGGGGTCTTCGACCGGCGCAGCGAGTTGAGAAACAGGTCCTGAAGCGACCCCTGCCGTTCGGCCATGACTTGCCCTTGTTCTTGGCGGGAATTTCCCGCTGAGTGTCTTTAACCGTCACCCGGTTGCCGCGCCCCTGTGGCGCGGAGCCGCCAATTTAGGCCCGACCCCGCGCCGCCGCAATGGTCCCCGCGCGCTATTCGTCGCCGCGGGTTTCGGTGATGCCGAGCAGCTTGAGTTTGCGGTGCAGCGCGGAGCGTTCCATGCCGATGAACGTCGCCGTACGCGAGATATTGCCCGAAAAGCGCCGAATTTGGACGCGCAGATATTCGCGTTCGAACGATTCGCGTGCCTCGCGCAGCGGCGACCCCATGATCGCACTGGCGGTCGCGCCCCCTGCCCCATCGCCCGCCGATCCCAACACTTCGGGCGGCAACAGGTCGATGTCGATCCGCGCGATGCGGTTACCTGGTGCCAAGATGACGGTGCGCTCGACGACGTTGCGCAGCTGGCGGACATTGCCCGGCCATTCATAGCTTTGCAGCGCGATCATCGCATCGGGCGCGACCTCGGGCGTTTGGACCCGGCGTTCGTTGGCATAATGCGCGACGAAATGTTCGACTAGCGGCGGGATATCCTCGCGCCGTTCGGCTAGCGACGGAATCTGCACCGGGACGACGTTCAGCCGATAATAAAGGTCCTCACGGAAATTGCCGTCGATAATCTCTTGCTGGAGGTCGCGAGCGGTTGCCGAGACGACGCGGACGTCGACCTTCACCACCCGCGTACCACCGACGCGGGTGAAGCTCTGATCGGTCAACACTCGCAGGATGCGGGCCTGGGTTGCGATCGGCATATCGGCGATCTCGTCGAGGAACAGCGTGCCGCCGTGCGCCTGTTCGAGCAGGCCGGGACGGACGAGGTTCCCGCCCTCCTCCACGCCGAACAGCTCTTCGTCCACTCGTTCGGGCGTCATCCGCGCGGCACTGACGATGACGAACGGTGCCTGAGCACGCTGGCTCCAGCCATGGAGCAGCCGGGCGGCGACTTCCTTGCCGACCCCGGCCCCACCGGTGATGAGGACGCGGCTGCCGGTGCCGGCCACGCGCTTCAGTGTCGCGCGGACGCTGTTGATCGCGGTCGAGCTGCCGGTCAGGTCATCCTCGCGACCGGCCGAGGCCCGCAACGAAGCGACTTCGCGGCGAAGGCGTTCGGTTTCGGTTGCGCGCTGGACCAGGAACAGCAGCCGTTCCGCCTCGAACGGCTTTTCGATGAAATCGACCGCACCCCGCCGGATCGCGGCGACGGCGGTGTCGATATTGCCGTGACCAGAAATTACGAGCACCGGCAGCGACGGATCGCGTGCCTTCAGCTCATCGAGCAACTCCAGCCCGTCGAGCCGCGATCCCTGCAACCAGACGTCGAGCAGCACCAGCGACGGCCGGCGCGTCGCCACCGCTTCCAGCGCGGCGTCGCTGTCGGCCGCACCGCGCGTTTCATACCCTTCGTCCTCCAGCACACCGGCCACGAGTTCGCGGATGTCAGTTTCATCGTCGACGACGAGAATGTCGAGCTTCATGCGGGCGTTCCGGTCCGGGTAAGCATGGGGTGGCGCGTTGTAACCTCCTGTAGATCGTCCTCTTCGGCCGTGCCGGTCCCGGCCAGTGCGGCCAGGATCGCGGGGTCGAAGATGATCGATACGATCGTCCCTCCTCCGGGACGGTCGGCGAACGATATGGTTCCGAAATGTTCCTCGACGATCTTGCGAACGATGGCGAGGCCAAGGCCGGTGCCGCCCTTGCGCGTCGTCATATAGGGTTCGGCGATGCGGTCGCGCTCGACCGGCAGGCCGATGCCGTTGTCGCTGGTGTCGATATGCATCCGGCCCTGCGCGTCGTAGCGGACGTCCATCTCGATCCGGCCGCGCGGGGCGCCTTCGGGACGGGCGGCAACCGCTTCGGTGGCGTTCTTGACGATGTTGGTCAGCGCCTGGCCCAGCTGGCGGCGGTCACAGACGAGCGGTGCGGCACCGGCGGAATCCAGCGCAAAGTCGATATCCGGGTGCGCGACTTCGTGCAGGAACAGGCTCTGTCGCGCGAGTTCGGCGAGCGATTCGTGCCGGAACACGGGCTTGGGCATCCGCGCGAACGACGAGAATTCATCGACCATGCGGCGCAAGTCGCCGACCTGCCGGACGATCGTTTCGGTCAGCCGCGCAAAGGTGCCGTCATCCTCGACCAGCTTGGTGCCATAGCGGCGCTGGAGCCGTTCGGCGGCCAGCTGGATCGGGGTCAGCGGGTTCTTGATCTCGTGCGCGATGCGGCGAGCAACGTCGGACCACGCGGCGCGGCGCTGGTCGAGCAGCTGCTGGGTGATATCGTCGAAGGTCAGGATGTGCTGGCCATCGTCGCGGGTGATGCGGACGGCCAGCGTCTTCGCCTCGCCGCCTGCGGCCAGCTGGATAATCGCGTCCTGCGTTTCGCCGCCCAGCAGGTCGCCCAGTTCAGGAGCGACATCGGCGAGCGGGCGACCGACCAGCGGGGTGCTGCCAGCCTTGAGCAGCGCGGTTGCCGAGCTGTTGGCGAGCTGGATCGTGCGGTCCCGCCCGACCGACACGACGCCCGCGCTGACCCCCGACATCACCGCCTCGATCAGCGCGCGGCGGCTATCGATCTGGGCGTTGGCGGCGACGAGTTCGCTGGTCTGTTCCTGCAAGCGCTCGGTCATGCTGTTGAACGCGCTGGCGAGCGTGCCGATTTCATCCTTCTGCCGCGTGCCATTGGGTTCGGGCACACGCGCGGACAGATCGCCGCTGGCAACGCGGCGGGCCGCACCGACCAGCGCGCCCACCGGGCGGACGAGACGGTCGGCAACGGCCAGTGCCACGAATACCGCCAGCCCGACGATGATGAGCGAGACGATGAACAGTGCGATGTTCAGCTGGAGCTGGACGCTGCGCGACCGGACGAGCAGCGCGTCATAGTCCGACAGGATCGCACGTGTGCGCGTGAGGCGTTCGGCATAATCGGCAAGGTCGAGGTCGCGCGCCGAGTAGACGTAATAGGGCGTGTCGATGACACGGGTCACCGACTGGACCTGCCGGTTGCGCACACTGACATAACTGGTTTTGCCTGAGCGTAATGCCGCGATCGATTTGGGATCGATGCTCCAGCGCAGCGGGCCTTCGTAAATGGAGGCCGACGCCAGCGAACGCGGACGACCGTCCGACGGTATCTCGAATACCACCGAATCGCTCAGCGACCGGAACACGATGCTGTTCTGGTACAGCAGACGGAATTCGTCGCTGTCGATCGAATAGCGATTGTTGAGCAGCATCCGGCGAATGTCGGAGGCGACCGCGACATTCTGCCCGTCCACCGCGTCGAGAAATTCGTTATAGGAGGACTGCGCCAGCACCTGCGCGTTTTCGAAGATGCCGCGCGCACGCTGCGAGGACCAGAATTCGACGCCATATTGGAACAGGAACGACGCGACGATCGTGACCAGCAGCATCGGCACGCTGGCGAGGATCGAGAACAGCGCGACCAGGCGGACGTGGAGCGTGCCCGTGCCGCCGATCTGCGACCGCGCGGCACGCCGCATCGCGATCCGCCGCCCGACCAGCACCAACAGCGCCATTGCCGGGATGAGGTTGGCGATCAGCACCAGCGCCATCAGCGACGGGCTCGGCAGCCGACCCCGTGCGCTTTGCGATCCATCGAACAGCAGATAGCTGCCGACACCGACGGCGATTACCGCCGCCAATACGGCGACCTCGATCGCCGGGAACCACCGCGCCGGGATCGATGTGGCGCGCCTCGGTTCCGTTAACGCTGCAACCATAGTTGCCGTTTTACAACATTCGCACGCTAAAGCACGTCAAATCGCAACATTATCGCAACCGGGACGGATTAGCGTTCCTTCTCCGCATGATAGGCCCGCACGGCAGGGTCAATCCCCAGTTCGTCGAGCCGCTTGCGCAGGGTATTGCGGTTCAGCCCCATCGCTTTTGCAGCACGCAGCTGGTTGTTAGCGTGGCGATCGAGCATCGCTTCGATCAGCGGGCGTTCGACATCGGAAATCAGCCTATCGTACAGCGTGCCGTTTTCCAGCGTCGCCGGCTCTTCGCGTGCGATGCGGCGCAGCCATGTGCGCACCGCGTCGTCAAGATCGGCGTCCGGCTGTGCCGCCGGTCGCGGGCCGGCCTCCCCCAGCGTTCCGCGCAGCTCGCTCGCCTCGATCGCGGTATCGCGGCCGAGGACGGCGACACGGCGCATCAGGTTTTCCAGCTCGCGGACGTTGCCGGGCCAGTCATGCGCTTCCAGCAACGCCTGCGCATCGGCGGTCAGCGTCTTGCGCGGCAGGCCGTCGCGTGCCGCCTGGTCGAGAAAGTGGCGGGCGAGCAGCGCCACGTCCTGTCGCCGCTCGCGCAAGGGCGGCAGGGCAATCGGCACGACGTTCAGCCGGTAGAACAGATCCTCGCGGAACTGGCCGGACTGGACCTGCGCGGCCAGTGTCTTGTTGGTCGCGGCGACGATGCGGACGTCGGCGCGGATGACGCGCGCGCCGCCGACGCTCGTAAACTCGCCCGATTGCAGCACGCGCAGCAGCCGGGTCTGCGCCTCCATCGGCATGTCGCCGATCTCGTCGAGGAACAGCGTGCCGCCCGCTGCCTGTTCGAACTTGCCGGCCGATCGTTGCGCCGCGCCGGTGAAGGCACCGCGTTCATGGCCGAACAGCTCCGCCTCGATCAGCTCGCGCGGGATCGCGGCCATGTTGAGCGCGATGAACGGCGCGCGGCGGCGGCGGCCGAGGTCGTGGATCGCGCGGGCGACCAGTTCCTTGCCCGTGCCTGATTCGCCCGTGACCAGCACGGTCAGGTCGGTCGCCACCACCCGTGCGATGACGCGGTACACGTCTTGCATCGCCGGCGACCGACCGATCAGCGGCAACGACGAATCGATCGCCTCGACCGGTTGTTCCTCCGCCCCGCGCGTGCGCCGCGCGAGCGCCCCGCGCACGGCCAGCGCCAGCGTATCGAGGTCGAACGGCTTGGGCAGATAGTCGAACGCCCCGGCTTCGGTCGCGCGGACGGCGGTGGTCAGCGTGTTGCGCGCCGACAGCACGATGATCGGCAGGTCGGGGAATTCGGCATTGAGCTTCGCCGCCATCTCCAGTCCGTCACCGTCGGGCAGCACGACGTCGGTCACCAGCACGTCCGGCAACCCCGCGCGCAGTTCGGCATGTAGCTGTCCCAGCGTGCCGACGCTCTGCACCACATGCCCCTCGCGGCGCAGCGCTTGTGCCACGACGGTGCGGATCGCCGCGTCGTCGTCGACCAGCAGGATGCGCGACGAACCGGTCATGCGCGCGGCAGGTGGAGGCGGAACACGGTCATCGGCGGATATCCTTCGCGGCTGTAGCGGACGAAGCCATTCATCTCCCCCACCAGCTTCTCGACCATCGGCAGGCCAAAGCCGCGCCCCTCGCGCTTGCCCGACACGAACGGTTCGAACAGGTGGCCGGCGATGTCGGCCGGTGCGCCGGGGCCATTGTCGGTCACGGTCAGCTCGATCGGCACCGCGCGCCGTTCGCCGTTGCCGACGCCGTGCGACATGCCGTGGCGAAAGGCGGTACCGAGAATGATGCGGGGCTGCTCGACCTGTTCGAGCGCCTCGGCAGCGTTCTTCAGGAGGTTGACCATGACCTGGACGAACGCATCGCGATCGATCCGCACCGGCGGCAGCGAGGGGTCGAAGCGTTCCTCGATCACGATCCCGCGGGCAAAGCCGGCGGACGCCAGCTGCACCGCATGGGCAAGAACGGGGTAGATATTCTGCGCCTGCAGCGCACGCGGCCGGTCATCGGTGAAATCCTGCATCCGGTCGATCAGCGCGGCGATCCGGTCGACCTCGGCGATGATAAGGTCGGTCAGGACGCTGCGGTCGTCGACCTCGCTCGCCAACAGCTGCGCCGCGCCGCGAATGCCCGACAGCGGGTTCTTGATCTCATGCCCCAGCATCGCGGCGGCACCGATCGCGGCACGGGCGCCGGCCGCGCGCGACGCGCTATGGGCATCGCGGATACCGTAGAGCATGACGACGCGCCATGCCGATCCGTGCGCCGCCGGACTGTCGTGGAAATCGACGCGCAACCGCCCGCCGCGCCGCAGCTGCAATTCGCAGTCATAGCTGGCGAACGCCCGCCCGTCGCGCGGATCGCCATAGCCCGGCGGGACCGAGACGACCTGTTCGAGCGACAGCCCACGCATCGCCCGGTCGGACTGGTTGAGCAGCAATTCCGCCGCGCCATTGGCGTGGGCGATGCACCCCGCATCGTCCAGCACCAGCGCCGCCACCGGCAGGCCGGCGAACAGTTCGGCGAACGAGGGCAGCCCCTCGACCGCGCTCACGCCGCCGTGCGCGTGCACCACGGCGCATAGAAATCGGCGAGCATGCCCAGCACCGTACGGGAATCGGGCTGCTGGTTCACCTTGTTTCGGAACTCGGCCGAGCCGTGCAGCCCCTTCGTGTACCAACCGATATGCTTGCGCATCATGTTGATGCCGGTTTCCTCGCCATAATGGTCGAGCATCATGTGATAATGCTCGACGATCAGGTGATATTGTTCCTCGACCGACGGATCGGTCGGAGCCGTGCCGCCCGAAAGCGCGGCCATGACCTGCGCCAGCAACCACGGCCGGCCATAGGCGCCGCGCCCGATCATCACCCCGTCCGCGCCAGACTGGTCGAGCGCGGTGCGCGCATCGTCGACCGAACAGATGTCGCCGTTGACGATCACCGGCACCTTCACCGCATCCTTCACCCGGCGGACGAAGGCCCAGTCGGCATGGTCGCGATACATCTGATTGCGCGTACGGCCATGGACCGTCACCATCTGCGCGCCCAGATCCTGGGCGATATGCGCCAGTTCCGGGGCGTTGAGGCTGCTATGGTCCCAGCCCATCCGCATCTTCACGGTAACCGGCACGTCGACTGCCTTCACCACCGCCGCGATCAGGTCGGCAGCGAGCGGCAGGTCGCGCATCAGTGCCGAACCGGCATCGCCGTTCGTTACCTTGCGTACCGGGCAGCCCATGTTGATGTCGATGATCGCCGCGCCCTTGTCCTCGGCAAGCTTGGCAGCTTCCCCCATCTCGATGGGGGTACAGCCGACGAGTTGCATCGACACCGGCTCCTCGGCCGGGTCCCACATCGCTTTCTGGATGGACTGGCGCGTCTCGCGGATCGCGGCCTGGCTGGCGATCATCTCGGTGACGTTCAGCCCCGATCCGTGCCGCCGCACCATCTTGCGGAATGGCAGGTCTGTGACACCGGTCATCGGCGCGAGGATCACCGGCGTATCGATCACGACATCGCCGATGCGGATGGGAGCTAGGGTCATGGATTGTGCCTGAAAATTGGGCAATGCCTTACCGCATCCGCCACCCAAGGGCAAGGCTGGCGGGCCGGCACGGCTTGCGCTAGGCGGGCGCCATGCAGACCGGTCCAACCATCGCCCTGATCGTCGCCGCCGGAACCGGCGTCCGATCGGGCAGCAGCCTGCCCAAGCAATTCGCACCCATCGCCGGACGGGCGATGATCGCCCATGCCCATGCGGCGCTGGCGGGGCATCCCGGCATTGACCGCGTACTGGTCGTGATCGGTGCAGGTCAGGAAGCGCTGTTGCGCGCGACGGTCGGCGAGGTCGAGTTCGTCATCGGCGGGGCGACGCGGCGCGAGAGTGTCGCCGCCGGGCTGGCGGCGATCGGCGACGCCGGCCGGGTGCTGATCCATGACGCGGCGCGGCCGTTCCTGCCGGGGGCCGTGATCGAGCGGTTGCTGGCGGCGCTGGACAATGCGCCCGGCGCGGTGCCGGTCCTGCCGGTTGCCGATACGTTGGCGATGGGCGGCGCGGCGCTGGGTGACGTAGTGCCGCGCGACCGGTTGTTCCGTGTACAGACGCCGCAGGCCTTTGCAGCCGGTGCCATTCGTGACGCCCATGCCTCGTGGGATGCGACCGCCGAGGCAACCGACGACGCCCAGATGCTGCGGGCTATCGGACTGGACGTGGTGATGGTCGAAGGGGACAGCATGCTCGAGAAGATCACCTTTCCGGCCGATTTCGCCGCCACCGAAGCCCGAATGCTGCCGACGCTCGTGTCGCGCAGCGCCACCGGCTATGACGTCCACCGGTTGGAAGCGGGCGAGGAATTGTGGCTGGGCGGGGTGCTGATCCCGCACGATCGCGGCCTGTCGGGGCATAGCGATGCGGATGTCGCGCTCCATGCGATTACCGACGCGCTGCTCGGCACGATCGGTGCGGGCGATATCGGAACGCACTTCCCGCCGAGCGATCCGCAATGGCGTGGCGCGGAGTCGGGGCAGTTTCTCCGGCACGCCGCCTCGCTGGTCCGGGCCGAGGGCGGCATCATCGATTTCGTCGACCTGACGCTGATCTGCGAAGCGCCGAAGATCGGCCCGCACCGCGCGGCGATGCGCGCGCGGGTGGGGGCCTTGCTCGAGATTGCCGAGCGGCAGGTGAGCATCAAGGCGACGACCAGCGAGCGGCTGGGCTTTACCGGCCGACAGGAAGGGATCGCTGCGCAGGCGATCTGCACCGTGCGGGTGCCGGCATGAAGCGGCTTGCCGCGCTGCTGGCGCTGGCTGCCTGTGGCAATGCGCCGGTACAGGCCACGCAAGCCTGCGTCACCACGGCAGAGGCCGAGGCGCTGGTGCTGTTCGTCGCGCCGGAACTGATCCGGCAGGCCGGCGCCCGCTGTGCCAATGCCCTGCCGCCGACCGCGCTTCTGCGCCGGAGCGGCGGACCGTTCCTGTCCCGGTATGAAGCCGAAACCGACGCAGCCTGGCCACAGGCCAAGGCGGCGCTGTCGCGCCTGACCGCGCCACAGGCGATCCAGCTGCTCGATTCGGCGTTCGCCGCGCCGATCGTGGCGTCGCTGGTCGCACCGATGGTGGTCGGCAATATCGACGCCGCCGACTGCCCCAGGATCGAACGCGCCGCCAATCTGGTACAGGCGCTGCCGCCCCGTAATGTCGCCGGCCTGATCGTGCTGTTTGCCCAGGTCGACGCCGACCGCCCCAACCCCCAGATGCGACTGCCCTTGTGTCGGCAGGCCGCCCGGAATTGATGTGATGGATAGCATACTCCCCCCCGAACTGGTCGAAGCCGCCCGCCGCGTGGTCGAGGAAAATCGCGCCGCCGGACGCCGCGTCGCGCTGGCCGAAAGCTGCACCGGTGGCCTGGTCGCTGCCGCGATCACCGAAATTCCCGGCTGTTCGGACGTGCTCGAGGCCGGGTTCGTGACCTATTCGAACGAGGCCAAGATCGGGCTGGTCAAGGTCAGCTCCGACGTGATCGAGACGTTCGGCGCGGTATCGATCGCGACGGCGTGGAGCATGGCGCAAGGCGCGCTGGAAGTGACGCAGGCCGATGTGGCGGTGGCGATCACCGGCGTCGCGGGGCCGGGCGGCGGCAGCGAGAAGAAGCCGGTCGGCACCGTGGTATTTGCACGCGCCGAAAAGGGTGGCGATCCGGCAAAGGTCGTCGCCGACCTGCGCCAGTTCGGTGATCTGGGCCGCGGGACGATCCGGCTTCAGGCGGCGTTGTGCGCGCTCGAACTGTTGCTGCCGCCCGATGTCGCCCCGGAGGAACCCGTCGACGAATCGCCGTAAAGCTGGGCGGCGCGATCCTCGAAAGCGCCGATCATCTTGCGGAGCGCCCGGTCGAAGACCTGACCTGCCAGCATCTCGAACACGCGGTTCTTGAACTGGAAGTCGACGCAGAATTCGACCAGCGTGCCGCCCTGCCCGTCCGGCTTGAACCGCCAGTCATTGTTCAGATATTTGAGCGGCCCATCGAGATAATCGACGCGCAGATGGCCGGGGCGCTCCTTCTGCACTTTCGACGTAAAGCTCTCGCGCAAGCCCTTGAAGCCGACGATCATGTCGGCGACCATCTCCGTCGCGCTGTCCGACCGCACCCGGATCGCGCTGACCCACGGCAGGAACTCGCTGTAGCGACCGACGTCCGCCACCAGGTCGAACATCTGCTCCGGCGTATAGGGCAGATGCCGGGTTTCGCTATGCTTCGGCATTACGCGCGGACGACGCCCAGCTTGGCGTCGCGGTTGGCCCGCATCCGTTCGAAATCGTCGCCCGCGTGATAGCTCGACCGGGTAAGCGGCGACGATGCGACCAGCAGGAAGCCCTTCGCACGGGCGATCGCGGCATAGCTGTCGAACGCCTTGGGCGTCACGAAGTCGATGACCTTCGCGTGTTTCGGCGTCGGTTGCAGATACTGGCCCATCGTCAGGAAATCGATATCGGCCGAGCGCATGTCGTCCATCACCTGATGGACCTCCATCCGCTCCTCGCCCAGCCCCAGCATGACGCCCGACTTGGTAAAGATCGACGGATCGAGCTTCTTGACGCTCTCCAACAGGCGCAGCGACGCGTAATAGCGGGCACCCGGACGGATCGTCGGGTACAGGCGGGGCACGGTTTCCAGGTTGTGGTTATAGACGTCCGGGCGTGCCGCCACGATCATCTCGACTGCCGCTTCATGCTTGTTGCGGAAATCGGGCGTCAGGATTTCGATCGTCGTGGTCGGGTTCGCGGCGCGGATCGCCTCGATCACCTTCACGAACTGCTTCGCGCCGCCATCGGGCAGGTCGTCGCGATCGACCGAGGTGATGACGATATGGTTCAGCCCCATCGCCGCCGCCGCTTCGGCGACATGCTGCGGCTCCATCGGGTCGACCGCACGCGGCATGCCCGTCTTCACGTTGCAGAAGGCGCAGGCGCGGGTGCAGGTGTCGCCCAGGATCATGACGGTCGCGTGCTTCTTCGACCAGCATTCGCCGATATTGGGGCAGGCCGCTTCCTCGCACACCGTCGTCAGGCTTTTCGACCGCATCAGCGCGCGGGTTTCGGCAACGACTTTTCCAGTCGGGGCCTTTACGCGAATCCAGTCGGGCTTGCGTTCGCGCTGCGGGCGGGGGAGCGGCGTCATTTCGTTCATGGGCGTCAGATAGCGATGCGCGGGCAAACGAACAACCGCCTGCAACATTCCCGGCGCCCATGCGTCATAGCGCGCGAGGGAAGAGCACAACTTTTGATGGAGATTCTTTGATGCACTTCAGCGACCTCAAGGAAGGGTATTACCGTTTCCGCGGCACCGAATGGCAGCAGGAACGCGAACGCTGGAGCGAACTCGCCACCGGGCAGAGTCCCAAGGTAATGGTGATCGCCTGTTCCGACAGCCGCGTCGATCCGGCGACTATCTTCGGTGCGCGTCCGGGCGAGATTTTCGTGGTCCGCAACGTCGCCAATCTGGTCCCGCCGTTCGAGGATGACGGCGGCCGGCACGGCGTGTCGGCGGCGCTGGAGTTCGCCGTCACGAAGCTGGAAGTCGAGGAAGTCCTGGTGCTGGGTCACGGCGCGTGCGGCGGCGTGAATGCGTGCCTGACGCAATCGCTCGCCAATACCAAGCCGGGCGAAGGCGGCTTCGTCGCCCACTGGATCGACCTGCTCGACGACGCACGCGAAAAGGTCGTGGCCGAGCATGGCACCGGGCCCGAGGGCCAGAAGGCGCTGGAACAGGAAGGCGTGAAGGTCTCGCTCAACAACCTGATGACCTTCCCGTTCGTGAAGGAAAGGGTCGAGGCCGGCACGCTCAAGCTACACGGCGCGGTGTTCGCGATCGACGACGGGCGCCTGCGCGTGCTCGAAGGCGAAACGTTCGAAAACGCCTGAATCGGATCGCGGGGCGGGGTCATCCCCCGCCCCGCGAAACGTCTTTAGCCCTCCTTCGGGCCGTCGGCGGTTACCCGGATATTCAGCTCACGCAGCTGCTTGGGCGTCGCGTAGTTCGGCGCACCCATCATCAGATCCTCGGCCTTCTGCGTCATCGGGAAGGTGATGACCTCCCGGATATTCGGTTCGTCGGCCAGCAGCATGACGATGCGGTCGACGCCCGGTGCCGAACCACCGTGCGGCGGGGCGCCGAACTTGAACGCATTGATCATGCCCGCAAAGTTCGTGTCGACGTCTTCCTGCGTGTAGCCGGCGATCTCGAACGCCTTGTACATGATTTCCGGGCGGTGGTTCCGGATCGCGCCCGACGACAGCTCCACGCCGTTACACACGATATCGTACTGATAGGCGAGGATATCGAGCGGGTTCATCGTCTCCAGTGCTTCCATCTCGCCCTGCGGCATAGAGAAGGGGTTGTGGCTGAAATCGACCTTCTTCGCGTCCTCGTCATATTCGAACATCGGGAAGTCGACGATCCAGCAGAACTCGAACCGCTTGTCGTCGATCAGGCCCAGCGTGTCGGCAACGCGGGTGCGGGCAAGGCCGGCGAGCTTGGCCGCCTGTGCTTCCTTGCCCGCAGAAAAGAAAACGCCATCATCGGGACCAAGGCCGAGCGCCTCGGCGATCTTCGCCATGCCCTCCTCGCCATGGTTCTTGGCGATCGGGCCACCCCATTCGCCACCCCTGCGCGTGGCGTAGCCCAAGCCGGCGAACCCTTCGGACTGTGCCCAGGCATTCATGTCGTCAAAGAATTTGCGGCTCTTGTCGGCGGTCTTGGGCGCCGGCACCGCGCGCACGACATCGCCTGCCTCGACGATCGAAGCGAAGCGGCCGAAGCCTGACCCTACGAAGTGCTGCGATACGTCGGTGATGATGAGCGGGTTGCGCAGGTCGGGCTTGTCGTTGCCATATTTCAGCATCGATTCGCGGTACGGGATGCGCTGGAAGGGAAGAGGGCTGACGGTGCGGCCCTTGCCCTGCCAGTTCGCATATTCCTCGAACACGCCGTGCAGAACGGGTTCGATCGCGGCGAACACGTCCTCCTGCGTGACGAAGCTCATTTCGAAATCGAGCTGGTAGAACTCGCCCGGCGACCGGTCGGCGCGGGCGTCCTCGTCGCGGAAGCAGGGTGCGATCTGGAAATAGCGGTCGAAGCCGGCGACCATCAGCAGCTGCTTGAACATCTGCGGTGCCTGCGGCAGCGCGTAGAACTTGCCCGGATGGACGCGGCTGGGGACCAGATAGTCGCGCGCGCCTTCGGGGCTGCTCGCGGTCAGGATCGGCGTCTGGAATTCGGTGAAGCCCTGATCGATCATCCGGCGGCGCAGCGACGCGATGACGTTCGAGCGCAGCAGGATGTTCGCGTGCAGCCGCTCGCGACGCAGGTCGAGGAAGCGATAGCGAAGGCGAATGTCTTCCGGGTACTCGGCTTCGCCCGCGACCGGCATCGGCAGCTCCTGTGCGGCCGACTGGAGCGTCGCCGAGCGCGCGTAGATTTCGATCGCGCCGGTGGCGAGGTTCGGGTTCTTCGTCGCCTCGCTGCGCAGCTTCACATTGCCGTCGATCGTCAGCACCGATTCGGTGCGGGCCGATTCGAGCAGCGCGAGCGCTGGCGAATCGCTGTCGGCAACGATCTGGGTAATGCCGTAATGGTCGCGCAGGTCGATGAAGAGCACGCCGCCATGGTCGCGCTTGCGATGCACCCAACCCGACAGGCGGACGGTATCGCCGTCGTTCGCGTCGGTCAGCTGGCCGCAGTTATGGGTGCGATAGGCGTGCATCATTCGGAACCTTATGGCCGGGAAACTTCCCAGTCTGGGATAATTCGGATGCGCGCCGCTTCCCCCCCTCACCCCCTTTTGTCAAGGCGCGGAACCCTTGCTATGCGGAGCCGATGCACATCCATCCGTTGATCGAGGACAGCGCGACCCTCGCCGCCCTCTGTACCCGCCTCGCCCAGTCCGACTTCGTTGCCGTCGACACCGAATTCATGCGCGAGAACAGCTATTGGCCGGAACTCTGCCTGATCCAGATCGCCAATACCGAGGAAGCCGCCGCGATCGACCCGATGGCGCCGGGCATCGACCTGACCCCGCTGCTCGAGCTGCTGACCGACAACGACGAGGTATTGAAGGTCTTCCATGCCGGCGGGCAGGATATCGAGATCGTCTATAACCTGACCGGCAAGACCCCCTTCCCAATGTTCGACACGCAGGTGGCGGCGATGGCGCTGGGCCAGGGGGAGCAGGTCGGCTATTCGAACCTGGTCGATGCCTATCTGGGGATCACGGTCGACAAGGGCGCGCGCTTTACCGACTGGTCGCGCCGCCCGCTGGACGACCGGCAGATCGACTATGCGATCGCCGACGTGACGCATCTCTCGGTGATTTTCCCCAAGATGCTCGGCAAGTTGCGCAAGACCGG
Source organism: Sphingomonas sp. Leaf23 (assembly GCF_001421585.1). NCBI lineage: Bacteria > Pseudomonadati > Pseudomonadota > Alphaproteobacteria > Sphingomonadales > Sphingomonadaceae > Sphingomonas > Sphingomonas sp. Leaf23. Next base: position 604,916 of record NZ_LMKR01000001.1, on the reverse strand, counting down.
ACGCGGGCTGTGGCTGGATGAAGAGATGGAGCGGATCGCCGACCCCTCCAACTATTTCAACGACCCCGAGCAGGTGTGGCAGCGCATCCGGGTGAACAGCCGCAAGCCCGAGGTGCTGGGCCGGCTGAAGGCGCTGGGCAAGTGGCGCGAGCTGGAGGCGCAGGGCAAGAACCTGCCGCGCGGCCGCATCGTCAAGGATGAGACAATCGCCGACCTGGCCGGCAACCCGCCGCGCAAGCAGAGCGATCTGGCGAAAGTACGCGGGCTGTCGGCGGCGTGGGCGCATAACGATATCGGCGGGCGGATGATGGACGCGCTGGCGAATGCCAAGCCGTTGCCCGCCGACCAGATGCCTGGCCGCGACGAGCGCAAGCCGGCGCTAGGCAAGGAAGGGGCGCTGGTCGCCGACCTGCTGAAACTGCTGCTGAAGATCCGCGCGAACGAGATCAAGGTCGCGTCGCGGCTGCTGGCGCGGTCGGACGATCTGGAAGCGCTGGCCGCCGGGCAGCGCGAGGGACTGTCGATCCTGAACGGCTGGCGGTTCGAACAATTCGGCTGCGATGCGCTGGCGCTGGTCGAGGGTCAGCTGGGGTTCACCGTGCTGGGAGGAAAGCTGAAGATGACCCGAGCGGAGGTAGTGGAATGAAGCCGACCATCCTGATCGCAGCATTGGCGCTGGGCGCGTGCGCGACGACGAAACCGAGCGAAAGCGCGCCGGCTCTGGCCGATTCGTGCGATACCAGCATTCTGGCGGCGCTGGTCGGCAGGCCGTTCTCAGCAGCGGTCGAGGCCGAGGCGAAGAAGCAGTCGGGGCTGACCAACGTCCGCGTGATCCGGCCGGGCATGGCGGTGACGATGGATTTCCAGCCCGGCCGGCTCAACATCGACCTCGATGAGAAGGGCGTCGTGACCGGATTTCGCTGCGGCTGACGTCCAAAGTTCACAAAGTTCACACTCGCACACTGTTTGTGCCACTATCCTCCGAACGCCGCTCCCGCGAGGGCTGGTATGGCGGGCGCGAGGGCAGAGGCTAGCCAGGCCCTGCAGTGTAGGAAAGCGCGGCCTTCAGCGGGTGACCAGCGCCGCGTCCATGCCCAGCGCCGTCGCCAGCGCGCGATGCCGTTTCTGCACCGCTTCGCCGTAGAGCGCCACGTCCGCCGTCGGGACGACCAACTCCACCTGCCCGCGTTTGCGGCGGACGTCGGTGCGTTGCAGCGGGGTTGCGACGCCGCCGCTCAACCGCTGGCCCAGCCGCATGGCGAGACCCCAGCGATGCGCCGCCTCCAGCGCGGCGATCGGCGCCAGTCGGCCGAGCGGTTCGGGCGGCCCCTCCGCGCTGCCGCCGCCCAGACAGCTGTGCAGCGCCTGCGCGACGATCGCGCGGCCGGCGGCGTCGATCGCAACCCAATTGCCGTGCAGCGCGATCTCCACGCCGCGTTCGGCGCGGAATTCGGGGTTCGCGTGCCAGCCCACATCGGCCAGCAGGCAGGCGGCATGGCGCAGCCGGACGGCGGCGGGGTCGTCGTCGGGGAATAGCGGCGCGATCCATTTGTGGAGCAGGTCGCCATGTTCGACGAAGCGCCCCTGCCGCGCCCCTTCGTCATGGGCGGCGACGATCAGCGGGTCCTGCTTGCGCACCGCAGCGGGCATCGCGGCGTAGAGCAGCCCCTCGCGCAGGCCATAGGCGGAGATCATCGTCGTCGCGCTGCCCAATTGTCGCGCCATCGCCGACAGCACGGCGGTGGCATTGTCGAGCGTCGGCACGCGCCCGCCCGACAGGTTCGGCACGGCCTTCAGGTCGGCACGCGGTGTATCGGCGATGATCCGCTCCAATTCGGCAATCCGCGCGAGCGACATGGTATAGCCATGCGCGATCGGCAGCGGATAGCCGGTCAGGTGCATGTCGAATCGCGCCAGCGTGCGCCACGATCCGCCGACCAGATAGAAGGGCAGCCCCTTCCCCCGCCCGGTCCAGCCGGCATCGGCCACCAGCCGCTGCACCACCCGGTCGAGTTCGCCCGCGCGGCGTTCGCGGATCGCGCCGATGCGCAGGACGCCCAGCGGGAACGACACGCGATCGCCGATCTTGCCATTCTTGATACGGACCAGTTCGAGGCTGCCCCCGCCCAAGTCCCCGACGATCCCGTCGGCATCGGGGATGGCGGACAGCACGCCGTGGCCGGCGGCCTGCGCCTCTTCCTCGCCGGTCAGCGTCTCGACCGTCAGACCCAGCGATTCGGCCAGTGCCACCAGTTCATGGCCATTGGCCGCATCGCGAACGGCAGCGGTGGCAACGGTGCGGACGACCTCGACCTGCATTTCGCGGGTCAGCCATGCGAACCGGTGCAGCGCGGTGCTGGCCAGCGCCATCGCCTCCGGCTCGATCCGGCCGGTTTCGGCTAGCGAACGGCCGAGCCCGGCCAGCACCTTTTCATTGAACAGCGTGGCCGGAATGCGATCCGGCCCGCCATAGACGACCAGCCGGATCGAGTTCGATCCGATGTCGATGATGGCACTATGCGCCGCGCTGACCGGGCGGCTGATCCATGGCAGGCGGATCAAGCCGCGCCGTCCCGTGCCGCTCGCCACGCGCGCAGCGACAGTTTCTGCGGCACGGTCGCCGATCCGCTCTCGATTGCGGCACCCCGGCCCGACAGCGAGGGATTGGTCATGAAATAGCGATGCAGGTTGAACGGGCGATCGCCCTTTGCCACGCGGCGATAGCTGCCATCGGGTCCCAGCTCCCAGGTCTGTTCAGTGTCGAGCAGGTTCGCGACCATGACCTGATCGAGCACCTGATCGTGGACGGTCGGGTTGTTGATCGGCATCAGATATTCGACGCGGCGGTCGAAATTGCGCGGCATCCAGTCGGCCGACGACACATAGACCAGCGCGTCGTCATTGGGCAGCGCCTGCCCGTTGCCGAAGCAATAGATACGGCTGTGTTCGAGGAAGCGGCCGACGACCGACTTCACGCGGATGTTGTCCGACATGCCGGGTACGCCCGGCCGCAGGCAACAGATGCCGCGCACGATCAGGTCGATCTGCACCCCCGCCGCCGATGCTTCGTACAGCTTGTCGATCAGGGCAGGATCGACCAGCGAGTTCATCTTCAGCCAGATCGAACCTTCGCCGCCGGTGCGGGCCGTCTGGATTTCCCCCTCGATCAATGCCTCCAGCCGGTTGCGCAGGTCGCGGGGCGAAATGGCAAGCTGTTGCAGTGACTGCGGTTCGACATAGCCGGTGATGTAGTTGAACACCTGCGCCGCATCGCGCCCAATCACCGGGTCGGCGGTGAAGAAGCTGAGGTCGGTGTAGATACGCGCGGTGATCGGGTGATAATTGCCGGTGCCGAAGTGGCAATAGGTGCGATAGCCCTGTTCTTCGCGCCGGACCACCATCGAGATTTTCGCGTGGGTCTTCCACTCGATAAAGCCGTAGACGACCTGCACCCCGGCGCGTTCGAGGACCGAGGCGAGGTTCAGGTTCTGCTCTTCATCGAAGCGGGCCTTCAGCTCGACGACGGCGGTCACCGACTTGCCCGCCTCCGCAGCGGCGACCAGCGCGGCGACGACGGCGGATTGCTTGCCCGCGCGGTACAGCGTCTGCTTGATCGCGACGACATCGGGGTCGGCGGCGGCCTGTTTCAAGAAAGCCAGCACCACGTCGAAGGTTTCGTACGGGTGGTGGACGACGATATCCTTTGCCCGGATCGCCGCGAAACAGTCGCCGCCATATTCGCGGATACGTTCGGGGAAGCGTGGGCTGAACGGCGGGAATTTCAGGTCGGGGCGGTCCTCCGCCACCAGCATCGACAGGTCGCCGATGCCAAGGAACCCGCCGGTTTCGGTGATGAGCGCATCGCTGCCACCCATTTCGTCGCGCAGCAGCTGGACCAGTTCGTCGGAAATGCCCGATTCGATTTCGAGGCGGATGATCCGGCCACGCCGCCGCCGCTTGATGGCGGTGCGGAAGTACAGGACCAGATCCTCGGCCTCTTCCTCCAGTTCGATGTCGCTGTCGCGGATGACCCGGAACGCTGCGGACGCGCGCACGGTGTAGCCGGGGAAGAACAGGTTGGAGAAATGGCGCAGGATCGTCTCGATCGCGACATAGCGCGCGGCCTTGCCCGGCAGGCGGACGAAGCGCGGCATGGCCGGTGGCAGCAGCACGACTTCGCGCACCTCCACATCGTCCGAGCGGCGGATCAGGTCGAACAGCATCGCCGAGCCGAGGTTCGGGATGAAGGGAAACGGGTGCGCCGGGTCGAGCGCCTGCGGGGTCAGGACCGGGAAGACCTGTTCGCGGAAATGCCGTTCCAGCCAGACTTCGGTGTCGCCATGGATCGCATCGGCCCCGAGCACGAACACGTCGGCCTCGGCCAGGCTGGCGGCGATATCGCGCCAGATGCGCTGCTGGCTGTCAACCAGCCCGGCGGCATCGACGGTGATCGCGGCCAGCTGTTGCGAGGGCGTCAGGCCGTCGACCGATTCATGGCCCACGCCCTGGTTCTGCTGCCCCTTGAGGCCCGCCACGCGGACCATGAAGAATTCGTCGATGTTGGTCGCCGAGATCGACAGGAAGCGCAGCCGTTCGAGCAGCGGATGGTCGGGGTTGCACGCCTCGTCCAGCACGCGGCGGTTGAACGCCAGCCACGACAGCTCGCGGTTGAAATAGCGTGCTTCGGGCGCAGCGGCGACGGTGGTGCGGGCGGAGGGGACCGGATCGTTCACAGCAGGCGGTCCAGCAACAGCGGGCTGGAACCGAGCGCGGCGCGCGCGGTCGGGATCGTCAAACGGCGCGTCGAGCGCAACATTGCATCTTCCTCCAAAGCCTCGACGATCCGAAGCACCGCAAGGTGGCTCCGTTCGACGCGGCGGGCAAGCCAGCGCACGACATCCGGCGCGGCGACGAGTTCCTTCCTGTCGAACAGATATTGCAGCAGTGTTTCGATCAGCAGTTCATCGGGCGCTTCCAGCCGTAACACCGGCGTCGCCCCCATGCGTGAGCGCAGGTCGGGCAGGCCGATCCGCCAGATCGGCGGCGGGGCATCGGCGACGATCAGCAGCGGCTGCCCCTCGCTCTGCGCGCGGTTCCAGGCGTGGAACAGTTCGGTCTCGTTCCAGCGTTCGGCGTCGTCGGCGATCGTGCCGCCGCTGCGCGCGACGAACGAGCGGGCGAGCAATGTCCGGCCCGATTTGCGCGGGCCGACCAGCAGCGCGGCCTTGACCGGCCACGTTTCCCAATGGTCGAGATGGTGGACGGCGGCTTCGTTCGACGGCCCCACGAGGAACAGGTCCTGCCGGGCGCCGGCGGGCAGTTCGAGGGAGAAGGAAAGCTGTGCCGAACCGATACGCGATTGGGTCATCCCTGCGGCGTACTCGGCGGCGGGGGCGTTGGGGCGGCGCGGCGGCGGATGCGCAGCGCGCCGTCGCCCTGCTGTACCTGCCAGCCGCGTGCCTCCAGCGCGGCGGCGAAGATCGCGGCGTCACCGTCGAAGGTGACGCGGAGCACCGAGACACCGCCCAGTGCCAGGCTGGAGGTTGCGGCGGCGCGGACGCCGGGTACCGCGCGCAATGCCGCTTCGGTCGATTCGACGGCGGCTGCGTTCGGCGTATCGGCCTGGATAGACAGGGTGATCGCTTCGGTCGCGGGCGCGGCGGTCGGCGTGGCGGTGGGATCGGGCAGCGCCGGGTCGACGGCCTCTTCCTCGACCGGGATGACCGGCGTGCCCGGCGGCGGGGCGGCGAGGACGACATCGGGGCGCAGCGTGCCGGCCTGCAACGCCTGCTGATACATGGCGTCGATCCGTCGGACCCCTTCGTCGAGGAGCGCGGGGATCGCATCGCCCTGATCGACGCGCAACGAGAAGCTGCCGAGCAGGCGGTTGTCGGGGCCGTAGCCGGCGGTGAAGGTGCCGATCACCGGGCCGCCGGGCCATTGGCGGTACAGCCGGACCTGCGGGATCAGCACGTCGGATGCGCCGTACTGGTTGAGGACGGTGCGCCACCAGCCGCGTCCGCGCCGGGTCACCTGTCCGGCGTTCAGCAGCAGGCCGTCGGCGCCGGTGCCGCTGGGGCGGACATAATCCATGACGCTGCCCCCGGTGCGGAAGCGCGCCCATGCCGCCTGCCACGGGGTCGCCCGTTCGAACACGGTGCCGGTGCCGCCGTCCCAGATGAGGGGGAGGACCAGCATGGCGGGGCTGCGTTCCGACACGCCGGCGATGCCGAGGATCGACGCGGCGCGCCCGCGATTGAACAGCACGCCCAGGCGCGCGATGTAGCGCTTCGGGCCGATCTGTTCGCTTTCCACGACGATCGCGCTCACCAGCGAATCGAGCGTACCATCGGGCAGCGAGCGGGCCTGGCCGGTCAGCCGCTGCGACAGCATCTGCCAGCCCTTGCGCTGGGCGATGCGCCAGCCGGCGGTGCGCGCGGCGTCGGCGGAGGGGCCGGCGACGTCGACGCGGACCCCGTTCACCTCAAAACTGCCCGAGCTGTCGACGGCGGCGACACCGCCCTGTTGCGCCACGACCGCGCCGGTGGCGACGACGCCCAGGGCGACGGCGGCAAGGATGCGGCGGGGCTGATACGAAGTCATGGCTGCCTTTTGACGAAGCAGGCGTGGAAATCCAAGCGCGATGTAGCTAACCGGGCGACATGAGCAACGAAGCGGACCGCGGCGGCGGCTATACCTACGCACAGGCAGGCGTATCGATCGCGGCGGGCAATGCCCTGGTCCGTGCCATCGGGCCGTTGGCGAAATCGACCCGGCGCCCCGGCGCGGATCCGGAATTGGGCGGGTTCGGCGGGGTGTTCGACCCCAAGGCTGCCGGGTTCAAGGACCCGTTGCTGGTCGCGGCCAATGACGGCGTCGGCACCAAGCTGAAGCTGGCGATCGAGCACAATGCCCATGACGGCGTGGGTATCGACCTGGTCGCGATGTGCGCCAACGACCTGATCGTGCAGGGTGCCGAGCCGCTGTTCTTCCTCGATTACTATGCGACCGGCAAACTGGTTGCCGAAACCGCCGAACGCGTGGTCGGTTCGATCGCGGAAGGGTGCCGTCAGGCGGGCTGCGCGCTGATCGGGGGCGAGACGGCGGAAATGCCGGGCATGTACGAGGGCGAGGATTACGACCTTGCCGGCTTCTGCGTCGGCGCGGTCGAGCGCGAACAGCTGCTGACCGGCGACAAGGTGGCGGTCGGCGACGTGATTCTCGGCCTCGGATCGTCGGGGGTGCATTCGAACGGCTTCTCGCTCGTGCGGCGACTGGCGGCGGACAAGGGCTGGAAGCTCGACCGCCCTGCCCTGTTTGATCAGGACGTGCTGCTGATCGACGCGCTGATGGCGCCGACCAAAATCTACGTGAAGTCGCTGCTGCCGCTGCTGCGCGAGGGGCGCATTCATGGGCTGGCGCACATCACCGGCGGCGGGCTGCTGGAGAATATCCCGCGCGTCTTGCCCAAGGGTGCCCATGCCCAGGTCGATGCCGATGCGTGGGAACAGCCGCGACTGATGGCGTTCCTGCAGGCGCAGGGCAATATCGAGCCGGAAGAGATGGCGCGGACGTTCAACTGCGGCATCGGCATGGCGGTGCTGGTCGCGGCCGAAGACGCCGATGCGGTCGCCGCCGCGCTGTCGCAAGCGGGTGAGACGGTCGTACGGATCGGCACGGTCGAGGCGGGCGACAAGGGCTGCACCGTGAAGGGCAGCGCGGAGACGTGGAGCGCGCGTGCCGACTGGAGCGCGACACACCTTGGCTAAGCACCGCGTCGGGGTCCTGATTTCGGGACGGGGATCGAACATGGCGTCGCTGGTCGCAGCGGCGCGCGCCCCCGATTGCCCGTATGAGATCGTGCTGGTGGCGTCGGACAAGCCCGATGCCGCCGGCCTGGCCCATGCCGCCGAACAGGGCATCGCGACCTTCGCCCATTCGCCCCGCGGTATCCCGAAGGCGGAGTATGAGGCGGCGATCGACGGCGCGCTGCGGAACGCGGGGGTCGAGACGATCGCACTGGCTGGCTATATGCGGCTTCTGTCAGCGGATTTCGTTGCGAAGTGGCGCGACCGGATCGTGAACATCCACCCCTCGCTCCTGCCGGCGTATAAAGGGCTCGACACCCACGCAAGGGCGATCGCGGCCGGCGATGCCGAAGCGGGCTGTTCGGTGCATGTCGTCACCGAAGAGCTGGATGCCGGGAGCGTATTGGCCCAGGCGCGCGTTCCGATCCTGCCCGACGATACCGCCGATATCCTGGCGGCGCGGGTGCTGGTGGAGGAACATCGCCTCTACCCGCAAACCCTGGCGGAGTTCGTGACGCGATGACCGAGATGCTCGACCTGATCCGTGAAGCCGCGAAGGTGTTGCCGGAAACGCAGGAACGCGAAGCGGGCGAGGCGACGGTCTTTACGGTCGAGGGCAATGATTTTGTGCGGATCGTGGGTGACAGCGCGACCGTGCGCGGCGACGACGGCTGGAGCGTGATCGACGCTGACAGCGATCTCGTGGCCATCGAGGATGCCGTCGCCCATGCATGGGAACTGGCCGCGCCGCGCGCGTTGCTGGAGGCCGGCGGACGGTGAGCGACGCCGAGGACGCGCGGGCCGAGCGGCGGCGCTGGATCACGCTGGCCGAAGGCGTGGCGGTGGCCGGTGTCGTGATCGGCGGGCTGACGCTGTGGAACAACGTGTCCGAACGACGGACGGCGGATGCCGAGCGTGCGGCCGAGCGGGTGTCCTCGGCAAAGGCGAAGACCGCGCTTGCGATCGTCGCAACGCCGGATGGCGACGGCGAGCGGCTGGTGCTGAGCGCGGCCGACCGGCGGATCGAACGGATCGACGTGACGTTCCCGCCCGCGCTGAAGGTCCCGGCCAAGTCGGCGGTCGGCGATGTCGCGATCGCGGCCGATTGGGTGCGCGCGCCGTTGCTGGCGATCACCGATGGCGGGGCCGATGCGATCGAGGGTCGGTTGCCGGTCGCGGTGACCGCGACATGGTGGGACGGCGATACCCAGCGGCAGTCGAGCGCGATCTACGATCTGGTATTTGCCACCCATGGACGGATCGTTGGCGGGCGGTCGCTGAACCTCGTTGCGTTGGCACGACGTGAGGGTGCGAGCGGCGGCGTGGCGCGGCGACTGGACACGTTGTGGGCGCAGGAATTGGGGCGGTTGGCGGGATAGCGCCTCCCGTTCGTGCTGAGTAGGGGCTGAGCGAAGTCGAAGACCCATATCGAAGCACTTAGACGGCAGTCCTTCGATACGCCATTTCGACAGGCTCAATGGCTAATCAGAACGAACGGGGGGTTGGCTTGCCACACGTTCTCGACAAGCTAGAACCGAACGGTTTTCTTTTGGCAGCAAACGAAAAAGGCCCGCCTCCTCATCGGAAGCGGGCCTTTCGCATTTCAGCCGGGGCTGAAATCAGCCGATGATTTCTTCCGGCTTGAAGAAGAAGTCGATTTCGATCTTCGCATTCTCTTCCGAATCCGAACCGTGAACCGAATTCGCTTCGATCGATTCGGCCAGTTCCTTGCGGATCGTGCCGGCATCGGCGTTGGCCGGGTTAGTCGCGCCCATGATGTCGCGGTTTGCCTGCACGGCGTTTTCGCCTTCCAGCACCTGCACGACGACGGGGCCCGAGATCATGAACGACACGAGGTCGTTGAAGAAGGGACGCTCACGGTGCACGCCGTAAAAGCCTTCGGCCTGTTCGCGGGTCATCTGGATACGCTTCGAAGCGACGACGCGCAGGCCGGCTTCCTCCAGCATCTTGGTGACGGCGCCGGTCAGGTTGCGGCGGGTCGCGTCGGGCTTGATGATCGAAAAGGTACGGGTAGCGGCCATGGCGGTCGCGGCTCCTGCGTTCTGGTTGTTGGAAGGCTTGTCGCCGGTCCCCCTAGTCGGGCGACGCGCGACAGGCAAGCGTTACGCCGCCTGTTCCCAGCCGCCATCCCCCTGCCGCCAGTACCGCCGCTCGACGTCCTCGCGGTCGGCCAGCCCCTTCCAAGCGGCACGTGCCGACGCGATGTGATCCTCGCCAAAGAAGTGGAACGCGCGGTCGAAGGTCAGCGCGTCGTCGCGCCAGCGCCCGTCGACGATCGCGACGTTGCGTGCGGCGTTGGCGTCGGTCGGTTCGGGGGCGATCAGCACCGCTTGCAGCGCGTCGTCACCTGCCCCGGCCTCGGCATGGGGCAGGAAGCTGTCGGGGGCGTAGGTCCACAGCAGCATGTCGAGGTGGCGGCGCTGGTCGGCGTCATCGGACAACAGCAACAGGCGCTCGCCATCGTCGTGCAGCCGTTGAGCGATGCGCGGCAGTACCCGGTCGAGCGGGCTGCGGGTCAGGTGGTAGAAGTCGACTTTCATTTCCGTTCGCCTCCGTCATCCCGGCTTTCACCGGGATGACGGGTAAGGGTGGGTTCGGTCAGCCTTCGAAATTATCCGCCACGAACCGGTCGAGCAGGCGCACGCCGAAGCCGGTCGCGCCCTTGTCGTGGTGGTTGCCGGGCTTGTCGGCCCAGACCATCCCGGCGATGTCGAGATGCGCCCAGCGCACGCCATCCTCGATATAGCGCTTCAGGAACTGCGCGGCGGTGATCGAGCCTGCGCCGCGCGGGCCGATATTCTTCATGTCGGCGATCGGGCTGTCGAGCAGCTTGTCATAGGCCGGCGACAACGGGAAGCGCCACAGCAGGTCGCCTGATTCGCGCGACGCCGCCAGCAGTTCGTCGGCGAGCGAGTCGTCATTGGCGAACAGGCCGCCATGTTCGCTGCCGAGGCTGATGATCATGGCCCCGGTCAGGGTCGCGAGGTCGACGATCGTCTTCGGCCTGTGCGTCCGCTGGACCCAGGTCAGCACGTCGCACAGCACCAGCCGCCCTTCAGCGTCGGTGTTCAGCACCTCGATCGTCTGGCCCGACATCGACGTCACCACGTCACCAGGGCGCTGTGCCTTGCCGTCGGGCATGTTCTCGACGAGGCCGACGACGCCGATGACGTTCGCCTTCGCCTTGCGGCTGGCCAGCGCCTTCATCGCACCCGCGACCGCGCCCGCGCCGCCCATGTCCCACTTCATGTCCTCCATGCCGGGTCCGGGCTTCAGCGAGATGCCGCCGGTGTCGAAGGTCACGCCCTTGCCGACCAGCGCGACGTCGACATCGCCCTCGCCCTTGCCGTTCCAGCGCATGGCAAGCAGGCGCGATTCCTTTTCCGAGCCTAGGCCGACGCCCAGCAGCGCGCCCATGCCCAGTTCGGCCATCTGCCGTTCGTCGAGAATGGTCAGTTCGACGCCCAGCGCCGCAAGATCGCGGCACTTCTCGACGAAGCTGACCGGGTACAGGATGTTCGGCGGATCGGTAACGAGGGTGCGGGTGAGGTCCAGCCCCTTGGTCAGCGCGTCGGCCGCAACGAACGCGTCGTCGATCCCGTCCGGAGCGCCGACGATGGTCAGGCCGGTCAGCGTCGGCTTCGATTTTTCAGGCAGCTTGGTGCGATAGCCGTCCTGCCGCCAGCCGCGCTGCGCCGCCGTTGCCGCAAAGCGCGCGATCGCCTTTGCCGACACGTCGCTGCCGGTAAAGTCGACGGTCAGGTCGGTCAGACCCGAAACGAGGAAGCGTCCGGTCAGCGCGCCGCCCGCCTTTTCCAGCGCCGGCCCTTCCCCGTCGCCGATGCCGAGCAGGATGACGCGGCCGGCGCTGTCGCCTTCGCCGGGGACAAAGATTTCCGCGATCGACCCGGCTTCGCCCTCGAAGCGTCCGGCACGCGCGGCACCGGCGACCAGTGTCGCGACGTGCGGCTCCAGGCCCGCCGCGTCGATCCGGTCGAGCCCGCCGGTGGCGATGGGCAGGACGAGGGCGGTGGCGGTGCCCCGCTGGGGCGCGAACTGGATCGAAATCGACATGGGTTTCCTCTGGATCTTGGCGCACGGGGCGCGGGCACCTTCTAGGCGCGTCGCGACCGGCAGGTAAAGCGGGCCAAGGGCGATTGCGGTTCCGCCCGCACGATGCAATAGCGCGGAACGAACGTCCGCACGTCGGACGGCAACGGTTTGGGGAAGCGAGACTAGTGAAGCGTTCGTTGGGGTCGCTTGCCCTTGGCCTTTCGCTGGCGATCGCCGGCCCTGCGGTCGCACAGGATCTGCAGGATCGCAGCCTGCCGCCCCCGCCGCCGGAAAGCGCGCTGCCGACACCCGCGACCCAGGACCACATCGATTTCTCGTCCGACCTGCTGACCTACGACAGTAATACCGATGTGGTGACGGCGACCGGCGAAGTCCGGCTGCTGCGCGAGGGCAACCGGCTGCGCGCCAACCGCGTGACGTGGAACCGCAAGACCGGACAGGTGGTGGCCGACGGCAACATCGCCGTCACCAACCCGCAAGGCGACGTGGCCTATGGTGACCGGATCGAACTGACCGACAGCCTGAAGGACGGCGTGGTCGACAACATGCTGGTCGTCCTCGACGAAGGCGGGCGGATCGCGGCCAAGCGCGGCACCCGGTCGGAAAACGGCGTCGTGACGGTCGAAAGCGCGGCCTATACCCCGTGCGCCGTCACCAATTCCGCCGGGTGTCCCAAGGAACCGTCGTGGAAGATCACCGCGCTGAAGGTCCGCTACGACCCGACGCGCAAGCGCATCCGCTATACCGGGGCGGGCCTCACCATCTTCGGCCTGCCGACCATTCCGCTGCCGTCCTTCTCGCATTCGATCGGCGATGGCAGCGATTCGGGGCTGCTCGCGCCGTCGATCCGGCTGGACCGGGTGAACGGGCTGGAAGTCGCGGTCCCCTATTACATCAACCTCGCGCCCAATCGCGACCTGACGATCACCCCGCACGTCTTTACCGCCGTGCTGCCCATGCTGCAGGCCGAATACCGGTCGCTGTCGGCCAAGGGTGCGTACCGGGTGCAGGGTTATGGCACGATCAGCCGCCGCAGCGACGATCTGGTGCTGGGCGCATCGCCCACCGGCACCGAACGGTCGTTCCGCGGCTATGTCGATGCGGTTGGCCGGTTCCAGCTCGATCCGAATTGGAGCGTGTCCGGATCGCTGCGCTACACCACCGACCAGACGTTCCTGCGCCGCTACGACATTTCGCGCGACGACCGGCTGCGCAACAATGTGACCGTCGAGCGGATCGATCGCGATTCGATGCTGTCGATCAGCGGCTGGGCGGTACAGACGCTCCGTGTCGGCGACAATCAGGGGATGCAGCCGGTCGCGCTGCCCGAACTCGATTATCGCCGCCGCTTCAACGGGTTGCTGGGCGGCGTCGCGCAGGTGCAGCTGAACACGCTGGCGATCGGCCGGAGCGAGGGACAGGACACGCAGCGTGCCTTCGTCTCCGCGCGGTGGGACCTGACGCGCTATACGCCGCTGGGGCAGGAGGTGACCTTCACCGCCTATGGCCGGGCCGATGCGTATAATGCGCACGACACCATCGATACCGCGGTGCTGAGCTACCGCGGGGACGAAGGCTTTACGCCGCGCGGGATCGCGGCGGTGGCGGTCGATGTCCGCTGGCCGTTCATCGGGGCGATCGGACGCGGGACCCAGCGGATTTCCCCGCGCGTGCAACTGGTCGCGTCGCCCAAGATCGCGAATCTGGCCGTGCCGAACGAAGATGCGCGGGCGGTCGATCTGGAGGATTCGAACCTCTTCGCGCTCAACCGCTTCGCCGGATATGACCGGTTCGAGGATTCGTCGCGCGTAACCTATGGCATCGACTATGCGCTCGACCTGCCGGGCGTGGCGGTGTCGGCGACGGTCGGGCAAAGCTATCGCACCAGCCAGCGTGCCAGCATCCTGCCGAGTGGTACGGGGCTGGACGACCGGTTTTCCGATATCGTCGGCCGCACCGATATCCGCTTCCGCGAATTCGTGACCTTCACCCATCGCTACCGGCTAGACAAGGACGGGGCGAAGATCCGCCGCAACGAGCTGGACGCGACGATCGGCAGCCGGCGGACCTATTTCCAGGTCGGCTATCTGCGGCTGAACCGCGATATCGACGAGCTGGAGGATTTGCAGGACCGCGAGGAAGTGCGTGTCGCCGGGCGGGCGGCGTTCGGGCCGTTCTGGTCGGCCTTCGCATCGGCCACGATCGACCTGACCGACAAATCGGAGGATTCGCTGTCGATTTCCGACGGGTTCGATCCGATCCGCCACCGCGTGGGTGTCCAATATGAGGACGACTGCCTGCGGCTGGGCCTGACGTGGAAGCGCGATTACCAGCGGATCGGCGACGCGCGCAACGGCAGCAGCTATCTGGTAACGCTGGCATTGAAGAACCTGGGACGATAAGGCTCTGTTCAGGCGCGGCGGGCCATGCAATTGCCCCAATGATGCGGCACCGCCCTGACCATCCGCGCATGGGATATGACGACCAAGTGACCAAGAACATCGTGAATGCCGGCCGTATCGGCCGTTCGATCGCCGGTTTCGTCGCGATCGCCGCCGCCGCAACGCTGGCCGCCCAGACGGTCAACGACGGTCAGGACGTGCCCGGCGCGAACCTGAACCTGCCGGGCAACCCGACGATCTTCGGCAAGCTGGACCCCAATATCCGCAAGCCGACCGCGATCGTGAACGACACGGTGCTGACCGGCACCGACGTCGATCAGCGCATGGCGTTGATCGTCGCCCTCAACGATTACAAGCTGAGCGCCGAGGACCGCGAAGTGCTGCGCGCGCAGGTCGTGCGCCAGCTGATCGACGAGACGCTGCAGATCCAGCAGGCGAAGGCCAAGGATATCACCGTCACGTCGGCCGAGCTGGAACAGAGCTTCGACCGGTTGGCCAAGCAGCGCTTCAAGCAGACGCCCGAGCAGCTGCGCGCCTATCTGCGCACCGTCGGCTCGTCGGATCGCTCGCTGCGTCGCCAGATCGAGGGCGAGCTGGCGTGGAGCCGGCTGCTGCGCCGGCAGGTCGAACCGTTCGTGAACGTCGGCGAGGAGGAAGTCGCCGCCGTCATCAAGCGGATGGAGGAATCGAAGGGCACCGAGGAATACAGCCTTCGCGAAATCTACATGGCGGCAACGCCCGATCGCGCAGCCGAAGTGCAGGCGGCGATGCAGAAGATGATCGAGCAGATTCGCCAGGGCGCACCGTTCGAATATTTCGCGCGCAACTTCTCCGAAGCATCGACCCGCGCAGTCGGCGGGGACCTGGGCTTCGTGCGCCTGAACATGCTGCCCGACCAGCTGCAGCGCGCCGCGACCCAGATGCAGGTCGGCCAGATCGCCGGCCCGATCGAGGTGCCGGGTGGCTATTCGATCCTGTACCTTGCCGACAAGCGGCAGGTGCTGATGGCCGATCCGCGCGACGCCAAGCTGGCGCTGCGCCAGCTGTTCCTGCCGTTCGCCCCCGGCACGACCGAAGCGCAGGCGAGTGCAAAGGTTGCGGCCTTCACCGAAGCGACGCAGGCGATCCGCGGTTGCGGTGATGCAACCAAGATTGCGCAGGCACAGAAGGCCGAGGTGGTCGACAACGACGCGGTGGTGCTGCGCAGCCTGCCGCCCGCGTTGCAGGACATCATCCTGAAGCTGAACGTCGGACAGGCGACCCCGCCCTTCGGTTCGCCCAAGGACGGCGTGCGCGTGCTGATCCTGTGCGGTCGCGAAGATCCGCGCACCGCGGGCATTCCCACCGCCGCGCAGATCCAGGCCGGGCTGGAGCAGGAGCGCGTCAATCTGCGGGCGCAGCGCATGATGCGCGACCTGCGGCGCGACGCCGTGATCGAGTATCGCTGAGGCGGCGGGTCGGATGCCGATGGTCGCGCCGCTCGCGATATCGATGGGCGATCCGGCCGGCATCGGCCCGGAAGTGATCGCAAAGGCATGGGCGCGCCGCGACAGCGAGGCGCTGCCCTGTTTCTTCGCGGTCGGCGATGTCCGGGCGGTGTCGCAGGTCTGGACCGGCCCGGTCGAACGGATCGACGATCCGCGCGATGCGGCGCGCGTCTTCCCCCGCGCCCTGCCCGTCGTATCGGTCATCGACGGCGACGCGATCGTCCCCGGGCGGCCCGATATCGGCGGTGCTCGGTGCGCGCTGCAATCGCTGGAAATGGCGGCGGGGCTGGCACGGTCCGATGCCGCGTCGGGGCTGGTAACCGCGCCGATTTCGAAGGCCGAACTCTATCGCATCGGCTTCAACTATCCCGGCCAGACCGAATTCGTCGCCGAACATTGCGGCGTGTCGCGGGAGAATGCGGTGATGATGCTGGCCGGGCCGACGCTGCGGGTGGTGCCGATCACCATCCATGAACCGCTGGCCGCCGTGCCGACCGCGCTGACCGTCGACTTGATCGTCGCGCGGGCGCGGGCGACGGCGCGTGGGCTGGTCCGTGACTTCGGCATCGATGCGCCCCGGCTGGCGCTGGCCGGGCTGAACCCCCATGCCGGCGAAGGCGGTGCGATCGGCCGCGAGGAGATCGAGGTGATGCAACCGGCGGTCGCGCAGTTGCAGGCCGAGGGGATCGATATCGTCGGGCCGCTGGCCGCCGACACGATGTTCCACCCGCGCGCGCGGGCGAAATATGATGCCGCCCTGTGCGCCTATCACGACCAGGCGCTGATCCCGATCAAGACGCTGCATTTCGACGATGGCGTGAACATCACGCTGGGCCTGCCGATCGTGCGGACCTCGCCCGACCACGGCACCGCGTTCGACATTGCCGGGCAGGATGTGGCCGAGCCGGGCGCGATGATCGCCGCGATCCGCATGGCCGGCGAAGCCGCCGCACGCCGCGCCGCCGCCGCATGACGCTCGCCCCGCTCACCGCGCTGCCCCCCTTGCGCGACGTGATCCAGCGCCACGGCCTGTCGGCGAACAAGGCGCTGGGGCAGAATTTCCTGTTCGACCAGCAGCTGCTCGACCGGATCGCGCGGGTGCCCGGCGACCTGCACGATCAGGAGGTGCTGGAGGTCGGGCCGGGCCCCGGCGGCCTGACGCGCGCGCTGCTGCTGGCCGGGGCAAAGGTGACTGCGATCGAGCGCGACCATCGCTGCATCCCGGCGCTTGAGGAACTGGGCGCGGCCTTTCCCGGACGGTTGCGCGTGATCGAAGGCGACGCGCTGGAGGTCGATGCGCCGTCGTTGTTCGAGGGGCGACCGCATATCGCGTCCAACCTGCCCTACAACGTCGGCACCGCGCTGTTCGTCGGGTGGTTGTCCGCCGACTGGCGGCCATGGTGGCAGAGCCTGACGCTGATGTTCCAGCGCGAGGTTGCCGACCGGATCGTGGCCAGCGCCAATGACGATGCCTATGGGCGGCTCGCCGTCCTGGCGCAATGGCGCAGCACGGCGCGGATCGCGATGCCGGTCCATCGCAGCGCCTTCACGCCGCCGCCCAAGGTCATGTCGGCGGTGGTGCATGTCGTGCCGACCGATGCGCCCGACGGCGTGGCGCTGAAGGTACTGGAACGGTTGACCGCGGCGGCGTTCGGCCAGCGGCGCAAGATGCTGCGGCAGAGCCTGAAGGCGGTGCCGGGCGCGATCGAGGCAGCGGAAACGGTCGGGATCGATGTGACCCGCCGCGCGGAGACGGTTTCGGTGGCCGAGTTCGTCGCGATGGCGCGGGTTCTGTCGGCCTAGGAGGCCGGGACCTCCTGACGACAGTACCTATTGCGGCGTCGCTGGTGCCGGGGTGCCCGGAACGGCGGGAGGAGTCTGCTGCGCCGTGGCGGTAACCGGCGGTCCCTTCGCAATGACGGCCGCGAGTTCGTTCGCCGCCGGGCACGTCGCACCGCAGACGGTCTTCAACTTGGCCAGGGTGTCACGGGCGCGATTGACCGCGCCCTTCTGCACCAGTGCCTCGCCCTCGCCCTTCAGCGCGGCGACGTCGTTAGGCTCAAGGCTCAGCGCTTCGCGGTACAGGCGGATCGACTTGCCGGGCAGGCCCTGCACCCGCGCGATATCGGCGAGGCTGATGTAGGCGGCACGATTGCGCGGATCGATCACCAGCGCACTTTCGATCAGGCCGGTCGCGCCAGCGGTGTCGCCGGCGGCCTGCGCCGCGCGCCCCTGCTGGAGCAGCGCCATCGAGCGCGGATCGATCTGGTTATCGGGGCGCTGGCCGCTCAGCGACGCCGATGCGCAGACCAGCACGAGTGCCCCCGCGACCGCAACCGAGGTGAACCGCATCAACATCTCCGACCTAAGGACTGACACGCTCAGGCCCGGCCGAGCCGTGCGACGAAGAAGCCGTCGGTAGAGTCGGATGCCGGGGTCAGGCGCATTCCCCGACCGTGGACGCGCCCGCGCGGCAATGCAAGCGGCAGCGCACGCCATCCGGCATGGCGCGCCAGAAACGCATCGACCTGCCCCGCCCCTTCGGCATCGAGCAGCGAGCAGACGACATAGGTGATGGTCCCGCTCGGCGACGTCAGTCCGGCGGCGACGTCGAGCAGCCGCGCCTGCGTCGCCACCACCCGGTCGAGCCGTTCGGGCGTCAGCCGCCAGCGCGCTTCGGGATTACGGCGCCATGTGCCGGTTCCCGAACAGGGCGCATCGACCATCACGCAGTCCGCCTGCCCCGCGACATCGGCCAGCATCGCCGCTTCCCTGCCCGGATCGAGCAGGCGCGGCTCGGCAATCGTCACCCCGGCACGCGCGGCGCGCGGGGCAAGGCGCGACAGACGCGCGCGGTCGGTATCGGTTGCGAGGATGCGGCCGCGGCCTGCCATCTGCGCGGCGATGGCCAACGTCTTGCCCCCGCCGCCCGCGCACAGGTCGATCGCCAGGCCATCGGGCAAGGCGCCGACCGCGAGCGACACGATCTGGCTACCGAAATCCTGCACCTCCGCACGACCGTCATGCAGCGCAGCGTCGTGGTCGAGCGGGGTGTCCGGCGGCAGGCGGATCGCATCGGGCAGGTCGGCGGCCGGATCGCCGCCCAGTTCGGCGAGGATGGCGTCGCGATCGGCGCGCAGGCGGTTGACCCGGATGTCGAGCGGCGCGCGCTCCAGCAGCGCGGCCAGATCTTTATCGTCCAGCCCCGACGCGCGAAAGGCATCCACCAGCCATGCCGGGGCATAGCCCGGTTCGGCACGCGGTTCGTCGGCCGTGATCGGCTGCGGACCATAGGACGACCCGTCGAACGTCGCCGCGAGATCGGGATCGCCATCGGCGATCGCGACGACCGTGGCACGGCCCGACACCGGCACCGCGCCGAAACGCCGCACCGCGTCATAGGCAAGCGTACGGATCGCGCGCCGATCCTTCGACCCCGCATAGCGTCGCGCGGCGAAGAAGCGCTTCGTCACCTGATCCGCCGCAGCGCCGCCGCCACGCGCGGCATCGATGATCGCGTCGATCAGGTCGATCGCCGCCTGGGTACGCGCAGCCGGGTTCATTGCAGAAGGTCCTGAAAATCCATGCGCGACGCTACCAAGATAACCTATGTCAATCCAGTCGGATACGAAACCGCGCCCGCCGGCGAGCCGGGGGCGCGGTCGATCCTGTGTCCGAACGATGTGCCCGATCAGCGCGTCGGGTAGTTCGGTGCCTCGCGGGTGATCGTCACGTCGTGGACATGGCTTTCGCGCAGGCCCGCATTGGTGATGCGGACGAAGCGGGCACGCTCCTGCAGGTCGGTGATGGTGTGCGATCCGGTATAGCCCATCGCCGCCTTCACGCCGCCGACCAGCTGGTGGATGACGTCCTTTGCCGGGCCCTTGAACGCGACCTGCCCCTCGATCCCTTCGGGGACGAGCTTCAGCTGGTCCTTGATATCCTGCTGGAAATAGCGGTCGGCCGACCCCTTGGCCATGGCACCCACCGATCCCATGCCGCGATAGCTCTTGTACGCGCGCCCCTGATACAGGAACGTCTCGCCCGGTGCCTCTTCGGTGCCGGCCAGCAGCGATCCGATCATCACCGCCGACGCGCCGGCAGCCAGCGCCTTGGCAACGTCGCCCGAGGTGCGGATACCGCCATCGGCGATCACCGGAACACCGGTGCCCGCCGCCGCCTTCGCCGCGTCCATGACGGCGGTCAGCTGCGGAACGCCGACGCCGGCGACGACGCGGGTGGTGCAGATCGATCCGGGGCCGATGCCGACCTTGATGCCGTCGGCACCGGCATCGATCAGCGCGCGGGTGGCGTCGCCGGTCGCGACGTTGCCGGCGATGACCTGTACGTGCGGCGCGATCGCCTTCACCCGCTTGACCGCCTCGGCGACCTGCCGGTTATGGCCGTGCGCGGTGTCGATGACGATCAGGTCGCATTCGGCATCGATCAGCGCCTCGGTCCGCTCATAGCCCTTGTCACCGACCGTGGTGGCGGCCGCGACGCGCAGGCGGCCGGTGCCGTCCTTGGTCGCGTTGGGATAGGTTACCGCCTTTTCGATGTCCTTGACGGTGATGAGACCGACGCAGTGATAGGCATCATCGACCACCAGCAGCTTTTCGATGCGGCGCTGGTGCAGCTGACGACGCGCTTCCTCCTGGCTGACGCCGATGCGGACGGTCGCGAGGTTTTCGTGGGTCATCAGCTCGGCAACGGGCTGGTTGGGGTTTTCCGCGAAGCGGACGTCGCGATTGGTCAGGATGCCGGCCAGCTTGCCCGATGCCTCGACCACCGGGATACCGCTGATCCGGTGGCGTTCCATCAGCGCGCGGGCGGCCGACAGCGGGGCGTCGGCGGTGATGGTGATCGGGTTGACGACCATGCCGCTTTCGAAGCGCTTGACCGCGCGCACCGCCGCGCATTGTTCCTCGATGGTCAGGTTGCGATGGAGCACGCCGATGCCGCCCAGCTGCGCCATGACGATCGCCATGTCGGCTTCAGTCACGGTGTCCATCGCAGACGACAGGAACGGGATATTGAGCGCCAGGTTGCGGGCGACGCGGGTGCGCGGGTCGGCCTGGCTGGGCAGCACGTCCGATTCCTGCGGAACCAGCAGCACGTCGTCGAAGGTCAGGCCGAGGGTGATATCCATGGGAAGCGTCGTCTCGTATCAGTTGGCGGGGTAGCGGGCGGGATCGGCAAGCGCGCGGGCGAGCGCCACGTGCAGGTCGGCGTCCTCGGCGGCACCCGACAGGTCGATGTGCGCGAGGTCGTCATTGGGTTTGTGGTACGAGCCGTCGAGATAGGCGAACAGCTGCTTCATGTCGCTGACCGAACCGGTCGCCATGATCGCGGGGATGCCGCGCTTGCCGAACGCCCAGCCGTCCTGCCGCTGGATCATAATGTTCGCTTCGGTGTCGGTATCGACCTTGCGGCCCAGCGACCGGGCGGTTTCGTCGACGATCGCGTCGATCTTCGGATGGTTGCCGCGCCCGACGATCGCGACCGGCGTGCCGGTGGGAATGATCGCGGTCGTGTCGATGTTGAGGTTCGCCACGACCTTCAGCGGGGTGTCGGCAATCGCGGCGGCATAGGCGTCGGCGCCCAGCAGCCCCTTCTCCTCCGCCGTGGTCGCGACGAAATAGAGGCTGCGCGCCGGGCGAGGCCCCTTGGCAAGCACCCGTGCCACTTCGATCAGGATCGCGGTGCCGCTGGCATTGTCGGCCGCACCGTTGCAGATCCGGTCGGGCGCGCCTTCGGGGCGGCAGATGCCGATATGGTCCCAATGCGCCGACAGCAGGACGGCTTCGTTCGGACGCTGCGTGCCCGGGATCATGCCGACGATGTTGGCGGTGGTATAGCGGCGGGTCGTGCCGGTCGCGGCGATGTCGATCGTCGCCTTGCCCCGGAACGGGCGGAAGTTCGGCGCGATCGCGGCCTTGCGCAGATCGGCGGCGGAGCGGCCGAACAGCGTTTCGGCAAGGGCTGCCGGCACGACGCCGCTGAAGTCGGGACGGCGCGGGGTGCCGACGATCGTCGCGCTTGAAAAGCCGGGCGTGATGTCCGCCCATGGCGTCTTCGGCGGCGCGATCAGCAGGACGCCGACCGCGCCTGCCGCCAGCAGCGCCGCGTTGCGATCGGCCGAAGGCACTTGCGGCGCGTCCGGCGCGGTGCCGCCGATGACGACGGCGACCGCGCCCTTTAGGTTGGTACCCGTCATCTGATCGGGAGCACCCCGCCCGACGAAGAACAGCGGCGCACGCCGGATCGCAGTGGTCGGGGACAGGCCAAGGCCGGCAATCTGGTCGGCGGACAGGGGCGTGCTGCGCCCGCCCTGCTGAACGGTCGCGCTGACCAATCCGGCGCGGTGTTCGGCCATCGCCACTTCCTGTCGCCAGCGGCCATCGGGCGCGCCGGGTTTCAGGCCGGCATCGGCGAACGCCTGCAGCACATAGGCTTCGGCACGGTCGCCGCCGGGGGTTCCGGGTTCGCGCCCCTCATACGCGTCGCTGGCAAGGACGGCGACATGGCCACGCAGCATCTGCGGCGTGATCGATTGGGCCAGGACCGACGTCGTGCTGCACAGCAGGGCGGCGAGTCCGAGGATCGGGCGGAGCGTCATGCGCCCCACTATCGACCCGAACCGTTACGGGCAAGCGTCAAGGCGCGCGTTGCAGCATCCGGCGTGCCATTTCGACGTGCATGTCCTCGATCATCCGGTCCTGGAACCGTTCGGCACCACCGCGCGCAGCCGCGACGATCGCGCCGGCTTCCTCCAATTCGGACGGTGTCGGTGAAAAGGCGGTGTTGGCGACCGCGATCTGATCGGGATGGATCAGCGACTTGCCGTCGAATCCGGTCATGCGCCCGTCGGCACATTCGCGCGTCAGCCCGTCGCGATCGTTCAGCGCATTGAACACGCCATCGATCGCCCAGCCGCCGGCCGCGCGCGCCGCAAGGACAACCGCCTGCAACGCATAGGCCAGCGGCCCCCGCCCCGCACCCAGCGGCAACCGCAGCGAATCGGCAAGGTCGTTGGTGCCGACCATCAGCCCGACGACGCCCGGCGTCGCCGCGATCGACGCCGCCGCCAGCACGCCCCGCGCCGTTTCGATCATCGCCAGTACCGGACGGCCATCGAGCAGGGCGAGGTCGTCGGGCGACTGCACCTTGGGCACTACCGTCAGCGCGACGCCTGCGGTGGCGATCGCGGCCAGATCGGCGGCGAAATGCACCGTATCGGGCGCGTTGATCCGCACGGCGGCGCCGCGCCCGTGCAGCAGTTCCAGTGATACCGGCAGCGTTTCGCGCGCCGTCACCTTGTCCGCGTTGCGCACCGAATCCTCAAGGTCGAGGACGATCAGGTCGGCGGCCAGTCCCGCCGCCTTCGCGACCATGCTGGGCCGGATCGCGGGCACGAACAAAACGCTACGCGGGGCAAGGGTTATCGCTGGTTCCATCACGCGGTCATGCTAGACAGCGTTGGACAAAACACAAGCAGGGGATGACCGATGCTCTTGGGCCTGATTGCGGCGATCGTGGCGATGGTCTTGCTGTATCTGTTCGCGAGCGTAAAAATCGTCACGCAGGGGCATCAATATACCATCGAACATTTCGGCCGCTTTACCGCGGTCGCCAAGCCGGGGTTCAATTTCTACCCCGCCTTCTTCTATCGCGTCGGCCGCAAGGTGAACATGATGGAGCAGGTGATCGACATTCCGGGGCAGGAGATCATCACCCGCGACAATGCGATGGTGTCGACCGACGGCGTGGTGTTCTTCCAGGTGCTGGACCCGGCCAAGGCGGCGTACGAGGTGTCCGACCTGTATGTCGCCCTGCAACAGATCACGACGACCAACCTGCGCACGGTGATGGGGTCGATGGACCTCGACGAAACCCTGTCGAAGCGCGACGAGATCAACGCCCGGCTGCTGGGCGTGGTCGACCATGCGACGAACCCGTGGGGCGTGAAGATCACCCGCGTGGAGATCAAGGACATCCGCCCGCCCGCCGATATCGTCAACGCGATGGGCCGCCAGATGAAGGCCGAGCGCGAGAAGCGCGCCAACATCCTTGAGGCGGAGGGAACGCGCGCCTCCGAAATCCTGCGTGCCGAGGGGCAGAAGCAGGCCCGCATCCTGGAAGCCGAAGGGCGGCGCGAATCCGCCTTCCGCGATTCAGAAGCCCGCGAACGCGCGGCCGAGGCGGAAGCGAAGGCGACGCAGGTCGTCAGCGACGCGATCGAGGCCGGCGGTACGCAGGCGATCAACTATTTCATCGCGCAGAAATATGTCGAGGCGGTGGGCAAGTTCGCCACCAGCCCCAATGCCAAGACGATCCTGTTCCCGGTCGAGGCGACGCAGCTGATCGGTACGCTGGGCGGTATCGGCCAGCTGGCGAAGGAAGCGCTTAGCGAGAGCAAGGCGCCCGCCCCTGCCCAGCCGACCCGCGAACGCCCCGCCGGCCCGTTCGAACCGCCCGCGCGATGATCGACAGCGGCTATGCCTGGCTGCTGCTGGCGGTCGCGCTGGGCGTGGCGGAG
This sequence comes from Sphingomonas sp. Leaf23, assembly GCF_001421585.1. Taxonomy (NCBI): domain Bacteria; kingdom Pseudomonadati; phylum Pseudomonadota; class Alphaproteobacteria; order Sphingomonadales; family Sphingomonadaceae; genus Sphingomonas; species Sphingomonas sp. Leaf23. Next base: position 580,585 of record NZ_LMKR01000001.1, on the reverse strand, counting down.
CTGGCGGTGCCGGGCGTGTTTCTGGTGTTCATCGCCCTTGCGGCGGGGATTACCGGGCTGCTGACCTTGCTGTTCCCTGCGCTGACCCTGCCGGCCGAGTTGGCGGTGTTCGGGGCGTGGAGCGTGGTGACGGTGCTGGTCGGGCGGCGCTGGTACACCGATTATCCGGTCGACAGCGACGATCCTCTGCTCAACGATCGGGGGGCGCGGCTGATCGGGCAGACGGTGGTCGTCGTCGAAGCGATCGCCGGTGGCACCGGCCGGGTACGCGTCGGCGACAGCGAATGGATCGCGCGGGGCCCCGACCTGCGCATCGGCACGCGGGTCCGCATCGTCGGCGTGTCCGGCGCAGTGCTCAGCGTCGTCGCCGACGATTGACGCGGCCGGCGCGGCGCGGGACACGTAGGCGCAAACAGCCCTGCAAGGATGCCCCGATGGAACTCACCCGCCGCGACTGGATCGCCGGTGCCGCCGCCTCGACCCTGACCGCCGCGTTGCCGGTTCGCGCACAGAGTGCTGCCGCTCCGGCCGACAAGGCGGCGGAGGCCAGCCTGTCGAAGATCGCCGACGCCATGCTGCTCGATTCGCCGGAGGCGGCCAGCAGCCTCGGCATCGATACCGGCGCGCGGGCGGCGCTGAAGTCGCGGCTGGGTGACCGGTCGGCGGCGGGGCAGCGGGCCATCGCCGATCACCTGCGCGGGCATGTCGCCACGCTGAAGCGGATCGACACCGCGCCGCTTTCCACCGCGACGCGCACCGATATCGATGTGGTGAAGACCGCGTTCGAAACCGCGCTCGACGGCTTTGCCCTGCCCTATGGCGATGTGGCGGTCGGGGGGTGGCGCAACACGCCCTATGTCGTGATCCAGAATGTCGGCGCGTATCTCGACGTGCCGCGCTTCCTCGACAGCGATCACAGCATCGCCACGCGCGCCGATGCCGACGCCTATCTGGCACGGCTCGACGATTATGCGCGCCAGCTGGACGGGGAGACGCAGCGGGTGCGCGCTGCCCTCGCGCTCGGCGTGGTGCCGCCGGACTTCCTGCTCGACAAGACGATCCGCCAGCTCGAGCAATCGGTGTCGGGCGATCCGGCCGGCTGGGACATCGTGACCTCGCTGTCGCGTCGGACGAAGGCCATTCCCGGCGACTGGACCGCAAGGGCAACCGCGATCGCCCGCGACCGGGTGAAGCCCGCGCTCGAACGGCAACTCGCGACGATCCGCGCCAGCCGGAGACAGGCGAAATCCGACGCCGGCATGTGGGCGCGGCCCGATGGCGATGCCTGGTATGCCTGGGCGCTGCGCGCGTCGACCACCACCACGATGACCCCGGACGAGGTCCATGCGCGCGGCAAGGAGGAACTGGCGGCGTTGCAGGCGCAGATGGACGTGATCCTGAAATCGCTGGGCTATACCAAGGGCAGCGTGGGCGAACGCATGACGGCGCTCGGCAAGGACCCGCGCTACACCTTCCCCAATGACGATGCCGGCCGCGCGCAGATCATGGCGCTGGTGCAGAACCGGCTGAGCGATATCCGCGCCCGGATGCCCCGCGCCTTCAACACGCTGGCACCGGGCAATGTCGAGGTGAAGCGCATCCCGGCGGTCGAGGAAGCCGGTGCGCCGGGTGCCTATGGTGGGGCGGGGTCGATCGACGGCAAGGTGCCGGGCAAGATGTGGATCAACCTGCGCACGACCGAGCTGTGGACCCGCTATTCGCTGCCGACCTTGGTCTATCACGAAGCGATTCCGGGCCATGTGTGGCAGGGCGAATACAGCTTCCGCCTGCCGCTGATCCGGTCGCTGTTGCAGTTCAACGCCTTTTCCGAAGGCTGGGCGCTGTATTCCGAACAGCTGGGCGACGAACTGGGGGCGTACGAGGGCGATCCGGTCGGGCGGCTGGGCTATCTCCAGTCGATCGCGTTCCGCGCCTGCCGCATGGTCGTCGACACCGGGCTGCATGCCAAGCGCTGGACCCGCGAACAGGCGGTGCAGTGGTTCGCCACCACCAACGGGTCGAGCGTCGAGGAAGTGTCGGGCGAGGTCGACCGCTATTGTTCGTGGCCGGGCCAGGCGTGCGGCTACAAGGTCGGCCATTCGGAAATCAACCGCCTCCGCGACCGGGCAAAGACCGCGCTGGGGCCGCGTTACGATTTCAAGGCGTTCAACGATCTGGTGGTACAGGGCGGCGGGGTGCCGATGACCGTGCTTGGGCGAAACGTCGATGCGTTCGTGGCGGCGCGAAAGCCCTAAAGCCGTACTCCGTCATTCCGGTGATGGCCGGAATGACGGTCAGTTGGGCTGGGCAGCTTGTCCATCCACCGCCACCCGCCGCCGCGGTAGCGCCTCGGGCATCTCGTCGCGGATATAAGCCAGCACCCCCTCGCGCAGCGAACAGCGTAGGTCGAACGCGCGCGCCGCGTCCGAAGCGGTGGCGAGGATTCGGACCTCAATCGCGTCGGGCTTGGTATCGGTCACCTGCAACACATATGCCCGCCCGTCCCACAACGGATCGGCCTTCACCAGTTCCTCGAACCTTTCGCGCAGGCGGGGAATGTTGGTCGTCGGATCGAGCCAGAAGAACGCGGAGCCGAGCAGCCCGCTGGTCGTGCGCGTCCAGTTCTGGAAGCTCGATTCGAGGAATTTGGAGACGGGCACCACCAGTCGCCGTTCGTCCCACAATCGGACCACGACATAGGTCAGGCGGATTTCCTCGATCCGGCCCCATTCGTTCTCGATGATGACCACATCGTCGATGCGGATCGGTTCGGTGAACGCCATCTGCACGCCGGCGATGATGTTCTTGAGCGCAGGCTGGGCAGCGGCACCGACTGCCAGCCCGGCAAGCCCCGCCGACGCCATCAGCGTCACGCCGATCGACCGGATGCTCGGGATCGACAGCAGCATCAGGCAGACGGTGATGAAGCCGATCGCGATGATCGCGATGCGGCCGAGGATGGCGCTACGCGTCCGCCGCCGGCGGGCCTGCAGATTGTCGGCGACGGTGATGTCGGTCGCGACCTCGATCGCCTGTACCGATGCGCGGATCATCGCGATCGCGAACCAGCCCATCAGCAGCGGCACGGTCAGCCCGGCCATCTGCGTCCACAGGTCATCCCATCGTTCGGGCAAGCGGAGCGGGCGGCGGACACTGGCCAGCGCCATCGCGACCAATATCCACCGCATCGGCCGCCACGCATGGTCGACATAGACGTCATCGACCGACCCCGGCGTGCGCGCGGCGAAGCGGCGCAGGACGCGGAACGTCGCGGCGTGCAGCAGCAACGCGGCCAGCAGCGACAGGGCAATGGTGCCCAGGTCGACCGCCGCCGGTGGCAGGGTGTTCAGAAAACGGTGTAGCTCGCGCATCACCCCCGCCAACACGTTGCGCCGCACCATGTTCCGAAACGGGGTATGCCAAGGTCGCAAGACTTGGCTTTCGCGACCCGACCGGCTAGGTTGTCGCCCAACCGAAACATTCCCCGAAAGCATCGAACTTTGACAGACGCGACGCTGATCGCCGACCCATCCGATATCGCCCCCATCTCGATCGTGGACGAGATGCGGTCGAGCTATCTCGACTATGCGATGAGCGTGATCGTCGCCCGTGCGTTGCCCGACGTTCGCGACGGATTGAAGCCGGTGCATCGCCGCATCCTGTTCTCCGCGCAGGAGAGCGGGTTCGTTCCCGGTAAGCCGTATCGCAAATCGGCACGCATCGTCGGTGACGTGATGGGTAAATATCACCCGCACGGCGACAGCGCGATCTACGAGGCGCTGGCACGCATGGCGCAGCCATGGTCGCTGCGCCTGCCGATGATCGATGGTCAGGGCAATTTCGGATCGATGGACCCCGATCCGCCCGCCGCGATGCGTTACACCGAAGCGCGCCTTGCCAAGTCGGCGATGGCGCTGCTCGACGATCTCGACAAGGATACCGTCGATTTCGTGCCGAACTATGACGGGTCGGAGCGCGAGCCTGCGGTATTGCCCGCGCGGTTCCCCAACCTGCTCATCAACGGCGCGGGCGGCATCGCAGTCGGCATGGCGACCAATATCCCGCCGCACAATCTGGGCGAGGTGGTCGATGCCTGCCTCGCGACGATCGACCGCCGGGTCGAGGGCGGCGAGCCGCTGACCCATGAGGAACTGTGCGAGATCGTGCCCGGCCCCGACTTCCCGACCGGCGCGATGATGCTCGGTCGGGCTGGGGCGCGCGCGGCGTATGCCGGTGGACGCGGCTCGATCATCCTGCGTTCGCGCCACATCGTCGAGGCGCGCGGCGAGCGGCGTTCGATCGTACTCACCGAAATTCCGTATCAGGTCGGCAAGTCGGGTCTGGTCGAAAAGATCGCCGAGGCGGCCAAGGACAAGCGGATCGAGGGCGTCAGCGACATTCGCGACGAATCGAACCGCGAAGGCGTACGGATCGTCATCGACTTGAAGCGCGATGCGACCCCCGATGTCGTGCTGAACCAGCTGTGGCGGCACACCCCGGCGCAGTCGAGCTTTGCCGCGAACATGCTGGCGATCCGGGGCGGCCGTCCCGAGCTGCTGAACCTGTCGCAGATCATCGACGCGTTCGTCGGCTTCCGCGAAGAGGTCATCACCCGCCGTTCGAAGTACGAACTGGCCAAGGCGCGCGAGCGGGCGCACCTGTTGCTGGGCCTCGTCATCGCGGTCACCAACCTCGATGAAGTGGTGCGGATCATCCGCGGGTCGGAAAGCCCCGCCGCCGCCCGCGCCGCGTTGCTGGCGCGCGAATGGCCGGTGGCCGAGATCGCGCCCTACCTGAAGCTGGTCGAGGCGGTCGAATCGGACACGACCGGTGATTATTACCAGCTGTCGGAACTGCAGGTTCGCGCGATCCTCGACCTGCGCCTCCACCGCCTGACCGCGCTCGGCCGCGACGAGATCGGCGAGGAACTGAAGGAACTCGCCGGGTCGATCGGCTATCTGCTCGATATCCTCGCCAATCGCGCCAAGCTCTATGCCGTTATGCGGCAGGAACTCGTCGACGTCCGCGCCGAATTTGCGACGCCCAGGCGCACCGAAATCGCAGGTGCCGCCGACGGCATCGATGACGAGGATTTGATCGAGCGCGAGGACATGGTCGTGACCGTAACGGTGCAGGGCTACATCAAGCGCACCCCGCTCGACGCGTTCCGCGCGCAGAAGCGCGGTGGCAAGGGCCGCGCCGGCATGGCGACCAAGGACGAGGATGCGATCACGAACCTGTTCGTGACCAGCACCCACACCCCGGTGCTGTTCTTCTCGACCGCCGGCAAGGTGTACCGCATGAAGGTGTGGCGCCTGCCCGAAGGGGGTCCCGCGACGCGCGGCCGTCCGATGGTAAACCTGCTGCCACTGGCCGCCGGAGAGACGATTTCGACCGTCCTGCCGCTGCCCGAGGACGAGGACCGCTGGGCCGACTTGCATGTCATGTTCGCCACCGCCAACGGCACCGTCCGCCGCAACTCGATGGATGCGTTTGCGAATATCCCGACGGCGGGCAAGATCGCGATGCGGTTCGACGACGATAGCGACGATCGCCTGATCGGCGTCGCGCTGCTGACCGAAACCGACGACGTGCTGCTGGCGACCAAGGCGGGCAAGGCGATCCGCTTTGCCGCCACCGACGTGCGCGAATTCCAGAGCCGCACCTCGACCGGCGTGCGCGGTATCTCGCTGGGCACCGGCGACGAGGTCATCTCGCTGTCGATCCTGGGCGGGTTCCAGGCGACGGCTGAGGAGCGCGAGGCGTATCTGAAGGCCGCGCCGTGGAAGGAAGGCGACCGTGAAGTTACGCTGTCGGCGGAACGCATGGGCGAGTTCGAAGCGGCCGAGGAGTTCATCCTGACCGTCACCGCCAATGGCTTTGGCAAGCGCACCTCGGCATACGAATATCGCCGTACCGGACGCGGGGGCCAGGGGATCACCAACATCGTGACCTCCGACCGCAACGGGCCGGTCGTCGCGAGCTTCCCGGCGCATAATGGCGAGCAGCTGATGCTGGTGACCGATCAGGCCAAGCTGATCCGCACCACGGTCGGCGATATCCGCGTTGCCGGACGCAACACGCAGGGGATCACGATCTTCCGCGTCGGCTTCGGCGAACAGGTCGTGTCGGCCGCCAAGATCGACGAGGACGAGACGCCGGAGAACGAAGCCGAGGCGATCGTCGCGGAGGAACGCGCCGCGATGCCAGCCGCCGAGGGCGACATCATGCTCGACGACGGTACCGGGCCCGACACGATCAGCGAATCGGACATCGAGGAGTGAAGCCCGCCACCGCATTCAAGGTACTGACCGGCGATCAGATGGCGACGCTGGAGAAGGACGGCAGCTTTGCCGGCGCGCCGGTCGATCTGGCCGATGGCTATGTCCATCTGTCGACCCTCGACCAGCTGACCGAGACGGTCGACAAGCACTTCGCCGGGCAGGATGACCTGCACGTGGCGGAAGTCGATCTGGCGGCGCTGGGTGACGCGGTGAAATGGGAACCGTCGCGGGGCGGGCAGCTGTTCCCGCACCTTTACGCGCCGCTGACGCTGGATGCGGTGGTCGCCTACGGGCCGCTGCACCGGGACGAGGCGGGCAAGGTCAAGCGACCGGTCACGGGCTGAACTTCCTCCCCGGCACGGGGAGGACTTACGCGTATAACTCCACCACCTCCGCCGCCTGCCCGACCGCTTCGAGCAACAGTGTCCGGTGGCAATGCGCCGGCTCCCGTTCGAAACACAGCAGCGCCGAGGGCATTTCCGCAGCCAACCCGAGCATGATCGCGGCCTGCGCCTGTGCTTCGGGCAGTTCCAGCTGCTCGTCATAGACCGCGCGCAGCGTCGCCACATCGCCCTTCTTCGCCGCATCGCGCCCGCGTTTCGGCGTGCCGAGCGCCTTCAGATGCGCATAGTCGATACCGTGCGTCGCCAGTTCGGCCGCCAGCGAGGATTTGGAGAAACCCGGCCGGCGCGACAGCGGCAACGCGCGCACGTCGATCACGCGGCGTATTCCCGCCGCCTGCAACGCGGCGACGAATTCGGCAACGGTCACGCCTTCATAGCCGATCGTGTAGATCTTCATGCGTTCATCCTGTCGCTCCGGCATTCCGTCCATAAAACGATGGTCCGCGGCGTACGTTCATTGCCCGTTGTCGTTCGTCGGCCTAGACGCCTGCCATGCAGTACGACGTACATATCATCGGTGGCGGCCTCGCCGGTTCCGAAGCAGCCTGGCAGTTGGCGCAGGCGGGGGCCAGGGTCCGCCTGTCGGAAATGCGTGGCGGCGGGGACACGACCCCGGCGCATCAGGGCGACGATCTGGCCGAGCTGGTCTGTTCGAACAGCTTCCGATCGGACGATGCCGAATCGAACGCGGTCGGGCTGCTCCATGCGGAAATGCGGGCGATGGGCTCGCTCATCATGGCCAAGGGCGACGAATACAAGGTGCCGGCCGGGTCGGCGCTGGCGGTCGATCGCGACGGTTTCTCGGCAGGAGTCACGGCCGCGCTGGCGGCGCATCCGAACATCACCATCGTTCGTGAGCGGATCGACACGCTGCCCGATGCGGGCATGACGATCGTCGCCACCGGCCCGCTGACCGCGCCCGGCCTTGCCGGCGATATCGGCGGGGCAACCGGCGCGGAGGCGCTCGCCTTCTTCGACGCGATCGCTCCGATCGTCCATTTCGATTCGATCGACATGGAACAGGCGTGGTTCCAGAGCCGCTGGAACAAGGGTGATGGCAAGGATTACATCAACTGCGCGATGAACCGCGAGCAGTATGAGGCCTTTCACGCCGGGCTGATCGCCGGCGAAAAGGCCGAGTTTCGCGAGTGGGAGAACGTCCCCTATTTCGAAGGCTGCATGCCGATCGAGGTGATGGCCGAGCGTGGGCTCGACACGCTGCGCTTCGGGCCGATGAAGCCGGTCGGCCTCGACGATCCGCGCACGGGGCGCTGGCCGCACGCCGTCGTCCAGCTGCGGCAGGACAATGCGACGGGTACGCTCTGGAACATCGTCGGGTTTCAGACGAAGCTGAAGCATGGTGAGCAGGTGCGGCTGTTCCGGACCATTCCGGGGCTGGAAAATGCCGAATTCGCCCGGCTGGGCGGGCTGCATCGCAATACCTTCATCCGCTCGCCCGAATTGCTCGACCCGACGCTGCGGCTGAAGGCGCGGCCGCATCTGCGCTTTGCGGGGCAGATGACCGGGTGCGAGGGCTATGTGGAGAGCGCCGCCGTCGGACTGATGGCGGGACGCTTCGCCGCCGCCGAACTGGCGGGTAAGGAACTTGCCCCCCCGCCGGTCGAAACCGCGATGGGAGCGCTGCTCCACCACATCACGGGCGCAGCGGTGGCGGAGACCTATCAGCCGATGAACGTCAATTTCGGGCTGATGCCGCCGATCCCCGGCCGGACCAAGAAGGCCGACCGCAAGAAGATGTATACCGCCCGCGCCCGCGATGCGTTCGGGGAATGGGCGGCGGCCGCACTCTAACGCTGGGTCAGGTTGAGGGCGAGGAAACTGACCCCCGCCCCCAGCATCAGCAAACCGACCGCGCCGATCGCACCATAGACCGGGCCCCATGCGGCAAAGGCGGTGGCGAAGGTCAGCGCGACCAGCGCCCAGCCGCCACGCCGCCGCCACGCGACCGCTCCGCCGGGCCAGCGGTGGCGATGCCGGTCGCTGGCCAGCGCCAGCAGGGCGAACGCACCGAGCGCGCTCAGAAGGGCGAGGACGATCATTCGGCCGGTGCCAGGTTCGACGGGATACCCTGGGTGTTTCGGGGGGCGCGCCGCGCTTTCGGACGGAAGCGATGGACGCGCCATGCGGCAAAGCCGAACCCGGCGCCGAGCGCAAGGAACGTCAAATCCGCACCCGCCAGCACCCAGTCACCCGCCGCGATGGTCGCGAACAATCCGGTAGGTAGCGCCACGATGTCGTAGAGGGGCAACGCGATCAGCAGCGCTGCCTGAACGGCCAGCAGTTCGACCCACGCCCGTGCCGGACGCCGGGTGAGCGCATACGCGAAGATCGCGGCCCAGCCGGCGAACATCGCATTGACCTCCGCATCGGCACGACTGCCAAGACCGATCGGCAGCAGGCGGTTGGCCCAGAGATAGAGCGTCATCGCCAGCGGGAAGCCGGCGACGAAGCCAATGTTCAGCCGTTCGACCACGCGGAATCCGAATGGCGGCCGGGAAGGATCGGGCAGGCGTTCGCGACGCTTCACCGTCCACAGCACCAGCCCGCTCGCGACCATCAGCGACCCGGCGATGCCGCACAGGAAATACAGCCAGCGCATCGGATAATCACCGAACCGCCCGGCATGGAGGCCGACCATCACCCCCTGCGTCTCGACCGCGCCGCCCGGCGGCGGGGCCTGCCACAACATGCGGCCGGTCGCGCCGTCATAGGCGATGGCGGGACTGCGCGCCGACAGCATCGATGTGCCCGATCGGGTGAGCGTGATCCGTGCCGCCGCGTCGCCGGGGTTGAAGACGCTGACATAGCCGACGGTCCCGCCCATCCGCCGTTCCGCGTCGTGGAGCACCGCGACCAGATCGGTCAGCGGTGCCGGGCGGCCGATCCGTTCGACGGCGGGTGCTTCGGGAAAGACGGCGGCATAGAGCTTTGATTCGTCGCTGTAATTGGCGACGATCGCCCACGGCATCAGCATCGCGATCAACGTGACGAGGCCGGTATAGGTAATCATCAGGTGGAACGGCAGCGCCAGCACCGCCGTCGCATTATGCCCGTCGAGCCATGATCGCTGCCCCTTGCCCCGGCGCAGCGTGAAGAAATCGCGGAAGATCTTTTTATGCGTCACGATCCCCGTAAAGATCGCGACCAGCATGAACATCGCGGCGATGCCGACGATCCAGCGCGCCCAGAAGACCGGCATGTAATGCAGGTCGAAATGAAACCGGTAGAAGAAGTCGCCGCCCCGGGTCTCACGCGCGCTGCCCTCCTGCCCGTCGCTGCCGATGAAGGCGCGGGTGTCGCGCCGTCCCCGCCGGCCACGCGGTTCGTCGCCGGGCTTGACCTGCGGCACCCAGAACAATTCGGCCCCGGCGCTCTGCGGCGTCGGCACGGAGATGAACCAGCTTTGCGCATCGGGTGCCGTGCGCGTCAGGAACGTCACCGCGCCGTCGACCACGCGGTCGGTGCTGTCGATCCGGGCCAGTTCGGGACGCGCCCAACGGTTCAGCGCCTCCCGCCAATAGGCCGCGGTGCCGGCGACGAACACCGCGAACAGCAGCCAGCCGAGCAGCAGCCCCGACCAGATGTGGAGCGTCGATTGCGACTGGCGGAACCCTTTGCTCACAGCCGCCCCCAGATCGCGACCGATCCCCAGCAGATGCCGCCCGCCACGGTGCCCGCCAAGACCAGCGTCCACAGCGCCCGCCAGCCGCTGCGTGCGGCATAGGCCCACATCGCGGCCAGCGCGCACAGGACCAGCGCGATCAGCGCTGCGGCGACCGTCGCCTGCACGGGATCGCCCGGCAGGATGCGGGCCAGCGCCATCGACCACAGGCTGGCCACGGCATAGCCGACCGGCAGTGCCGCGATCAACCGCAGCGCATTGTCGCCGACCCGCCGCCACAGCACATCGCGCACCCGTCCGCTGGCGCTCATGGCAGCTCTGCCCGGATGCTGGCGAACACGGTGCGCGGGGTCCCGTAATAATTGCCCCGGCCGGTGGAGGAAATGCGTGCGTAATAGCTACGGTCGAACAGATTGTTGACATTGACCGCCAGCGACAGTCGCTCTGACAATTTATACCCGGCACGCAGGTCGGCAACGGCATAGGCACCCTGCCGGACGATGGTCGACCGCGTGCGCAGCGTGCCGTTGGCATTGTAGGCCGCCGGGTTGCCGCTCCACGTCGCATCGAACCACGTCACGCCCGCGCCGATACTGGCTCCGGCAAGGGGACCGTCGCCCGCTTCGTAATTGGTGAACAGCTTGACCATGTGCTCGGGTATTACCGGCAACAGGCTCAATCCCTCCAGCACCGGATTGGCATCGGCCAGATATTCGGTGCGGGTGAAGCTGTAGCCGCCGTTGATCCGCCAGCCGGGCAGGATTTCGCCGCTCGCCTCTGCCTCGACGCCGCGCGCACGGACCTTGCCGGTCTGGAACACCAGGGTCGGGGTGTTGGGATCGTTGATGATCCGGTTGTTCTGCGTGATCTGATACACCGCCGCCGACAGCAGCAGGCGCTTGTCCATTAGCGACAGCTTGCTGCCCGCCTCATATTGATCGCCGATCAACGGCTCCAGCGCCCGGCCATCGGGGCGCACCCGCCCAGGTGCCGATTGCGGCGTGAAGCTGTCGGCATAGCTCGCATAGACATTCAGATCGCCGGTCACGTCCCACACCACCCCGGCATAGGGGGTGAAGCGCTCGTCAAAGCCGTAGCGGGTCGGCAACGGGATCGCCCCGCTCGCGACCCGCGTCGTGGTGATGGTCGTGTCCCACCACGTCAGGCGCCCACCCCCGACCAGCGTAACTCCCGCCAACGGGCTCAGCCGCAGTTGGCCGTACAGGCCATATTGCTCCACCTCGGTCGCCGAACCGCCATAGACCTGCGTCACCGGGCCGGCCGGCCCCGGATAAGCGGGAAGCGGGCCGTAAGGGTCGAGCGGCGGTTCGGCGGGCGACACGGGATCGAAGACGTCGATCCGGGCATAATTCGACAGACGGGTGAAATCCGAGGTCGCCGACGTCGCTTGATAATCCGCACCGACGATCAGCGTGTGTTCGCGCCCAAAGGCAGGAAAGCTCCCTACCCCATTGAAATCGAACGATCGGGTCTGCATCGCACTGTCGCCGCGATAGGCGATGTGACTGGTGCGGCCATCGGTCGGCGTGATCGGCTGGTTGCCGATATAGCTGTAGATGTCGATCCGATCGACGTCGGTCAGCAGCCCCGTGGCGCGCAGTGTCCAGCGATCGCTGACCCGGTGCGCCAGTTCGACGAACCCCGACCAGCTTTCGGAACGGAACCGGTTCCAGTCGGCGCCGAGATAGGTCGAGCGGCGCACGTCGAGCAGCCGCCCGTCGCTGCCGTCCGCCCCGCCGACAATGCCCGGCAGGCCGGACTGGATCGCGGGTTTGAACAGGTCGTAATTACCGCCGACGGTCAGCGTGGTGGCGTCGCCGATCTGAGCATCCGCGACGCCATAGGCGGCAAACCGATAGCGGTGGGCGACGTCGAAAAACTGGTCGTGATCCTGCACCATCGCGCCCAGCCGAATGCCCGACCGGTCGTCGATCGGTGTCGACATGTCGACCTCGACACGGATATTCCGATAGCTGCCATAGCCGGCAAGCGCGCTGATCCGACGTTCGTCCAGCGGACGCTTGCGGATCAGGTTGATGCTCCCCGCCGGATTACCCGCGCCGCTGAACAACCCCGCCGGCCCGCGTAACACTTCCACCCGGTCGTACAGGAACAGGTCCGGCACCACCGCCGGGAAACCGAGGGAGAGGGTCGGCACGCCGTCGACCAGATAGTTGTTGATGGTGAAGCCGCGCGACAGATAGGATGGGTCCTCGCTGCTGACCCCGGTAATCGTGACCCCGTTGGTGGCCGTCAGCGCATCTTCGAGCGTGAACAGGTTGCGCTGCTGGAGCTGTTCCTGATCGATGACGGTGATCGTATTGGGAACGTCCTTCAGCGGGGTGACGGTCTTGCCCACCACCTGGCCATAGCTTTTGCCGACGACGACGATCTCTTCACCGCGCTGGTCTTCGACCGGCTCTTCGCCCAGCGGCTCCGCAAACGCTGGCGTCGCCGGCAGCAGCCATGCCGCCATGCCGACTAGCGCCGTCGATCGTACCGAATGCTTCACCCCGCCCCCTGCTGCGACTCACTTTCAATATGCAGCCTCCTATTCGGCACAGGCTGGAATAGCAACGCTATTGCGACCTACTCTCATTATTACTATGGGTGATGCCATCTTACAGGAGAGGTTCGATGCGAGGATGGGCGATGGTGATCGCGTTGGTGATACCGGCGGCGGCAAGTGGACATGAAATCTGGGTGGAGCGCGACGGCATCGGCCCGGCGAGAATCTATCTGGGCGAACCGGCCGAAGCGATGCCGGCCGGCGGCGATCCGGAGTTTGCAAAGCTGACGGCGCCCAGGATCGTCGGACAGGTATCGCCGCGCCTCAGCCGCCGGTCGGGCTATATCGAGGCGGCGGTGCCGCCGGGCGATGTTCGGGTGACCGACGATGCAGTGTTCCAGCCATGGGGCGAGCCCGGCGCGAAGGAGGGCGTCGTCTATTATGCCCGCGCCGGCCGCCGCGAGACGGGCACGCGCATGGCTTATGAAATCGCACCACTGGCCGCCGGTGGCGACCGGTTCGCGCTTCGCCGCAACGGAACGCCGGTCGGCGGGGCGAAGGTGACGCTGGTGACGCCAGAACGGCAGAGCGTCGAACTGACCGCAGCCCAGGACGGCACGATCACCGTGCCCGTCGGCGTGAAGGGCCGGTATCTGTTGAGCGCGGCGCAGGCGGAAACCGGCCGGCTGCGGGTCGCTGGCGGCCCGGTCGACAAGCTGCACCATATCGCCACGACCACATTCATGGTGCGGTGATGGGACGGGCGGCGGGGGTCGTGCCCCGCCGCCCCACGCTTCATCGCACCGGCAGGGTGAAGGGCGCAGCGGGCAGATCGGCCCCGTCGAACAGGTTCACGAAGGGCGCATCCGACCATGCATAGCGGATCGTCGTCACCTCCGGCCGGTTGGCACCGGGCAGGACCACCGCGTCCCCCTGCACCGTCCCGTCGACGAAGCTGCAGGTCGTGCCGGCACAGCGTTCGAACCCGATCGCCGATGCCCCGCCATAGCGTTGTAGCCCGCCGCTTACGTTGCGGAAGCGGACCACGATGTCGCTTCCCTGTCGCATCGCCTCTGTCGCCTCCGGGCCACTGCGCAGGCCGGGTTGGCGATAGGCGATAACGCGCGCCAGCCGGGCGAGGCGTTCGCCAACGACCTTCTTCTGTGCCGGGTGGATGTCGAACCGGTCGCCGACGTCGAGGGTGACGGCCAAGCCGGCGTTCGCATCGGCGGCGACCGCCTCCGCCTGCGCCTGTCGCAGCGCCGCCCAGCCTGAATCGGTTGGCACGGTCTGCGGTTTGCCGAACGCGGTCAGCTGCACGACAAAGAACGGCAGGTCGCTCTGGCCAAAGGTCCGCCGCCAGTCTGCCATCAATGTCGTCAGCAGCCCGCGATAGGCGCCTGCCTCGCCGGCGTTGGATTCGCCCTGATACCAGGCGGCGAGCTTCAGGCCGTAGCCCGACAGCGGCGCGATCATGCCGTTATACAGCGTGGTCAGGCTGTTGGGCACTTCCCACGGGGCGGGTGCGACCTGCGCATCGCGGATCGGGCTGCCGATGCGATAGTGCCACGGACCGTTCAGCGCGACGGTGCCGCCGTCCTTCAGGCCGATCATACGATTGGCCGTGTTGGTGAAGGCCATGCGGCCATTGGCGCCGACCACCCGGATGGCGATGACGTTGCGTCCGGCCCGAAGCGTTCCGCCCGACACGCCGTAGTTGCGCCATACCCAGTCGACGCTGCCACCGCCGACATAGCGACCGTTGATATAGGTTTCGTCGAACTTGCCGATCGGGCCAAGCTGGATGCGCTGCGCCGCCGCGGCCTGTTCCGCCGTCAGGTCGACCGTGGTGCGCAGCCAGACCACGCCCTCCAGCCCCGCGCGGTCGGCGGCGGGCAGCTGTCCGTCATCGGCCGGGAGCGTCGCCCAGCTACGATCGTCGAACGCCGCGTCCCGAAAGGGGCGTTCCTTGCGCGCGGCCGGGTCGATCGTCTCCCACAGCTTTTCGCGGCGTGCGCCCTCCCCGGCGACGGCGGCGGCCGGGTTGGAGCCGAAGGTCGCGACCGTCGCCAATCGGTCTGCAAAGCCCGGCAGCTTGCCGAGCGACGGTGCGCTGATCCAGCTTTCGATCCGCGTGCCGCCCCATTCGGAGGCGATGAAGCCCATCGGAACCTGTTCGGTCGAGCGCAGCGAGCGCGCCATGAAATAGCAGACCGCCGATGCGTCGCCGACGGTTTCGGGCGACACGGCCTTCCATTCGGAACGCGCCGGCAGATCGGCGGCCGGAGCGGGCACGCTGGTATCGGGAATGGTGACGAAGCGAAGCTGCGCGTCGTTCGACGACGGCACGACCTCCAGCCCGGTCGCGTGGCGAATCTGGAATTCCATGTTCGACTGTCCGCCGCACAGGAACACGTCGCCGACCAGCACGTCCGAAAGCTGCTGCGCCGGCGTCCCTGCCGCGCCGCCGACCGACAGGGTATAGGGCCCGCCCGCCTTCATCGCCGGCAGGACCGCGCGCCATTTGCCGTCGCGCCCGGCGACCGCCGTCACGCTGCGCTCGGCCAGCCTGACCGTCACCGTCTCACCGGGCGCAGCGGTACCCCAGACGGTGATCGGCCGGTCGCGCTGCAACACGGCGTGATCCGCAAAGATATTGGCAAAGCTGGGCGCGGTCGCCTGTGCCAAGGCCGGCGCGCTTCCTGCCAGCAATGCGGCGGTCAGACCCACCGCCCATCCCGTGAACGAACGCATTCCCTCTCCCCGATTCGCTGTGAGCGCTACCATGGCAAAGGCCGGATGCCGGCGCCAGCCATGCGTCGCAGCGAGTGAGCGAATGCAATCAGCCCATCGCTGACCGGGTATCGTCCAGCGCCAACGATACCAGCGCGTTCATCGCTTCCTCGGCAGCGCGCGCATCGCCCGCCACCACCGCGTCGAACACGCGGGCATGGTCGGGCACCGGGTCACGCGGCAGCGCGCGTTGCCGCTGCTTGAACTGCGTGGTCCAGTTGACCGCGGCACCGATGCTGGCGCTGAGCGCGACGAACGTCTCGTTATGGGTGGCGTAGATCAGCGCGTCGTGGAAATCGCGATCGGCCGACCGCCCCGCTTCGGTCGCGAGCGTGTGGCGACGCATCCCGGCGAGCGCGGTCTTCAGCGCCTTGATATCGTCCTTGTCGCGCCGTTCGGCGGCCAGCCGGGCCACTGCCGGTTCGACGACCGAGCGCAGTTCGAACAGGCCGCGCACGAACGCGATGTTCGGCTCCCCCTCGAACGCCCAGGCGAGGACCATCGGGTCGAGGAAGTTCCAGCGGCGACGCGGCAGGACGCGGGTTCCGATCTTCGGCCGACTTTCGACCAGCCCCTTGGCGGTCAGCACCTGCACCGCCTCGCGGTACGCGCTGCGCGATACGTCCAGCGCCTCGGCATTGGCGACCTCACCGGTCAGCAGTTCGCCCGGCGCGATCCGTCCGGAGACGATCGCCGTGCCCAGATAATGCGCCACCGCCCCGCGCAACCGGCGCCCCGACCCTTTCCGCGAGGGGCCGGCCGGTTCGCCCAGCACGCCGGCCGCATCCATCGCCGCGGTGGCACCATCGTCCAGTGCGTCATCCGTCTTCACGCCGTTTCCTTTGTTGTCGGCACCGCTGCACATCGTTCGAGCGACCGGATCGATTTGTACAACTAATCTGTCGTTGCCGCTCGTACGAACGGGATGATCAGCACGCTAGGCATGCGAAACGTCGCCGTCAAACCATGTGGCGCAGACGGCGCAATCCCGATTGGCGACAAGTGCTTCGAACGCCCATCCGCCCGGCGATGCTCGCCTACAAAAGACGTTGACCGATCATACTCCAGCAAATAGCCAGACTAATAGCGGACGTCAGACACCGCGTTCACGGGAGGGACGATGCGGGGATCGATGACCATGGGCGCGGCCATGCTGGCGACCGCGCTGCTGACCGGCGGCACGGCAGCGGCGCAGGTGTGGCGATCCGACCAGGGGGACGGCACCTACCGCAATCCGGTGTTGTTCGCGGATTATCCCGACCCCGATATCATTCGCGTCGGTGACGATTATTATTTCGTCACCACGACCTTTGCCAATGCGCCGGGCCTGACGCTGCTGCATTCGAAGGACCTCGTGAACTGGCGGATTTTCAGCCATGTGGTCCCGCGGCTCGACGATCGGCCCGAATATCGACTGGCCGATGGCAAGGACGCCTATCGCCGGGGGCTGTTCGCCGCCAGCCTCAGGCACCACGACGGCATGTTCTATATCGTCGTGACCCCGGTCGGTCAGAATACGCGCATCTATCGGTCGCGCGATCCGCGGGGGCCGTGGTCGATGAACGAGTTGGACCGGGCGGCGTTCGATCCGGGGTTGGTCATCGAACCCGACGGCACCGGTTATATCGCGACATCGATCGGGTCGGACGGCACGATCCGCCTGCTAAAGCTCGATCCGACCTATCGACGGGTGATCGACGATCGCAAGGTGCATTACAACGCCGGGGCGGAAGGGTCGAAAATCATCCGGCGCGGCGCATACTATTATCTGTTTAACGCCATTCCCCGAAGACTGGGCCTGACGGTATCCCGCGCGCGCAGCCTGTATGGCCCATGGGAGACGCGACCGCAGATCGACGATCGCAGCGGCGGGCATCAGGGCGCGCTGGTCGATACCGCCGATGGCAAATGGGTCGGCTTCGTCATGCTGGATGCCGGTGCGATCGGGCGGACGACGAATATCAGCCCGATCTTCTGGCAGGACGACTGGCCTGTATGGGGCACGCCCGACGCGCCAAACCGCGTGCCGGCGCGGGCGACGAAGCCGATCGCGGGTGCGCTCTTTGCCGAACCGGCCACGTCGGACGATTTTTCGACGCGGCAGCTGGGCGCACAGTGGCAGTGGAACCATAATCCGGACGACAGCCGCTGGTCGCTCAGCGAACGGCCCGGTTTCCTGCGCCTGCGACCGACGCGATCCGCCGGTCTCTGGTCGGCACGAAATACGCTGACGCAAAAGGCGCAAGGCCCGCGCAGCCGGGCGGAGGTAGAGCTCGACGTCCGCCATGTTGCGGCGGGGGATCGCTGCGGCTTCGGGACGTTCGGGCAATATAGCGCGACCCTGGCCGTTACGCGCAACGCACGGGGCGCGGCCATGCTGACGATGGATATGGTCGAAAGCACCGAGCAGGGTCCGGTGGTCCGGAACCGGATGCCGGCTACGCCCTTTGCGGGCACCACCCTCTGGATCGCCCTCGACCTCGACTTCACCACCGATCGCGCGCGATTGTCGTACAGTCGCGACGGGGTGCGGTGGCAGGCGGCGGGCGGCGATCTCCCGCTCGCCTTCGCATGGCGCACCGGTACCTTCCAGGGGCAGCAAATGGCGCTGTCCTGCTACAACCCGACGCCCGGCGACGGCTATCTCGACGTGGACAGCTTCACGCTGCACGCGCCGCCGGCCGACACCCCACGGAGCAAGTGACGTGACCGCAGATATTACCCGCCGCACCCTGATCGCCGGTGCCGCCATTGCGCCGGCCGCTGCCCACGCCGCGATCGCCGCGCCGCGTGCGAAGCCGCGCCTGGCGCAGACGCCGCCGATGGGCTGGAACAGCTGGAACAGCTTCGCCACCACGATCACCGAAGCGCAGGCGCTGGAAACCGCGACGATCATGCGCGATCGGTTATTGCCGGCGGGCTATTCGATCTTCACCATCGATATCCAGTGGTACGAACCGGGCGCGACCGGCTATGCCTACCGCGCCGATGCGGTGCCGGTGCTGGACGCCCATGGCCGGCTGCAACCCGATCCGAAGCGCTTTCCCTCCGCCGCCGATGGCAGGGGCTTTCGTGCCATCGCCGACCGGGTGCATGCGATGGGCCTGCAATTCGGCATCCACCTGATGCGCGGCATCCCGCGTGAGGCGGTGCGCCGGAACCTGCCCATCCTCGGCACCCGCTATCGTGCGCAGGACATTGCCGACCGGACCAGCATCTGTTCGTGGAACAGCGACATGTACGGCGTCGACATGCGCCATCCCGCCGCGCAGGCCTATTACGACAGCGTGTTCGCGCAATATGCCGACTGGGGCGTCGACCTGGTCAAGATGGACGATATGAGCCGCCCCTATGACGCACACGCCCCGGAGATCGAGGCGGCGAGCAAGGCGATCGCCCGATCCGGCCGCCCGATCCTGCTGAGCCTGTCGCCCGGTGAAACCCCGCTTTCCAGCGCCGACCATGTGCGGGCGCATGCGCAGATGTGGCGGATCAGCGACGATTTCTGGGACGAATGGCCGCTGCTCGACGCGCAGTTCGTCCGGCTGGAAAACTGGCAGCGCTTCGCCGGTCCCGGCGGGTGGCCCGATGCCGACATGCTGCCGCTCGGCCGGCTGGCGCTGGGCCAGCGCGATACGAAGTTTACGCCCGCCGAACAGCGTACGCTGATGACGCTCTGGTCGATCGCGCGGTCGCCGCTCATCATGGGGGGTGACCTGCGCCATCTCGACGCGCCGACGCTCGACCTGCTGACCAATCCGGAGGTGATCGCGGTCAACCAGGCCAGTTCCGCCAACCGCCCGTTGCATGTGCAGGACGGCATGCGCGCCTGGACCGCGCGCAGCCCGACCGGCTCGACCTATCTCGCGCTGTTCAATCCGGGCGACAAGCCGTCGCGGCCGGGCGTCGACCTGCGCTGGCTGAACCTGCGCGGTCCCGTCCGGGTACGCGACCTGTGGGCGCGTCGCGATGTCGGGACCGCCGCCAGCCGGGTCGAGGCCGATGTACCGCCCCATGGCGCCGCGCTGCTCCGCCTCGACGGTGCGACCGCCTGATCCCTTCCCGATCCAGCCGAAAGACCTGCCGATGCTGCGTACCCTGATGACCGGCCTGCTCCTGACTGCCAGTATCGGCGCGGCGCAGGCCGAACCGGCGCGGTTCAGCCGCTTCACCTATGACGGGCGCAGCGTCGAGCGGGCGACGCCGGGTCCCGACCAATATCGCAACCCGATCCTGTCGGGCTATTATCCCGACCCGTCGGTCATTCGGGTGGGGGAGGACTATTATCTCGCGCTGTCGTCCTTCGCCCATTATCCGGGGCTGCCGATCTTTCATTCGAAGGATCTGGTGAACTGGATCCAGATCGCGAATGCGATCGACCGGCCCGAACAGCTCGATTTCAGCGGACGGCGGGTATCGGAGGCGGTGTTCGCCCCCGACATCAGCTTTCACGACGGCACCTTTTACATCGTCAACACCTGCGTTCAATGCCGCGGGAACTTCGTCATCACCGCCAAGGACCCGAAGGGCCCGTGGTCGAACCCGATCTGGCTGCCGTTCGAGGGGATCGACCCGTCGATCTATTGGGAGGGCGACCGGGCCTATATCGTCAATAACCGCGCGCCCGACGAACCTCCGCGCTATGACGGGCACCGCGCGATATGGGTGCAGGAATATGACTGGCGCGCAGGCAAGATGGTCGGCGAATCGACGCAGCTTATCAACGGCGGCGTCGACCTGTCGAAAAAGCCGGTGTGGATCGAGGGGCCGCATATCTTCCGCAAGGATGGCTGGTATTATCTGACCGCCGCCGAAGGGGGCACCAGCGTCAACCATTCGCAGGTGGTGTTCCGGTCGAAGAATTTGCGCGGGCCGTTCGTGCCCTGGTCCGGTAACCCTATCCTGACGCAGCGCGATCTGCCCAACGACCGTGCCGATCCGATCTCGGCGGCGGGGCATGCCGAACTGGTCCAGACCCAGAATGGCGACTGGTGGGCGACCTTCCTGGCCGTCCGTCCCTATGGCGACGATTACTACAATATCGGGCGCGAGACGTTTCTGCTGCCGGTGACATGGAAGGATGGCTGGCCGACGATCCTGCCCGCCGGACAGCGCGTGCCGTTCGTCGGCAAGCGCCCGAACCTGCCACGCCAGCCGGCGCCGAAGCTGCCGACCAGCGGCGATTTCCGCTATGCCGACGAATTCGACGGCGGCACGCTCGCGATGCAGTGGATCGGCGTGCGGACCCCGAAGACGCCGGTCTATCGTTTGGCGAAGGGCGAATTGCTGATCGACGGCGGTGCGGCGATCGGCGACCAGACCGGCGTGCCGGGGTTCGTCGGGCGACGGCAGCAGCATCACATCGTGACCATGGCGACGACCGTCCGCTTCACCCCCCGGAGTGACGGCGACCGCGCCGGGCTGGTCGCGTTGCAGAGCGACGAAAGTTACCTGTTCTTCGGCCTTACCCGGATCGCGGGCAAGCCGGTCGTCGCGCTCTACACCCGTGCCAGGGGCGCCGAGCAGCTGGTGGCCAGCACTCCATTAGGCGGCACCGCGCCGGTCACGCTGACGCTCCGCGCAGATCGCGGGACGATGGCGGTCGACTATGCGGTCGGCGGCCAGACCCGCACGCTGGCCAAGGATGTCGATATCCGCTTCCTCAGCACCCGGATGGCCGGCGGCTTCACCGGCACCGTCGTCGGCCCCTACGCCTATCAACGCTGATCGGCCGCACGCAGACAAAGAAAACCCCGCCAAGTCGACTGACCTGGCGGGGTTTTCCATGGCGCACCCGGAACGATTCGAACGTCCGACCCTCAGATTCGTAGTCTGATGCTCTATCCAGCTGAGCTACGGGTGCCCGGTGGAGGCCGCCTGTTAGAGAGGCTTTGTCGGTC
Source organism: Sphingomonas sp. Leaf23 (assembly GCF_001421585.1). NCBI lineage: Bacteria > Pseudomonadati > Pseudomonadota > Alphaproteobacteria > Sphingomonadales > Sphingomonadaceae > Sphingomonas > Sphingomonas sp. Leaf23. The sequence continues at coordinate 559,031 of NZ_LMKR01000001.1, read as the reverse complement.
TGGCAAGTCGTTTCGGCAGGGAAATTTGCACCGCCGTCGATCGTCCCGATCCGGACAAAGAAAACCCCGCCAAGTCGACTGACTTGACGGGGCTTTCCATGGCGCACCCGGAACGATTCGAACGTCCGACCCTCAGATTCGTAGTCTGATGCTCTATCCAGCTGAGCTACGGGTGCCCGGTGGAGGTCGCCTGCTACAGTCCGACCTTACGGCTGGCAACCCCGTTGTGCCAATTTTTTTGCGTGGGTATCGGTGGGCCATGACCCGCTTCGCATTCCCGTTCGTCCTGTCCGCCGCCCTGCTGTCGGCCTGCGCCGCGCCGGCGGGGGATTATCCCTCGTTGCTGCCGCGACCGATCGAAAAGATCAGCCTGGCCGAACCGGTGCGCCCGGTCCCGGTGGCAACCCCCGACGCGGCGCTCGACGCGAAGATCGCGACGCTGGCGCGCGAGGCCACGGCCGCGAAGGCATCGTTCGACACGGCGGCCACGCGCGTCGGCAAGACGGTCGGTGCTGCCACGGGCAGTGCGGAGGGTAGCGAACGCTGGCTGGGCGCGCAGGTGGCGCTGGCCGAACTCGACGTCGCCCGAACCGCGATCGACGTGCCCTTGGCCGAGCTGGAACGGCTGGCGGTCGATCGCGCGGCGGCAGGTGCCCCGCCCTACCCCGCGCTCGACGCTGCACTGGCCAAGGCGAACGCTGACGCCACCGCCCAGCGCAAGACGATCGCGACCCTGACCAAACGACTCCGCTGAGACTTTAGCGCAGCGCGCGCAGCACCGGGAGGATCGACGCATAATCGTCGGTCCATGGTGCGGCGTCGGTCGCGGGCAGCGATTCCCACTGCCCGCCCGATGCCAGCAACGCACTCAACACCGCCGGGTCGCGCGTCAGCGCGATCCACAGCGAACCGGTGTCGTTCGGGTCCGTAGACTTCGATTGATAAGCAAGCTGCGCCCCGGTCCACCCCACCGCCGTCCGCGCCACGACCGGTCCCAGGTCCAGATAGCGGTTCGAGACATGCACCAGCAGCAGCCCGCGCCGCCCGAGCACCCGGCCATAGGTGTCGAACGCCTCACGCGTCATCAGGTGCATCGGCACCGCGTCCGAGGAAAAGGCGTCGAGCGCGAGCAGGTCGAGACTGCCCGCCGGCTCCTCCGACAACGTGAGCCGGGCATCGCCGACCGCGATCTGCGCATCGGGGGCACAGCGGCGCAGGAAGGTGAAGGCACCCGAATCGCGCGCGATCCGTACCACGACCGGATCGATCTCGTAAAAGCGCCAATGCTGTCCCGGTCGGGCATAGCAGGCGAGCGTCCCTGTCCCCAGACCGACGATCCCGATCCGTGCCGAACGACCATAAAGCGAAGGCGCGGCGCGCAATGCCTCCCCCACGCCGGAGTTCGGGACGTAATAGGTCGTGGGCGTACGCTCGCGCGCGGGCGTGCCGGTCAGTTGAATGCCGTGCAGCGTCGTGCCGTGCTGCAGTTCGTTGACGCCCTGCCCCCGCATGATCGTGTAGACCCCAAAGTAGCTTCGCGTCCGGGCGCCCGGCTCCAGCGACAGGCTGATCGCGCGATAGCCGCCAAATACGAACAGCGCCGACGCCAGCGCAAAGACGAACGGCGCACGCGCACCGATCGCGAACAGCCCGACCGCGACGATTGCAAAGAAGGCGGCGGCGTCGGGCTTGGCCCCCAACATGCCACCGGGGTTGGCCATCGCGACTGCGACCAGCGCACCGATGACGAGGATCGTCGCCACGCGCAGCTTCACGCCGCCCGCGACCCATAATTGCCGGGTCGCCGGCAACAGGAACGGAAGCGGCGCCAGCATGCCCGCCGCCAGGATCAGCAGCGGATATTCATAGGTCCAGTCGAACAGCACCGGCGCGACCAGCCCGGCAAATGCCCCGCCCAACGCCCCGCCGACCGACATCGCAAGATAGAAGCCCGTCAATCGCCCCGGCGCCGGCCGCAACGCGTACATGTGCGCATGGAGCGTCACCGACACCGCAAACAGCAACAGGAGCGCGGCCAGCGCGCTCAGCAGCGGAAATGCATGATTGCCGCCGATCATCATGCCGCCAAAGACAAGGATCGTGATCGGCGCATAGCGGGTGATCGCATCGGCCAGGCCACGCCGCGCCGCAAACGCCACGGTGAAGCTCAATAGATACAGCCCCAGCGGCAATACCCAGAGCAGCGGCACGGCGACGATATCCGTCGTCAGGAAGGTCGACGTCGCCAGCATCAGCCCCGACGGCACCAGCGCCAGCACGATCCAGTGCAGGACGCGGCGTCTACCCGGCGCATCGCCCTTTTCCAGCGGAACCGCCTGTTCCCGGCGATGCGGGAGCAGCCAGCCGCAGCCGATCACCAGCAGGAACAGCAGCGCATAACCGATGCTCCACCCCCAGCTTTGCACCCGCAGCGGCAGGAGCGGTTCAACGAGCAGCGGATAGGCGAGCAGGCCGGCAAAGCTGCCGACATTCGATGCGGCATAGAGCGCGTAGGGGTCGCGCCCCGGACAGACGAAGGCGAACCAGCGCTGGAGCAGCGGCGCATGTGCCGACACGGCGAAGAACAGCGGCCCGATCGATGCGGCGAGCAACCACGGCGTCCACAGCGCCGGATCGATCGCGGCGGGCGTCGGCGTCGTATTGACCCCGATCGGCAGCCACACCGCCGCACAGAGCAGCAGCAGGATATGGACCGCCGCCTGCGCCTTCGGCATCAGCTTGCCCAGCAGATGGGCGTACGCATAGCCACCGAGCAGCAGCGCCTGATAGACGAGCATCGCCGAGTTCCACACCGCCGGCGCCCCGCCCAGCTGCGGCAGCGCCATGCGCGCCACCATCGGCTGGACAAGGAACAGCAGGAACGATCCGGCCAGGATCGTGGTGATGAAGATCCAGCGGATCGGCCAGCCGGCAGTCCGGTCGGGCGTCGTCACGAACGTGTTTTCCAATAGGTGATGTGGCGTTTGAACGGGCTGTCGTCGGGCAGGATCGGATGATCGAAATCGGCGGCGTGATCGCGGAGCATGCCGATCCGCTCCATCAGCCCCCAGCTGCGGGTGTTGGGCAGAATGGTGATCGCACCGATCCGATCGACCGGCAGGTTGGCGAACCCCCAGTCCAGCGTTGCCGCCGCCGCTTCGCGCGCGAAACCGCATCCCCAATGGTCACGCCCGAACCGCCAGCCGATTTCGACCGCCCCTTCGACCGGGGTGCCAAGCGCGCCGGGCTTCAGCCCGCACACGCCGACGAACGCACCGCTCGTCCGCTCCTCGACGCTCCAGAAACAATAGCCGTGATCGCGCTGATACCCGTTCTGCCGGGCGATCGCGGCGTCGACATCCGCTTCGGTCGGCAGTGCGACCAGAAACCGCATGACCTCCGCATCGGCGACATGCGACAGGATCGCCGGACGATCGCGTACCTCGTAGGGGCGAAGGACCAGCCGCTCGGTATCGATCATGCGCCCAGCAACCGCGCGGCGTGGGCGGCGTGATAGGTCAGCACCCCCGAACAGCCCGCGCGCTTGAACGCCAGCAGCGTTTCCAGCACCATCGCGTCGCGATCCGCCACGCCAGCCGCCACGCCCGCCTCGATCAGCGCATATTCGCCCGACACCTGATAGGCGAAGACCGGCACCTCGAACGCCGCTTTCACCCGCGTGATGATGTCGAGATAGGGCAGGCCGGGCTTTATCATCACGCTGTCGGCACCTTCGGCGAGGTCGAGTGCGACTTCGCGCAACGCTTCCTCGCTGTTCGCCGGGTCCATCTGATAGGTCTTCTTGTCGCCCTTCAGCAGCCCGTGCGTGCCAACCGCGTCGCGGAACGGGCCGTAAAAGGCGCTGGCATATTTGGCGGCATAGGCCATGATCTGCACATTATGGTGACCGCCGGTTTCCAGCGCGTCGCGGATCGCCGCGACCCGGCCGTCCATCATGTCGGACGGGGCGACGATATCACTGCCCGCCTCTGCCTGCACCAGCGCCTGCCGCACCAGCGCCTCCGACGTCACGTCGTTCAGGACATAGCCCGATGCGTCGACGATCCCGTCATGCCCGTGCGACGTATAGGGGTCGAGCGCGACGTCGGTCAGCACGCCGACCTCCGGCACCGCATCCTTGATCGCGCGGATCGCGCGGCACATCAGATTGCCGGGATTGAACGCTTCCGCGCCATCGTCGCTGCGCAAATCGCGCGGGGTGTTGGGGAACAATGCAATCACCGGAATGCCCAGGTCACGGGCCTCGCGCGCGCGGTCGACGATGCCGGCCAAGCTCCAGCGCGACACGCCCGGCAACGCCTTCACCGGCTCGCCTTCGCCTTCCGTCACGAACAGCGGCCAGATCAGATCGGCCGGGGTCAGGATGGTTTCGGCATAGAGCCGGCGGCTCCAGCCGGTGGCACGGGTACGGCGCAGGCGCAGCGCGGGATAAGCAGCGGACATGGCGCGACTTGTGGGCCATGCGGTTCGACCGATCAACCGAAAGTGACTTGCGTCGAATTTCGTTACGGGGCGTTACCGACGCCATGAACCGCATCCGCACTGCCGCCATGATCGTCAACGCCCGGTCGCGTAGCGGGCAGAACCAGTTCGCGCAGGCCTGCAGCGCGCTGAAGGGCGCCGCGTTCGAGGTCGACGCGCATGCCGTCGAAGACCCCGATCAGCTGGTCCTGACGCTGAAGCGCGCGCTGGCGGCCAAGCCCGACATGGTGATCCTGGGCGGTGGCGACGGGACGATCAGCAGCCTCGTCGACTATCTGCTGGGGCATGACGTGATCCTGGGCGTCCTGCCGCTCGGCACCGCGAACAGCTTCTGCCGGACACTCGGCATCCCGCTCGACATTCCCGGCGCGATCGAGGTGTTGAAGACCGGCGAGCCACGTCGCATCGACCTGGGCATGATCGACGGCGATTATTTTGCGAACTGTGCCGCGATCGGCCTCTCGCCGCAGATCGCCAAGACTGTCCCGCATGGCATCAAGCGGCTGTTCGGACGGGTCGGTTATCTGGCGTGGGCGACGCTGCAATTCGCGAAATTCCATCCGTTCGAGCTGGTCGTCGGACAGGGCGATACCGCCAAGCGGATGATGGCGACCGAAGTGCGCATCTCGAACGGCCGCTTCCACGGCGGCACCGAACTGGTCGAGGAGGCGCGGCTCGACAGCGGGGAAATCATCGTTCAGGTCGTGGCGGGCAAGGGCAAGCGCAGCCTGGTGCGCAATTGGACGGCCGGCTTCTTCCGACTCGATTCCCGCCGGGTCGACACCATCACCTTCCACGGGCAGGCACTGCGGATCGAGACCAACCCGCCGCTGCCGATCTCGATCGATGGGGAGGTGCTGGCCAAGACGCCGGTGATGGCGAAGATCGCCGCCGGGATCATCGAGGTCATGGCACCGGTCGAGCGCTGACGCCCGACCGGCAGCAGGATCAGCCGCGACCGATCAGGCGGCGGGCAATGGCATCGGCAACGTCGGAATGCGGCTTGCCGCTCGCATCGCTCTCGTCCCAAACCTGCACCAGCCGGTCGGGAATGCGCGCGATCCGCGATTCCACTTCGGCGCGGTCACCCTGGCCGAGATATTCAAGCGCCACGTTGATGATGCCGCCGGCGTTGATGACGTAATCGGGGGCGTAGAGGATGCCGCGATCCTGCAGGCGCTTGCCCTCGGCCGCCGTCGCCAGCTGGTTGTTGGCGCCGCCGGCCACCGCCTTGCACCGAAGCGCCGCGATCGTCGCCTCGTCCAGCACCGCGCCCAGCGCATTGGGGCTGACGATATCGGCCTCCAGCGTCAAAACCGAGGCCGGATCGGCGGTCGTCGCGCCAAGTTCGCATGCCAACGCTTCGGCACGGGCTTCGTTTACGTCGGCCAGCGTCAGGATGGCACCGTCCTTCGCCAGCAGGCGGGCGAGGCCGCCGCCGACCGAACCGACACCCTGCACCGCAACGCGCACGCCGCGCATGTCGTCGCTGCCCAGCGCCCGCTTGGCCGCCGCGCGGACGCCCAGATAGACGCCCATCGCGGTGAACGGGCCCGGATCGCCACCGGCATTGCCTGCCGCGACCGGAAGGCCCGACACGTACTTGGTCGAACCGGAGATTGTGATCATGTCGGCTTCCGACATGCCGACGTCCTCGGCGGTGACATAGCGACCGCCAAGCGATTCGACCGCGCGACCGAATGCGGCGAGCAGTTCGGGCGTCTTGGCACCACCCTCGGGCGCCAGCACCACGCCCTTGCCGCCGCCCATCTGCAACCCGGCCATCGCGTTCTTGAAACTCATGCCGCGCGACAGGCGCAGCGCGTCGGTGACCGCCGCGTCGCTATTGGCGTAACGCCAGAAGCGGACACCGCCCGCCGCCGGACCCAGCGCGGTCGAATGGACCGCGATGACGCAGCGCAGGCCGGTCTGATGATCGGAAAAGAGGTGGATGCCCTCGTGATCGTCGAAGTCGGGATAACCCCAATCGGTCTGCACGGCGGCGGCTCCAGCGCTGTAAAGGATGGGGCGACCGACGGGACTTGAACCCGCAACTTCCGGCATCACAAGCCGGCGCTCTAACCAATTGAACTACGGTCGCCGTGGAGTGGCGCGCTTAGCGGTGCCTCACGCATCGGTCAAGCAGTGGCGTAACGATAATCGTTCTGGCAGGAAATTCTTCATGCAAACGCCCCCTGCCCCCGCCCGGCCGAATTTGGGTTCCGGCCACCCGTCCGAACCGGTCGTCGCCCACATCCTGGCCCAGCCGGGCGTGCAGCGCGTGCCGAGCGCGAAACTGTCGCTGTTCATCCGCCGCGCGCTGATCCCCGCCGACCTGTGCACCGCGCTGATCGAACGGATCGATGCGAAGCGGCGGCCGTCGACCATCGCCGATGCCAATGGTGATCCCACCTTTCGCACCAGCGAAACCTGCGACCTCGATTCGAGCGATCCGGTGGTGGCGGCGACAGAAGCGCTGATCTTCGATTTCTGTGGCCTTGACCCGGCGCATGGCGAACCGCTCCAGGGGCAACGCTATGCCGTGGGGCAGGAGTTCAAGGCGCATACCGACTATTTCGACCCGCAGGGTGGCGACTTTGCGAAATACTGCTCGGTCGCCGGCAACCGAACGTGGACGGTCATGCTGTACCTGAACGAACCGGGCGCTGGCGGTGCCACCCGGTTCAAGGCGATCGACAAGATCGTCCAGCCCGAAGCTGGCAAGCTGCTGGCGTGGAACAACCTGCGCGCCGATGGCACGCCCAACCCTACGACGCTACATCATGGCATGAAGGTGCGCGAGGGGACGAAATATGTCCTGACCAAGTGGTTTCGCGAGCGTCCCTGGGGCTGAACGCAAACGGGTCGCCGGCATCGCTGCCGACGGCCCGTCCTGTTGCTTCTCGAACCGGATCAAAACTGGGCGGTGATACCCAGCGAGAACATCCGACCAAGGTCGTAGCGATTGATATACACCGGATTGCCACCGAAATTCTGGCTTTCCGAATAGCGCGTCCCGGTCAGGTTGCGCGCTTCCGCCTTCACTTCGAGGTTCGCACCAGCGACTTCGAAACCCTGCCGCGCCACGAGGTCGAGGCGGATGCCCGGACGCTCGACGATATCGGGCTGGAACCCCTGCCCCGACAGGTTCGACGGGCCACGGTTGGTCACGCGGTCGCTGGCATAGTTGAACAGCAGGGTAATCTGCGAAAGGTTGGCCGTGTCCTCCAGCCCGACCTGCACGTTCACCAGATGGTCCGACTGGCCGGTCAGCGGTGCGCCGTCGCGGAACAGCAGGTTGGCGCGGCCGAAGCCCGCCGCGCAGCCGCCGATACCGGGCGAGCCCAGCGCCGCTGCCGGATTGGGCACGCAGCTTCCATCCGCAGTGATCTGCGACTGGGTGTACGTGTAGTTCGCCAGCAGCAGCAGGCGCCGCGTCGCGAAGAAATTGCCGAGGCTTTCGAGCGGAATGTACTTCTGCGCTTCGACCTCGGCGCCCCACAAGGTTGCCTTGGGCAGATAGGTGAAGCCGGTCTGCAGCGTGGCGTCGGGGCTGGGATAGAAGCCGGCCTGTTCGATCGGACGATCGATCCGCTTGTAGAAGCCCGCCGCCGTCACGCGCTGGTCGCGACCGAAGAACCATTCATAGCGTGCTTCGAGGTTCCAAAGCTCCGAATCGCGCAGGTTCGGGTTACCGAAGAACAGGCGGTCGGAGTCGGGATCGCGGAACTGCTGCGGGGCGAGTTCGCGGAACTGCGGCCGCGAGATCGTCTTCGCCCCGCTCAGTCGGGCCTGCATGTCCGACGCGAAATTCCACGTCAGGGTCCCCGCCGGCAGCCAATACCCGTTCTTCAGGATCGTCGACGGGTTGCCGATCGGCGTCACGATCTCACGCGCCGTTTCATACCGCACACCGGCAACCGCGCGCAGCCCGTCGCTGACCTCCGCTTCCGCCTGGGCATAGCCGGCATGGATTTCGAGGCCGGCATCATAGGCGTAGGCGCCGTTCTGCGTGTTGAACTGCAGCTGGATGGTGCAGGCTCCGGTCCCACGCTGCGGACAGGCGTTGAACAGCGAATCCGGCGACAGCAGGTAATCGGGCCGGAGCAGGTTGTTGGGGAAACCAGGGGCCGTGCCCGCGCCATCGCTGGTCTGGTAGTTGAACTGAAGCCGGCGCGAATTGCGATCGGTGTTCGAATAGAAATAGCCGGTCGAAAGCGTGATCGGCCGATCGGTCGGCAGCTTGTATGCCAGATCGGCCTGACCGGTGTAGAGGTTCTCGTTCAGTTCGCTAAACACCACGCTGGCGAACGGCGAGAAGCGCTGCGTCACCTGATACGCGCCGTTGCAGTTGAACCCGCGCGAGAACGGCGCACCATCGCTGGTGATCGGATAGCCGTTGGTGGTGCGGTTCGAACAGAGATAGTCGAACTGCCGCTCGTACGGCGCATTGCGCTTCGAATTGGCATAGGCACCACGCGCGTCGAACTTCAGCGCGTCGGTCAGCTTGAATTCGCCGACGAGCTGCGTCTCGAGCAGCTGGCGTTCGAACCAGTTGGTGTTCTGCTGCAGGCGCAGGCCGCTGAAGTTGTTGTACGCCTCCGAGCCTGCGAGGCGGCCCTGCTTCAGCGTGTCGTGGATATAGACGTTGGTCCAGCGTAGCGTGTTGTCGTTGAACTCATAGCCGAGGCCGACCAGCGCGTTCGCGACGATGCGATTATCGGTCAGCACGGTGCGGAAGTCGTTCCGGACGGTGCCGTTTTCGCTGACGCTGTCCTGCTGGATCGCGTCGCGGGTGCGGAACGTGTTCGACAGGCCGAGCGAGGCGATGACGCCCAGCCGGTCGCTGCCGATATCGAACACCGACCCGCCGGCAATCTCACCCGACAGGTTGGCGGGCAGCTGGTTATTGACCTGCAACAGCGTGGTGCGCGCGTTGTTCAGCTGTGCGACCTGCTGCGCATTGAAGATGCCCGAGCCGTTTTCCGCATTGCGGATGAAGGCGGGAACGCCGCGCGTGCCGTCGTCATACCCCAGCCAGTCGGCCTTGCCGCCGGCATAGACATAACCGAGCTCGCTGGTCGTCGCCGTATCGGCGGCGATCGATCCACCGATCGACAGGAAGTTCTTCTTCGGGATCGCCTTCGACGTCAGGTTGATGACGCCGCCGCCGAATTCGCCGGGGAAGTTGACCGAATAGGTCTTCTGCACCAGCGCCGATCCGACGATCGCCGTCGGGAAGATGTCGAGCGGCACCGAACGGCGCAGCGGTTCGGGGCTGGGCAGCGGCGATCCGTTGAGCAGCGACGAAGAATAGCGATCACCAAGGCCACGGACATACACGAAGCCGCCGCCGACGACCGACAGGCCGGTGACGCGGGTCAGCGCGCCGGCAATATCGCCATCACCGGTGCGGGCGATGTCGGCCTCCGACAACACCGACACGATCTGCGGCGTGGCGCGCACGACGTTCGGGATGTTGCGGCCGACGACGACGATTTCCTCCGCCGCCGATTCATCGAAACCGGGCGAGGAGACTTCGGCCGGGGCGTCGGTCGTCGTGCCGTCCTGCGGCGCGGTGGCCGTGTCGGGCTGCGTACCGGTCTGTACGACCGGCGGGGTCGCGGTCGTCGGCGCAGGCGCGGTCTGTGCCAGCACGGCCGGCGCGACCAGTTGCGAGGTTAGGAGAAGGAGCGTTGCATAGGCGCGGCGGTGCTGCATGACCGGGGGTCCACCTGTTCAAGTCGTAAAGAGCGAATGCCGGGACGGGCGTATCGGCCCGCCCCGGCATCGGCGTGTCATCGCTGGAGAGCGACGGGTCGGATCAGCGGCCGTTGCAGGCGAAGTAGATCGAGTTGAACACCGGCGGGCCGACGTCCTGCTTGCTGCTGTCGGCCGCGCGGATCGTCGAGCGATCCGACGCGCTGGTTTCACCGGCGATCAGGTTGAGGCAGGGGACGCCCGACACCGACTTCACGACGCCGTTGACGTAGCGCATGTCCGACCCGCCACGCTGACGGATCGCCGCCGGGGCGAGTGCGGTCTGGACGAAGGTGAAGTTCGCATAGGTGCTGTAGGTACGCGGCAGCAGGTCTTCCGCGTTGTTCGAGTCGATCTCGGTCGAGAACGAGTCGGCGGTCGCGCCCAGCACGCGCTGTGCCGCGATCATGAACTGCATGAAGCCGCGATAGCCGTTGTCGATATCGAAGCCGTCATCGTCCGCGCCGGTGATCGCGATATACTTCAGGTTGGTGGTGCCACCGAAGATTTCGATGCCGTCGTCGGCCGAGTTGTGGCTCTGGATGTGGTCCAGCACGGTGCCCGAACCGGTGCCGCCTAGCGTCAGGCCCTGCAGTTCGTTGCCGTCGCTGATCGCGATGCCCGAATAGCGGATCTGGACGTAGGACATCTGGCCCGAGCTGTCGGCGGCATTCGGGCCGCCGTAGAAGCGACCGGTCACGCCTTCGATCGCCTGCTGGCAGGTCGTCGACGTGCCCGCAGCGACGTTCGGGCCGGTGCCGGTGGCGCAGACGGCGGTCGGCGCGCGGCCGAGCAGGATGATGCCGCCCCACTGGCCCTGACTCGCGTCCGACACACCGTTGCTGACGGTGTTCTGCTGCGACGTGAAGATGATCGGGGCATCGCGCGTGCCGATCGCCGAAATCTTCGATCCGCGATTGATGAGCAGCAGGTCGTTGGTCGCTTCGGTCGAGTCGGCGGCGATCACGACGCCGGCAGCGATCGTCAGCGTCGCGCCGGTGCCGCCCGTGGTGCCGAGGTCGGTGCCGACTTCGGTCTGGCCGCGCAGGCGATAGACGACGCCCGCGATCTTCGGCAGCGACAGGTCGGTCGTGATGTTCTGCGGCAGGCGGCAGTAACGGATCGACGGGCTCGACGAGCTGTTGGTGCCGTCATCGGTCGTGCCGGTCGGGCAGACCGAGGTCGCGGCGGCATAGGTGCCGATCGACGGAACCGCGGTGCAGCGCGCGCCCGAGCCGCCGAATTCGGCCGAGGTCGAGTTGCAGGTCCAGCCCTGGAACGCGGTGTCGGTCGGGCCATTCAGCGCACCGACATAGTTGGTGCTGGTGAAGAAGCTGTTGATCGTCGACGGATCGGTCGCGGTGGCGAGCGAGGCGCTGCCGACCGGATAGACGCCGTTCATCGTCGAACCGACGCCGTTGACGTTGTTGTTGGTGCCCGCATTGACGATCGCGAGCTGTTCGTCGGCGGTGATCGAGATGCCGTTGACCGTCGTCGAGGTCGCGAACTGCGCAGCGGTGATCGCGCTCGGCGTGGCCGAGGCGGTCGGGGTCGGCGTGGGGGCCGGTGCGGGGATGGTCACGTTGATGGTGCCGGCGCCCGGCGACGCGACGCCATCGGCGCCGCTGCACCCGGCCAGCGCGGCACAGGCCGTCGATGCCATGAGAATAAAGCCGATGCGCTTGCTGCTGGCCATCACCGAAGAACTCCCGAAACCTGGTTGTCATTGTGCGGGCGCTGTGACCCGGCGATCGACCAAGGCTCCCCCTGCGGTCGATCCACAGCCGCCGCGTTAGGCGCGCTGGATGACGGGAACGTGCGATTTCGATGAAGTTTCGAAGACGTTATGGTTTCTGATTTATGACACTTGCCAAAACGGCACGCCACGTCCGGAATCAGAAACGGCCGCCCGGCACAGCGCCTCTTTACAGAGGTCGAAGTGCCGGGCGGCCGTTGATCTGGTGGGCGCGACAGGGATTGAACCTGTGACCCCACCCGTGTGAAGGGCCGTAAGCCATTCCAAACGCTCTGTAACCGGCATTCCGATGCCAGAACGGAGAGTGATTCAATGGTGAACGAAACGGCATTTGCTGGCCAGAAATTGTCCAGCCCGCACCACGCCCTGATTGCCGGCATTCTGGAGGCGAACCCGACCGCAAAGACCCGCGGGTTCAAAGACGCGCTGCGCAAACTGCCGGACACGTCGACCTTGCAAAGCGAGATCACAAGCGACTGGTTCCGGCATCTCGGCATCATCCCAGACGCCTACATGGTCGACCTAGGCCGGAAGGTCGTGACGATCTTCGAAGCGGTCGTCTGCAATGAAATCGAGAACGACAAATTCAAGCGCATCGCTGACTTGGCGTGGATGCTGGACGAGGATGAATATGTCCTGCGGCTGATCCGGGTCGATCAATTCAGCGCCACTACCTACGACCCACTGGCGGCGCAGTTGCTACAGCAGGCGCGAGGCGATGACCGCTGGCAGGACCTGACGCTTGAAATGACCCATGCGCATCCGCTGGTCCACCAGATCAACGCCGTGATGCAGTTCACAACGCTGGCCCCCCTCACCGAAGGAGCCGCAGCATGAGCGAGAATGCGCACGATCCCGACTGCGGCCTGCTGTATGAGGACGGCCCGGAGCATTGCACCTGCAAGCTTCTGCCCTGCCCGTTCTGCGGTAGCGAGGCGAAGTTGGTGAGCAGCACCAGTTCGACGGTCCAGTGCCAGAACGATCAGTGCATTATTGGCGACCCGGCACCGTTCAACGACTTCTCTCATCGCCGCGACGCCATCGCCGCGTGGAACACCCGCCTATCAGGCCCCTCGGCATGAGCGGGGGTGCGCCTGCGGGCGAGCTGCTGAAGACTTGCCCCTTTTGCGGGGGCGCGGCTCGGCTTGATATCGGCAAGCAGGTATTTGAGGACGCGGAGGTGTCGTGCGTTAAGTGCGGTTGCCAAGGTCCTAATTGCGACGACGGTTTCGGGCGAGAGGACAATTCTCGACTAGCAACCTGCGCCTGGAACACGCGCGCCACCCCCACCCCGCCGATCGAAGGCCGGGATGCGGACGTGGAGCGGGTGGAGCTGCCCGGTCTTGCTACCTATTGGCTGCTGGATAGCGCTCGGATCCTCCGGTCGAACGGCTCGGATATGCACGCCACCGAAATCGAAGCTGTAGCCGCCGCCCTCCAAGCCCTCGGAGAACGGGGGTGAGCGGGGTGCGGCTATTCATGGGCACGACGGTCGTCTTCGTGCAGTCAGCCGGCCAGCAGGCCAATTACATCGAGAGCCATGTGGGCTGGTACCATAGCGAGGACGAGGCGCGCGGCGCATTCGTGAAGACCGCGATGGGAAAGCAGCCGACAGGCAAACTCGACATCATCGCCGCCCACGACATAACCGACTACGCAAAGGACCCCCGCCCATGACGGACGATCTTGTGAGGCGGCTGCGGGCCGCGTGGCTGGAACTCGACTGGCACAAGCTGTTCGCGGTCGTCATGTTCGGCGCTTTCTGGTCAGGCATCGGCTTGCTGATCCGAGGTGCGCTGTGACCTTCCCCATGCAGACTGACGCAGAGGTCGCGGCGAAGCTGGATCCAAACCAGCGGTGGATACCCGGATACGAAGGCTATTACGCGGTTTGCGATCAGGGATTGGTCTACTCGTTTGCCCGGACGTTCACCCGTACCGTTCGCGGTCGCCGCCAAGTTGTTACCGTGCCGGCGCGGGTAATGATTCAACACCTGAACCGGAACGGCAGGCCAGTGGTCGCGCTGAACAAGGATGGCAAAAGCGTTACGCGCGAAACGCACCGCTTGGTCTGCCGCGCATTCCATGGCGAACCAGATGGAGAGTTGGAGGCGTCGCACGTCAACGGCATCCGGACAGACAACCGGGCCGAGAACCTCGCTTGGAAGACCCGTCTCGCGAATATGCGAGACAAGCACATTCATGGCACCCACGCAGTCGGCTCGCGAGCGAACAGTTCAAAGCTGACCGAGACGCAAGCGCGGACGATCTGCTGGCGCGCTCTGAACGGTGAGTCTCCTACCCGCGTCGGCAGAGAGTACGGCGTCGGCAAGGATACGGTCCGCATGATCCGCGACGGCAGGCGATGGGGCACATTCACCCAATCGATCCGCGTCGCCCAGCACCTGAAACAGGAGAATGCGAAGTGAGCGAGGAAAATGAAGCGGGCAATGCGCAAATCGTTCATTGGCCTGGCGCAAATTACACGGAGCAGGTCGCATACGACAGTGGCCATGGCCGCCGCGACCGATCCCATCATCCCGACAATCGCTACGCCAATCCGAAGCTGCGAGCGGCTTACGATCGCGGGTTCGATGACCGCAACTCCCAAATCGAGAAAATGCCATGACCGACCCCCGCATGCCCCCCACGAACGACGCGCCGGTGACGGTGCCTGAACCGGGAACATTGCAACACCTCGCCGGACGACTACGCGGTGAGGCTTTCTTGATGACCGATGCTGCGAACGGGCATCGCAACCGGGTGGACACGCGAACCATGGAAGCGATCCCTATGACACCGCAACAGCGTGTTATGGTAAACACTTACGAGCGCGCGTCGGCGCTTATGACCGAAGTCGCTGACCGCCTTGCCGCCCTCGCCTCCGCGCCTGCCTTTGCCGACGGCGGCAAACCGATCACGCCTGCCGGGGATGGGGTTCCAGCGTGGCATGGGGAGGCATCCCATAATGCGCTGCTGGCATCGTCTGCGCCAGTTGAGCGCACGAAACTCGGCGACCTGCCAAGCCGTATCCAAGGGTGGATCGGCAAGGCTCGTGCGCGTGGCGGTGATCGGATCGAACTCGATTTTGCGACCGTCGAGTTGCTAGTCGCCGCCGCCCTCGCCCGCCCGCCCGCAGCGGTGGGGGAGCAAAGCCGGGAAGCGATTGCGCGGATCATCGCACCTGAAAAATGGCAGGAACGTGAAGGCTACATTCGCCGTCAGATGGCTCATTGGCAGTACAATGCCGACGCTGTGGTTCGGCTATCTCTGGACAAAGCCGACGCCATCCTCGCCCTGCAATCCCCGCCCGCGAAGGTGGAGGGGGCATGACTCCCGGTCAGCGCAAATCGCGAGCGACCAACGCTGCTCGTGCCCGTCTGCGTCTTGAACAGCTACGACAGCATTCTGCAGCCGGTCATACAAAGGCGGAAGCGGCACGCGCTATTGGCATGACGGTAGCAGGCGTGGATAGCCTGCTATATCGTGTCGAAGGAACCACAGGCTGGCCCATCGTGCAGTAGGAATGTCCATGACCGACCCCCACGACCAAATTGCCCTGAACACCGCCATCGCGCGGCTACAGGACTTCGCCGACACCTACCCCGAAGGCGACCAGATCGACGGCGACATGCCGCTGACGATCGCCGACGTGCGGATGGTGATCGAGGCGGCAAAGCGTGGGGCAGGTGTGGTCGAGGTGAAGGCCGCGAAGTGAAGCCGGTCCTCCTAAGCCGCCAGTTCTGGGCCGGAGTGGCGCTCGCGCTGGTCGGGCTGGCGGTGGTGGTTGCTGCTAGCGGGTGGCTGTTCGGCTAGCAGCAATACCGCTTGCCGATAATGACTCGACTTGTAGGATTTCGTTCTCCACCCGTTCCCCATGGGGATGCGGCGAACACCACGGCCATGGGACTTTCCACGCTGGGCCGAGACGGTCGGCGCAATGGTCGAAAGCGGGTGCGTCGTGCAGGTGTGGTGCGACAGGTGCCGGGTGTGTCAGCGGGTCGATCTGGTCGCGCTGCTTGCCAAGGTCGGGCCGGACTATTCGCTATGCAATCGCCGCTGTCGGTGTCGACTGACCGAAGGATGCAAGGGCTGGAATAGCTTCTCCTACCTGCACGGGGTCATGCGGCCTTTGTCGACCTCCGAGGCGCGGCTGAGGTGGATGTTGGGGTAGCTGCGGGCCGGACTCGAAACCGGCTGCAACGCTGTCCCGCTTCCCCGGAGCCTGTCGAGCAGGACGTAGCGGCGCGAACTGCTGGTCACTCGTCGGCCCCGTGTCCATCCACGCCGCCGCAGCCTTGAATAATTACCACACCCCGCCCCGTTGACAAAGCGGAACTTGCGGAAACGCGCGAGTCGTGTAGAGTTGTGGGCTGCGGTTTGGCCTACTCCTTCGGAAGGAGGGGCGCTCCGCAGCACAGGGCGGTACGGTATTAGCTAGTTGGTGCAGGTGGCGGCTGAACCAAGGCGATGATGCCAAAGCGCCGCCGCCCTACTTCTTCCCAGCCACCGCCACAATGATCGGCACGACCTTGGGCGCCAGCTTGCGGAACAGGCCCGGTGCCAGCAGGCTCGCGATCGCCAGCGCCGTTTCGGGGTTCTCTTTCGCCTTCGTGGCTACGGCCTTGGCGATCTTGCCGACGTTGATTTTCATGGTCATTCCCCTGTGATTGGCGGGCTGCTTTCCGCCTGCTTGCGGACGATCGTCGCGTTCTGCTCGGCCAGCTCGCCGCCGCCCTTGGTCGCGGCATAGGCCCACGACACGACGTCCTTGATGAAGGCACCGACAACCAGCGTGCCGAGCGTCTTGAAATACTCATTGTCGCGCAGGGCCGGCACGGCGGCGGTCATGGCGAAAACCATCACTGTCAGCAGGAACACGCCGATGCCGATCCACCCACGCGCGTCGGGGAGCTTGAGGCCGGTCATGCCGCGAACCTCGACCACCAGCCATCACCACCAGGCGTGAAATAGTCCGAGCGGTTCTTCCACCCGCGCTCATACTTGGCGTTCGCCGGCCGCGACTTGATGATGGCATCGTAGAAGTCGTATCGCCGTGACCACCACAGCGCCGAGACGAAGGCTTCCCCGAAGCGATCGAGCATTGCTTTGTAGGCGGCTGCGGTCGCGGGACCATTGATCCCGTCGTCAGCCGTGCCGACCATGCGCTGTAGCAGCTTGATCGCCTGCGACGGTCCAGTGCCCCAGCCCATGTCGAAGATCGAGGCGGTGACGCGGTTCCATGGCAGCAGGTCGAGCCGCGGCTTGCGGTAGTATTGCGCCAGCGCGATGTCGGCGGCTTCGTCCAGCGTCAGCGCGGCCATGACCGGCTTGGTGATCGTGGCGACCGGGACTTTACGATGTGCCGCCAGCGCTGCGGCCGTCACGCCGTAGTTGGACCCGACCAGCGCGCCGACGCCCTGCTTGCCGCCGGTCCAATTGCCGTTGTCTATGGGGTCGAGCGAGAGCTTGCCTTCCCAGCGGGTGATGAAGTCCTTCGCGAAGTCGTGTGGCGTCATCATAGCTTGCCCCTCCCCTTCAAATGGTGGCGCGCGTGGTGGATTTGCTGTTCATTGGCCCGCGAGTGCGCGCGGATGCGGACGAAGGATCCCCACAGGAACATTGTCATGCCGACCGACGCGCCAAAGCCTGCCCATACGTCGAACGGCGTGCCTGCGTTGGCCGTGTAGGCGTCCAGCACGACAGGGACCGTCAGGAACGACAGCCCGCCCAGCAGGCCCAGACCGATCCGCTGCGAAGCGATCAGGCGGTCATGGTAGTAATGCAGGATGCCGGCTGACAGGAATGTCAGGATCAGCCGCGCCAGCATGTTGCCGCCGACGCAGAACAGGTCGAGAGGATCAGTCATCGACCGCCTCCTTTTCCACAGGAAACACGCGCTTGAGCCAGCGGATTGCTACCGGGATCAGGACATTGGAGCCGGACGCGGTAATGTAGGTCAGCGCCGCCACGCCGCGCGGGCTGCCAATCGTCATCCACTCGGCGATCAGCGGCGTCACGAAGATCGCAAACGACGCGCCGACGAACAGCGTCAGCGCGATTTCGGCCGTCGACATCGTCTTCCACTGCCGGAAAGACAGCGCCGTCACCGACCCGGCAATCGCAGCCATGAGAAGATAGCCGTGGCGGACGACCGGGTGCATGTCATCCATGACCTACGAACGCCTGCGCCGGTACAGCCACGCGAACGCCACGAAGCCAAAAAAACAGCCGATTGCCAGCACGAATGCCCCCCTGCTTTGACACGATGAACACCTGCGCCACGAAGGTCGCGTTCAGTAGGTGATAGAACAGCCAGAGCGAGGCCGGCGGCGAGATGGCGATGCCGATGTGGGTCCCAAGGCGGACGACGCAGACCGCAACGAATGCCCGAAGCCAGTCAGCACGGCGCACATCCCACATGACGAAGGCGAGCACAGCGATAAGCCAGTCGATCAGCGGCAAATACGTCATAGCGTCCGCCGTCCACAGCGCACCGCCGGCACCTGCCAGCCCCACCAGCGCCACGGCCAGCAGGCGCGCGTCCTCGTCACGCGAATAGACTGCCAACAGCAGCCCACACACGCTCAGGGCGCTAAAGCCTGCCAGCCACGCCATTAGCGCGGGCTACCGGTCGGCTTGGCCGGCGGCTTCGGCGTCGGAGTGGGCGTCGGGGTCGGCGAAGGATACGGGGGGACTTGATCAGGCATTCTCATTCTCCTGCCGGTGGGTGCGACCGGGGGCGCGTTAGGTGGCGATCAGCCCGTGCGCGCGGAGGCGCGACAGGAGAGCGTTCAGCTGGGTGATGACGGAAGCGGCGTCGGTCGCATCGGCGACGGCAGCACCCTGCGCGCCGACAACCTTCGTGCCGCTGACGCGATAAGCAGTGCCGCCGATCGTGCCGCCAACCTCGAATGCTTCGCCGGTGACTGGCACGCCGTTGCGGCCAACCAGCACCTGCCCGCCGTCCGGGTTGAGCGCGAGGCCTTTGGTGGTCTGCGCGCCGCTGCTAAGCGCGCCATATCCCTGCACAGCGCCGTAGCTGGCAGCGCCACGGCTGCCGATCAGGACGGTCGCATTGGCCGTCACCGCAGACAAAGTGCCCTTCGCGCGGATGTCCTGCCCGCTGACACGCGCGGATGCATCCATGCCGACGACGCCGGTTAGATTGCCTTGGATTTGCACGGTGCCCAGAAAGTAGCAGTCATTCTCGCAGAAGATGCCGACGTTCGTGACCGCTTTGTCGAGCTTGTCGATTCGGATGCCGAAATGGTTCTGGATCGTGGCCCCAGCGGAAACAGCGGGCGTCTGGACGTGGAAGTCGAACAGGTTGCCCACTGATCCTTGCAGGATATTGGCCTGCGATCCAAACCCGTTGTATTCTTCAAGCGCTCCCGCCCGGTCATAGAGCATACGAGCCTGGAAGCCACGAATGTGGTCCAGCTTTACCGGGGTCGAAGATGCGCTGATGACACGCGCCACCGCATCGAAAGATGCATAGGCGTTGTTCAGGACCGTCCCGTCCACCGTGCCTTCGTCTCGGACGCCATGGGAATGGGTGTCGCCGACGACGGCGCGCGTCAGAATAATCGCGCTGTCGTCACCGGTAGGGGTGTTCGTTCCTATCGTGACGCGGCCCGCGCCGCTGGTCAGCGTGCCTGCATAACCGGTGAAGCCGCTATTTACGTCGATCTTTGCGACGACCAAGCCGTCCGAGGCGCGCGTAATCAGCGGCTTCGAACCCCCGCCGGCAGCGATTGCGAGCGCGCCCAAGAACCCGCTTGCGTCGGTGATAGTGCCAGCGGGGCCAATCGGGCCAGCAGGCCCCACTGGGCCGCGCTCGGCACCAACGACAACCTTTACGACTTCGCTCATGGGATGGTCACTCCGAAAGGAACAGGCGCGGGGCCTTCAAGAATTGCTTGCGGGCGACCGTCGGGGTCGAACAGCAGCAGGTCGTATGAGAAAGTATCGACGCGAGGTTCGCCGGCATTGCCAGCCTCGCTGCCTACTGGAAGGGCTTCGATTTCGTCGGCGATCTGGGGCCAGTCGATTTTCACGGACCCGGCGGCGGCATCTGTGATCACGATCACGCCGTTTGCTGTCGTAGCCGAGAGATAGGGTGCGCCGGGCTGGCCAGGGTAAAGCCGTACCTCTAGGCGAAGCGAATAGCCGGTGAGGTCAAGCGGCCCGTCCGGTCCCTCAAGATGCAGCACCAATGGATCGGGCGCATTGCGCCGCAGCACCATTGGCAGATTGCCAGGCGTCATAGCGTTCTCCGAAAGTGGAAAGTTAGGATGCTTGCCAGTCGACCTTGACGCCGCTGATCGTCGTGCTGTTGACCAGCGTCAGGCCGGTCAGAGCCGTCACGATCGCGTTTACGCCAGTGACGACGCTTGTGAGCAACGCGCCCAGCGACAACACGGTCAGCGTTGGCAGATTGGCCCGCAACCGCCCGCCCTTGATCTGGACGCTGGTGTACATGCCCTGCGCGTTCGTGGTGAAGCTGCCGTCCACCAGATTGGCGATGACCATTTCGGCCGAAAGCGGCGCGATGCGCGGGGTCAGCTGCACGAACGGCTCGCGGGTCAAGGAAATCGGCGGATTGAATTCGATCGTCGCGGTTCCATTCGTGCCGAACGTCACCTGCCCGCGACGCTTCGGCAGCCGCGCCCGAATGTCTGGGATGCTGCCCTCGCCGGTATATTCCATCGCCATATCAGCGCGCCCTGTGCGTGACTTGAATGTGGATCGACGGCGAGGTGATCGTGACCGGGCCGTCCGATGTGACCCAGACCGCGCAGCCATTCGCAGCGAACGTCGCGCCCATGAACAGTAGCTCCGTAAGCGTCATCAACTGCGGGACTGCCGCGCCGGAAATCAGAGCCTCGGTGCGAGCGGCAACGATCGGGTCGACTCCCGGTGCTACCGGCGTCGTTCCTGAAATGTCGAACTCGACCTTGAGCGTGCTGGCCGTGGCGTCGGTCGGCGTAGCGATCAGGCGAATACGGGCGCCCACCGCGTCGCCATTGCGGCCCGTAATGCGGCTTGCCGTGCCATCCCACAGCGCCGAAATGTCGCTCGGCTTCTGCGTCTCGATCTTCGTGCCGGCGTTGATGATAAGCTGCGTGCGGGTATTAGCAGCGATCGTCACCGCGCCGCCCGTATGCGCGTAATTGGCCCAACCCGTCGCAACGCCGAACTGCTCCTGCAACTCGGTCACGTCAGCCATTAGTTCATCGGCGATCGGATTCTCGCTATAATCGCCGGGAATATCCGGCCGCACCGGGACCACGATCGGCGGCAGCGTGCCCGTGCGTGCGAACACCCGCGCGTGCTTCGTCGGGTCCTCCGTCCGCATCGTCATCGGGACCATGCCGGTCGCGGGGTCAAGTGACCGCTTCAGCAGGATAATCTGCTTGCCCGACAGGCCCGTCTCGTCCGCGTCGATCGTCACGCAGTCGCCAGCGCGGAAGCCGATCCACCGCAGCTTGAGCGGCATTGTGATCGGGCCGGCTTCGCGGGCATTCTCCAGATCATAGCCGGCAAGCTCGACCGTCTGCTGCACGTCCTCGCTACCTTCGACCTGCACCAGCCCGTAGGCGATTTCCTTCGTCCGCTCGTCGCCGTCTTTGGCGAGCATCGCGGCGTCACGGACAACCTCGCCCGGCACGACCTCCCAGAAATGCGCCTCGCTGCGATAGGTCGGGATGATGCCATTCACCCGATCCCGGCGCGGCTGCGTGCGCGGCGCGCTAACTTCGCCCACAACGTCGTCGCGGGTGATCGTTGCGATCGGCACGCGCGGCGCGTTGACCATGCAGGAGAGCGTTGCGCCATCCTTCAGCGGCTCCCCGCTGCCGGCTTGCAGGATCGACTTCAGCACCTGCCACTTGTCGTCACCCGTCGAGACTTCACCGCCGCAGGTCCAGCCATTGAAGTCGGCGACGTTCGCGCCTTCGACGAACCGCGACACCTCGATATTACGGATATGGATGCCGACGCCAGCCACGCGGACGCTATTCGCCTTCCACCCGATCGCCCAGGTCAGCCCGACGATGTAGGGGTTCTTGCTGAAGGCCCACGTCGTCTGATCGAACCACCGCTGCGGCCCGCTGCCACCGGGATAGGTGCTGTCCAGTCGCGGGTCGTAGCAGCGCACGCCTCGCGTGACCCAGAGCATCCCCGGCTCGGTCATGAAGGTGCCCTTGCCTGTGCTGTCGTAGCGTAGGGTCGTCTGCACCGCCGCGAGGCTCGATAGCTTGTGATCGGCGGTCCAGCCCGGCTTATTGCCAACGCCGGTGTTCAGCGCAGCCGGTTCAGGGCAAAGGCCAAGCTGGCGAACCTCCCACAGCCATCCCGAGAACGGCGCGTTTGCAGCCGCACCCGTGAAGGTCAGTAGTTTCTTGTCGGCATAGCTCGCCTCGATTGCGTCGATCGGTCCAGCACCGCTCAATACCGTCGTCAGCGTCTGGTACTGGTTCTTATCCGCCTCGCCGCTGCCCTTGCGATAGACGATGTTCCCTGCGCCGCCAGTGCGTCCAAAGCGGATCGGGATCGGCGCGCGCGGATCGGCCGACCAATCCGTCTGCGTGCCACCACCCGTGCCGCCGGTACGTGGCGACAGCAGCCCGACCGCCAGATTGGACCCGATCGCAATGGCGCTTGCCACGGCCACCGCAGCTGCGCCCGATGCCACCCCTGCCGCCGCCACGCCCGCCGCCAGCAGCGATGTGCCACCCGAAGGAATGGCCGCTGCGACGGCAATGACGACGGCGGCGATCTTTGCGACCTTGGACATTATGCCCTCCAAGCCGCGATAGGAGAGGTGAAAGGCTGCATTACGCTAAACCCTTCGTTTCCCTCGGAATACCCCATGACCCGGCCGTCACCGAGCGCGATGCACAGGGCGCCGAACACGTCGCTTTCGCTTTGCAATTCGACCACATCGCCCATGATGACCTGCGCCGGCATGATCCGGGGCAAGGTCGCGTCCATCATCTCGGCCAGATTGCTCCAGCCCCGCTCGGTCAGCGCGGCCTTGGCGGTGAGAGCCGACCGGAAGCGCGGCATCGGCGGCACCGGATGGCCCATTGCAGCGACATGCCGGCGGACCATGTGGACGCAGGTCGCTGCCTTGCACCAATCGAACGGCTTCGGCGTGAAATGATCCATCGTTGCCTGCGTCACGTCGCGGCGTTGGTGCATCTTCATATGCGCACCCCGCTCGGTGTCGACTGGCCCCAATATACCGGATCGGGAACGCCTGTGATGAAGTCCAAACCCAGCTCACCCGGCCAGACCCGCTTGTGGAACGCTGGGGCAAGCCGCACCCCTTCTTCATTCTCGAAGAAGCGTTCCATGCCGCCCACGCAATCGAAGTCGACCCGCACCGACTGCATGGCAATGACCGGCGTCGGCACGTCAATCTCGCCGTCGAACAGCAGCAGCGGTTCGCCAATCACCGCGCCCGTCTGCGGGTTGATAGCCCCGATCCAGAAACGCACGCGGGTGCCCTGCATGTCGTCGGTCGCGATGGCTTCCGGGTCAGCACCAACCGGGGGCAGGAGCGAGAATGCGAAGGACGGGGCTTCATCGCCAGCACCATCCGAATAGTCGTCGATGCCGTCCCACGAACCCCAGACCGGGTGCGCGCCGATGAACGTCACGGGCGATCCGTCGACCGAGAAAGTGGCCGTGCCCGATCCGTCTAGCAGCAGAGCCGGATCGCCGTCGAAGTCCACCCGCAGCGCAGCGAAGATCAGCGCGCGGTCGCCAGCCAGCGCGGCATCGAGCGCGGGATGCAGAGCGGTCATGCCCTCTCCACAATCGTAAAGCCCAAGCCCACGGTGCGGCTGCGCTCCAGCGTCCATTCGTAGCCGTCACCCGACAGCCATCCCTCAATGACCGGCTTCGACAGCTCCACCGCATCCCCGACCGACAGCGGCGAACGCAGCAGCACGTCGACCGGCACAGCGCCTGCCCCGCTGCCGTTCAGCACGACCTGTGCCGTGGCGCAGTAAAGGTATGACCTGCCGGCATGGGTGACAGACAGCCACTGGCCCTCACGCACGGTGTAATAGGCTGTGGCACCCGTGATCGGGATGGAGCGGCCCGATGCGGTTGCAATGCTGACCGTTGGGCGCCCACACGGACCCGGCTCGAAATCGACCTGCGGAAAGGCGATGCGCCCGCCCTCTTGCTTTGCCAGCAGCAGCCGCGAAATCCACCGCCGCCCCTCGTCTGCCATCCGCATCGGCGGCATCTGCACGTCTAGCCCGTGCCGTGACCCGAGCCGGTCGAGCCGCTGCGTCACCCCGCCAAGGGTCGGCGTCAGTTCCGACCCCCATTGCAGCAGGCGCGGCACGCTTTCGGCGATCGGGGCGGTGGTCAGGTCGATCATCGGCCACCCCGCCCCATCGTATTGCGCGCGCGGCGGGCTTGCGTCCGCTGCCCTTCAATCGTCGATGCAGTCGCCTGGGTCTGCGCAATATCGCGAACGGTCACGTCGAACAGCGGGCTTTTCTCGACCATCACCGACAACTGCCGGTCATTGGCCGGCGTCGCGTTCGGATCGACCCGGATGCGCTCGCCACGATTGACCCGCGCTACCGGCATACCGTTGATCGACAGCAGGTTGGTATCCAGCCCGCCCTTGCCCAACACGCTGATTGTGCCGCCAGTCGCCAAGCCTGTGAGGTTCGGGGTGAAGCTCTTCAGGTCATTGCCCAGCCCGAATTCGCTACCCGGTGCTACCTTCAGACCACCGCCCAAGCCGCCCAGCAGGCCACCCAACGCGTTGCCGATCGCACCGACGAACGCTTTTTGGAGCTGGATCCGCAATAGATCGGCTAGAATGCTTTTCGAGACCTGCTTGAACGTGGCTCCGAGTTCCTTGATCTTAAAGCCAGCTGAAGACAGCCCATCAATTAGAGTACCGACGCCATTAGCCGCTACGCCTTCAAGCGCCTCATTCGCCTTGGCGGCGGTGTCCGGCAAGCTGGTAAGGAAGGATTCCCATGGCCCGCGCGTCTGCTGCATCACCGTTGCCCGGTCGCGAGCATAATTCCCGTTCAGCGCCGATTGGCGCATGTCCGCGCGCTGCTGATCCTCGACCGATCCCAGTCGCAGCCGGTCGATTTCCTTCTGCTCGCGTTCGCGGGCGAGGTCGAGGATACGCATTTCGACTTCGCGGCGTTCGGCCATCGTTTCGGCCAGTGTCGCCTCGCCCTGTAGCGCGCGTTCGCGAAGCGAGAATGCCTCGTCCTCAACCTCCGCGATCCCCGCAAGGCGAGCAAGCTCTTCTTCTTGCCAGATGCGCTGCTTGCCCAGCAGCGTCAGTTGGTCTTCCAAGGCGCGTCGGCGATCGGCTTCGACCTTCGAAATATCGCCCATCGCCAAGTCGAGATTGATCTGCTTTTCGCGTGCCTGCCGTTCTAGGTTGAGCATCTGAACGGACAAGACGTTGCGCTCGGTATAGTCGGTCGTCAGGTCGCGCTGTGCCGATAGAAGTTCCCGCTTCCCTGCCAGTGCCTCGCGGTCGAGCTGGTATTGATCGCGGATGGCCTTTTCCGCCGCCCGCTCCGCCTCGCGCTGGCGCTGTTCCGCGCTCTTGCCTTTGCCGCCACTCTTCCCGGCCGCAGTCGAGCGAGCGCGACGGGGAGCGAAGGCCCCTTCACCCCGGAACCAATCGCCAATCTGCGCGGGTTGGGGCGTGCCGCCTAGCAGCTTGTCGAACATCTTATCGGCCTGCCGGTCGCGCGCCCGTAGAGCGCCCACGCGGCGATATGCGTCCGCGCCACTGTCGAACCGCTTGCCGAACCCGGACGGCCCCTCGCCGTTGCCAGAAAGCCCGATCTTGTTGCGGATCGTGTTCTCAAGCCCGTTGTCAAAATTGCGGATGGCGTCGATGCCGTTGCCGATAATGGAGAGGTCGTCCGCGATCTGCTTTGCGAGGCTCCGGCTATCGAGGCCGATCGTTTCGAACGCCGCCAACGCTCCCTGTACCATCGGTTCGAAAGCGTCGTGCAGGCCCTCCATGATTGCGCGGATTTCAACGCCGGTCTGCTCAGCGTCGCCCGACATGCCCTTAAACCCGGTCGCGGCTTCGTTCATGAAGCTTGCGAGCATGTTGGAAAATTGCCCTCCGCGATCGAAGGCCGCAAACGTCGCGATCGATGCGTTCTCAACCTGCTGCATCGCTTCGTCAAAGGTCTTGGAAAGCTGGCGAAACTCCTGATTGATGCCGGCCGTAATCTTAGAATCGTTCAGGGCGTCGAAAAGCATCTGATTGGTGAGCTTCCCGTCCTCGGCCATCTTTTTCAGTTCGCCGCGCGTCTTGCCCAGATAGTCCGTGAATACCTTCCCAAGCCGGGGAGACGCTTCCAAAATCTGGCCCAATTCATCCCACTGGACGTTGGCCGATGCGAGCGCCTGCCCCATCTGGAGCGTGGCGCTGTTGATCTGCGCGGTACTGGCCCCGCCCAGCTTTAGCGCCTTGCTAAACGTCTCGGTTGCGGTTGCCGCCTGCGCCTGCGTCCGCCCAAGTTCTGCCGACGTGCGCAAGAAACTGCTGTAGAGGCTCGTTGTCTCCACAATGCCGCCTCGCGCTTCCTTCGCAATCCGCTCGCTGTCCTCCTGCGCCTTCGTGAAGCTGCCAAAGGACGCCGTAGCGAGCCGTAGTTGGCTCTCCATCGACTTCGCCTTGTCGGAGATAGCGAGGAACGCCTGCGCGGCCCTCATGCCAGCAAAACCCGCCGTCAACCCGGCCACGGCGCGGCCTATACCGCCCAACGAGCGCTCGATTGCGCGTGATGCGCTGGAAGCGTCTCGATTAGCGCGCTTCAGGCCATTGCTGAACTGCGCGCTATCGATTCCAAGTTCGACCCGAAGCGCGCCAATTAGTGCGGACGGCATAGGCGTCTTCCCCGGTTGTAGCCCGAGCAGCGACAACCGGCGTAGCCGGTGCCGACCTTAGGCGATCTTCGCAGCCAGTGGCCGCTTAATGTTCAATTCAATGCAATAATCGCCACCTTCGAAGCCCGCCCTAACACGGGCTTTGGCTGAGGCGATGCCGCTTGAAGATACTTCATACAACTCGTTAAGCAGCGCCGGCACTTCCGCTTTCGGTATTGAGCCGCACTTTTTGCCCCCGAGAAGGACGTCAATTGCTGGGTCGCCCTTGTAGATTGCCGGACTTAGGACGGCGGCGATAGCAAGTGTGACGCCATGGGTCGTCGCTCCACCCACGACCTCTTCAATTTCCGCCCTGTAGAACGACTCTCCGACAACTTTCTGGGAGAACCCTCGGCTAGATGCCAATGCGGTTACGCCGCTCACTTGCCAGTAGAAACCAGTCAGGCTCAGCTTACGCCGATCCGGCAAGGTTTCCTGTTTTCCTCCAAAAATCGCCGTTGCAAATGTTTTCAGCCACGTCACCGAATCACCCTTACCTGCAAAGGTTAGATGATGCGGCGTAATTGGCTTCAGTCCACAGCTAATGCAGCCGGTTGATGTTCATCGGCACGCCATGCGCCTGCATGGTCATCATAGCGTCCAGGATAACCTCGGCCTGCACCGGCTGCGCTTCCTCGCCATCGCTCGGCAGATAGTGGCCTAGCGGTTCCAGCCTTTTCGCGCGGGCGAACGCTTCACAATGCCACGCCTGCGAAATCATCAGCTCGGCTTCGTGTTTCGCCGCGCGTGCCCGGCCTTTCATGATCGCCAGATAGGTGCGGGGCGTCTGCTGCCAGAATTCGGCCGGCGTCAGCCCCTGCTCACACCATGCGGTCAGGAAGGATTCGATGCTCCACGCGGCTTGCGAGGGTTTGCGCCCTTCGCTTTCGGGTCTGCCGGTTCAGCAGCAGGGAACGCCGCCGCCATCAGTTTGGCAATCGCCGCACCGATCCGCGCACCGGTCGGGCCGAACAGCAGTGCCGCGACCTGATCGAGCGTGATTTCGGGGTGATGCTGGCGCAACAGCCCCCATACGACCTTGCCCTGCAAGCTCAGCTGCGGCTCTGCATCCTTCTTGGTGAAGTCGGCAAGGATGCGGTCGAACGCGCGCCCGGTCAGCGACTCTACGGCGTCCAGCGCCGCGAAATTGATGACCAAGCGCAGCGTTTCGTCGCCGACCGTCAGCTGCTCTTCGTGATAGAAGGCAGCAAGCATTATGCGCCCTCTGCCTCAGTCGCCTGACCCGACCACTTCACGGTCAGCGTGGCGAGGCGAAGATCGGCCTTCGGGTTTGTGCGGACGTAATTACGCACGATGAGGTTTCCCGTGATTTCCCACGTCTCCCCGCCCGCGACCGGCAGCACCATCTTGTAGGGGCGCTCCAGACCGTCAGCCATGGCAGTGCGGCAGGCCACATCGCTGGCCGATCCGAGCGCGATCTTCATTACCAGATCGCTTTCGGCGCCATCCTTCAGCGGGCTGCCCATGTAGGTCATGAAGCCGCCGGCGGTCTTGTAGTGCGTCGTGTCCAGCAGATCGCGCGTGAACGACGGCAGGTCGGGGAATTCCTCGATGTTCGCCAGTTCGATCAGCGTGACCGGATTGCCGATCGAGAAGGACGAGCCGAAGCCCGTGGATTCGTCTGCCATGGTATGCTCCCTCAGGCTTGGCCGTAGAAAAAGGTGAAGTCGATCGATGGCCGAAAGATCGTCTTGGTATCGACCCGCTCGCTAAGATCGCGGGCGTCGGGAAAGGCACGGGTGAAGCGGACGCCGCCATGCTCGCCAGCAGGCGCAAGAGCGGCGATCACCGCCTCCTTGATCGCCTTCCCCTTCGCATAGCTGGATGCCCACACATCGGCCTGAACGTAGCCCGGCTGCATCCCGTCGAAGTCGTCGTAATTCGTGCGGCGCTCGTCGGTGACATGCTGGAGCGTGATGGCTTCCAGCAAGGTCGCCTGTGGGCGCTCAATCCAGTACACCCGCGTGCAGACCAGCTCGGCGACCGTAGAATCGGCCAGCAATCGGGCGCGCATGGCGGTTTCCATGTCCATGCGTCACCGCCCCCTCGCCTGTCGCACCGCCAACCGCTGCGCGGCCTTGGTAATTTCCTGCCCAAGATCGCGGCCGATGATCGCCAGCACCTCGTCCTGCGTCTCTGACCATGCCGGGCGAGCGAAAGGCTGAGCGTTTTCCTTGAAGGTGCCGAACTCCTGCGGGATCGCGGACGGATCGGCGCTGCCGACATGCCGCGTCGCAAATGCCCTCCCGTCCTTCTTGACCATCCGCGCCTGCCGCCCGGTCAGCTTCGTCCCGTCGACGATCGATTCCTCCAGCGCGCGGGTCAGCTTCGGCGCCTTGGCCTTCATCGCGGCTTTCAGCGGCTGCGCCGCCTTCTTCAGCGTCCGCTGCAATGCCGCCCGCGCCGTCGACTTCGGCAGCTGACCGAGCGCACGGTCAAGCTCACGCAGCCCTTCTACGCGGACGGTGCGGGTCGTCACGGGTTCAGCCCGACCGCTTGCGCGTATTCGAGGATAGCGCTGTAAAGATTGAGCGGGTCATTTTGGTTCACGCCAACCGTCAGCGCTG
The DNA here is from genome assembly GCF_001421585.1 of Sphingomonas sp. Leaf23. Lineage (NCBI taxonomy): Bacteria > Pseudomonadati > Pseudomonadota > Alphaproteobacteria > Sphingomonadales > Sphingomonadaceae > Sphingomonas > Sphingomonas sp. Leaf23. Next base: position 529,470 of record NZ_LMKR01000001.1, on the reverse strand, counting down.
CACCAAAGTGAGCCACCGCCAGGCGGTTCACGCCCGCGCGAATGCCGGCAATGCGACCGATATGCAGGTCGTTCGTGATGATCGCCGTGCTGGCATCGGTGCCACTTCGCTCAGGCGCCCCGTTGAAGAACGATTGCCAGGCCCCCGCCGCCGTGCGGTTCCACATGATATGGCCTGCACCGCGTCCGGCTGCGGAAATGCTGACGTCGGCAGCGGTGTTTGGGCGCCCCACCCACGTCGATGCGGTGTTTCGCCCGATCGACGAGACGTTCGAGCCGAAATCGCCGCTGGCCGTGCCGGCGTTGTCCATCGCAGTCAGCGATAGGATACCCATGTGAGCGCTGTTCTGGACAAACCGCCCACTCCAGCCCGCCGCAGGGTTCAGACCGGTGCTGAGATAGTCGGCATAGGTGCCCGTGCCCTGCCACCCCTGATCGGCCGTGAAGATCGGCGCGCCGTTGATGACCAGCTGCTTGCCGGGCACTTTGTAGGCCGGCAGGCCGTTGCCAGCAGGCAAGCCGCCGCCGGTCAGTTTGAGTCCGAGGCGGCTGATGTCGTTGTCGGCGCCAGCCAGCAGGTAAATTTCGTCCAGCTTCGACAGCAGACCGAATTGCTTCAGGCGCGCATACAGCTTGTCGATCGCGGCGCGCCGGGTCGCTACAGGTGGCGCGGTCGCGCGCAACGCATAGGCCGACGTCTCGGACTGCTCGGTCAGCGCCTTGCCGGTGCCGACGAAGCTGTCGAGGTAGGTAGCAGCCTTTTTGGGATGCTGACGGTTCGAGACGCGGCAGAAGAAGGGCGGAGAAGCGTTCTTATTCCACACGCCGTGATAGGCGAAACGGTTGCTGGGGTCCTGAATGAAGGCGGCATAATCCCGCATCATGCCCGGAGAGTCTGCGCCGATCCCCCATTCAGGGAAGGACATTTGCTTGCCATTGGCGCGCGCATAGTCCGCGAGATAGCGGGCGCCATAGGGGAAGCCCGCAAATTTCAGGGTTGCCGTGCTGCGCGCGACATCGCTGAAGTTGATGTTCTGACCGAAGTTGTTGCCGACGACATACACGTCCGGGGCGACAATATCGAAGAACGCCGGGCCGGGATTGCCGGCGACGGTCGGGTCGACGATCGCACCACCGGTGTCCGTGCAATAATGCTGCACGCACCATTCGATCTTGAAGCGTTCCGAAAGGCTACGGGCCAGCGTCGCGATCCGCTGGAACGACGCCTTGTAATCCGTCGCGTCTTGCGTGGACCGGGTGAACGACCACGGCCAAGTGTTCGGATAGCCGCCCTCCCAATTCGGCCGGATATTGATCGGACCCGTGTCGGTGCGGTGCGCAAGGAACGCCGATAGCAGAGCTAGAATCTGGTCGTCATAGACACCCGCGCCCACGTCTGCCGCCGTCTGGGTGTTGGTCGCCCCTGGGACAGCCCAGCAGATCGGAATTACCGGAACCCCGAGGGTCACGGCATTGGCGGTCCACGTCGCGATGATCGATCGGGCGACACCCAAACACGCATCGAAGGCCCCAATGTTATTCTCATACGGCGTCGAACCGCCGAGGGCAGAGGATGCAAACCCGTGGATCATGTCCGGCGCGCGGCCGGTGAATGCGGTCCATTCCTTATAGTCGGCCAGCGTGTCGCAGCGGACGCATACTGGCACCCTACCAACACCTTGGACGGCAAGCTGCCTAGTGCTGACGCCCCCGATCGCTCCCGAACTGCGCGTCATGCCTCAGGCCTCCGCGACAAGGTTGGTGGCCGTCGTGCCGGTCGCGCGGACATACTGTGCCCGCACCGCGATATACGACGCATCCGGGAGGTTCTTGTAGGTTACGTCGGCGGCGCCACGGACGCCGCGCAGGGTCACGTCGCCACCGGTCCCGACGTAAATGCCCTTCGGCACGGTCGCGAGTTCGTTCGTGTCATGCGGCACGATTGCGAACGGCGCGGCGCTTGGCCCGTCCGTCGAATCAGCGAACGCGGCGAAAGGATCGGCCATGTCGTTACCCCTATGCTTGCCGGGTGGCGGTCAGGTCGCGGGCTTCGCGGCGATACGGCACGCTGCTGGCAATGTCCCAGGTCGCGCCATCAAAAAGGATGCGGTCTAGCGGCGTGATCGTCGCCGCAATGCTATCTTCACGGATGCGGAAGGTGGCGGTCAGCGTCGCGCTTTCCTGCGCTGCGACCCGCCGTTCCTGTCCGGTCCCGTAGGTAATCTTGGCCCAAGGCTGGACGATCTGGGTCCACGTCTCGACCTCGCCGCCGTAATCGTCGGAGGTGACCGTCCTGCGCTCGATCGAGATACGCCGATCGCGTGGGCCTGCGCTCACACCAGCACCGGGCGATAATTGCCGATCAGCGATTCAACGCCGAACGGCAGAGGTGCCAGATTGCCGGCGGTCGCCTCCCGGTTCGCGTCCCAATTCCCTGCCAGCAGCAGCGCGGCTACCAGCAGGTCCTCAGGCACGTCCTCCGGGTCGGAATAGCCCGCTTCATAGGTGGCAGTAGCGCCGGGGTAGATGGTATTGGTCAGCGTGTCGCCGATCACGACGCCGGCCTCGGTCTGCGCCACACCGTCACCGGTCCATGCGACCGTGACAGTCCCGCGATCGGGGCCATACAGCAGCCGGCCGTTATAAAGCGGCTGCGTGACTTCGCGGCGGGTGAAAAGCACACCGGTCTGACCCTCGATATGCCGAACCGCCGCGCGCAGCGCGACGCCCAGCAGCACATCCTCGTCATTCGACGTGACGCGCAGCCAGTCCTTCAGCAGGTCGAGGGTCAGGGGGGTCATTTTGCGCCCTTGTTCGCGGGCTTTGAGGCCGGCTTGACAGCGCCGCCGCTGGCGCTGGTGTAGCCGCCGTCGTTCACACTGCTCGGCTTCTGGCCAAAAGTGTGCTCGATAGCAGGCGCGGCCGCTTTCGGCTCATCGCCTTCCAGCGATAGCGCGCCGGTTGTGACGAGCGATGCTGCATCCGCTTCGGTCATTTCACGGGTGTCGCCGCGTGCGTAATCACGACCGTCGCCATGCATTGCGCGATGGACGGTGTAGGTTTTCTTGTCGGCCATGCGGGGCCTCCCGGTTGCGGGGGCGCATTACACGCCCCCGACAGGTCATGCGTTGGCGAACGCACCGTCAACGAAGGCTTCCGGGCGATACACGGTGAGGGCAAGCCGCTCCTCCGCGAGCACGGTCACCATATTGCGCCGAAAATTATCACCGTCCTCAGTCGAGACGAGCACACCCGACTGTTCGCGGTCGAACAGCTGCGCGCCCATCCGCCAGGCGCCAACGGTGAATTCGCCCACCGTCTGCGCCATCGACGGCACGACCGGCAGGCCCCACAGTGTCGGCGACAGCGTGCCCTGGGGGTTGCCAATGAGATACCGGCCCTCGCCATCCTTCATCATTTCGATGATGGCCCAGTCGATCGGGTGCAGCACCTGACCATCGGCAGGGTAAAGTGCCAGAGCTACCTGCAACTGCGCGATACGCAGTTTGTCGATCATCGAAGGCGCAGCGAAGCCGGTGAGGCCAGCTGGCACGGCGTAATCCGCCGCCTGCGGCTTGATGCCCGCCAGATTCTGCCCGGTGCCATCGCCCTTGAGCAGCTGCACATCCTCGACGAACGCGAGGCCGTAGCGCAGGCGGTTGTCGATCATTGACCGCAGGCCCGGAGCGTCCGACAGAATTTCAGCCGAGGCCAAGAACCAGTGCGCGATCTTGCGAACCGGCGCGTTCTTCAGGTCGTACTTCAGGGTCGATTCCGGCTTCAGCGTGCCTTCCGCGACCATGCCGGCGTTGTTGGTGAACCCGGTCTCCTGAACGTATTCGATCGACGACGAGCTGGTCTGGCCGGGCGCGATCAGGTTGCGGATGGTCAACTGCCGGTCGGGCAGGTTCATCATCGGCGACTGCACACGTTCCGGGCGCACCAGATCGCCCGCCGAACCGTTTGCGTCGGTCGTCAGCGACGTAATCGCCTTGACCTCGATGCCGACATTCTGGCCCTGACGAGCGCCGCTACCGAAAGCCGCCTTGTAGGCATCGCTGTCGATGTACTGCTGCCCGATCGACTTGGTTTCCGCATCGCCGCCCGCACCGCCGCGCCGCGCCATCTTCTGTTCTAGCTCGTCGAGCCGCGACTTGGCCTCGTTCATGCCGGTCAGCGCCTGATCGGCCAGTTCCTTGGCGGTCGTCGACATGGGAATGCCACGCTCGGCTTCAGCAAGCGCCTTCTCGGCAATCTGCTTCACCTCGTCGTGCTTCTTGTCGAACGCGGCCTTTGCCTCGGTCGCCAGTTGCTCGGCGGTCTTGCCGCCGCCGTGCCCATCGGGCGAGCGCATATAGCGCCCCTTGGCGCGTTCGGCAGCGGTCATCGCGCACAGGGCCACAGCCCCCGCGAACAGGGTGTGCTTTCGCATCGGTAGTTCCTTCGGAAAAGGTTGGGTCAGCCAACCGCCATTGCGGACCAGAAGGCCAGGGCTGGGTCGATCGCCTTCGCCTCGGGTTCCCCCCGAAGATGCGGCGTGCAGGCAGCGGCCATTGCCGCTGCCTTGGTCCGAGAAAATCCGGCGTCCCGCAGGAAGTCCTCAAGATCGCGGACGGTCGGCATGTCACCGGCGCCCAGAATGTCCTTGAACCCGGTGATCCGGGTCCGGTTGTTCATCGGCACCGTCACGAGCGAAATTTCATGCAGCCCGAGCTTTAGCAGGTGGCGGGACTTGCCCTCGAACCGGCGCTCCTTGGTGATGAACCCCATCGATAGGCCGGTAATGATGCCGGCACGAACGTCATCGCGCGCTTCGCGCCCAGCCGCCGAAGTGGAGAATCGGCCCTTGACGTGCAGACCCTCGAGGCGGTCGTCGAAATCTGTCCAGACACCGACTGGCCGCTTGCGGTCGTGGTGCATGAGCATCGGGAGGCTTTTGCGCTCCTCTAGATCGACCGCGCCACGCACGACCACATCGCCGCCATGGTCCACGTCTCCATACCCGATCGCCAGCCCTTCGATATTACCGTCGCTATCGATCGATTTGGCGTCGAGTACGAAGTCCAGCTCGTCCATAGCCTCACCTTTCTCCGGGGTCGATCGCGTCGACCGTGCCGTCGTCGTCGTGATCCTTGAGGAAGGCCGGGCGTGGCACGCCGCCCTGCGATTGGCCGGTCAGAATTTCTTCAGCCGTCATTGGTACTGCCCCGGCGACATTCATCCGAGCACGGTGCGCGGCAATACGCTCTTCCGGGGTCATGCGATCATCGGTCATTGAGCCTTCTCCGGTGTGCCGTTCTGCGTCAGGGATACGTCTTGCATTTGGACCATAATCGTATCGCCGCCTTCGACAGGAGCCAGCCCCTCCAGAGCGCGAATTTCGTTGCGCGTCATGAACTGCTTCATGATCTGGTAGTATGTGGCCCGACCTTGGCTGTCGGCGCGCAGAAACGCTTCGACGTTGAACTCGATCGACACGCCCGCCTTGCGTTCGTTTTGCGTAAGCAACTGCTTTTCCAGCGCGCCTTCGATGCGCTTGAGACGCTTACGCATCTTGAACTTCAGCAGGGATAGCGTCTGGTTTGCGATGCTGCTGCCAAGAAAGCTGTTGCCTGCCGTATGGCCGACCAAGTGGGGATCGACTTCAAAGACACGGCAGATTTCCTCCAGCGAGAACTGGCGGCTTTCGAGCATCTGCGCGGCTTCTGGCGTAATCGAGAGAGACTGCCATGTTAGCCCGTTGTCCAGCAGCATCGGCCGACCGGCGTTGACAGCACCTACGAATTTTTCCTGTAACAACCGCTCTGCTTCGAGCCGCTGCTCCGGCTTTAACGGCTTATCAGTTGAGAGCGTGCCAGAAGGTCGCGCCCCGTTGCTGAACGTAGCCCGCGCCGCGTTTTCAGCCGAAAGGGCTGACGAAAACGTGCCGCGGCAAGCATCAAGCGGCGATACACCGCCTAGCGGCCCACCGCCGAAGCCCCGAATATGCAGCACCTTTTCTTGCGGCTCGTCATGCCGGGTGCCATCCGCCTCCCACACGTAACGCAAGCTACCGTCGCGCTGGCGGGTAACAGTAACCAGATGCGGCGGGATAGGTGAGAGCGCCACCACCGCCCCGTCTGCGCGTTTGATAATCTCCGCGTAGGCATTGCCGCGAAGCTCGATCGCCGCGACCATGTACTCCCAAAAGTCAAAAGCGGACTGGTCGTAATTTGGGCTGCGCAACAGCCAGAACAGGGGGTGGTCGCGATCCTCGATCGGTACACCCATCGGTCCCGGCCGGTAAATCGTCAGCGGCAAACCGGCGATATTGCCTGCCCAGAAAGAGACACAAGCCCAAGTCGACGCCAGCCCGGTAGCGGCCTGCGCGTTCGCTGTACCAGTGTCGCTCGCGCGCTCAGTGGTGATCGTGCCCGTGCGCACGTTGTCGCCATCCTGCGCGCCGACAGGCCACCCAAGAAAGGCGAAGGTGTTCGACCAGAACCCCATTACGCGGCCCTGAGACTGGCAAGCCAGTCGTCGACGCCAGTGGTCTTCGGCATTGCCATAGCCACCCCCAACGCCATCGCCAACGCCACGGCGGCGTCGATCTTGCCCGCTGCGCGCTCTTTCGCCAGCCAGCGGTTTTCCCAGCGATCCTCGTCAGTAACCGCCGTCATCATCGCCGAAATCAGCACCGGGTTGCGCCGCAGCCTTATCCGGCCCTCCAACAGCGCTTCTTCCAAAGCGCGCAGCGATCCTGGCATCCACAGGCCCTCAGGCTCGCGACCTTCGGCCTCAGCGGCATCTTTCATGTCCGCAGTCGGCTTGCCCTTTTTGGTGCCGCCTTGGGGATGCTCGACGAAATTGATACTCAGCCCGAGCTTCTGCACTTCCTCTTCGAACCGGCGGAACGCGTAGCGGTCGTAGCCGACCATGCCGACGTCGAAATCCCGGTCATCGTCAGCCAGTGACTGCGCCACATGGTCAAAGCGGATGCTCTGGCCCTTGGGCGCGTTCAGATAGCCCTCGCGTGCCCAGACCTCGTAGGGTGCCTTGTCGCGATCCGACCGCGCCTTGATCGTGTCTCCCGGCGTCCACGCCTCGATCCATGCATCATACGTCGGTTTGTTGACCGCAACACGCTGTCCGTCGACCTCGACTTCGACCGGAATGCTGCCCGTTTCGACGACACTCGCCTTAGCCGTAATGTCGCGGCTCTGCGAAAGGTCGATGCCTTGCGCGATCCGTTTGCCGTGGTGGATCACCGGGTCGAAGTCGGCAAGGCATGGTTCAAGAACCTCACGGCTCATCCATGCCGTGTCAGCCTCGGTCCAAACGCAGAAATGCAACCGGAGGATGTTATTCAGCTTGCCCGGTAGCGCCTTCGCCTGCGCCACCACGCCAGCCAGATACTCTTCGGTCAGGATCGTGCCCAGCAGCGGGTTCGCCTTGGCCCAGCACGTCGGGTCCTCAAGCGGGTCATCGCCGGGATCAAGGCTGCACACGAAGGAAAATGTCGTGTCGTCGATCGGCTCGCCGACATAGGCGAAGGTATCGCCCGGTGTCAGCGTGCCCGCCGCGACCTTTACCGCGTGTTCGTGTTCCTCATAGCAGATCGACTGGCGGTCGGTGCCGCTGTTCGTAATCATCAGCAGCAGCGGCTGCCGGCGAAACTTGAAGCCGCGCTCGATCATCTCCACCGCGTCGCGGTTCGGGTGCTCGTGCAGCTCGTCGGCAAGGCCGATATGGGGCCTAAGCCCCGATCCGGACTTCCCCGCCGATTTGCTCAGGGGGCGGAAAAACGACCCCTTCGGCAACCAAGCCATGTTATAGACCCGACCCGGCCCGCCGCTTGGCGTGATCCGCGATGACAGGTCCGGCGACTGCTCCATCATCGACACAGCGTCGTTGAACAGGATTTTCGCCTGATCTCGATGCGCCGCGACCGCGTAAATCTCCGCGCCCGGCTCGTCGTCCGCCATCATGCCGTACAGGCCGATACCACCAGCGAACGGCGACTTACCGTTACCCTTGCCCTCTTCGATGTAAGCCCGCCGGAAGCGCCGCGTGCCATCAGCCCGCTGCCATCCGAAGAGGCTGCCCAACTTGAAGGCTTGGCTCGGGTGCAGGAGGAACGGCTTGCCCTCGAACTGCCCGCCGTTCAGCCGCAACTTCTGCTCGTAGAAGCGGATGACCCGATCCGCCTTCTCGACCGAATACCACAGACCGCGCTCATGACCGCGCTCCAGATCGTCAAGGTGGCGACGACAGGCATTACGAACATGCGGACCAGCGACAAACTTCCCCGCCAGCACGTCGCGCGCGTATTGCGTAGCCCGGTCAGCTATCGCCGAAAAACTCGTCGCGCTCCTTTTCGTCATCAGGCAACGCCACCTTACTGCGATCGGCCGGCGACCCGCCCAGCTTGCTCAGGATCGACTGGAGCATTGAGAGGGCAGTCACGCCCACGTCCTCGCCAGCCAACAGCCTGCCGCGCACGCTCGACGCGATTTCGACCAGCGCGCGATCCGATTCCATCAGCCACGGCAGCTCGCGGCGAAACCCTTCCCATGCCTGCTGACCGCTCAGGTCGAGGAACGGCGAGGGCTTGCCAAGCGCAGACGATTTCGGCTCGCTGCGGCCTTTGTGGCGCCCTGGGTGAAGCTGATCCGCCCCGGTCGCCTTAGCCTTCGCCGCTGGCGTTCGTGGGTGGGCCATGTGGTTGAACTCTCAAGTGGCAGCGCGTGAATTTAGGTTTGCCGTCGGTGTCCAGCCCGAAAGGCCCCAGACTTCTCAACACCCCCCCGGTCAGGGCAGGGGCCACCCGTCGAGGCCGATGGCGACCTGCTGCCTCTGCCCTAGGTCCACCCTCGTCTTCGCGTCGTGGCAGGGCTCACAGAGGCTCTGGGCGTTGCTGTCGTCGTCGGTGCCGCCATTCACCAGCGCGACGATGTGATCCACCCGCGTCGCCGCGACGATGATGCCCTTGCTTCGGCAGATGCGGCACGTAGGTTCAGCGGTCAGGCGACGCTTGCGCTGGGCAGCCCCTGCCCTGCCTCGTAAGCGTGCCGCCATCGTTCCCCCGCGCGAACAGTGCCGACCGCTCTGCTAACGCTTGCTGCTGTGTCGCGTCGGATGATCGGCGGGGCCGGCTAGGCCGGATGCGAAAAGAGCCGCGACCTTTCGGGCGCAGCTCTTGATCTTGTCGCTTTGCGTAGCTGAATCGTTACCCTTGGTCAAGAGCGTCGATCAGTCGTTTGATGAGATTGATATGGTCCGACCTATCAAACACCGCGAATAGCTGGTCGTCGTCGAACAGCCCGTCCCTGCCCTCAATGTCTAGGTCGATTGCCTTGGCCTCGCCAGCAACCATCGCATCGTAAGCCTGTATCCATCGTTCGCTGTCGTCCGCGCCCTCGACATCCCCGATCAGCCGTTGCTCGTAGAAGTCGTTGCCGGTTGTCTCACCCTTCAAGGTCAGTGGCCCAAAGCCGTAGCAGTTCGGGGTGTCGGCTTTCGCGAATAAGGTGCCGGCGGGCATTGCGAGAAATGTGGCTCGATCGACGATCCTCATGCCCGCTCCTGCGCCATGTGAGATACCTTCAGATGCTGCACCAGCACGTCGAGATTCCGCCTGATCTGCGCCATGCTGCGCATGAACGTCGCGCCTTTGTAGCGAGGTAGGTCGTCGTGCAGCAAGAACCGATCCATGAAGCCCCATTCGGTCATCGGCATCTCGTCACGCGCACGCCGCCACCGCTCCCTCGCCCGCACCTGCGCCTCCTGACGCGGCAGCCCATACCCGAAGTCCCCAGGATGCGTCCCTGCGCCCGTATGCTCGCCATAGGACGCCACGACCCGCATCACAGTGGCACCACGCGCATATTGCTCGCGATACCAGTTCCCAGCGAACCACTGCGCCTGATCGATCGCATGGGACTTGTGCAGCCGGTCCAGATGCGACGACCGGAACTTGCGCACCAACGGGGTCCGCTCGCCTGCCCGGTCAATGATCCCGGCCGACAGTTCATGATCACCATGCGCCAGACGCTGCGGTGTCGCATCCTCGCCGCTCGGGCAAGGCACACGCACCGGACGCGGCTTCTTCTTCATCGCTTTGCCCATGTCACCTATTCCTCCATGCGTTGAGATAGTCGCGGGCGTGATCCGCGCGGATGCCGTAACCTTGGGCCAGTGCGGCTGGGTCGCGCGAGGGCAGCTTCCCGGCCAGCATGTCGACGATGAACCGGGTAAGCGGCGACATCAGGCCGAAACCCTCCCACCTTGCATCTTCCGCTTACAAACGGACGCGCAATAGGCCTTGTGCCCCGGAGCATTCATGTTCTCGCGCTGCGTGCCCCAGCGGAGGTTATCAGGCCGATTGTTCAGGGCATTTTCATCCAGATGCAGAACCACTGAACTCTCCGAGGGTGGTAGACCATGGAACGCCTCGCAAACCGCGCGATGAACCTTGATGTTGCCGAATATCCGGTTGGAAATGCCGAGATATTCGTGAGCTGCGCCTTTCTTGGCACGACGTACGCAACCAAATGTTGGCTCAGGAATGTATGTCCGGTAGCCGCCGTTTGGCAGCGGTGCCGAACGAGGAGGCAATAGGATTTGCCCCACGTCGCTGACCATCACGCCCGGCAGGCTAGGCACCGGCTTCCATACCGCCGGCATCAAAAAGGAACCTCGTCCGAAAGGTCGTCACCTCCGAAGCTATTGCCGCCGAAGCCGCCGCCCTGGTTGCTCTTGCCGGCCGACTGATGACTGCTGGCCTCCCGCTGCGTCGAGCCGCGCTGCTGTCCGCTATCGTTGCCCGGTCCATCCAACATCGTCAGAACGCTATTGAAGCCCTGCAACACGATCTCAGTGCTGTACTTGTCCTGGCCCTGCTGGTCCTGCCACTTCCGCGTCTGCAACTGGCCCTCGATATAGACCTTCGAACCTTTACGCAGAAACCGCTCGGCGACGTTGGCGAGGCCTTCGTTGAAGATCGCGACCGAATGCCACTCGGTCTTTTCCTTACGCTCACCGGACTGCTTGTCCTTCCAGTTTTCCGACGTGGCGATGCGGAGGTTCACGACCTTGCCGCCATTCTGGAACGATTTGCTTTCGGGGTCCCGGCCGAGATTGCCGACGAGGATTACCTTGTTCACGCTGCCTGCCATTTTCAGCCTCCGTTGATCAGGTTGGCGATCCGCTCAGCCTTATTTTCGGTGACGTAGATCGTCCCGCCGAAGATGGTCGTGATCGTCACGAACGAGCCTTCATCCCGTAGGCTGATGATGTGATCGGGGTTGACCCAGACCGGTCCTTCCTTGGTCTGCAATTTCATCATTCGTCGTCTCCCTAATTTCCCGGCCCGCCGCCCCAGAAGGCGGGGCCGGGTAGGTACGTAGTACCTAGCTATTTAACCTCCGCAGTTTCGCCGCTACTTCCGCAGCTACTTCCGCAATTGAATCAGCCACTTAGCGAAATGGCCAAACCTACTTCCGCACTACTTCCGCAACCTACTTCCGCACTACTTCCGCAAGCAATTTCAATGGGTTAGCAAAATCAGCGGTTTACTTCCGCACTACTTCCGCAAGGCTGATCGGGCCATTTTTTGACCCGCAGACCCATCATTTTGCTGTTCGAATTGCGCTGTTCGCTCACGATGATTTCGGCCGCTCCCCACGCCTTCAACTGCGCCGAGGCGGCAGCGCGGCTCATCTTGAACCGCTGCTGGAGCCACGTGCCGATGAAGCGTTCCGATGCGATGTGCGACGCGCTGAAGGGATTCCCTTCCCGCCACCGCCGATCGATTTCGGTGAGTGCGTACCAGGCATGTTGATCGCTGAATTGGTGGCCCACGGGAGCGCCGCCCTCTGCCTTTGGCGGGAGGACGAACGTGCCGTTTTTCCACATGAAACCAATCTCGGTGCCCTTGCGAGCGTAGTTGGCTTTCTCGTTGCGAAGGACGCGATAGTCGGGGTCGGTGACCACGCCATCCTCGTTCTTCGGGGTTTCAAGGAACAGGCGCGATCGCACCTGGTTTTCCCACGCGGTCGATCCCGAGTAGGAGTCGCCGGCCTTGTTGGGAAAGCCCACGATGATGACCGCACCGTCGATATCGCGCGCCATGGCGTTAGCGAGATTGACGAAGGCGGCGACCTCGGAACGGGCGTTCTCGTTGCCGGTGAACATGTGGCTGGTGTTATCCAGCACGATCAGCCGGACGCCCAAGGCGATCGCGGTCTGAACAATTTCGCGGTAGCGCTTAGCCGTTACCAGCGTGCGCTTTTCGTCGAAGGTGCAAAGCTCGTTGCCCATCTCGCCGTAGAGGCTGAGCAGATGGACATGCCCGCGCGTAGCGCTGAGCGACATTTCCAAGCCGTCGCAGATTGCCTGCTGGCGACGATGCAGCTCGTCGTTGTCATCTTCGCACGTGATGTAGAGGGTCGGGCAGCGGTCGACGCGGATGCCGAGGAAATCGACGCCCATCCCCGCACAGGTGCAGAGCAACTGAGACACCAGCGACTTGCCCGCCGCGCCCGCGCCGGTCAGCAGCGTGGCTTGGTGGTTCGGGACAAGGCCCTCCACTTTCCATTCGCGCTCAGGGGGCTTTTTGCCATGCCAATCCGCTGGCGACAGAACCGCAAGGGGAAGCGGGCTGCGCTCGGCAAACACAGCTGCCACATCATCCAGCCCGTAATGCCCGGCCTGGTCGTTGAAGTCGGTGCCGTCCGCGCCTTGCAGGTCCGGCAGCGCTACACGGCCACCAACCGCATCCGACGCCGCCTGTGCCTCGTCGACGCCATTCACATCGGCTGCGATGACGATCGCGCGCCCCGGGTAGCGCTTGGCTGCCAGTTCGGCGGTGCGCTTCAACGCGCCCTTGCTGAAGCCGATCACGACAAGATGACCGGTTGCCATCTGCACGGTCGCGCCGGTCGCGAAGCCCTCCGCGATCACGACCGGGCCGTCCTTGGCATCGCCGATCGTGAACGTGCCGCCCTTCACCGGGGCGCCGGCATGAAACAGCTTCTTGCCGCCAGCCTCGGGCGGGATCGACTGAACGGAGGCGATCAACCCCTGCTCGTCGAAGATCGGCACCAGCAGATTGTCGCCTTCCCGCCGGCAGCCATATGGCGCGACGTTCTTGCGGGTCAGATAGGCGTTATCCGTACCGTCGACAGGCAACGCGCGCTGCCAGCGGCTCCGGGCACCCTGCACAGCGTCCTGCGCGTGCTTGGCCTGAGCCGCCTCACGCTGGCGCATTTCCTGTGCGCGGCGCTGTTGATCGATCTCGTCGAGCACCGGTGCGTTGCCGCCGGTCAGATAGCGGATTGCACCCGAAATGCTGGTGCGCTGCGTGCCAGCCACGAAGTCGAGCACGTCACCATGCGCGCCGCATCCGAAGCAATGGTAGGTCTGGTCTTTGTAGAGGACCAGCGAGGGCGTCTTGTCGGCGTGGAAAGGGCAGCACGCGACCTTGTTCGCACCCGACCGGCGCAGCTGCACGACCTTGGCGACCACCGTTTCCAGCGGATAGTCGCGGCGGATCGCATCGAAATCTATCGCCATGCTCATGCCGTCTCTAGCTGGTTAGCGGTGATCATCAGGAAGGCGTCGTCACGCGAGATGCACTCGGCAGCGCCCGCCGCGACGATCAGCGCCTTGCGGGCTTCGGCATCCCGGCAGCGATCGACGAGAGATTGCAGCGCGGCCAGATGCGCGGGGATCGTGAAGGCGGGCGGGACGAGCTTCATTGCAGCCCCCGGACGGGTGCGCCCCATTCGAGGAACAGCGACAACGCGAACTCCGGCGTCCGAACGCAGGCGACGCGAAAGCCGCGCTCGAGCATAGCGTTGCCCCACTCAATTTGATTGTCGCTCAGGTCGCCCTTGCCGTCCTTCCATTCGAGGAAGGCAATGCCGTGGTTCCAGGCATAGTGCTCGTCGAACACACCAGCGGTCAGCCCTTCGCGCTTCGACTGCGCCTGCGCCTTCAGCCCACGCTTGCCAGCGTTCGGCACGCCCCACGACGTGACAGACGGGCCTTGGTAGCGCAGCAGTTTGCGGAACCCAGACTGCCGCGTAGCCTCGCTATCGCGCGCCTTGTCCTTCGGCTCGACCGGGAACAGCGGCTTGGGCGCTGCATCGCAAGCAAGGGCGGCCCACGCGCTCACAGCAGGCCGGCCTTGCGCATCTCGGCGCGGGCAACGTCGACCGTCACGTCATAGCGCTCGGCGATCGTCTCGACCGTCTCCTTGGCGATCATGTGCGGCCGCCCCATGTTGAGGTAGCGCACCACGTCGAGGCGCTTGTCCTCGCGCGTGCGGGCCTTCGGGACGCGGGCGTAGCGGTCGACACGCATCAGTACCGGCTCGCCAGATCGCGCTCATGGCGCAGTCGCATTTGCAGCTGGTGCGTCGCCACCTCGCGCCGTGCTGCGGCAGGCGTGCCGGCGACTTCCGCCTCGATAATTGCTCGCGCTTCGGCGGCAGGAATCCGCTTCGACCGAATTAGGCGCCGATATTCCTCGCGCCGGTCAGCGGGGCACCAGCTAAGCCACGTCGCGGATGCCGATCGCCCGCGTTTCGCACGCGCTTCAGGCGAATGCGTGCGGGCCTGCACGTCGGGGCGGGACAGCACAGTAACGCGCTGGCGGATGCCATGCAGCCGGCGGGCTTCCTGCTGCTCCGGGGTCAGCTTCTCATGCAGGGTGACGGCCCTTCTGACGAGTGCAGCCCGATAGTCTGGATCGCGCGCCAGCTTGGCATGAATGCCAGCCTTGCGCTTTTCCGCCGTCGCCGGACAGGCATTGACGCGCTTGATGGTGCAGGTGCGACAGCGGCCCGACACATTGCGCCGACCGAGCGCGGTGCCGCAGTCCAAGCAGCCGGTCATGCCACACCGCCCAGGCGATAGCCTTCGCTGCGATAGGCATGCGGGTGGGTGTCGATCGCGACGCCCTTGCGACGCATATGGCCGATCTGGACATAGATGCCGTGCCGGCTCGAACGCTTGCTGACGGCGACGGCAATGTCCTTGGCGCGCGTCCATGCAGCACCGCGACTGGTGAGGAAGTCGACGATGCGCTGTTGCTGACGGGTGAGGCTCATGCTGCCACCCGCTTGTCATGCTCGTCGACAATCGACTGCATCTGGGGGATCAGCGGCCGGAACAGCGTCGCCAGCACCGCGGTATCAATGTGGCAGCGCTTGCCATCCGCTATCAACCGCAGAAATTCCGTCACGCTGTTCGACAGCGCGCCGACCAGTGCCATGTCGTTGGCAGCATCTGCGACCTTCGGCGTGGCGGTCAGGCCGTAGATCGCCAGCACGTCGTTCAGCGCGGTCTTGTCGATCGCGAGCGCGCCCGCTGCTAGATGCAGCTCGGGCATCGTGTCACCGGCCATCCAGCGGCCGAGTGTTTTCGGCTCGACCTCCAGGCGATCGGCACAGGCACCCTTGCCACCAGCAGCGGTGACAGCGCGCGACAGCCCGGACGCAAACGCATCGGACACCTGCGACTTGCCAGCGGGGCGCTTTTGGACAGACGCGCCGCTCATGCTACCGTATCCGATCCGTCGACATGATTACGCAAATTACGCAATTCGATCGCAAGCCGGACGCGCCGGACCAGCGAGCAAGCGCAGCCGAAGATGCTGAGCGCGACGACGGCAATGCCGAATGCCAGCGCGATGTTAAGGAGGACGGTCATCTACTGTACCTCGCTGTGTGGGGTGTGGGGCGGGCGCTGGGCGGTCGACTCAAAGAGGTCCGACTGGTCTGGCGTGCGGGGCGTCCACACATGCGCGCACGGTTCAGGCGCAAAAATGATCCTGCCGTGGTCGTGCCCGACGACACGATGCAGGACGCCCGTATCTCGACAATACGGGCAGTCTGGTACGACGCGGCTCACCGATCCGCCCCGCGTTCGCGACGGGGGGAGGGAGTGGTGCTTTCGGGGAGAGCGGTTGCGCCACCCTCCCCGTCCGCTATCGTCGTGCTGCAACACACCGACGAAAGGATAGGCCACCCATGGAGGTCCAAGTCACAGGACACATCCCGGTCACGGGCGACTGCGGTCACAAATTCGACGTACCGATCACTGGGATGGAAGACGACTTCGCATGTCCCGAGTGCGGTCATGTCGACCGTTTCACGCCCGAGCAGATTGCTGGCTTCAAGGCGGAGATCACGAAAGCCGCTGGCGCTCACGTCACCGATGAAGTCCGGAAAATCTGGAACGAGAGCCTGCGGAAATCCACCGCTGGGAACAAGCACATCAAATACCGACCGGGCTGAGGCTAACGCCGCATCCAGCCATGCTTGCTCGATCGCGATACGAAGGGGGTGCGTGACGGTTGCCATCTTACGCATCCCCTTCAGACGGCTTGTCGCCGCCGAACACGTAGTGACAGAACAGGTACGGCAGGACGCAGCTTGCCATACCGATCGCGACACCTTGCGCGTAAACCGTGAAGCCGAGCGCCTGCGTCGCAATGCGAATGCCGACCATCAGCAAGCTGAAGAACAACATCAGTCCAATGAGAATTGCAGCCAGCAGAACCCAGAACCGCAGATCAAATCGACACTTCATGCCGACACCTGCGCACGGCGACGGGGCTGGTACGGCTCAATCGCTTCCAGCGTCTTGATCTGCTCATCGGTCAGACCGTCAATCGACGGATGCCGCCAACCAATCGCCCGCATTATGTGGATCGCCAGCGGGCGCGAAGGCGACCGTTTGCCGTTAATGATTTCGCTGGCGTAGGATTTAGCGATGCCCGCCTTGCCTGCCAGTTCCATGGTGCCGGGGGTGCTTGTCATGCCATCTTGTTCGCACATTACGAACATTCAGACAAGCGCTAAAGTTCGCACTGTGCGAGCCGACGTGAAACCGAAACGGACGTATTATGCGAACATGGCACGTCGAGGTCTTCCCAAGGGTGCGCCCTGGTATCTGGTCGAGTGGATGGACGCGGTTGGCTTGAACCAGCGTGGCGCACAGGCGCGCATGATGGAGCTGACCGGTTGGTCGAAGGCCACCATGAACCAGCTTTATAACGGCAAGCAGAACTTCAATCCGGAGATATTGGAAACGGCGGCGGTTGCGTTGCACGTCGAGCCGTTCGAACTACTGATCCCGCCGGAGCGTGCCATGGCTTTGCGGTCGTTCCGCGATACCGCCGCGCTTGTCGCTAAGTCTGTGCCGGCAGTTGATAAATCCATTGACATGAAACCCAACGTGGAACGAACCGGCACCGATGGGTGAGAAGACTACTGCGCTATATGGCGTCGCTGTCTGGACGTTCCTTGCGCTTTTGGTCGCCCCGATCGTCCTAACCGCCCTGCAAGCATATCAATGGCTGCGCTATGGCGAGTGGCCAGCGTGGACCGGTGAATGGCTGTTCGGCGTCGTGCAAACTGACTGGATCGGCTTTGATCGCGCGATAAACTGGATCCTTTCGCAGCAGTTTTCGGTGCTTTCGATCGTCTGCGCTTGCCTACTCGTTTGGGTGATGACACTCGGCGAAAAATAAAAGTTCGTAATTAGCGAACAAACCGCTTGCCCTTAGGTTCGTAATGTGCGAACCATCTCCCATCAGCCGCACACCGCGGCACCGCTTCGGCGGGATGTGGGAGACGACAAGTGGGTGTTCCCCAGAATAGCGACGGCCTGCCCGTTGGCTACGAGCTTGAACAGGACATCGACGGCGACTGGGTGCTGATCCCGCCTGCCGACGTGACGATTTTCTCGATGCCCGGCGAAGGCTGGCTTGTCGCCGGCTACTACATGAACGGGCGCGACTGGGACTCGCGCGCAGACGTCGTGGCTGCATGTCGCGATTACCTTGCCGCACAGGTGTCCGCATGACCCCGGCGGATGGCGGGGCGGCGGACCTCGAATATCTGTGCGCTGCGATCATGGGATGGCTTGTCAAGCATCCTGACGATCATCGCCGCCTAACGGAGGCCGTCACCAGTGGCGTGGTCATCGCCATGTCAGAACTCAACAGCCAGCGCGCACGTGCAGATCAGGCGATGCTTGCCGCCCTGTCACTCTGCGACGGAAGGCGGCTCCCGTCAGACATGCGGACCATCCTTTACCAGCGCATCGCAAAGGCAATCAACGAGGGGTCTGCGTCTCCGGTAGAACGGCGAGCGCTTTCGCTAGCGCGAGGTGAGCAGCCATGAACGCCCCAGCGTTCCGCATCACCCCTGCCCTATGCGAAGCCGCCGACGACCGAGACGCGCGTGCAGGCAAGCTGACGCAGGCTCAGGCAATGATGATCGTCGCGCAGCAGCGTGGCCCGCGTCCGATCGTCCGTGTGCCCGTCAGTACGACCTACAGCGGCCTGTCGAAGGAAGCGCGCTTCGATGAAGCGATGCGCATGTTCGACGGCATCACCGCCCGCGAGGAATGGGACCGTGCCGTCAAGCGCGTGCTGGCCTGCCCCGTCGCGGCATCGGTCGACCACATGCACGCAATCGCCGCTGGTGAGCGCCGTAGCACCGCCCGTGACGCAGACAAGGAGGATTGAGATATGTCCGCCGAACAGATGAAGCGTGACGGCATCAAGCGCCTGCACGCATGGTCGAAGCCGAGAAGCATCGGCTACGCAACTGTCCAAGATCATATCGAGCGCCCGAAGTGTGGCTGCTGCCATATCGTGGCGTCCTATACGACGCCGATCGGTCCGCGTTGCTTCACGCACGCCACCGAGTACGCTGCCAAAAGGCAGGCTGACCGTGAAGCAGCCGCCCGCGCCGCCATCGCCAAAGCGACCGGAGCCGGGGCATGACGGGCTGGAACCACGAACCGCTCGCCAAGGCATACTACGCCCTTGGACAGGAGCGGACCCGTGTCGTGCAGCCCGCCGATAGCCCGATCGACGACGCGCTTCGACAGGCAATGGACCTGACCGAGGAAGCCGACGAACTCCTGAAGGGGATCGCAGCATGATACCCGAAAGCACGAACCGGGCGGGGATGACCTTCATCGACGGCGCGCCCCTGCATGTGCCGAACCTCGAAGCGTACTGGCGCGACAGCCGGCCCTTCGAAACCGAACGCCGCCGCGAGCAGGCCCGCATCGATGCCCTGTTCGCCCCCCATGATGCCCGCGTCCGCGCTGAGCGTGAAGCTCGCTGGGCCGCTGAGGAGAACCGCAATGTTTGATGTTGGTGATCTGGTCGTGTGTGTGGATGCGCACAGTCCTGCCAAGTACACCCCGACCATGACGCCGGGGGCGGTTGCGGCAGCACTAGGGTATCTGCGTCAGGGTGCTTACTACCGGATTTCAGCGATGCCCGACGCTCATCTTTGCCGGCTAGAGGGTGATATTTGGCCACCGCGAGATTTGGGTGGTTATGTTACCCGTCGCTTCCGCAAGATCGACGCGCCCGACACCGAAGTCTCGCGCTTGATCCGTGCCCGCAAGCCTGTCCGTGAAGGCCAGCCCGCATGACCGCGCCCGTATCGCAGGTGCTGAGCGAGGCGGCTGATCTGCTGGAGAAGCCGGGGGCTTGGACGCAGAAGGCTTTCGCGCGGAATGGCAGGGGGCAAAGCACGGGGCCGCTAGCGGCGAGTGACACTCCTGTTTGCTGGTGCGTGATGGGCGCGACTTGCGTTGCCGGCGAAGAAGGCGACGAAGGCCAAGCGGCGGACGATTTCCTGCGGGAATTTCTCGGCGTCCCTGATTTGGGGGCGTGGAACGACGACCCTGCCCGCACTCAGCCCGAAGTAGTCGACGCCCTCCGCCGCGCTGCCGCTCTCGCCAAGGAGCAACAGGCATGATCGAGCACCAGCACGCGCACTGGTCGCGGCTGTCCGCCACCCCGCACGCCGTCCGTCGTGAAGCCGAGCGCCGGTGCCAGGGGATGCCGATGGCGGACGAGCGTGGGGGGATCACGCCTGCGCAGAAGCTGGAAAGCCTCGCGGTCTGCGGCATTTTCGGCACCGGCATGGCGTGGGCGATCTTCAACCCGCTCGCCGGCTTTATCACCGGCCTGACCATGACGGCTGTATGCCTCACGGTCTGGGTGCAGATGCGGAGGGACCGCTGATGGACGACGCAGCGTTCCGCCAATCGGTGGTCGGTGCGGCTGAGGTCGCGGCCCTGTTCGACGCCAGCCCTTGGGTCACGCGGTACGAGCTGTACCACCGCAAGCGCGGTACGATCGCGACGCCCGACTTCAATGCGGTGGTCGACGGCAAGCCCGAGAACGAGCGCGTCTATTTCGGCGTGAAGCTGGAGCCGATCGTGATCGAAGCGGCCTGTGAGCGCTGGGGTTATGTGCCCGAGCCGACGCCGGAACGCCTGACCAACGGCAAAGGGCTGGGCGGGCATCCTGACCGGATCGTCATCTGTCCCCAACGCGGGCGTGGCATTCTGGAGGTCAAGACTGCCGACTGGCTGGTTGTGAAAGGATGGGGCGAGGAGCCGCCGCTGAATTACCTGCTGCAATCGCAGGTCTATGCGGGCCTTGCTGGCGTCGCATGGGCGGACCTTATCGTGCTGGTCGGCGGCAACGAATTGCGCCGGTTCCAGTACGAGGCGCGCCCGGCCCTGTTCGCTGAGATCGAACGCCGTGTCGCTACCTTCTGGGACGATGTGCGCGAAGGCCACGAACCACCGGTCGATTACACTCGCGACGGCAAGGCGCTGGTCGAAGTGCTGGGCGATCCGACCGAGGAATTGGCGGACCTGCGCGATGACCTGACCGCCGAACAGTGGGCGATCGACTTCGCCGCCGGGAAGGCAATGCGAGACGCGGGCGAGGCGCAGATGGAAGCCGCCAAGACGCGGCTGATCGAGCGCATCGGCACTGCCGGCAAGGCCCTGCTGCCGTCGTTCCGGCTCGCCGCCAACCGCCCCAAGGACACGCCCGATCGCGTCGCGAAAGAGGGCGAAATCATCAAGGGGCGGCGGGGCTACCGACGCTTCGATTTGAAGGAGATCGCAGCGTGACGAACATGAAGAATGCGATGCGGCCCTATGATCCGCAGCGCGCGGACCACGCTCTCAAGATGGAGCGGAAGCTGATCGACCGAGACGCAAGCCCCCGCCGCCTCGCCCGTGCAGACCGAGCCGCAAACGCGGCGATGATCCCCTTCTAAAGGAACTGAACCATGGCTACCCAATTGGCAGAACGCCGCGTCCACCCCGTCGAAGCCTTCCGTCAGGCGCTCGACACGCGGGTCAGCGAAATCAAGATGGCTCTCCCGACCCATATCAGCGTCGACAAGTTCCGGCGGGTGGCGACGACCGCCGTTCAGACAAATCCCGACCTGCTCGACGGGTCGAAGGTTGAGCGCGCCTCGCTGTTCACGGCACTGGTCCGCGCGGCGCAGGACGGCTTGCTGCCCGATGGCCGCGAAGGCGCGATCGTGCCGTTCAAGGGCAAGGCGCAGTGGATGCCGATGGTCGCGGGCATCATGCAGAAGGTGCGCCGGTCGGGCGAGGTCGCGTCGTGGGACGTAGCTGCGGTCTATGAGAAGGACCAGTTCGAACGCCTGCTGGGCGACGATCAGCGCATTTTCCACAAGCCCCACGAAGAAGGCGACCCCGGCAAGGTCATCGGCGCCTACAGCATCGTGACGTTCAAGGACGGCACCAAGAGCCGCGACTACATGCCGTGGTGGCGGATCGAGAAGGCGAAGAACCAGGGGCGCGGCGGTGGCAGTCTCATGTGGACGACCTTCCAAGACGAAGGCGCGATCAAGACGGTCATCCGGCACCACGCCAAACGGCTTCCGCAGGCGACCGACATTGAGGCGATGTTCGAACGCGACGAGACTATGCCGACCGACGAGGAACGGGTCGCCATGACGCCGGTCCAGCCTGTTTCGCGCCTCGACGCCCTCGAACAGCACATCGCCAACGACGGCACCTACGATCCAGTCGACAATCCCACCGCCGCCGAGAAACGCGACGACGCCGACATGGGCGAAGATACGCGGGATGGCGAGTGATGGACCGCAAGAAGCTGGCCGCCGCCGTTGCCGAAGCCGAGCGCTTCATCGCGCGGGCGAAAGCACTGCCCGCACCTGTCGAGCGCCAATACTACCACGGGGGCGGAAGCTACGTCGATGACGGCTTCCCGCCCAAGGATGGAGGCGCGATTCGCCGGGCCAGCATGGATCTTACCCGGTCGCTCGCTGATCTGCGACGCCCCGCCTAACCCCCGCAAGATACGGAGAAGATGATGACGAAGTTCGCAGTCGGTGATCCGGTGGAATGGACCACCAGCAACACGCGCAAGATCGGTGAAATCGTGGCGGTCGTACCGGGTGGCCAAAAGCCCGCTCAGGTCGGCTTCCCGAAGGCTGGCGGCGGCGGCTTGGGTCGCGATCATGAAAGCTATGTCGTGATGGGCCGCAAGACCGATAGCCGGGGTGCCTACTACGGTTCGGCTGCGGTGTACTGGCCCCCGGTCAGCACCATCAAGGCGTATTCCTGATGTTCGGCCTCATGCGGGTCCGCACCCATGACGCGGAGATGGCCAAGGTCCGGGCGGAGCGCGATCAGGCGAACACGGACAAGCGGACTGTGGGCGCGGCGTTGTCCGAGGCCATCAGCGAACGGGACAGCCTGTTCGCGATGCTCAAGACATCGACCGTTCGCGGTGAGCGTGGGCGCATGGTTCGCTGGGTCGATACTGGGCTGGGTCGCTTCTGGACGCAGACCATTGACCCCACTGCCCTCCCCACACCCCCGGAGACGACGGCATGACCGATCGGAGCAAGCTGCTGGCGCTGGCCAGCGAGGTCGCGAACGGCGAGGGCGAGGACAACGCGCTCGACGTGCAGGTCGAGGTCGCCCTGTTCGAGCCGTGCAAGACGTGGGCATCTGCCCGCCCCAATCATGCCGGAACCAAGGTGATCTACACCGATCGCAAGGGCTGCGACATGACCCATTGGGCACCGGACTGGACCCGCAACCGCAGCCAGACGGTCCGTGATTTGCGCGCCCAAGCGGAGGCATTGGCATGACGCGGGAACAGAAGGCGATTAAGTCGCTGTGCAAGACGGTCGGCACATATGAGGAAGTGATGAACTCCCCCATCGCCGATCAACTGTTGTTCCCTGTGGGCGACATCGTAGCCGCCATGCTCGCCTTCGCCGACGCAGAAGCCGCAGCCATGCGCGAGCGGGCGGCTATCGCAGCACGGGACGCGATGTGCGATCAAGAATGGCCTCCGACTGACGGCGATCGTCAGATTGACGAGGTGCTTGCCGCAATCCGCGCCTTGCCGGCGACGGGGGAGGTGGGGCGTGTTTAGGCGGGCGTTCGAACAGGCCATCGCGGACGGCGTTCAGCGAGGTGTGAAGCAGGCGATCGACCAGAAGCTGGAGCAGGCGGTCAAGGATGCTTGCAACAGCCCACGGTTCGAACAGGTGCTGGCCGATGCGGTCCGCAAGCGCCTCCAGCAACCGCAGTTCGCGTTCCTCTGGTTCATCAAGGACATGCAGGCGCGGCTACTGCGCGAGGACCCTAGCATGGGTTCGGAGAAGGCGTTCAAGATGGCAGCAGCGACGTACCGCCTGTTCCTTGCGGACGAAAAGACCGAGTTCGGCGATCCGCGGTTCGATTGGTCCAAGGCCGGGGCTGAGACGCTGATTGAGGAATACGAAATTGGAGAGTGGGAGCGCAAAGCATGACCACCACCACCGACATGCAAGGCCAAGCGGCGGCGAATGTGATGGAGGCGCGGGTGCGAGCAGCAGCGCGGTATCCTGAGGCGATCGTCGACACGATGGGACGAGAGCATGTGCCGGCACCGCGGCGGGCTATCCTGTCCGGTGCCTGGGACAACGCGCCTATCGTGCGGCGGGAGGTGGGGTGATGGGGGCTATGGGCAACATCGCCCGGAAATACCGCCGGGCGCTCCGGAACAAGACCGGGGTCAAATTCACCTATGAGGAACTGCAAGCATATGCCGCTGCAGGTGCCCTCGCCATCGCAACCCACGCAGAAAACGAAGAGCTATGCCCCGCCACACAAGCCCCTGCATTGTCGACGATTACTGGCTCGACAAGCGCCGGGATGGAGCATCGCCCGACGTCTGGCAGATCACCTGCTACAAGACCGGTACTCGACAGGTCGTCTATCGCAGCACTCGTAAACGGAGCCTAGACGATGCGCGCGACGCCCTGCACGCGTTCGTCGCCAAGGAGCGGGCCAAGCGCAAGCAGCAGCCCGAGGACGCCCAGGTCGTTCCCATGCTGTGGCTCTACTGGTCGGAGAAGGGCGCGCGGAACATCAACGCTGACCAGACAGGCCGATCGCTGCGGACGTTCGTCGCGTTCCTGCTGCAGGATGAAGTCGGAGGCGGTGCGGTCGTGACCGATCTGGTCCCTGCCCTGTTCCATCGCTTCATCGCTTGGCGGATGGGTCCGCACGCCTTTGACCTGGAATGGGACAAGCAGTCGTACAGCTACAAGTCGGAGGGCGTGTCTGCAGATACCGTCGACCGGAACCTGAACGACATTCGGGCTGGCGTGAACCACGCCGAATCGAACATGCGCATTCCCTATGCGCCGAAGATTCCGACCGTGCCGAAGGATTTACTGAACCCCCTGCGCGAGCGTGTACTGACGCTGCAGGAGCTGGGGCGAATCGCATGGTACGCGAAGCATTACCCGCACCTGTTCCGCTTCGTCGCGCTGCAGGTCGCTACGTCGGTACGTCCAATGGCGGCGATGGCGTTCGACCCGAAACGGCAATACGACGATCGCTATGGGCTGATCGACCTGCAGCCGGAAGCAGCGCCGCGGACGAAAAAGCGCAACGCCATCGTGCCGGCGATTCGCCCCATGCGGGTTGTGTTGCGGGCATGGGCTGCAGACCCCGAAGCGAAGCAGACCGAATCGATCAAGACGGCATGGCGGATTATGCGCCGCATCCTGCAGCTATCCGACGACGTATTCCCCAAGACGATTCGCCACACGATCGCGACCTGGCTCTACAACGACGACACGGTGCCAGAGCGCCAGATTGCCGAGTTGCTGGGCCATGAAGGCAATTTGCGGGAAACGACGAAGCGCTACGTGAAGTACGATCCGCAGCGGCTACAGCAGGCCACGAAGGCGCTGGCCAGAATATGGCTGCAGGTATCGCGGGAGGCGCGAAAATATTCCGCTGTCCATTTGCTGTCCAAGACCGGAAACGAACAGCGGAAGGTGATTCACAGACCGCTTTAATTTTGCTACCATTCCCAAGCGTTAGGAATGGTGGGCGCGACAGGGATTGAACCTGTGACCCCACCCGTGTGAAGGGTGTGCTCTACCGCTGAGCTACGCGCCCGGAAACCCGGAGGCCGGCTCCCTAGATGGGTCCGGCGATCGTGTCCAGAGGTTAATTCACCGAATCCTTCAGGCCCTTGCCGGCCTTGAACTTCGGCTGCGACGACGCCTTGATCGTCATCGGTTCGCCGGTGCGCGGATTGCGACCGGTCGATGCCTTGCGCTTCGACACCGAAAACGTGCCGAACCCGACCAGACGAACTTCGTCACCCTTCTTGAGCGCCGCCGAGATGACGTCGAATACCGCCTCGACCGCCTTCATCGCATCGCCGCGGGTAAGCCCCGAATGGTCGGCGACCTGCCCGATCAGCTCCTGCTTGTTCATCCCGTGGAACCCCCTTCATCCGTATGACAATATGGAAAACTCAAGCGCGGCACTAAGGCCGCGCGAACGCGCGCTGTCAAAGCAAATTGGGCGCGGCGGCGCAATCCAATGGTTTGCACCCCGCCGGATTGCCCGATCGCCCCGTCGAACGGCGGGGCGGCCACCTGCCGCCCCGCCCGCTCGATCAATGCGGCCGCGACTCGCCGATCCCCGGCACCGGGACCGGCGGCTGCGCCGCCAGGTCGTCGGCCTCGGTCCAGTCGATCGCGGTCAGCGGCTCGGTGAGCGCCAGCCGCAGTACCTCGTCGACATGCGCGACCGGGATGATCTCCAGCCCGGCGCGGACATTGGCCGGAATTTCCGCCAGATCCTTTTCGTTCTCAGCCGGGATCAACACCGTCTTGATCCCGCCGCGCAGTGCCGCGAGCAGCTTTTCCTTCAGGCCACCGATCGGCAATACCCGACCGCGCAGTGTCACTTCACCGGTCATCGCCACCTCGCGCCGCACCGGCACGCCGGTCAGCGTCGAGACGATCGACGTGACCAGCCCGATGCCCGCCGAGGGGCCATCCTTCGGCACCGCGCCTTCGGGCAGGTGGATATGGACGTCCTTGCGATGAAACAGGCTGGGCTTGATGCCATATCCGGGCGAGCGCGCCTTGACGTAGCTCCACGCCGCCTCGACCGATTCCTTCATCACGTCGCCCAGCTTGCCGGTCGTCTTGACCGATCCCTTGCCCGGCACCGTCACGCTTTCGATGGTCAGTAATTCGCCGCCGACCTCGGTCCAGGCAAGCCCGGTGACGCCACCGATCTGATGCTCTTCCTCGCCGACGCCAAAGCGATATTTGCGGACGCCCGCGAACTCGGACAGGTTGTCCGGCGTCACGGTAACCGAAGTCGCCTTGCCCTCGAGGATACGGCGCAGCGCCTTGCGGGCCAGCTTCGCAATCTCACGCTCCAGCGTACGGACACCGGCTTCGCGGGTGTAGAAGCGGATCAGGTCGCGCAAGGCTTCCTGCGTCAGCTCGAACTCGCCGGCTTTGAGCCCATGCGCGTCGACCTGCTTGGCGACCAGGTGCCGTTCGGCGATCTCGACCTTCTCGTCCTCGGTATAGCCCTCCAGTCGGATGATCTCCATGCGGTCGAGCAGCGGCTGCGGCAGGTTCAGCGTGTTCGCGGTGCACACGAACATCACGTCCGACAGATCGATGTCGATCTCCAGATAGTGATCGTTGAACTTCGCATTCTGTTCGGGGTCGAGCACCTCCAGCAGCGCCGACGCCGGATCGCCACGGAAGTCCTGCCCAAGCTTGTCGATCTCATCGAGCAGGAACAGCGGGTTCGACGCCCCTGCCTTCTTCAGGTTGGTGACGATCTTGCCCGGCAGCGAGCCGATATAGGTCCGGCGATGGCCGCGAATCTCGGCCTCGTCGCGCACCCCGCCCAGCGACTGGCGGATGAACTCGCGCCCCGTCGCCTTGGCGATCGACTTGCCCAAGCTGGTTTTGCCGACGCCCGGCGGGCCGACGAGGCACAGGATCGGACCTTTGAGCTTATTAGTGCGCGCCTGCACCGCCAGATATTCGACGATCCGGTCCTTGACCTTCTCCAGCGCATAATGGTCCTGGTCCAGCACGCCCTGCGCGACGGCGATGTCCTTCTTCAGCTTCGACTTCTTGCCCCATGGCAGGCCCAGCAGCACGTCGAGATAGTTGCGCACGACCGTCGCCTCGGCACTCATCGGCGCCATGGTCTTCAGCTTCTTCAGCTCCGACGTCGCCTTGGTCCGCGCTTCCTTGCTGAGCTTCAGCGTCGCGATCTTCTGCGTCAGTTCGGCGACCTCGTCGCCATCGCCATCTTCGCCCTCGTTGCCGAGTTCGCGCTGGATCGCCTTGAGCTGTTCGTTCAAATAATATTCGCGCTGCGTCTTCTCCATCTGCCGCTTCACGCGGCTGCGGATCTTCTTCTCGACCTGCAGCACGCCCAGCTCGCCCTCCATGAAGGCGAACACCATTTCCAACCGCTTGTGCGGATCGGCCTCGACCAGCAGCGCCTGCTTGTCGGCGACCTTCACCGCGATATTGCCGGCGACGGCATCTGCAAGGCGCGAGGGATCGTCCAGCTCGGACAGCTGCACCGCAGTTTCCGCCGGCAGCTTTTTGTTGAGCTTGGCGTAATTCTCGAACTGGTCGACGACCGAGCGCATCAACGCCTTTAGCTCGGCACTTGGCTGCGCGACCGCTTCGGCGACACGCTCCTCCATGCCCTCGTCGGCATCCTCCAGCGTCGTGTCGTCAGCTTCGGTCGGGGTGACCGTCGCGACCAGATAATTGTCGACCGTCTCCAGATCGGTCAGTGTCGCGCGCCCCTTGCCCGACACCAGCACGCGCACGGTGCCGTCGGGCAGCTTCAGCATCTGCATGACTTCGGCGGACACGCCAACATCGTACAGATCGTCGCGTGCCGGATCGTCCTCACCCGGATCGAGCTGCGCCACGAGGAAGATTTCCTTCGATCCGGCCATCGCGGCTTCCAGCGCAGCGACCGACTTGTCGCGCCCGACGAACAGGGGCACGATCATGTGCGGAAACACGACAATATCACGCAGCGGCAATACCGGCAGCTTCAGCGGCTCGGACGAAACGGAATTGGTAATCTCGGACATGGACACTCCACGACCCGGCCGAACTGCCGGACCCACGACCTTATATGGTGGCAATTGCCGCGCCATCAATCTCCGTTCGACGGCACGCTGACCCATGATGGCATCCTATGCGCTGGCGCTGGCCGCCGCGTTGCAGGCGGCACCGGCCGAACCGGCACCGCCGGTGCATCCGATGACGCTGCGGTCGGGCGGCCCAATCAGCGCCGATCGCGCCGCACTGCGCCTTGCCCATGCCGACCTCGCGATTGAGGCACTGCCGGCGCGGCGGATGCTGTCGGCGCGCGTCACGCTGACGCTGACGGCACAGGCCATGACGCCGCGCATTCCGATCGACCTCGACGATGCACTGGCGGTGCGGTCGATCCGGGTCGATGGTCGAGCGGTCGACCACACCCGCTGGCGGCAGGCCAATGGGCAGGTCGTCATCGACGCGCCCCTTGCGGCCGGACAGCGCGCGGTGGTGGAGATCGTCTATGCCGGCAGCCCGCATGTGGCGAAGCGCGCGCCGTGGGACGATGGCTTCGTCTGGAGCGAATGGCAGGGCAGGCCGTGGTTCGGCACGACCGCACAGGACAGCGGATGCGACCTGTGGTGGCCGTGCCTCGACTATCCTGCGGGCGAGCCGGCATCGGTCGACCTGCATCTGACCGTGCCCGCCGGCCTGTCCGCGCCGGCCAATGGCGTATTGCGCGGCATCGATACGCTGCCCGATGGCCGCACCACCTGGCACTGGCACGCCGGCCCGACCAATCCCTATGCGCTGGCGATCAGCGTCGGCCCTTATCGCGAGATCAAGGGCAGCTATCGCAGCCAGTTCGGCAACGTCATCCCGCTGCATTTCTGGCATTTGCAGGGCAAGGACGCCGAGGCACAACGGCTGTTCGACGAATTTGCCCCGACGCTGGATTTTTTCGAAGCGACCATCGGCCCGTATCCGTTCGGCGACCAGAAGGTCGGCGTGGTCGAGACGCCGTATCTCGGCATGGAGCACCAGACGATCAACGCCTATGGCAATGGCTACAAGCCCGCGCCGGAGGGGTTCGACTGGCTGTTCCAGCACGAGTTCAGCCACGAATGGTTCGGTAACCAGATGACCGCCGCCGACTGGGACGACTTCTGGCTGCACGAGGCGTTCGCATCCTACATGCAGCCGCTCTACGGAAAATGGCGCGAGGGCGATGCGCGCTATCTGTCGATGCTGCTGATCCAGCGACAACGGGTGGCCGACCGCGCGCCGATCGTCTCGGGCAGGTCGCTGACCACGCGCGAAGTGAATGGCGATGCCGGGCCGGGCACCGACGTCTATTTCAAGGGCGCGTGGATGCTGCACAGCCTGCGCCACCTGATCGGCGATCGCGCCTTCTTCGCAGCGACCCGGCGATTGGTGTATGGCCGACCCGATCCGAAGCCCGGCAACTTCACGACCCGCTTTGCCACCACCCGCGATTTCGAAGCAGCGGTGGCGCAGGAGAGCGGGCAAAACCTTGGCTGGTTCTTCGACGTCTATCTGCGGCAGGCGGCGTTGCCCGACCTGATCGAGCAGCGCAGCGACATCGCCCTCACGCTACGCTGGCAAGTGCCGGGCGACGGCCGCTTCCCGCTGCCGGTCGAGATCGAGATGGACGGGGTGCGCCGCACCTTGCCGATGACCGGGGGCAGCGCGACGATCGCCGCACCGCGCAGCGCGCATATCGTGATCGACCCGATGGCCTGGCTGTTGCGCCGGTCGCCTGCGATCGAACGGATGCAGGCACCGCGCGTTACGACGCCATGACCCGGCTATCCCAACGTGCCGCCGAAATGGCAGCGACCTTCATGATCGGCGACGGGCTGCTCGGCCTGTTACAGCCCGAGCGCCATGTCGCGCTGTGGCAGGAGCAGGCGGGCGGCGCGCAGTGGCTGGTCCGCCCCTTTGTCGGCCGCCCCACGCTGCGCCGCGCCTATGCCGTGGCGCAAATCGCCGCCGGGCTGGCGCTTGCCGCCCGGCAGCGACCGTAGATCAGGGAACGACGGTGATGAACAGATAGGCGGCAAAGATCGTCAGGTGGACGATGCCCGACAACACCGTCGTCCGCCCATTGCCCAGCGTCAGCGTCGATACGAGCAACGACAGCGCGAACAGCACCATCGACTTGGCATCGATACCCAGCGACAGCGGCCAACCCATCACCAGCGATACGATCGCGACGCTGGGGATCGTCAGACCGATCGTCGCCAGTGCCGACCCCATGGCGAGGTTCAGGCTGGTCTGCAGCCGATCCTTGCGCGCCGCCTTCACCGCCGCGAGGCTTTCGGGCGCGAGCACGAGCGCGGCGATCAGGATACCGACGACCGCCAGCGGCAGCCCCGCCCCCAGCACCGCCGATTCGATCGTCGGCGACAGGTCCTTGGCCAGCAGCACCACCCCGACCAGCGCGACCAGCAGCACGCCGAAGGCGATCCATGCCGTCCCCCCACCGGGCGGTTCGGCATGGGCATCCTTCGGCAGCGATCCATCGATTGCCGGCAGGAAGTAGTCGCGGTGCCGCACCGTCTGCACCATTACGAACGTCGCATAGAGAATGACCGAGATGATCGCGACGAACGTCAGCTGCGACGGCGACAGCGTGGGGCCTGCTACGGTCGAGGTATAGTTCGGCAGGACCAGCGACAGCACCGCCATCGCCGCCAGCACCGACAGTGCGGCGCTGACCCCGCGCAGAACGAACCGCTGCTCGTGGTGACGGATGCCGCCGACCAGCAGGCAGATGCCGACGATGAAATTGAGGATGATCATGATCGCGGCGAACACCGTATCGCGCGCCAATGTCGCGACGTCGCCCGATCCCGACAGCATCAGCGACACGATCAGCGAGACTTCGATCACCGTCACCGCGACCGCCAGCACGAGCGTGCCGAACGGTTCGCCGACCTTGTGCGCGACCACCTCGGCATGGTGGACCGCCGCAATCACGCAACCGATCATCACAGCCGCCGCCAGTCCGGCACCGACACCGCTCGCCTTGGCCAGATTCAGCAGGATCGCCACCAGGCCCAGCAGGGGGACGACCATCGACCACCACGGCAACGCCGTCCGGTCGAGCAACGCCCGTTTCGCTCCGGGGGCCACGACGACCTCCTCGCGTTCCGCCGCCATCATCGCGTCATGGTCCCGTGTTGCCGACATCGTCACTCCCTGATCGTTACGCAAAGCCAATGCTTGGGACGTGCGATGTTTCCATGGGCGGCGGGGCGATCACCGGCCGATGGCGTCGATCCAGTCGGGTAGCGCCGCCAGATCGGGCAACTGGCGGAAGCGGGGATGATCGACCGGCGCCTTGCCCGCCTCATGCGACCAAGCCAGCGCCTGCGGGACATACGCCGCCCATGCCCCGGCAGCGAGCGCGGGCAGAACATCGGAGCGCATCGAATCACCCGCCATCACCGCATGGTCGGGCGCGACGCCGTAGCGATCGAACACCCGCGCAAAGGTCTCGCTCGTCTTGTCGCTGACGATCTCGATTCCCGCAAAGCGATCGCCCAGCCCCGATGCGGCGAGCTTCGCCTCCTGGTGCAGCAGGTCGCCCTTGGTGACCAACACCAGTCGCCCCCGCTCGGCCAGCGCGTCCAACGTTGCCTCGATCCCGTGGAGCAGTTCCACCGGATGCGCGAGCAGCCGCCGACCAGCGGCCAGGATGTCGGCGATCACCCCACTTGGCAGCCGCTCGCCGCCCAACTCCAGCGCGGTTTCGATCATCGAGAGGGTAAAGCCTTTCGCGCCGTAGCCATAGAGCTTCAGATTACGGCTTTCACACGCATCTAGCGTCTCACGTGCGACGTCTGCGTCGGCGAACGGCCGCAGCATCGCGCTGAACGCGTCATGCGCCTCCTCGAAATGCCGCATGTTGTGCCACAGCGTGTCGTCGGCATCGAGGCAGATAAGGTCGATCGGCATGGGCGGGGGATAGCGCGCGATACGTGCCGAGAAAAGTCGCCCACGTCTTCCCCGTCATTCCGCTCTTCGCCGGAAGGACGAACCAACGCAAAACGGGCGCCGGTTACCCGACGCCCGCTTGCTACTTGGAAAGACCAGCCCGCAGCTTACGCCGCGTCACCCGCCTTCTTCTTCTCGGCATAGACGCGTACCGGTTCCTTGCGACCCTCGATCACGTCCTTGTCGACCACGACCTCGTCCACCCCGTCCATCGACGGCAGGTCGAACATCGTGTCGAGCAGAATGCCTTCGAGGATCGAGCGAAGCCCGCGCGCGCCGGTCTTGCGTTCGATTGCCCGCTTCGACACCGACACTAACGCTTCGTCGTTGAAGCCGAGCTTCACGCCCTCCATGTCGAACAGCTTCTGATACTGTTTGACGAGCGCGTTCTTCGGTTCGGTCAGGATCTTGATGAGCGCAGCCACATCGAGATCCTCGAGCGTCGCGATCACCGGCAGACGGCCGACGAATTCGGGGATCAGGCCGAACTTCAACAGATCTTCC
Source organism: Sphingomonas sp. Leaf23 (assembly GCF_001421585.1). NCBI lineage: Bacteria > Pseudomonadati > Pseudomonadota > Alphaproteobacteria > Sphingomonadales > Sphingomonadaceae > Sphingomonas > Sphingomonas sp. Leaf23. The sequence continues at coordinate 496,713 of NZ_LMKR01000001.1, read as the reverse complement.
GGCTCGGTTTGACGCAGCACCTCGCCAGTGCGGCGTTCCTCCGGCGCGGCGACATAGGCACCGAAGCCGATCGACTTGCCCTGCAAACGATCCGCGATGATCTTTTCCAGACCCGCGAACGCACCGCCGCAGATGAACAGGATGTTCGTCGTGTCGACCTGCAGGAATTCCTGCTGCGGATGCTTGCGCCCACCCTGCGGCGGAACGCTTGCGGTGGTGCCTTCCATCAGCTTCAGCAGTGCCTGCTGCACGCCTTCGCCCGACACGTCGCGCGTGATCGACGGGTTTTCGGCCTTGCGGCTGATCTTGTCGATCTCGTCGATGTACACGATGCCGCGCTGTGCCCGCTCGACGTTATAGTCGGAGGCCTGGAGCAGCTTCAGGATGATGTTCTCGACATCCTCACCGACATAGCCGGCTTCGGTCAGCGTCGTCGCATCGGCCATGGTGAACGGCACGTCGAGGATGCGCGCCAGCGTCTGCGCCAGCAGCGTCTTGCCGCAACCGGTCGGCCCGACGAGCAGGATGTTCGACTTCGCCAGTTCGACGTCGGCACCCTTCTGGCCGTGGTTCAACCGCTTGTAATGGTTGTGCACCGCGACCGACAGCACGCGCTTCGCCTGCTTCTGCCCGATGACGTAATCGTCGAGCACGTTGCAGATTTCCTGCGGCGTCGGAACCCCGCCGTCCTTCTTGGCGACCAGTGCCGACTTCGTTTCCTCGCGGATGATGTCGTTGCACAATTCGACACATTCATCGCAGATGAACACGGTCGGACCCGCGATCAGCTTGCGTACCTCGTGCTGCGACTTGCCGCAGAACGAACAGTACAGGGTGCTCTTGGAGTCGCCGCCGCTGAGCTTCGTCATTCAATTCATCTCCCGCGCCACCGTGACGCGTCGTTGTGCCTGTCAGGATACACACAGGCTTGTATCCGGCAATGCATTAAAAGTTTACCCGCCCCGGCCGCCGGATGGGCCGCGGGGCGGGGCAACCGCTTATGCGGCCGGGGTCGCCTCTTCCGGCGCGCCCGGACGCTTGTCGAACACCTGGTCGACCAGGCCGAACGCCTTGGCCTCTTCCGCCTCGAGGAAGGTGTCACGGTCCATCGCCCGCTCGATCTCTTCCAGCGGCTTGCCGGTGTATTTCACGTACAGCGCGTTCATCCGGTCCTTGATGCGCTGGATTTCCTTCGCCTGGATCTGGATGTCCGACGCCATGCCCTGCGCCCCGCCCGAGGGCTGGTGGATCATGATGCGGGCATTGGTCAGCGCGACGCGCATCCCCGGTTCGCCGGCCGCCAGCAGGAAGCTGCCCATCGACGCCGCCTGACCGATGCACACCGTGCCGACGCGCGGGCGGATATACTGCATCGTGTCGTGGATCGCCATGCCGGCCGTCACCACCCCGCCCGGCGAGTTGATGTACATCCAGATGTCCTTCTTCGGATTTTCCGATTCGAGGAACAGCAGCTGTGCGGTGATGAGCGAGGCCATATGGTCCTCGACCCCGCCGGTCACGAACACGATGCGTTCGCGCAGCAGGCGCGAATAGATGTCGAAGCTGCGCTCGCCGCGGCTCGACTGTTCGATGACGATAGGGACGAGGCCGTCGTGGATATCTAGCATTGGGTTCCCGCTGAGTAGGTTTCGACGCCCTACATCGGCGCTCCCGCCAGATGGCGCAAGGGGCCAGCGTATCGCTACGCCCCCGTTATGATGGTTATAGCCCGGTCTTTCCGCCGCCCGGCGCCGGATGCCCGAGATAGGCGAGTCGGCGAACCTCCCGCCGCCCACGCACCACCGTATCGAGGATCAGGCCGGAGAACAGGCAGAGCGAGGCGAGGATGACCAGCCCGGTCGCGAGAATCGCGGTCGGGAAGCGCGGCACCAATCCGGTATGCAGGTAGGTGATGGCAAGCGGCACCGCGAGGATGAAGGCGATCGCCGCGAGCAGCAGCCCGATCGCGCCGAAGAACCACAGCGGCCGTTCGATCCGGTACAGCGTCGCGATCGTCCGTGCGATGCGGAACCCGTCGCCATAGGTCGACAGCTTCGATGCCGACCCCTCTGGCCGGGCGAAATAACGAGTCGCGACCTCGGCGACCGGCATCCGCAACTCCAGCGCATGGACGCTGATCTCGGTCTCGATCTCGAACCCGGCCGACAACGACGGGAAGCTCTTCACGAACCGCCGCGAAAATACGCGGTAGCCCGACAGGATATCGGTGAAGCTGCGCCCGAACAGCCGCGCCAGCATTCCCGTCAGCATCGCATTGCCGAAGCGGTGCCCCCGGCGATACGCCAGCGCCGCCTCGCTCACCCGCTGCCCGACCACCATGTCGAGCTGTTCCTCGATCAGCCGCGCGACCAGGTCCGGCGCAGCCGCCGCATCATAGGTCGCGTCGCCATCGGCCATGACATAGATGTCGGCGTTCACATCGGCGAACATCCGTCGGACGACCGCACCCTTGCCCTGGATACGCTCGCTGCGCACGACAGCGCCGGCCGCACGCGCGACCTCGATCGTCCGATCCGACGAATTGTTGTCGTACACATAGATGGTCGCGTCGGGCAGCGCGGCGCGGAACCCCGCGATGGTCGCGCCGATCGCGGCTTCTTCGTTATAGCAGGGCAGCAGGACGGCGACGGTCGTAGACATGGCCCGCGTACAACACCGGACGCCGCCGAAAGCAAGCGCTGGACATGCAAAGGCCGCCCGCTCCCCGAGGGAGCGGACGGCCCATTGCCTCTAAGATCGACCGATCAGCCTTCGCTGGTTTCGGTTTCAACCTTCTTCTTGGCGCGCGGCTTCTTGGCCGGAGCCGGAGCAGCTTCGCCCTCGGCGGCTTCGGCCGGTGCGGCTTCCGCCTTCTTGGCCGGAGCCTTCTTGGCCGGAGCCTTCTTCTTCGGCGCTTCAGCCTCGCCCTCGGCTTCCGCCGGTGCTTCGGCGGCCGGCTTGGCCTTGGCGGCCTTCTTCACCGGCTTGGCGTGGTCATGATCGTGGCCGTGATCGCAGTCCGGGCCGTGCACATGCGGCACCGCACCGTCTTCGCTCTCGATCTCGGCTTCCAGTTCCTCGCGCGTCACTTCGCGCTCGGTGATTTCGGCCTTGCCGAACAGGAAGTCGACGACCTTGTCCTCGTACAGCGGGGCACGCAGCTGTGCGGCCGCCATCGGCTCCTGCTGTACATACTGCATGAAGCGCTGGCGATCCTCCGGGCCGTACTGCTGCGCGGCCTGCATGATGAGGCGCTGCATTTCCTGCTGCGTCACCTCAATGCCGTTCTTTTGACCGATTTCCGACAGGAGCAGGCCGAGGCGAACGCGACGCACCGCGATCTGGCGATAATCGTCACGCTCGGCTTCCAGCTCGGCACGGGCCGCTTCCGGATCGGCTTCGTGGCCGGCTTCATGCTGCAGCTGCGCCCAGATCTGCTCGAACTCGGCTTCGACCATCGACGGCGGAACGTCGAAGTCATGACCCGCGGCGAGCTGGTCGAGCAGCTTGCGCTTCATGTGGGTGCGGGTCAGGCCGTTCAGTTCCTGCTCGATCTGACCCTTGATTAGGCCACGCAGCTGCTCGAGGCTCTCGAGGCCCAGCGACTTGGCGAACTCATCGTCCGGGCCGCCCTCTGCAGGTACCTTCACGTCGGTGATCTTGAGGTCGAAGGTCGCCGCAGCGCCCTTCAGGTTTTCGGCTTGGTAATCGTCGGGGAAGGTGACATTGATCGTCTTCTCGTCGCCCTTCTTGACGCCGACCAGCTGGTCTTCGAAACCGGGGATCAGACGGCCCGAGCCGATTTCGATCGCCATGCCTTCGCCGGTGCCGCCGTCGAATGCCACGCCGTCGACCTTGCCGACGAAATCCATCACGACCAGATCGCCGGTCGCAGCCGCATGGCCTTCTTCGGCATCGTCATGACGCTTGTTGTTGCTGGCAAGCTGTTCGAGCTGCTGGTCGACCACCGCTTCGTCGACCGGAACGGTCAGCCGCTCCAGCTTCAGGTCGTCGATTGCGGGCGCCGGCACGTCGGGCAGCACTTCGAGCGATACGGTGACCGAAGCGTCCTTGCCCGGCGCATAGTCGCCTTCGAGCGACACCTGCGGCGCGGTGGCGGGGCGCAGCTTCTGCTCGGCGATCAGGGTCTGGATGCCATCCTGGATCGAGCTGTTCAGCGCGTCCTGCGACAGCGCTTCGCCGTGCATCTTGCGGATCAGGTTCGCGGGCACCTTGCCGGGGCGGAAGCCGGGCATCTTGATCGTCGGCGCAACGCGCTTCACTTCGGCGTCGACCTTGGCGTCGACCTCCGCAGCGGTGATGGTCAGCGTGTAGGCGCGCTTCAGGCCCTCGTTCAACGTCTCGACAGTCTGCATTCTCACGGCTTTCGTCAAAAGAATCGAATGGAGCGGCTCCAGCTTCGACAGGCGCTGGCGGCGTCACTGGTGCGGGCGAAGGGAGTCGAACCCCCACATCTTTCGATACTGGAACCTAAATCCAGCGCGTCTACCAGTTCCGCCACGCCCGCCGAGCGGACGCCGCCGGCACGGGCGCGTCTATAGCAGTCGTGTGCGCCGGGGCAAGTCGCCACGCTTCGCAGAGTTGCATCGATACCGCAACCCAGGCGCGCGGCGGGCGTTGGAGAGGGGAAGGAGAGACAGATCATGCCCGTCGAACCCCCGATCCCCGCCGAAACGCCCGCCCCCGACCCCGGCGTCGCCCCGACCACCCCTCCGCCCGAACATCCGGTGCCGCAGACCGAGCCGGGTCAGCCGACCGCTCCGCCGCCCGAAATCGACGTGCCCGGCCCCGACGTCGATGTGCCAAGCCCGATACCCGGCAATCCTGGTGTGACCCCCGTTCCGGTACAGCCGATCATGGGAGGCAACTGACATGAGCGACCGCGATCGCAACACCCATCCCGACAGCGCCCCGCAGGACGATACCGACCACCGCAGCGACATCGAGCGGGCGGTCGATGCCGTCAATGGCGACGTCGAACGCGGTGGCACCGACAGCGGCGCAACGTCGCCGACCGAGCCTACGGTTTCGCCGGATACGGCCGGCGGCTCAGGCGGCGTGGTGCGCAATCAGGAAAGCGACGGTCAGTAGGTTCGACCGCTTGTCGCGCGCGGAGTAAAACCTGAATTCAGGCGTGACCTCGCGCTTGCGTCGAAGTCACCAAGGCTCTGAGTAGCGGACTACTTCAACACCCGTCGCGCGGTGATCACCCTCACCGGCGCGGCGGGCATTTCGCCCTTGAAAGCACCATTGCTGGCCTTGGCCGGATCGACCGGCGTATCGAGGATTTTCACCAGCACGTCGCGCCCGTCGACGATCCGGGCAAAGGCGGCATAGCCCTGCCCATCCGCCGGCACACCCGGCGCAGCATCCAGCGCACGGCGCTGGTCCCCGATCGAAATCGTGAACTCGCCCCGCGCGGTGCCCAGCCCGAGCCGGGCGACGGACAGCGTACCGTCGGTATGCGACAGCCCGGTCTGCGTCGTGGGTTCATGCTTGATCGGCGGCAGCATCTTCTTTGCATCGGTATGCGGCCCGAACTGGACGAAACCGAATTCCGGCCCGACCTTCACGATGCGGTAGAAACTGACGCCATCCAGCCGCTTCTGGTCGACATAGCGCAGGAAATTGGCGGCGGTGATCGGCGCGCGCTTCACCTCGACCTCGACCGTCAGCGTGCCGGCGGTAGTTACGATCGCGACGCGCGGCAGCGGCGGCTCGGCTACCGGCCGGGGCGCCGGCGTCTCAGCGAGGGCCGGTCCGGCCAGAGCCAGTGCTACCAGCAGCGCACGTCGCGTTGTCTTCATCATCCCAGCGCCTTCTTGAGCAAATCGTTGACCACGCCCGGATTGGCTTTGCCGCCCATTGCCTTCATCGTCTGACCGACGAAGAAACCGAACAGCTTGTCCTTGCCGCCGCGATAGTCGGCGACCTTGTCTGCGTTCTTTTCCATCACCTCGGCGATCACCGCCTCGATTGCGCCGGTGTCGCTGGTCTGCTTCAGGCCGCGTTCCTCGACAATGGCATTCGCGCCCTGCCCGGTTTCGAGCATGATCTCGAACACCTGCTTCGACAGCGTGCCCGACAGCGTACCGTCGGCGACCAGCTTGAGCAGTTCCGCGCCCTGCGACGGAGACACCGGGCTGTCGACGATCCCCTTGCCGAGACGGTTCAGCGCACCATATAGGTCGGAAATCAACCAGTTGGCGGCCGACTTTGCTGGTACATCCGAACCGCATTCGGCGAGCAGCGCCTCGAACCAGCGCGCCGTCTCGACCTCCGCGGTCAGCACTGCGGCGTTATAGGCCGATAGGCCCAATTCACCCTCGTACCGCCGACGCTTGGCGTCGGGCAATTCGGGCAGCGACGCGCGGCATTCGTCGAGAAAGGCGTCGTCCAGTTCGAGCGGCAACAGGTCGGGATCGGGGAAGTAACGATAATCGTGCGCGTCTTCCTTCGACCGCATCGACCGGGTGACGCCCTTGTCCGGATCGAACAGGCGAGTTTCCTGCACGATGCGGCCACCATCCTCCAGCACCGCGACCTGCCGGTTGGCCTCATATTCGATCGCGGCCATGACGAAGCGCACCGAATTGACGTTCTTCGTCTCGGTCCGCGTGCCCAACTCCTCGCCGGGACGACGCACCGACACGTTGACGTCGGCGCGCATCGACCCCTGGTCCATGTTGCCGTCGCACGACCCGACATAGCGCAGAATCGTCCGCAGCTTCGACAGGTAAGCCCCTGCTTCTGCTGGCGAACGCATATCCGGGCGGCTGACGATTTCCATCAGCGCGACGCCTGACCGGTTGAGGTCGACATAGGAACGCGTCGGATGCTGGTCGTGCATCAATTTGCCGGCATCCTGCTCGACATGGATGCGCTCGACACCGATGGTCTTGGTCGGGCTGTTCGGGTCCTTTTCGTCGAGGACGACAGTGATCGACCCCTCGCCCACCAGCGGATGATAGAGCTGGCTGATCTGATAGCCCTGCGGCAGATCGGCGTAGAAATAGTTCTTGCGATCGAACCGCGACCATTTGTTGACGACCGCATCGATCGCCATGCCGGTGCGCACCGCCTGGCGGATGCATTCGCGGTTCGGCGTCGGCAGCATGCCCGGCATCGCCGCATCGACCAGCGACACCTGCGTGTTCGGCTCCGCGCCGAACGCGGTCGCCGCGCCGGAGAACAGCTTGGCGTTCGACGTGACCTGCGCATGGACTTCGAGGCCGATCACGACCTCCCAGTCGCCGGTCGCGCCACGGATGCGGTAGTTCGATTCAGTCATTTCGCATTCCTCTCGCGCCGCCCAAGGGTAGCGCGGCCAATCACCACCACTTGTCCGCACGCGCGACGAAGCCGGCGCGCTGCTCGATCGCAAGGCCCGCATTCAGCACGCCCTGCTCATCGAGCGGCTTGCCGATCACCTGCAACCCCAGCGGCAGCCCGTCCTTGTCGACGCCACCCGGCACGCTCATCGCGGGCAGGCCCGCCAGCGACGACGGCACGGTGAAGACGTCGTTGAGGTACATCGCGATCGGATCAGCGCTCTTCTCGCCCAACGCAAACGCCGCCGACGGCGCGGTCGGGGTCAGCAGCACGTCGCACTGCTCCCAGGCCTGTTCGAAGTCGCGCGCGATCAGCGTCCGCACCTTCTGCGCCTGCGTGTAATACGCGTCGTAGAAGCCGGCCGAAAGCACATAGGTGCCGATCATGATCCGGCGCTTCACCTCGTCGCCAAAGCCGGCGGCGCGGGTCGCGGCGTACATGTCCTGCAGGCCTGCGCCGTCGGGCAGCACCCGCTGGCCGAAGCGCACGCCGTCATAGCGGGCAAGGTTCGACGAAGCCTCCGCCGGCGCGATGATGTAATAGGCCGGGAGCGCGTACTTGGTATGCGGCAGCGAGACCTCGACGATCTCCGCCCCCGCATCCTTCAGCCAGTCGATACCCTGCTGCCACAACGCCTCGATCTCCGGCGGCATGCCGTCGACACGATATTCCTTGGGGATGCCGACGCGCTTGCCCGCCATGCTGGCGTTCAGCCCGGCTTCCCATGCCGGGACCGGCAGGTCGAGCGAGGTCGAATCCTTCGGATCGAACCCGGCCATCGCCTCCAGCATGATCGCGCAGTCGCGCACGTCGCGCGCCATCGGCCCGGCCTGGTCGAGCGAGGAGGCGAAGGCGACGACGCCGTAGCGCGAACAGCGACCATAGGTCGGCTTGATGCCGGTGATGCCGACAAAGGCGGCGGGCTGGCGGATCGAGCCGCCGGTATCGGTACCGGTCGCCGCCGGGCACAGCCGCGCCGCGATTGCCGCCGACGACCCGCCGGACGATCCGCCCGGCGCCATCGGCGCAGTGTCGTTGGGCCGGCGCCATGGCGAAATGACATTGCCGAACGCGCTGGTTTCGTTGGACGATCCCATGGCGAACTGGTCAAGGTTCAGCTTGCCCAGCATACCCGCGCCGGCATTCCACAGATTGCCCGAAACGGTCGATTCATACTGGGGCACGAATCCTTTCAGGATACCGCTCGCCGCCGTCGTCTCGACGCCCTGCGTGCAGAACAGGTCCTTCATGCCGATCGGCACACCCGCCAGGGGCTTAAGCGTCTCGCCAGCCGCGCGGGCATCGTCGGCCACTTTCGCCGCGGCCAGCGCATGGTCGGGCGTTTCGACGAGGAAGGCGTTGAGCGGCTTTGCGGCAGCGACAGCGGTGATGAACGCATCGGCCACGTCGCGCGCCGAAAAGGTCCCCGCACGCACGCCGTCGCGGATCGCGGCGACGCCAAGATCGGTCAGGTTCGACACTATTCGATCACTTTCGGAACGGTGAAAAAGCCATGTTCGCCCTGCGGCGCATTGGCCAGCACCTTGTCGCGCACATCGCCATCGGTGACGGCATCGTCGCGCAGGCGCAGATGGTTGGGGATGACGGCCGTCATCGGCTCGACGCCCTGGGTATCGACTTCGCCCAGCTGTTCGATCCAGCCAAGGATGTTGCCGAGTTCGGGTGCCAGCTTTTCGGCTTCGGCATCGGTGATCGCGATACGGGCAAGGCCGGCCACGCGCTTTACGGTTGCAGGTTCGACGGACATGGGAAGGGCGGCTAGCATCCCGGCACGCCCCCCACAAGCACCCGCAAAGCGGTTGCGCCCGTTCGCGCCTTCCCGCATCGAGTGGCCGCAACAGCGGTGGAGTCCCGATTGGCGCGCAAATTCCTGTATATCGTGGCGACGCTGATCGTCTTGGTCATTGCCGGCGCGGTCGCCTACCGCATGTTCGGCAACGACCTGCTGCGCCGTGCCCTGGTGCCGGGCGTCGCGTTCCGCACCGAACCGACCATCCCGTCGCGGCTCTATGCGGACAAGGCGATGTGGTTCGCGCGGCCGGGGCTGGCGAACACGCCGGTCGACTGGCTGCCACCGGGCGTCGACCGCACGACGCCGGGCAAGGCGGAGATTTTCTTCATCCATCCGACCTCATTCGTCGGCACGGACCGCTGGAACGCAGCGCTGGACGATGCCGAGACGAACGACCGCGCACGCATCTTCCTGCGCGGACAGGCAAGCGCGTTCAGCGCGGCGGGACGGGTCTGGGCGCCGCGCTATCGCCAGGCGACGTTCGGCGCGTTCCTGACCAGCGACGCGGCGGCGGGCCAGGCGCTCGACCTTGCCTATCACGATATCGAATCGGCCTTCGACCGGTTCCTCGAAGAGATCGACCCGAAGAAACCGATCATCCTTGCCGGGCATAGCCAGGGGGCGCTACACCTGACGCGACTGCTGCGCGAAAGGGTCGCGGGCACCCCCCTCGCCCGGCGAATCGTCGCGGCCTATGTCGTCGGCTGGCCGGTATCGCGCACCACCGATATCGCGGCGCTCGGCCTGCCCGAATGCAAGGCGGCCGATCAGGCGGGCTGCCTGCTCTCATGGCAGAGTTTCGCCGAGCCGGTCGATCCGTCGCTGATCATCGAGCAGTATGATGCCTCGACCGGTTTCGACGGGCGGTCGCGCGCGAACACGCCGATGGTCTGTACCAATCCGTTGACCGGTACGCCGAATGCGCAGGCACCGGCGAGTGCCAATCTCGGCACGCTGATCCCCGACAAATCGCTCCAAACCGCGACGATGGCGCCGGGCCTGGTGCCGGCCACCTGCGGGCCACGCGGGTTCCTGTCGATCGGCGACAATCCGCCGGACCTTGGCCCCTATGTGCTGCCCGGCAACAACTGGCACGTGTACGACTACAGCCTGTTCTGGGCGAATGTCCGCGCCGACGCGCTGCGTCGCTTGGCGACATGGGAGAAACGATGATTACCGAAGACCGCGCCGTCTTTCGCGACGCCCTGCCCGAAGGGGGCCGGCTGGTCGGCCTCGACGTCGGCACGAAGACGATCGGGACCGCGCTGTGCGATGCCGGCTGGAGCTTCGCCAGCCCCGCCGTGCTGGTCAACCGCACTAAATTCAGCGCAGACAAGGCGCAGCTGGCGACGCTGATCCGCCAGCAATCGGTGCGCGGCATCGTCATTGGCCTGCCCCTCAACATGGACGGCAGCGATTCGCCGCGAACGCAATCGGTGCGAGCCTTCGCCCGCAACCTCGACGACATGGCCCTGCCGATCTTCCTATGGGACGAACGCTGGTCGACGGTCGCGGTCGAACGACAGATGATCGCCGAGGACCTGAGCCGTGCCAAGCGGGCCGAGCGCGTCGACAAGCTGGCGGCCGCATACATCCTGCAAGGCGCGATCGACGCGCTGGTGAATATCCCTTTAGCCTGAGCTTGCAAGGGCGCGCGGTGCGGCCTAACCGGTCGCCTCGATGCCTATTTCAGACCACCGCCCCGCCGCCATGATCGATGGCGGCGCCGTTTTCCCGCATCGGCACCTGACCGGGATCGAGGGATTGCAGCCCCATGAGATCCTGTTCCTGCTCGACGAGGCGGAGCAATGGATCGATGCCAATCGCAGCCGTGCGGCCGGCGACCGGCGATTGCAGGGAATGACCCAGATCAACGCCTTTTTCGAAAACAGCACGCGGACGCTGCTGTCGTTCGAGATCGCAGGCAAGCGACTGGGCGCGGATGTGGTCAACATGCATGCCGGCCAGTCGAGCGTGAAGAAGGGCGAGACGCTGATCGATACCGCCGTCACGCTGAACGCGATGCGGGCGGACGTGATCGTCATCCGCCACAGCTCGTCGGGCGCGGTGCAGTTGATCGCGGACAAGGTGGACTGTCCGGTATTGAATGCGGGCGATGGCTGGCACGAACATCCGACGCAGGCGTTGCTCGACGCGCTGACCATCCGCCGGCGGCTGGGCGAGATCGCGCACAAGCGGGTCGTGATCTGCGGCGATATCCTGCACAGTCGGGTCGCGCGCTCGAACATCCTCGCGCTCACGACCCTCGCCGCCGAGGTCCGGGTCGTCGCCCCCGCCACGCTGATGCCGCACGCGATCGAATCGATGGGGGTTACGCCGTTCACAGATTTCGATGCAGCATTGGAGGGGGCCGATGTCGTGATGATGCTGCGGCTGCAGAACGAGCGGATGAACGGTGGCTTCATCCCGTCCACCCGCGAATATCATCTGCGCTACGGCCTGACCCGCGAACGGCTGAAACGGGCCGAGCCGCATGCGATCGTCATGCACCCCGGCCCGATGAACCGGGGGATCGAGATCACCAGCGACGTGGCCGACGATCCGCAGCGCTCGACGATTACCGAACAGGTCGAAATGGGCGTGGCGGTGCGCATGGCCTGCCTCGACGTACTAACCCGGCGCAGCCGTGGCGTGGAGGGTTGGGCATGAGCAAGCGGTTCACCGGCGGCACGTTGGTCTGTCCGGTCGGCGGGATCGCCGAGCGCAACCTGACGATTGGGGGCGACGCCATCGTCGCCGACGCAGGCGATGCCGAGTCGATCGACGTGTCGGGCAAGCTGATCGCACCGGCCATCGTCGATCTGGGCGTGTTTGGCATCGATGCTGCCGCCTGTCGCGCCGGGGGTATTGTCCGCGTCGGGTTGATGCCCGACCAGGCACCGGTGCTCGACGATCCGGGCATCGTCGCGCGCGCGGCGCATATGGGCAAGCCCGACATCTGGATTCATCCGATCTCCGCCGCGACGCAGGGGCTGCGCGGTACCGACCTCGCCGAAATGGCGATCAACGCCGAGGCGGGTGCGGTGGCGGTCGCGACCGGGCGGCGCTGGATCGCCGACAGCGGCGTGATGCGCAAAGTGCTGGCCTATGCCCGCGACTGCGACCTGGTGGTCGTCGCCCATGCCGAGGATGGCGGGCTGGCCGGCGACGCGGTGGCGACGGCGGGTGAGACGGCGACCCGCCTTGGCCTGCCCGCTGCCCCGGCGCTGGCCGAGGCGCTGGCGATCGCGCGCGACGTGGTGCTGGCCGAGGAAACCGGCGCACGATTGCATTTCCGGCAGGTAACGACCGCCGCCGGCTTCGACCTCATCCGCGCGGCGAAACGACGCGGGGTTCGCGTGACCTGCGGGATCACCCCGGCGCACCTTTATTTGTCGGATATCGCGATGAGCGATTTTCGGACCTTCGCCCATCTATCGCCACCACTGCGCAGCGAAGGCGACCGACAGGCGGCCCGCGCTGCGCTCGCCGATGGAACGATCGACGTGCTGTGTTCCGGCCACGACCCGCGCGGGCCGGAAGCGAAGCGCCTGCCCTTCGCCGATTCGGAGCCGGGCATGGCCGGGGCGGAGACGTTGCTGCCGCTCGGGCTGGGGCTGGTCCGTGACGGCGTGATCGGCCTCGACCGGCTGTTCGCGCTGGTTTCGCGCAATCCGGCGATGCTGCTGGGACTGGAGTCCGGCACGCTTGGCATCGGTGCGCCGGCCGATCTGATCGTGATCGATCAGGATGCGCCGTGGCAGGTCCGCGCCGACGCACTGGCGGGTAAGGCGGCCAATACCCCGTTCGACGGCCTGCCGGTGCAGGGCCGCGTGGTGCGCGTAATGAAAGGCGGCGCATTCCTGTAATCAGGAACGCGCCGCCACCTCCTGGGAGAGGACCGGGAAAGACTTAGCGCGAGGCGAGGCGATCGGGGCGCGCCCAGGCGGCGAGCTGGTCGCCGGCATGGGTCCGCACGAAACACCGGTCGCCCTTGGCGCGGATGCTGCCGCACAGCGCCGCCGCATCGGTGCGGGCAAGACCACCGACCGACAGGCGATAAAAGCTGGACCCGCGGACGCTGGCCTGCATCCCCTGTGGAGCGAGCGCGGCGAGGCGCGGTACGTTCCGGCTCATTCGTCGCCACGCAGAACGGGCGACGCCGGCGTTGTCGAACGCGCCAAGCTGTACGTAATAATCACCCTTGGCCACGGCGGCCGATGCCACCCGAACCGGCGGGGCGACAGGCTGCGATCGGGCCGCCATCCGCACCGGCTGCGCACCCTGCCGGTAACTACCGGGGAGCGCCTGCACGATCTCCCGACGCGGGGCGAAGGTGATCGCGGGACGCGCGACCGCCGCCATTTCGACCGGCGCCGGCACTGCGGGTACGACCGGCGTATCGCCGACCGGCTCGACCGCGACGACCGCCGCCGGAACTTCCGGCACCGGATCGGCCTTTGCCAGCGCGACCGGCGCTCCGCCGACCGGTTCGGCCAGCGCCAGCTGCATCGGCTGTCCGCGATCGCCCGCCGCCGGGGTAACCCCCAGTAGCGCCGCAACCTGTTGCGCAGCGTGTTCGGGCCGGGCGAACGCCGCCCATTCCATCAGGCGCTGGTCGACCTGCGCCGGTGCCATGTCGACCGACGCCACCGTGCGCGCATCCACCCAGCGCCCGTCGAGCGCAAGCGCGAGGGCCAGGTTCTGGCGGATCGTCGCGGTCGCGGCCGGATCGCGCGCGGCTTCACTGAGCAAGGCGATACCGCCCGCCGGATCGCCCGCCAGCGCCAGCGCCAGCCCGCGATCCGCCGGCGAGATTCGCGTGGCGTGGGCGGTCAGGGTTTCGCGCGCGGCGACCCATTCGCCGGTCGCGGTCTGCGCCAGCGCTAGGTTCAACGCCGCGCGCGCATCCGCCGGGTTCAGCGTCAGGACGTCGGTAAAGGCCTGCGTGGCCGATGCGAAGCGTCCGGCGGACAGATAGGCACGGCCCAAAAGCGTGCGATAGGCCGCATCGCGCGGCGACAGGGCCACCGCCTGCTCGGCGAAGGTGACGGCATCGGCCGCACGCTGCTTGCCCAACGCCTTCAGCGCCTTCACCGCAAATTTGCGCGCCGCGCCGTCCTCTGCGGACGCGACAGCCACCGTACCGCTGCCGACCAGCGCCAGCGATCCGCCGAGCATGGCCGTCGCGAGGCCGATCGATACGAGCAGATGCGTCTTCATGGCTTGCCCTTCGTTGCCCCATCGGGGGCGAGGCGCTGAACGAGCGCCGCAATGTCGGATGCCGACGGGAGGGAGCGATCGAGCGCGTCGCGCACAAAGGCTTCCGGGGAGATATTGCGCACCGTCGCCGCCAGCTTCAGCCGGAGCATCCGATCCGCATCGAGGTCCAGCACCAGCGATTCGGTCGCTGGCGAGGGGGTGGGCGCTGCCGCCGGCACCGCCTGCAACTTGGCACGATCGCGCAGTACCGCCGGCTTGGTGTCGCCCAGATCGTTCCAGCCCAGATCGTCGCCGTCGCGACTGTCGGGGCCGGTGCCGTGCGGGCGCATCGCCGGGCGAGCTTCGCCCTTGCGCGCGAGCAGCGCGGGATGGATCTGGGCCGGGGGGCGCTGCGTGCTCATCCCCTACCCCTGCCCCCGGCGACCAAAGCCGCCCGCCGGCACCCGGACGGCGGTGGGCATCGTCGGCACGGCAAAGACCGTCCGGCGGAAATTCTTTTCGAGCCGATCCTGCAGATAGGCCCACAGCGCCTCGATCTCGGCGCTCGACCGCGACTTCGGGTCGATTTCCATGACGGTGCGGCCATCGACCATCGACGAGGCGAAATCGACGCGGTGATGGATCGTCACGGGGGCGACGGTCCCGTGCTGCGACAGGGCCATGGTCGCTTCGGTGGTGATCCGCGCACCCGGCGTGGCGGCATTGACGACGAACACCAGCGGCTTGCCCGCGCGGTCGCACAGGTCGACGGTCGCACCAACCGCGCGCAGGTCGTGCGGGCTGGGCCGGGTCGGCACGACGATCAGCTCGGCAACGGCGATGACGCTCTGGATCGCCATGGTGATCGCCGGCGGGGTATCGATGACCGCCAGCTTGAACCCGTGGGCGCGCAGGGTCTCCAGGTCGGCGGCAAGCCGCGCAACCATCGTCTGCGCAAAGGCCGGCTCGTCGGTAACCCGTTCGTTCCACCATTCGGCCAGCGACCCCTGCGGATCGATGTCGATCATCACGACCGGCCCGGCACCTGCTCGTTCCGCCTGCACGGCCAGATGCCCGGACAAGGTTGTCTTGCCCGAACCACCCTTTTGCGAAGCCACTGCCAGAACGCGCATTGCGCCACCGTCTCCCGTAATCTCCACAACCCGATGCCATGGCTGCGGATAAGAACCGGTTAACGGCGGGCTTTCCATGGCGGTCGTGCGAAAGGCTTTCCGAACATGGTGAACCGCTGATAGGGAAAGGGGCGAGGACGCAGAGGGGATCGTGATGCGCGTTTTGGTTGGGCTGGCGCTTGCGGGCGCGATGCTGTCGGTGGCGGCGGGCGCGGATGTGAAGGCCGGGGTCGACGCCTGGGCACGGGGCGACTGGGCCACGGCGGTGCGCGAATGGCAGCAACCCGCCGCCGCGGGCGATGCCGACGCGCAGTTCAATCTGGGCCAGGCCTACAAGCTCGGTCGTGGTGTGAAGATGGACATGGCCCAGGCCGAACGCTGGTACGCGCTCGCCGCGCAGCAGGGCCACGCCCAGGCCGAGGATAATTACGGCCTGATCCTGTTCCAGAACGGCAAGCGCGCCGATGCGGTGAAATGGCTGGAGAAATCGTCGCAGCGCGGCGAGGCACGCAGCCAGTTCGTACTGGGCACCATGCTTTTCAACGGCGATGCTGTGCCCAAGGACTGGCGCCGGGCCTATGCGCTGATGACGCGCGCGTCGTCGGCCGGATTACCGCAGGCGGCGGCGACGCTGGCGGAAATGGATCGCTATGTCCCGCTGCCCGATCGACAGGCGGCGCTGGTGATGGCCCGCGACCTAGAGCGCAATGCCGGACGGCCGGTGCTGGCATCGGTGCAGCCCAAGGCGGCGACGCCGCGCCCGACGCCGGTCGCAACGCCCGCACCCAAGCCGACGCCGGCACCCCGCCCCGCCCCGGTTGCGAAACCCGCCCCGGCGCCCGCCGCAAAGCCCGCTCCGATCCGCGACGGCGGATGGCGGGTGCAGCTTGGCGCGTTCAAGGATGCCGGCAATGCCCGCCGGCTCTGGGGCACGGTGTCGGGCAAGTTCGCCGGGCGCCAACCCTATTACGAGGCGGCCGGCGCCAACACCCGGTTGCTCGTCGGCCCGTTTGCCAGCAGCGCCGAGGCGAGCCGCGCCTGCGCCGCGATCCGCCCGACGCCCTGCGTGCCGATGAAGCGCTGACCGATCAGCCCGCCACCCACTCGGCGGGCGCGATCCCCTGGATATAGAGCAGCGCGGTCAGGTCGTTGTGGTCGATCCGCACGCCCGCTTCGGCGGCAACGACCGGCTTGGCGTGATAGGCGACGCCAAGCCCCGCGCGGCGGATCATCGGCAGGTCGTTGGCGCCATCTCCGACCGCCAGCGTTGCCATCGGATCGATCCCCAATTCCTTGATCGCGCCGAGCAGCGTCACTTCCTTGGTGGTCGCATCGACGATCGGCTTGGCGACCTTGCCGGTCAACCGGCCATCCTCGATCAATAGCGTGTTCGCGATCATCCGGTGAAAGCCGAGTTCCGCCCCGACCGGCTCGGCGAAGCGGGTGAAGCCGCCCGACACGAGGATCGTCGTCGCGCCGCGCGCACGCATCGTTTGGATCAGCGTCCTGGCACCGGGCATCAGCCTGACCCGTTCGTCGAGGCACCGCTGGATCGCGCTCTCCTCCAGCCCCGCCAGCAGCGCCACCCGCGCGTCGAGCGCCGATGCGAAGTCCAGTTCGCCGCGCATCGCCCGTTCGGTGACCTCGGCGATCTGTGGCTTGATCCCGGCATAGTCGGCGAGTTCGTCGATGCATTCGACGGTAATCATCGTCGAATCCATGTCGGCGACCAGCAACCGCTTTTCGCGGTTCGCGGCGGGCTGCACTGCGATATCGGTTCGGGCGAATACGCCTTCGAGCGCCGGTCGCGCAGCGGCGACGTCGCTGGCGAAGCGGATATCGGCGGCCTTGCCGTCCTCGATCCAGCTCCAACCTTCTACCTGACAGCCGGCGATATCGAGCCGATCGGCGGCAGCGGAAATATCGCCCGCGGCGATCGATTCGGCTGCTATCAGCGTGGCGATGAACATGGTGACTTCCCCTGACCGTCCGAGGGTCGCGCTCATCGCAGGCCCGACCGCCAGCGGCAAGTCCGCGCTGGCGGTCGAGATCGCTCGGCGGCACGATGGCGTGGTCATCAACGCCGATAGCGCGCAGGTATACCGCGACCTGCGCGTGTTGTCCGCCCGTCCGTCGCCAGAAGACGAAGCACAGGCCCCGCACCGCCTGTTCGGCCATGTCGATGGGGCCGAACCTTATTCCGCCGCGCTGTGGGCGCAGCAGGCGACAGCGGAGATCGACGCCGCCCATGCCATCGGCAAGCTACCGGTGCTGGTCGGCGGCACCGGCCTGTATCTGCGCACGCTGATCGACGGCATCGCACCAGTGCCCGATATCGATCCGGAGGTCCGCGCCCGCATTCGTGCGCTGCCGCTCGATCGGGCCGTCGCCGAACTCGCCGAGCGCGATGCCGAAGCTGCCGCCCGACTGCGCCCGACCGACACCACCCGGATCGCACGGGCGCTGGAGGTCGTGACGTCCACCGGCCGCACGCTCACCGATTGGCAGCGTGACCGCATCGGTGGGATCGGTGATCGAATCGCGCTTTCGGCGATGCTGTTGCTGCCCGATCGCGCATGGCTGACCGAACGCTGCGACCGGCGATTGGCCGAAATGTTCGCGGGCGGTGCGGTGGAGGAAGTCCGCGCGCTCCTCGCCCGCTGCGACATTCCGCCCGACGCACCGGTTCGCCGCGCCATCGGCGTCGCGGAAATCGCGCAATGGCAGGCAGGTAGCATCGATCGTGACGACGCGCTTGCGGCGGCACGCCACGCCACCCGCCAATATGCGAAGCGGCAGTATACCTGGTTCCGCAACCAGCCTCCGGCAGACTGGCTTCGCACTAGCGAAACGGAAAAATGCGCGCTTACGCGAAACTTCGACACTTTATTACGCAATTGATGGTTGACACGCATGTTTCATGCGACTAGCGACGCCACTCCAACGGTGCTATTGCGCCCGCGAAGTAATTGAGGAGCAAAGACCCATGCCTGAGAAGAGCGGAGCCGCCATTTTGGTCGAGGCCCTCGTCGACCTCGGCGTGGAAGTCGTGTTCGGCTATCCCGGTGGCGCGGTGCTGCCGATCTATGACGCGCTGTTCGAACACAGCCGGATCAAGCACATCCTCGTCCGCCACGAACAGGCGGCAACGCATGCGGCCGAGGGCTATGCCCGCTCGACCGGCAAGCCCGGCGTCGTGCTCGTCACTTCCGGCCCCGGCGCGACCAACGCGATCACCGGCATCACCGATGCGCTGCTCGATTCGATCCCGATGGTGGTCATCACGGGTCAGGTTCCGACCGGATTGATCGGCACCGACGCGTTTCAGGAGGCCGACACCGTCGGCATCACGCGCCACTGCTGCAAGCATAACTATCTGGTGAAGGACCCGGCCAAGCTCGGCCATGTCATTCACGAGGCGTTCCATATCGCCACCGCCGGCCGCCCCGGCCCGGTCGTGATCGACATCCCGAAGGACGTGCAGGTCGCGACCGCGCGCTACACCAAGCCCGGCCCGATCCAGCACAAGACGTATCGCCCAAAGGTTAAGGCCGATCGCGCGCAGATCGAGCAGGTCGTCGACATGCTGGCGGCGGCCGAGCGTCCGGTGCTTTATACCGGCGGCGGCATCATCAATTCGGGGCCGGCCGCGTCGCAGCTACTGCGCGAACTGGCACGCATCACCGGTGCGCCGGTGACCTCGACGCTGATGGGTCTGGGCGCCCTGCCCGCCTCTTCGCCGCAATGGCTGGGGATGCTGGGGATGCACGGCACCTATGAAGCGAACCTGGCGATGAACGAGGCCGATCTGGTCGTCGCCATCGGCGCGCGCTTCGACGATCGCGTAACCGGCCGGCTCGATGCCTTCTCCCCGCGCAGCCGCAAGGTCCATATCGATATCGATCGTTCCAGCGTGAACAAGATCGTACGCGCGGACCTGGGCATCATCGCCGATGCGGGCCATGCGATGGAGGACATGATCCGTGTCTGGAAATCGCGCCAGCATCCCAAGCCCGACCTGTCGGCATGGTGGGCGAAGATCGAGGGCTGGCGGGCCAAGCGCTGCCTCGATTTCCCCGACAGCACGACCGAGATCATGCCGCAACGGGCGATCCGGGCGCTGTACGAGGCGACCAAGCATCGCGCCCCGATCATCTCGACCGAAGTCGGCCAGCACCAGATGTGGGCCGCGCAGCATTTCGGATTCGAAGCGCCGAACAAGTGGCTGACCAGCGGTGGCCTGGGCACGATGGGCTATGGCCTGCCCGCCGCGATCGGCGCGCAGCTCGGCAATCCGGGTGCGCTGTGCATCGACATTGCCGGCGAGGCGTCGATCCAGATGAACATTCAGGAACTGGCGACGGCGACGCAATATCGCCTGCCGGTCAAGATCTTCATCCTGAACAACGAATATATGGGCATGGTCCGCCAGTGGCAGGAGCTGACCTACAGTTCGCGCTATTCGAACAGCTATTCGGACTCGCTGCCCGACTTCGTGAAGCTGGGCGAGGCCTATGGCTGGAAGGGTATTCGCATCGAGCATCCGGACGATCTGGAGGCGGGGATCCAGGCGATGCTCGACCATGACGGCCCGGTGATCGTCGACTGCATGGTGGCAAAGCTCGCCAACTGCTTCCCGATGATCCCGTCGGGCGCCGCGCATACCGACATGATCCTGCAGGCCAACGAAGTCTCGGGCGAAATGGACGACGAGGCCAAGGCGCTGGTGTAACCGAACTGTCCTCCCCGGAACGGGGAGGGGGACCGCTCGAAGAGCGGTGGAGGGGGATCACCTCATACGTATCGCCGGTGGAGGTCTCCCTCCACCAGCCTGCGGCTGGTCCCCCTCCCCGTGCCGGGGAGGAATTTCAGAATGCATATCAAGACCGAACAGACCGAACGGCACACGCTGGCCGTCCTCGTCGACAACGAACCCGGCATCCTGGCGCGCATCGCCGGGCTGTTCTCGGGCCGTGGCTATAATATCGAAAGCCTGACCGTGTCGGAAATCACGGTCGACAAGGCGGTCAGCCGCATCACCATCGTCACCAGCGCATCGCCGTCGGTGATGGAACAGATCATCGCCCAGCTCGACCGGCTGGTGCCCGTCCACAAGGTCGTCGACCTCACCGTACAAGGCGCGCACGTCGAGCGCGAACTGGCGCTGGTCAAGGTCGTCGGCACTGGAGAGCATCGGATCGAGGCGCTGCGCCTCGCCGAAGTCTACCGCGCGCGCGTGGTCGATGCGACCGTGTCGAGTTTCGTGTTCGAGGTGACGGGATCGATCGAAAAGATCGACAAGTTCACCGAATTGATGGCCGAAGTCGGTCTGGTCGAGGTTGCTCGCACCGGCATCGCCGCCATCGCCCGCGGACGAGAGGCCGCCTGAACCCATCCATCGCGTGCCGCCGATGCCGGTCGCGCCAATTTTCGAAAGGGAACCAACATGCGTGTCTATTATGATCGCGACGCCGATCTGAACCTCATCAGCGACAAGAAGGTTGCTATCCTCGGCTATGGTTCGCAGGGCCATGCCCATGCGCAGAACCTGCGCGATTCGGGCGTGAAGAACGTTGCGATCGCGCTCCGCCCCGGTTCGGCCAGCGCAGCGAAGGCCGAGGGTGCGGGCTTCAAGGTCCTGCCGAACGCCGAAGCCGCCGCATGGGCCGATATCCTCATGATCCTGGCGCCCGACGAGCATCAGGCCGCGATCTATGCCGACGACATTCACGCAAACCTGCGTCCCGGTTCTGCGCTGGCCTTCGCCCACGGCCTGAACGTGCATTTCGGCCTGATTGAGCCGCGCGCCGACGTCGACGTCATCATGATCGCGCCGAAGGGCCCCGGTCACACCGTGCGCAGCGAATATGTGAAGGGCGGCGGCGTGCCCTGCCTCGTTGCGATCCATCAGGATGCGAGCGGCAACGCGCACGACATCGCGCTGGCCTATGCTTCGGGCGTCGGTGGCGGCCGGTCGGGCATCATCGAAACCAACTTCCGCGAGGAATGCGAAACCGACCTGTTCGGTGAGCAGGCCGTGCTGTGCGGCGGCGTGACTCACCTGATCCAGGCCGGGTTCGAAACGCTGGTCGAGGCGGGCTATGCCCCCGAAATGGCCTATTTCGAGTGTCTCCACGAGACCAAGCTGATCGTCGACCTGCTGTATGAGGGCGGTATCGCCAACATGCGCTATTCGATCTCGAACACCGCCGAATATGGCGACATCGTAACCGGCCCGCGTATCATCACCGATGAGACGAAGAAGGAGATGAAGCGCGTACTGGCCGACATCCAGTCGGGCCGCTTCGTGAAGAACTTCGTCCTCGACAACCGCGCCGGTCAGCCCGAGCTGAAGGCGGCGCGCAAGCAGGCTGCGGCGCATCCGATCGAAAAGACCGGTGCCGAATTGCGCGCGATGATGCCGTGGATCGGTGCGAATAAGTTGGTCGATCAGACCAAGAACTAACGAAGTTAGTCCGTACTGATCGGCCAGACCGGCCGGCGCGACAAAGCCCGCCCCTCGGGGCGCGGCTTTGCCGCGACCGACGGGCGGGCGGCGATCTTTCACCCCGTCATCCCGGCGAAGGCCGGGATCCATTGTGTCGGATGGTATCGGCCAATCGCAACCGTGCTGCGTCCATGGATCCCGGCCTTCGCCGGGATGACGGCAGCTGCGGTACCCACCTTTTCTCGCACGGCACCGAAACCGAAACCAATCGTTTCGCATCCGGTATTTGACCCGAAGCCCGGCACCTCCGACAACGGCGGCATCCCGACTTCGCCTCAACCGGAGAGCTTTTCGATGCGCACCCCCCTGATCCTCGCCGCCGCCCTGTTCGCGGTCGCTGCCCCGACCGTTGCCCAGCTGCCCGGCGCGCCCGACAAGGCCCGCGTGACCGCCGGCAACTACACCGTCGACACCGCCCACACCCAGGTCGCTTGGCGCGTGAACCATATGGGCTTCACGATGCTCGATGGCCTGTTCGGCGCGACCGGCGGCACCGCGACCTTCGATCCCAAGAACCCGGCCGCGACCAAGGTCACGATCGATTTCGACATCGCCAAGTCGCTGACCGTCACCAGCCCGCAATTCGCCGAACATCTCCAGTCGAAGGATTTCTTCGACGTCGCGAACCATCCGACGGCGAAGTTCGTGTCGACCCGCGTGCAGGCGATGGGCGACCATTGGATGATGGCAGGCAACCTGACCATCAAGGGCCAGACGAAGCCGGTGCAGCTGACCGTCCGCTTCATGGGCGCGGGCGAGAACCCGATGAACAAGAAGAAGAATATCGGCTTCACCGCGACCGGCAGCATCAAGCGCAGCGATTTCGGCGTCGGTGCCTATGCGCCGGTCGTGTCGGACAAGGTGGACCTGACGATCAACGCCGCATTCGTCGCAGCCTGATCCCGGCCGATGCGCGCGGTGTCACGCCGCGCGCATCGCCGCGAACCCTTCGAACGTGCCGCGCACGCCTGGCGAGGCATGTTCGACCAGCGACGCGACCTGCGCGACGATCCTGTCCGTATCGCGTCCGCTGTCGACCGCCATCGCCCAGTCGCCGAACTCGCGCGCCGCGACCTCGCGACGCGACAGAATGACGATGGCAAAATGGCGCGGATCGGCGGCAATGCGGGCATAAGTCTTCTCAACCATGTCTGGCGCGCCCTCCAGCGCCTGCAGAAAACGCCGTCCCCGATGGTGCAGTAGGCCGGTGATCCCGTCGCGCCGGTTGTTGCGTTGCGACACGGCTAGGATCTGATCGACATCGATCGTCGATCCACTGCGGGCCGTACTCACGTAGATCAATTGCAGCATCGCGGCCTCTTCACGCACACCCTTGGCTCCCCGCGATAGCCCGCAACCGGTTACCAACCGGTATCGCGCGTGGCCGCTATGGACATTCGCCGCGCTTTTCCCCACAGACGCGCCATGGTCCGTGCGATTGCCCGCCTCCTGCGACTTAGCCGCCCTTAGGGCAGGATCGCACGCGCGTGCGCCTTCCCTGAGGGAGTATCGAACCTTTCGGCAGATACCGGCGCTCGAACCAGCGCCTTCAACAGGCTAGAGACGACATGTTGCGCGATCCTTCGACCAAGTACCGCCCCTTCCCGACCGTCGACCTGCCCGACCGCCAATGGCCGTCGCGCACGATCACGACCGCGCCCCGCTGGCTGTCGACCGACCTGCGCGACGGCAACCAGGCGCTGATCGATCCGATGGGCACGGAAAAGAAGAACCGGTTTTTCGACCTGTTGCTGAAAGTCGGACTGAAGGAGATCGAGGTCGGTTTCCCGTCGGCGGGTGCGACCGAATTCGACTTCATCTCCGGACTGGTCCAGCAGAACCGCATTCCCGACGATGTGTGGGTGCAGGTGCTCACCCAGTCGCGCCGCGACCTGATCGAACGCAGCTTCGAAAGCCTCGATGGCGCGAAACAGGCGATCGTCCACCTCTACAACGCGGTCAGCCCGGCATGGCGGCGGATCGTGTTCGGTATGGAACGGTCGGAAGTACGCGAGATCGCGGTCAACGGCGCCAAGGTGCTGCGCGACGAAGCCGCCAAGCGCCCGAACACCGATTGGCGGTTCGAATACAGCCCGGAGACCTTCTCGACCGCCGAACTCGATTTCTCGGTCGAGGTCTGCGCGGCGGTGATGGAGGTCCTGCAGCCGACGCCCGACAAGCCGCTGATCCTCAACCTGCCGGCGACGGTCGAGGCGGCAACGCCTAACGTCTATGCCGACCAGATCGAATGGTTCTGCCGCAACGTGCCGAACCGCGACAGCGTCGTCATCTCGCTCCACACCCATAACGATCGCGGCACCGGCGTCGCGGCGGCGGAGCTGGGGCTGATGGCTGGGGCCGACCGGGTCGAAGGCTGCCTGCTCGGCAATGGCGAGCGCACCGGCAATTGCGACCTAGTGACCGTCGCGCTGAACCTCTACACGCAGGGCGTCGATCCGCAGCTCGACCTGTCGGACATCGATGAGGTCGTGAACACGGTCAATTACTGCACGCAGCTGCCGGTCCATCCGCGCACGCCCTATGCCGGCGATCTGGTGTTCACCGCTTTTTCGGGCAGCCATCAGGACGCGATCAAGAAGGGCATGGCGACGCAGGCAGTGCGCAACGACGGGCTGTGGGAAGTGCCCTATCTGCCGATCGATCCCGCCGATCTCGGCCGCAGCTACGAAGCGGTCATCCGCGTCAATTCGCAGTCGGGCAAGGGCGGCGTCGCCTGGGTGCTGGAACAGGACAAGGGCCTGAAAATGCCCAAGCGGTTGCAGGCCGATTTCAGTCGCCATGTGCAGGCGATGGCCGATCGCCTCGGCCGCGAACTGAATGCCGCCGATATCTGGTCCGCGTTCCACGACGCGTATCTGCCGCAGGGCAAGGACCGCTATGCGCTGATCGATTATGCCGAAACCCATGCACCCGGTGGCGGCCCACCGCGCACGTTCGTCGGCCGCGTCCGGCTGGACGGCGAGGAACGCTCGATCTCGGGCAAGGGCAACGGGTTGTTGTCGGGATTGCTCGCCGCGCTGCGTGAAGAGGGCGGCATCGACATGGATGTGGTCGATTATAGCGAGCACGCCATCGGCCATGGCGCCGATGCGCAGGCCGCCGCGTATCTCGAATGCAGCCTGTCCGATGGCCGGCGCGTGTTCGGGGTCGGGATCGATGGCGACGTCGCGACCGCGACGGTGCGGGCGGCGCTGAGTGCCGCCAACGCTACGACGCGAGACTGAGAGATCGGCCCGCGCCGTCACGTCATCCCGGCCTGCGCCGGGATGACGTGATTTGGCTCAGATGACAGACTACGCCGGTACCCGTCATTCCGGTTTTCACCGGAACAACGGGCACGGCACCCCTTAGCCCAACCGCCCCAGTGCGGCATGCAGTCGGGCCGCTTCGGTCATCTTGTCGGCGTGGTCCGCCCGCGCCTTTTCGACGGCTTCCGGCTTGGCGCGCTCGACGAAGCTCGCATTGCTCAGCCGCCCGGCCAGCGCATCACGCTCCTTTTCCGCCGCCGCGATTGCCTTGGTCAGGCGGGTGCGTTCGGCGTCGAGGTCGATGACATCGCCCAGCGGCAGGACGAAGGTCGCCTCGTCCACCACGATCTGCAACGCACCGCCGGCCGGTGCATCGTCGTCGACGCGATCGACGCGTGCCAGACGCGCCAGCACCGCTTCCTGCTGCGCGAGCCGCTCAACCGTTTCGCCCGACGCATCGCGGACGTGCAGCGGCAGGCGCGCGCCCGGCGGGACGTTCAGTTCGGTGCGCGCCGCACGGATTTCGCTGACCAGACGGATCAGCCAGTCGATTTCCGCTCGCGCCGCCGGATCGATCGCACGCGCGTCCGCCATCGGCCAGCGCGCGACGATCAGGTCGTTCGACCGTTCGCCAAGCGCGTGCCACAGTTCCTCGGTGATGAACGGCATGAACGGGTGGAGCATGACCAGGATCTGATCCAGCACCCAGCCCGCGACCGCGCGCGTTTCGTCGCCGCCCTCGGCCCCACCCTGCAACACCGGCTTGATGAGTTCGAGATACCAGTCGCAGAACCGGCTCCAGGTGAACTGGTAGATCGTGTTGGCCGCGCCATCGAAGCGCAGATCGGCCAGCGCCAGGTCCAATGCCTGCACCGTCTCGATCGTCTCGGCGATGATCCAGCGATTGACCGCGAGTTCGGCCTTGGGCGGCTCGATCCTCGCCGACGCGCCGATACCGTTGGCCTGCGCAAAGCGGGTGGCGTTCCACAGCTTCGTCGCGAAGTTGCGATAGCCCTCGACCCGCTTCTCATCCATCTTGATGTCGCGGCCCTGGCTCTCCATCGCCGCCATGAAAAAGCGAAGCGCATCGGCGCCATAGCGATCGATCAGCCCCAGCGGATCGACGGTATTGCCCTTCGATTTCGACATCTTTGCGCCATCGGCGGCGCGGACGAGGCCGTGGAGGTACAGCGTCTTGAACGGCACCTCCTTCATGAAATGGATGCCCTGCATCAACATCCGCGCGTCCCAGAAGAACAGGATGTCGAAGCCCGAGATCAGCACGTCGTTGCTGTAGCGCCCGCCGAGCGTCGGGTCGGTATTCTCCGGCCAGCCCATGGTCGCGAACGGCCAGAGGGCGGAGGAGAACCAGGTGTCGAGAACGTCCTCGTCCTGCTTGAGCGCAACGCCCTCGCCCGCCTCGGCCTGCGCCTCTGCATAGGTTTCGGCGACGAATACGCGGCCATCTTCGGCGAACCATGCCGGGATGCGATGCCCCCACCACAGCTGGCGCGACACGCACCACGGCTGGATGTTCTCCATCCAGTTGAAGTACGTCTTTTCCCACGACTTCGGCACGATCTTGACCGCGCCCGACCGCACCGCCTCGATCGCCGGCTGGGCGAGCGTCTTGGCGTCGACATACCATTGGTCGGTCAGCCACGGTTCGATCACCACGCCCGAACGGTCGCCGAACGGCGTCTGGATGGTACGCGGTTCGGCGTCGTGTTCGACACCGTCCTTGTCGACATGCGGGATCAGGACGCCCTCGTCCTTCAGCCGCGCGACGACCGCCTTGCGCGCATCGGCGCTGGACAGGCCGAGGAACGCGTCGGGGATCAGGCCGTCGGCGGTCTGGACGATGCGCGCCTTCGCATCGAGCATGTTGAGCATCTCGGCGGCCTTGAACCCGGCGCGCTTGCCGACTTCGAAGTCGTTGAAGTCATGCCCCGGCGTGATCTTGACCGCGCCCGATCCCAGCGCAGGATCGGCATGTTCGTCGGCGACGATAGGGATAAGCCGCCCCGTGATCGGCAGGCGCACCTGGCGGCCGACCAGCGCGGTATAGCGCGCATCGTCGGGGTGTACCGCGACCGCCATGTCGGCCAGCATCGTTTCCGGCCGCGTCGTCGCGACCTCGATCGAACCCGATCCGTCGGCGAGCGGGTAGCGCAGCCGCCAGAAGCTGCCCCGGACCTCGCGGGTTTCCACTTCGAGATCGCTGATCGCGGTGCCCAGGCCCGGGTCCCAGTTCACCAGCCGCTTGTCGCGGTAGAGCAGGCCCTGCCGATGCAGCTCGACGAAGACCTTCAGCACGGCCTTCGAAAAGCCCTCGTCCATCGTGAAGCGTTCGTTGGCCCAGTCCATCGAACAGCCCAGCCGCCGGAGCTGGCCGGTGATCTGCCCACCGCTCTCGGCCTTCCATTCCCACACCTTCGCCACGAAATCGTCGCGGGTGAAGTCGGTGCGCTTCTGCTGCTGCTGCGCCATCTGGCGTTCGACGACCATCTGCGTCGCGATGCCGGCATGGTCGGTGCCGACGACCCAGCGCGCGTCCTTGCCCTGCAACCGGGCATGGCGCACCAGAATGTCCTGCAACGTGTTGTCGAGCGCGTGACCGATATGCAGGCTGCCCGTCACGTTCGGCGGCGGGTTCACAATGGTCCACGGCGTCGCGTTCGGACGCTCGGGCCGGAACAGGCCGTCCTGTTCCCAATGGGCATACCAGCGCGCTTCGATGGCGGCGGGGTCGAAAGTCTTGGGCAGTTCGCTCATGCACCGCCGCATGGCGCGGATGCGGCGGCGTTGCAAGAGAGCGGCGTTATTCGCGCCCGCTGATCCGGGCGATCTCGCGCGCGACCATCGATTCGACGATGCCGGGCAGCTGCGCATCGAGCCATTCGCGCAGCATCGGGCGGAGCATTTCGCGCACCAGCCCTTCCAGCGAATCGGAACCAGGCGTTTCCGGCTTCACCAGCATCCGCGACAGTTGGTCCAGCGCACCACGGCTTGCCTCGGCCGCGCGGTCGGACACGATCGACCGATCGGCCTTGGCCGCGGGCGCAGGCGCGACCGGTTCGGGTTCGCTCTGCGGTTCAGGTGCACGCACACGCTCGGCGCGGGACGGTTCGCTACGCGGCGGCTCGGCCCGCATCGCTTCGACGCGCGGCGGAGGCGGCGGCGCGGCGACGCTCTGGTTCAGCTCCAGCACCTCGTCCCGATCGTCGAGGTCGCGGACCTGCGCCGTGCGGATCGACTTGCGACCGCGCAACGCCTGGGCCGATCCCTCGCCCTCTTCGGCGATGATCCGCTTGATCGAGGACAGGATGTCCTCCATCGACGTTTCGTTGCTGATATCGCCCATCGCAACCCTCATCTCTATCGCCTCTCGAACGCTTAGCTGTCGGGGTTGGCGCGCGGCGTGTCAACGCCCTGCGTGGCGCGCGGGGCGCCGCCCTGCCGATTGGGGGCGTCGATGCCCTGCGTCGGGGTGTACGGATTGGGGCTGCGTTGCAGCGACGGATCGAGTTCGCGGGTGACGACCGGGGTCTGTGCCGGGCTGTTCACCGTGCTGGGCGCGACCGGCACCGGGGCGGGATCGCCGCTCCAGTCCCAGATATTGTTGCGCACGCGACTGTAGTTGACCGTCGGATCGTACAGCGCCCCGCCGTCGAGGCCCAGATCACGTGCCTCGGCCTTGCCCATCGCCGCCAGCAGCGCGAAGCCCGCGACATAGGCGTCGCGCCGGGCCGAAACCAGCTGCACCTGCGAATTGAGCAGTTCCTGTTCGGCGTTCAGGATGTCGAGGATCGTGCGGGTACCGACGCTGTTTTCGGCGCGTACGCCCTCCAGCGAGAGCCGGTTGGCTGCGACCTGTACTTCCGACGACTGGATCACGCGCAGCGCCGACTGCCACGCCGCGAAGGCCGATCGCGCATCGGACACGACCGATCGTTCGACCTGCGTGACCTGTTCGATCGCGGCACCCTCCAGCGCCTGCGCACGGCGGATCTGCGCGCTGGGTCGACCGCTCTGCCACAGGGGCAGGCTCATCTGCACGCCGACCTGTGCCTGCCCGCCATCCTGCTGCAACACCGTGCCGTTGATCGACTGGGCCGAACCGAGGAAGCTGGTGTAGCCACCACCACCGACCGCGCTGATCGTCGGCAGGCGGCTGGCACGCGCCACGCCCACGTCGAACCCGGCGGCATCGCTGGAACGACGCGCGGCGATCAGCGACGGGTTGTTGGCCACCGCAACACCGACCGCCGCATTCGGATCGAGCGGCAGGTTGGGTAGCACCGGCGGGGTATCCAGCGTCGAGGCGGACGCACCGGTCGTCTCGACATAATTCTCGCGGCTGCGGATCAGCGACGCTTCGGCATTGCGCAGCTGCGCCTGTGCCGAAGCCAGCCGCGCTTCCGACTGCGCCACGTCGGTGCGGGTCAGGTCGCCGACCTGGAACCGATCCTTCGATGCCTGGAGATTGACCTCCAGCACGCGGACATTCTGCTGGTTCAGCCGCACGATCGCCTCGTCACGGATGACGTCATTGTAGGCGGCGACGACCAGCGTGAAGACATTCGCCTCGGTACTGCGCAGGTTCGCGCGACCCGCGTCGACCCGTGCGTCGGCCGCCCGGACGCTGTTGCGGACCGCGCCGCCCGCGAACAACGACTGCGACACGCTGACCTGTACGCTGCCCTGGCGCGGCGCCTGGGTGAAACCGCGGCTCGACGGGGTCAGGACATTCTCGATCACCGAGCTTTGCGTCGTCACCTGCGGCAACCCCTGCGAACGCGCCAGCGGCACGCCTTCGTCAGTGGCGCGCTGATTGGCGCGCGCGCCGGTCAGCTGTGGATTGGTGGCATAGGCACGCGCCAGTGCCTCGCGCAGCGTTTCGGCGCTGGCCGGTCCTGCCAGCAGCGCCAGCGCCGCCACACCCCCGATGAACTTCCCCCCCCGCATCGTCTTCTTACCTTGCGAACTGAAATGTCTTGGGCTTGGCGAAACCGGGCAGCTCGACGCAGCCGAGATCGGCAAAGTCGACCAGTCCGAACCCGCCATCGGTACGCCGTCCCAGCGCCAGCCGGGTCACGCCGCGATCGACGATGCCGGTCGTCAGCCGCCCGCCGGGGGCCAGCTGATCGACGATCGCCTGCGGCACCGATTCGACCGCGCCGTCGATCACGATCACGTCATAGGGCGCCCCCTGCGCCCAGCCGGCGTTGAGCGGCCCTTCGACCACCTCGACTTTAGCATCGGCGATCACGTCGCGGGCGGCAGCAGCCAGCGCGGCATCCTCGTCCAGCGCGACGACCGAACCGACCAGGCGAGCGAGAACCGCCGCGCCATAGCCCATCGCGGCACCGATCAGCAGCACACGGTCGGTCGGCTGCAATTCGGCGGCGGTCAGCAGGCGGCCGGTGATGAGCGGCGGATTGATCGCGCGGCCACCGGGCAGCGGCAACGGCGCGTCGCGATATGCGACGGCTGCCTGCGCCTTGGGCACGAAGGCTTCACGCGGCACGTCTCCCATCGCGGCGACGACGGCCGGGTCGCTGACGGCGCTGGTGCGCAACTGGCTGACGACCATCGCGTGGCGCATCGCATCAAAATCGGAATGGGTCGGGATCGAATCGGTCATGGTGCAATCCTGTCGCACAACTGTTTTAGCCGCGCAACACACATCACGCGTCAGCCGCTGTCTATCGCGGCGCACGCCCGCCGCCAAGGACGCCCGCAGGTATAATTTACGCGCCGACGGTTGACACCGACGCGCGCGGCCCGCAAATGCCCGCCTCCCACCGTATCGAGGCGCGATGGCGGAGTGGTGACGCAGAGGACTGCAAATCCTTGCACCCGGGTTCGATTCCCGGTCGCGCCTCCAACGGTGGAAGTTTTTCGACAGCATCGGACGAAGAAACGGGGCCACGGCATCGCCGCAGCCCCGCAATCATTGGTTCGCCGACGGATCAGGCCGCGAACTGGTTCATCGTGTTGTGCGTGCCGCCGGCCTTCAGCGCGGCTTCGCCCGCGAAATATTCCTTGTGGTCGTCGCCGATGTCCGACCCGCTCATATTCTGGTGCCTCACACAGGCGATCCCCTGGCGGATTTCCTGGCGCTGCACGCCCTTCACATAGCCAAGCATCGCCGCATCGCCGAAATATTCGCGCGCCAGATTGTCGGTGCTGAGCGCGGCGGTGTGGTAGGTCGGCAGCGTGATGAGATGGTGGAAAATGCCCGCCCGCGCGCTCGCTTCGCGCTGGAAGGTGCGAATTTTCTCGTCCGCCTCCAGGGCCAGTTCCGACGCGTCGTAATCGACGCTCATCAATTTCGCCCGGTCATAGCCTGACACGTCGCGCCCCTCCCCGACCCAGCCGTCGTACACCTGCTGGCGGAAATTCAGCGTCCAATTGAAGCTGGGCGAATTATTATAGACCAGCTTAGCATTGGGCACGACCGCGCGGATGCGATCGACCATCGACGCGATCTGCTCGATATGCGGCTTCTCCGTTTCGATCCACAGCAGGTCGGCCCCGTTCTGGAGCGAGGTGATGCAGTCGAGCACACAGCGATCCGCACCGGTCCCCTCGCGAAACTGGAACAGATTGGACGCCAGCCGCTTCGGCCGCATCAGTTGCCCGTCGCGCTCGATCACCACGTCACCGCGCAGGGTGCTCACGTCCTCGACCGGCTCGCAATCGAGGAACGCGTTATACTGGTCGCCCAGATCGCCCTTTGCCGTCGAATAGGCGATCTGCTTGGTCAGCCCCGCGCCCAGCGAGTCGGTGCGCGTAACGATGATCCCGTCATCGACGCCCAGTTCGAGGAAGGCGTAGCGACAGGCGCGGACCTTCGCGAGGAAGTCCTCGTGCGGCACGGTTACCTTGCCGTCCTGATGACCACACTGCTTTTCATCGCTGACCTGGTTCTCGATCTGGAGCGCGCAGGCACCCGCCTCGATCATCTTCTTGGCCAACAGATAGGTTGCCTCGGCATTGCCGAAGCCGGCGTCGATATCGGCGATGATCGGCACGACATGAGTTTCGTGCGCGTCGATCGCATTGCTCAGCCGCTGCGCCTCGACGGCGTTCCCGCTTGCCCGCGCCTCGTCCAGATCGCGGAACAACATGCCCAGTTCGCGGGCATCGGCCTGCTTCAGGAACGTGTAGAGTTCGGCAATCAGCGCGGGCACGCTGGTTTTCTCATGCATCGACTGGTCGGGGAGCGGGCCGAACTCGCTGCGCAGCGCCGCGACCATCCAGCCGGACAAATAGAGATACCGCCCCTTGGTCGTGCCGAAATGCTTCTTGATCGAAATGATCTTCTGCTGCCCGATGAACCCGTGCCAGCAGCCCAGCGACTGGGTGTAGGCCGCCGGATCGGCGTCATAGGCTGCCATGTCGCGCCGCATGATCCCGGCGGTGTAGCGGGCGATGTCGATGCCGGTCAGGAAGCGGTTCTGCACCCGCATCCGTGCAACCGCCTCCGCATCGATCCCGTCCCAGGTGCCGCGATGCTGCTGGATGAGGGATGCGGCGCGGGCCGCCTGTTCTTGATAGGTCATGGTCGTTCCTTGGGATGCGGTGCCGCGCGGGCAGCAGGGGGCGGCCACCGGCGGCGGGTCGCCGCCGGTGCCGGGCCTGCGAGGATGGAAAGGATGCGCGGGACCATCCCCGCGCAGGCGTCAGCCGAGGCGGCCGAGCCGATGATAGAGGTTGGAGAACTTCGACGACCGTGGCTCTTCGGCGATCTGCCGGACATAGGCACCGACCGCTTCCTTCAGCAGACCGAAATCCTCGGTCGAGAAGACGGCGCGGCTGCGTGGCGGCTCGTTGGTCATGCTTCACACCCTTTCGCGGATGGCGAACCGTTCGCCACCGATGCAATGGTATGAACATGACAAGGACTAACGGGTAAACACGTCCAGCGCCCGAAACGGTGTCGCTGCGTACGGCCAAACCGGCGCGTGGCGAGTAATACTGTAATTTCTTTACAAGCCATGGCCGCATCGTCCGTGGATCGACCGACGCCCCGGATTTGCAGACGCGGCGCATCGCGCTACACGCGCGCCATGCACGGTGCCCCGCTCACGCTCCACAATTCGCTGACCCGCCAGGCGCAGCGTTTCGAACCGCTCGATCCCGCCAAGGGCGTCCGCGTCTATTCCTGCGGGCCGACGGTCTACAACTATGCCCATATCGGCAATCTGCGCGCCTATGTCTTCACCGACACGCTGAGCCGGGTGTTGCGGTGGAAGGGCTATCCGCTCACCCATGTCATCAACATCACCGATGTCGGCCATCTGACGTCCGACGCCGATGCCGGCGACGACAAGATGGAGGCAGCGGCAAAGGCGCGCGCCCAGTCGATCTGGGACATCGCCGCGCATTATACGGCAGCGTTCAAGGGCAATCTGCGCGACCTGAACATCGACGATCCGACCCGCTGGTCGGTCGCGACCGACCACATCGCCGAGATGATCGCCTTCGCCGAAAAGATCGCGCCCGAGCATTGCTACGAGATCGACAGCGGACTGTATTTCGACAGCTCGACCGTGCCCCATTATGGTGCACTGGCCGGCGGACAAGACGATGCCGGCGAGGGGCGGATCGATCCCGTCGCGGGCAAGCGGCACCCCCAGGACTTCGCGATCTGGCGCAAGACACCGGCGGGCGAGAGCCGGCAGATGGAATGGGATTCGCCCTGGGGGCGGGGTGCGCCCGGCTGGCACCTCGAATGCTCGGTGATGAGCATCAAATATCTAGGTGCGCCGTTCGACATTCATACCGGCGGCATCGACCACCGCGAAATCCATCACCCCAACGAGATCGCCCAGAACCAGGCATTTTGCGGTTGCGCCGACAGCGGGGCCGCCTTCTGGATGCACAATAACTTCCTGGTCGAACGATCGGGCAAGATGTCGAAGTCGAAGGGCGAATTCACCACGCTCCGGACGCTGATCGACGGCGGCGTACACCCCCTCGCCTATCGCCTGATGTGCCTGTCGGCGCAGTATCGATCCGAACTGGAGTTTTCGGCCGACAATCTGCTGGCGGCGCTGACCCGGCTGAAGCGACTGGTGATGACCGTCGCGGCATTGCGGACCCGCGCGACCGGCGACGGCGATGCGGGCAAGGCGGCGGCCTATCGCGAGCGGCTGGATGCGGCGGTGTCGGACGACCTGAACACGCCACGCGCGCTGCCGGTGCTGGACGAACTGCTCGCCGACAAGAAGCTGTCGCCCGCCGACCGGCTGGCGGCGCTGGCCGATTTCGACGCGGTGCTGGGCCTCCGGCTCGCCACGATCGAGCGCGCCGACCTGCGCGTCCGTCCAGCGGATGCCACGATCGATGCGACCATGATCGAGGCCCGGCTGGCCGATCGCAAGGAAGCACGCGTCGCGAAGGACTTCGCCGCCAGCGACGCGATCCGCGACGAACTGACCGCAGCGGGGGTGGAGGTGATGGACGGCGATCCGCTCGGCTGGGACTGGCGCCCGACGCTGAGCTAAGGGCGGGCACTTGTCAGGCCGGCAAGGGGTTGGGAAACCGTTCCTAACCCCTTGCTCCATCACCTGCTTCCCCTTCATACCCCGGCCCGCGAATCATCGGGGGTCGATATGCGGGGACAGGTGCTGGGCGTTGATCGGAACGGACGCGAGGGGCGGATCGCCGGCGACGATGGACAGCGTTACTGGTTCGAACCCGACGACTGGTCCGATCGCGTGGGACCGGCAGTCGGCGCGCAGGTCGATTTCGAGGTGTCGAACGGCCGGGCGCTGCGGATCTATCACGTGCCCGGCACCGTTGCGCCACGCCCCGCCGCCGATCCAGCCCGCCGCCGGGCGCGCAAGGACAAGATCGCGGCTGTGCTGTTCGCCTTCTTCCTCGGCACGCTCGGCATTCACCGCTTCTATCTCGGCCGCACCGGGTCGGGCATCGTCATGCTGCTGCTCAGCTGCACCGTGATCGGCCTCTTCGTCACGGCCCCCTGGGCTCTGATCGATGCGATCCGCTACCTCGTCATGGACCATGACGATTTCCAGCACCGCTATGGCTGATCGAAGCGGTCGATCGGGGCGATGAACCTTTCCTTCATTGCGCGAACGGTTCGTTTCGCGCATGGGAATTGCCCGAACCGACTTGGATGGAATGTGACATGGCCGCACTCTGGGCCCCCGACAGCTGGAAAAAAGCCGAAGCGCGCCAGCTCCCGACCTATCCCGACGCGCAGGCGCTGGACGCCACCACCGCACAGCTCGCCAGCTATCCGCCGCTCGTCTTTGCCGGCGAAGCGCGCAACCTGACCGCCGAATTGGCGCAGGTGGCGGAGGGGAAGGCGTTCCTGCTGCAGGGCGGCGATTGCGCAGAGAGCTTTGCCGAATTCCATCCCAACTATATTCGCGACACCTTCCGCGTCATCCTTCAGATGGCAGTCGTGCTGACCTTCGCGTCGAAGCTGCCGACGGTGAAGCTCGGGCGCATGGCGGGCCAGTTCGCCAAGCCGCGCTCGGCCGATACCGAAGTCATCGATGGCGTCGAGTTGCCCAGCTACCGCGGCGACAATATCAACGACATTGCGTTCACCGCCGAAGGGCGCGTGCCCGATCCGCAGCGGATGATCCGCGCCTATTCGCAGGCGGCGGCGACGCTCAACCTGCTGCGCGCCTTCGCGACCGGCGGCTATGCCAATCTGCATCAGGTCCATCGCTGGACCCACGACTTCATGGGCCGCAGCCCCTGGGCCAAGAAATATGCCGACGTGGCCGACCGCATCGGCGAGGCACTCGATTTCATGGCGGCGTGCGGCATCGATGCGGACAGCGTGCCGCAGCTGAAGGCGACGAGCTTCTACACCAGCCACGAAGCGCTGCTGCTCCCCTACGAACAGGCGCTGACCCGGCAGGATTCGCTGACCGGCGACTGGTACGATACCTCGGCCCATTTCCTGTGGATCGGCGACCGCACCCGCTTCGACGGGTCGGCGCATGTCGAATTCCTGCGCGGGATCGGCAATCCGATCGGCATCAAGTGCGGCCCGACGCTGGAGCCGGAGGCGCTGCTCCGGATGCTCGATACGCTGAACCCGAACCGGGTGGCGGGGCGCATGACGCTCATCACCCGCTATGGCCATGACAAGATCGAGGCGGGGCTGCCGAAGCTGATCCGCGCCGTCCAGCGCGAGGGACATCCGGTGGTGTGGTCGTGCGACCCGATGCACGGCAACACGGTGAAGGCGACGACCGGCTACAAGACGCGCCCGTTCGACCGTATCCTCGCCGAAGTGCGCGGTTTCTTCGCGGTACACCGGGCCGAGGGCAGCCATGCCGGCGGCATCCATGCCGAAATGACCGGGCAGAACGTCACCGAATGCACCGGCGGCGCGATCGCGGTCACCGAACAGGCGCTGGCCGATCGCTACC
Organism: Sphingomonas sp. Leaf23; assembly: GCF_001421585.1. Lineage (NCBI taxonomy): Bacteria > Pseudomonadati > Pseudomonadota > Alphaproteobacteria > Sphingomonadales > Sphingomonadaceae > Sphingomonas > Sphingomonas sp. Leaf23. Next base: position 460,006 of record NZ_LMKR01000001.1, on the reverse strand, counting down.
ACACGCACTGCGACCCGCGTCTCAACGCCGGACAGAGCCTCGAACTCGCATTCCTGCTGGCCGAGATGCTGAACGACGAAATGGCGGAGCGCCGCAAGGTCGCCGCCTGACGCGCATCGTCATCCCGGCACGGGCCGGGATGACGGGCGGCGCGGTCAGTTGAGCGCCGCCAGCACCTTGTCGACAGTAATCGGATACTCCCGCACCCGAACCCCGCACGCATTATACACCGCGTTGGCGATCGCCGCGCCGACGCCGCAAATGCCCAGCTCGCCCACGCCCTTCGCCTTCATCGGTGACGAATAGGGATCCTCTTCGTCGAGGAACACGACATCCTGATACGGAATGTCGGCGTGGGTCGGCACATGATATTCGGCAAAGTCGTGGTTGATGAACCCGCCCAGCCGCGGATCGACCACCAGTTCTTCGGTCAGCGCCGCGCCGACCCCCATCGTCATCGCGCCCAGAATCTGGTTGCGCGCCGCCTTGGGGTTCAGGATGCGGCCGGCGGCGAACACGCCCAGCATCCGGCGGACGCGGACTTCCGCCGTGTCGGCATCGACGCCGACCTCGACGAAATGCGCGCCAAACGTCGCCTGCACGAATTTCTTCGTCAGGTCGCCGAACTCGATCCGATCCTCGACCTCGATCCCCTTGCCGCCGACCGCTTCGCCCAGCGCGACCGACTTGTTGCCCGACCACACCCGCCCATCGGCAAAGCGCGCAGTGGCAGGATCGAAGCCGACCGCCTCGGCGATCCGGTCGCGCAGGCCGACGCAGGCGGCATAGACGCCAGCGGTCGAGCTGTTCGCGCCGAACTGTCCGCCCGATCCGGCCGACACCGGAAAGCCCGATTCCCCCAGCCGCACCGCAACCTGCTCCAGCTCGACGCCCAGCATCTCCGCGGCAGTCTGCGCCAGGATCGTGTAGCTGCCGGTGCCGATGTCGGTCATGTCGGTCGTCACCGTGACCCGGCCGTCGCCGGCAACACCGACCCGCGCCGCCGATTTGAGCACCATATTGCCGCGATACGCCGCCGCCATGCCCATCCCCACCAGCCAGCGTCCGTCGCGCCGCTGCCCCGGCGTAGGGTTACGCGCGCTCCAGCCGAAGCGATCGGCCCCTTCGCGCAGGCACCCGATCAGGTCTCGGTGGGAAAAGCGCCGTTCGGGCTTTTCGGGATCGACCTGCGTATCGTTCAGCACGCGCAGTTCGACTGGATCGAGCTTCAGCTTTTCGGCCAGCTCGTCCATCGCCGCCTCAATCGCCATCATGCCGACCGCCTCGCCCGGCGCACGCATCGCGCTCGATTCGGGCAGGTTGAGTTCGGCCAGCCATTCAGTCACCCGCCGGTTTGGCGCGGCATAGAGCTGTCGGGTCTGCGCACCCGCACCCTCCGGACTGCCGCCGGGCAGGTCGCCCGACCAGCTTTCATGCGCGATCGCCTGCAACCGGCCATCGGCCGACGCGCCCAGCCGCAGCCGTTGGATCGTCGACGACCGATGCGTCGTGTTGTTGAAGATTTGCGGGCGGGTCAGCACGACCTTCACCGGTCGCCCAATCTGCCGCGCGGCGATGGCGGCCAGCACCGCATCGGCCCGCACCCACAGCTTGCCGCCAAATCCGCCGCCGACATGGTGTGCGACGATCCGCACCTTGTCCTTCGGCATGTTCAGGATCTTCGCCATGTCGCGCGCGGCCCACTCGACCATCTGGTTCGCGGTCCACAGCGTTAGCGCATCGCCGTCCCACGCCGCGATCGACGCATAGGGTTCCATCATCGCATGGGCATGGTCGGGGGTGGTGTAGGTCGCATCGACTTGCACCGGCGCATCGGCAAAGGCGCGATCGAAATCGCCATGCCCGTTCGACCGGAACGGCTTGTCCGCGCCACGCTCCGCCGCATCGCCCAGATCGAACGCCCCGGCATCGGCGGCATAGTCGACCCGCACCAGCCGTGCGGCGGCCCGCGCCGCCTCGAAACTGTCCGCCACCACCAGCGCGACCGCCTGCCCCAGCTGATCGACCTGCGGCCCGGCCAGCATCGGCACCTTGTGATCGTCACCGATCCCCAGCGGTCCGGCATTTTCGTGCGTCACCACCGTCAACACACCCGCTGCGGCCAGCGCCTCCGCCGTATCGATCGACACGATCCGCCCCATCGCAATGGTCGCGCCGACGACGAAACCATGCACCTGCCCCGGCTGCGCGAATTCGGCAGCATAGGTCGCCTGCCCACTGACCTTCAGCGGCCCTTCGATCCGGTCGGTCGGACGGCCGAGCACCCGCATCGTATCGGTCGGGTTCGCTCCGGCGGCTTCGGTGAACTTCATGGCGCTATTTCCTCACTTCCGGCCGAACAGCTTTTCGATGTCGCCATGCGCCAGCTTGATCCAGGTCGGGCGACCATGGTTGCACTGGCCCGAATGCGGCGTCACTTCCATCTCGCGCAGCAGGGCGTTCATCTCGACCACCGACAACACCCGGCCGGCGCGAACCGATCCATGGCACGCCATCGTCGCCGCGACATGATCGATCCGTTCCTTCAGCGACAGCGCGGCATCGTGCGCACGAATCTCGTCGGCTAGGTCGGTGACCAGCCCGATCACATCGCCCTGCCCCAGCATCGCCGGCGTGGCCCGCACCAGCATCGCGCGCGGGCCGAACCGTTCCAGCTCCAGCCCGAATTCGGCCAGCTCCACCGCCTTGTCCTCCAGCGCGTCGCAGGACACTTCGTCCAGTTCGACCACCTCGGGGATCAGCAGCGCCTGCCGCGCGACGCCGCCGGTCGCCATCGCCGCCCGCATCCGCTCCAGCACCAGCCGTTCGTGCGCGGCGTGCTGATCGACCAGCACCAGTCCGTCCTCTGCCTCCGCAACGATATAGGTGCGCGCAACCTGCCCCCGCGCCGCGCCGAGCGGGAATTGCGTCGAGGCAGGCGGCGGCTCGACCGCGACCTCGGCCCGCGCTTGGGGCGGCGGCGCGAAGAAGGTCGGGCGACGATCATGAAAGGCGAACCCCGATGATCCGCTCGATTCGGCCAACGGCGGCAGGGAAGCAGCAGGCGCGGCGACCGGCGCGACCGGCTCGGTGGTCCACGCGGCCATCGCATCGGCCGCCGGGCGTTGCACCGCGCGAAATCCCGCCCCGTCCAGCGCCCGGCGCAACCCGCCGACGATCAATCCGCGCGCCGCGGCAGGATCGCGAAACCGCACCTCGGTCTTGGCCGGATGGACGTTCACGTCGATCAGGTCGGGATCGACGTCGAGGAACAGCGCGACCACGGCATGACGGTCGCGCGCCAGCATCTCGGCATAGGCACCGCGCACCGCACCCGACAGGACCCGGTCCTTCACCGGCCGGCCGTTGACAAACAGATATTGGTGGTCGGCCACCCCGCGATGAAAGGTCGGCAGCCCGGCCACCCCGCCCAGCCGCATCCCCTCGCGTTCCCAACTTAGCCCGACCGAATTCATCGCCAGCGCCCGATCGGTCAGCGCCGCAACGCGTTCCGGCCGCGACTCGCCCGCCTGTACCCCCAGCACGCGGCGGCCATCATGTTCGAGGGTGAAGGCGATGTCCGGCCGCGCCATGGCGAGCCGCCGGACCTGATCGACACAGGCGGCGAATTCCGACCGGGGCGATCGCAGGAATTTCCGCCGCGCCGGCACGCGGGCGAACAGTCCCTCCACCCGGATTCGCGTGCCCGGCGGCACGGCGGCGGGGCGATCCTCGACCACCTCGCCATTGTCGACTGTGCGCAGCCACCCCTCCGCCCCTGCCGGCCGGCTCTCGATCGACAGGCGCGCGACACTCGCGATCGACGGCAACGCTTCGCCGCGAAAACCCAACGTCGTAACCGCTTCGATGCGGTCATCGGGCAGCTTGGAGGTGGCATGGCGTTCCAGCGCCAGCGCCATGTCGGCGGGCCCCATGCCGCAACCATCGTCGCTGACCTCGATCAGATCGATGCCCCCACCGGCAAGGCGCACGAGTATACGGCCGGCGTGCGCGTCGATGGCGTTCTCCACCAGTTCTTTCAGCGCGGAAGCGGGGCGTTCCACCACTTCCCCCGCGGCGATGCGGTTGACGAGATGCTCGGGGAGACGGCGTATTGACATGGGGGACGCTCTAGCCCAAGCGGCCTCATCCCGCGACCTGGAACTGCCGCCGTGCGACCGACCGGATAACCGGTCGGACAGGTCGAGGTACAAGCTGCGAACCGCCGCGTCGGGACACGCGGATAAGGACGGAAGTATCGATGGCCTTCTCGCGTTTCTTCAAGTTCATGTCGCATGATATGGCGATCGACCTCGGCACCGCCAACACGGTGGTGTATCTGCGGGGTCGCGGTGTCGTGCTGAACGAGCCGTCGGTGGTGGCGGTCGAGACGCTGAACGGCGTGAAGCGGGTGAAGGCGGTCGGTGACGACGCCAAGCTGATGATGGGCAAGACGCCCGGTTCGATCGAGGCGATTCGCCCGATGCGCGACGGGGTCATCGCCGACCTCGACGTCGCCGAACAGATGATCAAGCACTTCATTCAGAAGGTTCATGGCCAGCGCCGCTTCATCCGCTGGCCGCAGATCGTGATCTGCGTGCCGTCGGGCTCGACCAGCGTCGAACGCCGCGCGATCCGCGATGCTGCGTCGAACGCCGGTGCGAGCCAAGTGTGGCTGATCGAGGAGCCGATGGCCGCCGCGATCGGCGCCGACATGCCGGTTACCGAGCCGATCGGGTCGATGGTCGTCGATATCGGCGGCGGCACTACCGAAGTCGCAGTGCTGTCGCTGCGTGGCCTCGCCTATTCCACCTCGGTCCGGGTCGGTGGCGACAAGATGGACGAAGCGATCGTCAGCTATGTCCGCCGCAACCACAACCTGCTGATCGGCGAAGCAACGGCCGAGCGGATCAAGCAGGAAGTCGGCACCGCCAAGCCGCCGGCCGACGGGATCGGTACGCTGATCTACGTCAAGGGTCGCGACCTGGTGAACGGCGTGCCCAAGGAAATCCAGATCAACCAGGGCCAGATCGCCGAAGCCTTGTCCGAACCGGTGGCCGCGATCGTCGAGGGCGTGCGCATCGCACTCGAAAACACCGCTCCCGAACTGGCCGCCGATATCGTCGATCAGGGCATCGTCCTGACCGGCGGTGGCGCGCTGCTGCAGGGCATCGACGAAGTGCTGCGCGACGAAACCGGCCTGCCGGTGACCGTCGCCGAAGACCCGCTGACCTGCGTCGCGCTGGGCACCGGACGTGCGCTCGAGGATCCGATCTACAAGGGCGTCCTGCTCGCCGTCTGACATAGGGGTCCGGGGGCATGGCGCCGCCACGCAACCACCGTCCGGGTTTCTCGCGGCGGGCGCAATATACGGTGTTCGCCGGCTATGTGCTGGCGGCCAGCGGCGCGCTCGTCGGGGCGATCCTGCTGCTCATCTCGATCATCGACCCCCGTGCCTTCGCCGCCCTGCGCGGTGCTGTGCGAGAGGCGACGACGCCGGTTTCCTCAGGCGCCGACTGGGTATGGGACGGCGTTGCCTCGGTACCCGACGGCATCGGGGACTATTTCGGCGCCGTGTCGGAAAACCGCCGGCTGCGCGCGCGTGAGGAAGCGACGCGACGCTATCTGATGCAGGCGCGGCTGCTGAACCGCGAGAACGCCCGGCTGCGCACGTTGCTGAACCTGCGCGACCGTTCCGCCGCCCCGGTGGTGACCGCGCGGCTGGTCAACAGCTCGGCCAGCAGCACCCGCCGCCTCGCCACGCTGAACGCCGGATCGGGCCAGGGCGTACTACGCGGACAGCCGGTACGCGGACCCAACGGCCTGATCGGCCGCGTCATCGAAACCAGCCCCAATACCGCCAGCGTCCTGCTGATACTCGATCCGGAGAGCATCGTGCCGGTGCGTCGCACCCGCGACGGTCTGTCGGCGATCATCGTCGGCTTGGGCAACGGCATGGTCGAAGTCCGCGCCGCCGGCATCGCCAACGCCCCGCTGCTGGCCGGCGACGTCTTCGTCACCTCGGGCACCGGCGGCATCTATCCGCCGGGCGTGCCGGTTGCCCGCGTCTCGCGCAGCCAGCGCGACGTGGCGCCCGCCCGCGTCTTCGCCGAACCCGACGGGCTGGACTTCGCGCTGGTCGAGCGCGCCTTCCTGCCCGCGCCGGTGCCCCGCCCGACCCCCAGCGCGACGCCGACGCCCAAGCCTGCCGCCGAATGAAGCTGCTCGGCCCCGACGACGATCGGTCGGAACGCATCGTGACGCGAAAGGCCGTGGCCAGCATCCTTGCCGGATCGCTGGTCACGTTGCTGCCGGTCGTGGCGACCGTGCCGTTCCTGCCGCCGTTCGGCCTGTTGATGTTCCTCGGCTGGCGCCTGCTGCGCCCCGGCGCGCTGCCCGTCTGGGCGGCAGCACCGCTTGGCCTGTTCGACGACCTGGTGAGCGGTCAGCCGCTGGGCAGCGCAGTGCTGTTGTGGCAGCTTTGTTCGCTGATGCTCGATCTGGTCGATACCCGCCTCGTCACCCGCGATTTCTGGCAGGACTGGTTGCTGGCCGGCGGATCGATCGCCGTCTGCCTGGTCGCCGGCCGTGCCTTCGCCACCAGCCTGTCGGCGCATGTCGATACCGTGCTGATTTTTCAGATCGTGGTTTCGATAGCGTTGTTCCCCGCCGCCACACGGCTATGTACGGCACTTGGCGGTAGCGAGGATGAATGAGCAAGATCGTCACCGAGGCGGCGCAGGCGTTCAGCTTTTCCCGGCGCGCAATGGTGCTGGGCGGGGCGCAGGTGGCGGTGGGCGTCGTGCTGGCCAGCCGGATGGCGTGGCTGTCGGTCGCCGAAAACGAGCGCTATAACCTCCTCGCCGAGAGCAACCGCGTCAACCTGACCATGATCCCGCCCCGGCGCGGATGGATCATCGATCGCCACGGCGCGCCGATCGCCAACAACCGCACCGATTTTCGCGTCGACCTGATCCCCGACCGGATGGAGGATGGCGACCGGGTGCTGGGCGAGCTGCGCCAGCTACTCGCGCTGACGCCCGAGGACATGGCCCGGATTCAGACCGACCTGAAGCGCGCGGGCAAGTTTACGCCGGTACAGGTCGCCGAGAACCTCGACTGGGAACGCTTCGCCGCGGTCAGCGTCCGGCTGCCTGAATTGCCCGGCGTGCAGCCGACCCGCGGCTTTTCGCGCAGCTACCCGCCGGGCGCAGCGGTCGCGCACCTGACCGGCTATGTCGGCGCGGCCACTGCCGAACAATTTAAGGAAACACGCGACCCCCTGATGGTCACACCAGGCTTCAAGCTCGGCAAGGATGGCCTTGAAAAGGCGATGGAATCCCAGCTGCGTGGTACGGCCGGCGCAAAGCGGGTCGAGGTCACCGCGCGCGGCCAGATCGTCCGCGAACTCGATACCCGACCCGACAAGCAGGGCCGCAACGTCCGCCTGACCATCGACCTTGGGCTACAGGAATATGCCGCCCGGCGGCTAGGGCCCAACTCCGGATCGGCGGTGGTGATGGATGCGGTCACCGGCGACGTGCTGGCGATGGTGTCGATGCCCGCCTACGACCCCAACAGCTTTTCGGACGGCATCGGCCGGCTGGAATGGAAGATGCTGTCGGGCGATGACCATATCCCGTTGATGAACAAGACGCTGCAGGGGCTGTACCCGCCGGGATCGACGGTGAAGCCGATGCACGGCCTCGCCATCCTGAAGGCCGGGATCGACCCGCATCGCCGCGTCAATTGTTCGGGCGTGCTGCAGGTCGGCACCGGGCGCTTCCACTGTCATAAGCGCGGTGGGCACGGGCCGCTCGACATGATCGGCGCGGTCGCGCAGAGCTGCGACATCTATTTCTACACCATGGCGCGCGAGCTGGGCTACGACGCCTTCGCGACCACCGTGCGCCAGATGGGGCTGGGCCAGAAGTTCGAGCTTCCTTTCCAGTCGCAACGCTATGGCACCGTGCCAGATAGCGCGTGGAAGCTACGCAAATATAAGCAAAAATGGACCGTCGCCGATTCGGTCAACGCATCGATCGGTCAGGGCTATGTGCTCACCAATCCGCTACAACTGGCGGTGATGGCCGCGAGACTGGCGCAGGGGCGGCAGGTGATACCGCGCCTGCTGCTCGACACCCCGCACACGCCAGCACCATCCATGGGCATCGATCCGGCGATGCTGGCGACCGTGCACAAGGCGACCTGGGCCGTGGTCAATGGTGGCGGCACCGGGGGGCGCTCACGGTTTCAGGGGCTACCGGCGGGCATCGAACTGGCGGGCAAGACCGGGACGGCGCAGGTCCGTCGCATCACCATGGCGGAACGACGCACCGGCGTGCTGGGCGACGGCGCCGTCCCCTTCCGGATGCGCGACCACTCGCTGTTCATCGGCTATGCCCCCGCCGCCGCGCCGCGCTACGCGGTGTCGGTCGTGCTGGAGCATTCCGGCCATATCTACACCGCCGCGCCGATCGCCAGCGACATCCTGTCGTGGCTGTTCGACCGCGACAAGGCGATGGCCCGTCTCGAACCGCTCGAACGCGAATGGGGCGGCGACGTACAGACGCGGATGGATGCCCAGTGGAAGGCGTTCGAGGCCGAACAGGCCGCGCCGATCACCACCGTGCCCGCCACGCCCGCCGACGTCGAAGGTGCGACCAGCAATGTCGTCGACACCGCCTCGAACCAGAGCGAACCCGACACCGCCGTCGCCCAATCCAACGTGACCGAACGCACCGAATGAAGCGCATCAACCAGACGACCTCGCACGGACTAGGCTTCGTTCCGGCGCCACTCGCGCGCCTGCCGTGGCGCGTGCTGTTCCTGCTGATCGCGATCGGCGGCTTCGGACTGGTGGTGCTGTTCTCCGCCGCCGGGGGCAGCGTGCAGCCCTGGGCATCGCGGCAGGGGCTGGCCTTTGCCATCTTCCTCCTGGCCGCCATCGGCATCTCCCGCATCCGCATGAGCTTCTGGCAGGGGATCGCCCTGCCCGCCTACGCCGTCATCACCGTCATGCTGGTGCTGGTCGAACTGGTGGGCGCGGTGAAGGGCGGGTCGCAGCGCTGGCTCGACCTCGGCTTCATCCGGGTACAGCCATCGGAATTCATGAAGCCCGCCATCGTGCTGGCACTCGCCCGCTTCTACGACCTGCTGCCGGCCGGGGAGATACGCCGCTTCGGCGCAGTCTGGCCCGCCGCCGCCATGCTCGGCATCCCCGTGGTGCTGGTGATGCTGCAGCCCGACCTCGGCACCGCGCTGATGATTACCGCCGGGGGGTTGACGGTCATGTTCCTGGCCGGCCTGCCCCTCCGCCTCTTCATCGGCGGTGCGCTGGGCGTCGCGATCGCCGCGCCGCTCGCCTTCAACTTCCTGCTGCACGATTACCAGAAGAACCGCGTGCTGATCTTCCTCAACCCCGAGAGCGATCCGCTCGGCACCGGCTATCACATCAGCCAGTCGAAGATCGCGATCGGATCGGGCGGCATCTTCGGCAAGGGCTTCCTGAACGGCACGCAGAGCCATCTCGACTATCTGCCAGAGGGGCATACCGACTTCGTGTTCGCGACCATGGCGGAGGAGTGGGGCCTGATCGGCGGCATCTTCCTCATCACCGCCTTCATCCTGCTCGTCCGCTGGGGCGTGGGCGTCGGCGTGCGGGCGGAGGGGCGTTTCTCGAAGCTCGTCGCCGGCGGCCTCGCCACCACCATCTTCTTCTATGTCGCGATCAACCTCGGCATGGTCATGGGGCTGGCACCGGTCGTCGGCATCCCCCTGCCGCTGGTCAGCTATGGTGGATCAGCGCAGATGACGGTGCTCGGCTGTATCGGTATCCTGATGGCGATCGATCGCGAAAATCGCGACCGGGTGCGGTTCTGACGCTTTTTTCATGCGATTTGAAAATTAGGGTTTGCGTGGGCCCAAAGGTTCGCTAAAGGCCCCGCTCCAACGGCGGATCGGCCAGCCCGGCCCGCCCCATCGCCCAGGCGACGGACGCATAGCTCAGTTGGTAGAGCAGCTGACTCTTAATCAGCGGGTCCTTGGTTCGAGCCCAAGTGCGTCCACCACCTGTCCGCGTATGGACGCATAGCTCAGTTGGTAGAGCAGCTGACTCTTAATCAGCGGGTCCTTGGTTCGAGCCCAAGTGCGTCCACCATACTTTCCAACGACATCGGCAATCAAAGGGGTCGTTGGAGAGCTAGCCTCCCCTGACTATCCCCTTCTACCCTCGATGAGCAAGCTGTCAGAGGCCAACCCCATCGGCTAAGCGACACGTAAGGCAGCAGCAGGCAGACAAAGTTCAGGGGACCTTCGTGGGACGGATTGGTGGAAAGCGGCCCGTCCGCTTTCTAGCGCTGGGATGGCTCATGCGACCGCTTGTTCATCTGTCACCGTCCGAGCTTCCGGGCGATCTCCGCCGCCTGCAACATCCGCAGGCCTGGAATGTGGAGGAGGGCTCGCTGGACGCAGACTTCACCTGTCCCCGCCGCGTTTACGCCGGCCCGGATTGCCGACGCTATGTCCTAACGGTTGGCTTACGGGTGTCGCGTTTAGTCGGCAGATCGGACTTCAGCTGGTTGCCCCCTGAATTGCCGCGGACCATCGTCGCCAGGTCGCCGACCGCCATGACCTCTTCGTTCGCCGAGAGCCTGTCCAGCTGACGCTGATAGGCAGCGCGCACGGTCTCTTCCGACCACGTCGCCACACTCGCCACCCCACCCCACAGGATTTTGGCCGGCCCGAACGCGACCCGCCGGCGCGCGCCGTGCATTTCGTCCCGGCCGGTCGGACGATGCGCCACCGCACTGAAGACCTGATCACCGATGGTGGCGGCGCTGTAGGCCAGGAACCCATCGATCCTTGCGGGCGCGTCCGGCTCAGGGTCAAAGTCGATACAAATAGCGCGGTCCGACGCCAGCGCTCCAAGTATCTCGAGGTCGCCTGCCGCGTCCTGTACGTCGCCCATCGTGCATTCGTCCGAGGTTGCCCCGGCCGTAATGACAATGGTCCTAATCGCGTTTGTGCCGAGCGCCAGCAACCCCCACGCCTCGCTCTGGCCGGCCTGCTTCATCGTGATCGAACCGAGGTCGAGGTCCTGCCCGTCCACGCTCGCGTGGATCGAGACGCCCTCGCCGGGCTTGCTCGCCATCAGGGTCGCGAAGGCGCAAATCTCCTCCAGCTTCGCCGTGTCGTCGCGTTGGAACGATGCGTGGGCGCGGATCCGGTCCTTCGGCCCCACGATCACCTCGAGCGGGCGGGACGCGACTCGGACCGCGAAGGAGCCAGCGGCGCGCGCTATACAGCCTTGCTGGCACGGTCAGCCCTTCGCCGTTGTGGAATTCGAGCCGTAGAGTGCACCGCCTCCCTTCCGGGGTCAGGTGGACCTGAACGTCACTCTCGTCGATCTCGGGCCTTCGCGCGCGGATACCGAAGCGCTCGCTGGTGTAGGTGAAGCGCTTGGCGTCGACGTGCGGGCGGAGCCCCAGCTGGATGTCGATCATCTCGTCGACGTTCCGAAGGGTTAGCGTCATGTGCGCCGTGCCGAAGCCATGTTCGAAGCCAACCGTATCGACGAAGCGCCTCTTCGCCGTCGCGTAGGGCGCGGGCACGGCCTCGACCTCTGCCCTGATCCAGTCCAGCAGACCGGGGCCGCGTTCGTCCTGCAACGAGAAGCCGAGGGATACGGATGATTGGTGCGTGGCGGTCACGCCGTTCGCGTCCGCCTGGCGAGCGGCCTTCAGCCAGTCGGCAATCAGCACACTCCAGACGTGCCGGGCGAAGTAGCGTGGCTCCGCCCCGTCGAGCGTAACAAGCACGACGAACTGCGGAATGTCGGACTTGGCATAGCGCAACGCGTTGGAGAGGCTGATCGAGACAGTCCGCGACGAGCCCGTCGTGGTCTTGACCTGGACGGCAGCGACGACGTGTCCGGGCTGCATGTCGATCGAGGCGAACGGCACGAGGCGGGCGGGGAACTCTATCAGCTTGTCCCAGCCGTAGTCGTCCTCGATCGACCTGTTGCAGGTGACGCCTGCGTCCGAGCACATGAGGTCGAAGCGCTTTTCGCCGCGACGCCCGATCATCTGGCTATCCATCGCGACGCTTCCTCGACTTGAGCTGGTGGCCGTCGCCGGTCGCTCTCCGGCCGCGCCCGCCCTTGCCGCCCGGCTTGAACCTGCGGGGCGTCTGGAGATGGGAGGCGATCTCCTCGGCGACCGAAGCGAACGCGCGGAGGCGCCCGACGAGCTCGTTCCGCTCGGCCTGCAGCCTGCTCGCAGCGGCTGCCTCCTCCGTGTCGACAGCGGACTTCCCGCCACCTCTTTCCTTCGGGGCTTCGCCATCCATCGGCTGCGAGGTAACGACCGCCTCCTCGAGGAGGAGGACGATCGGCTCAATGTCGGGAAACCCGCTCCTGACCAGCCAGATCCAGTCCTTCTCCTCGGCAAGGCCCTGGCGAACCGCGTCGCCGATCAACGCCCTTATGATCGCCCGCGCACCCTGGTCCACCACATGGGCGAACTGCACCTCTCGGGCCGACGATTCCCCGCCATCCCCCAAGCGCCGGAAGAACCAGCCGTCACCGTCGCGTAGCGCGCGGACGGCGGATCCCACCTCCTCGACGGACTGCAGCGGCGCGCGGTCGAAGATCGCGTGCCGCGCCTTCCAAAGATCGAGGATCGCGCGTCGACATCTCTCTTGCGCCTCGTTCGCTTGAGCGCCCTTCGCCTCCTGCGCCTCCGTCATCAGGCGGGCGACGTGGTGCGCCATCCAGCTAAGCGCGAGGTCGTTGGCCCCGTCACCCAGCTGCTGCATCAGCTGCTTGCCAAGCGCGACGGTCTCCGCCCAGCCAAGTGAGGCGGCCGTCGCCGTCGAGGATGAAGTATTTGGCATAGGTGCTGGGCTCCTCGTCCCTTCCACGCGAACTGTATCGTTTCAGCCCGACCCGCACGATAAGGCTTCGCTCGAGTGCCTTCAGCACACCGACGACGTGCTCGATGGGGACGGTCAGCGTGCTGCCGTGGTCCAGTCGCTCGTCCTGGCGGTCCTCCGGCGGCTCACCCCACGCCGTGCGCCGGGCGTGGAACGCCGGACGGCCCTCTGTGCTTTGCCAGGTCCGCCGGTCGTTGGATCGCCGTAGGCGCAGTATGCGACGCACAATCCGGCCTGGCGAGAAGGTGGCGGCGCGGGTGCCGGCGAACGGGTCGGAAGTGTCGATTCCGTCGGCGCGGTCGTCGTTCGCGATCCAGGGCGTCACTCGCATCTTCTGGAACCTGAGGTCAATATCTCCGCCGTCCGTCGGGATCCAAGGGAAGCGCCCCGGGAACGTCTGTAGTGCGCGGAGGAGGTCGATCGCGAACTCGGGGCGGACCAAGGCCGAACCAACGCTCCCGCCCTCCCGCGCGAGGCTCCAGTGCCGTGTCCAGTCTCCCGCTATCCGCATGCCGCCATCGGCGTCGAACAACGCGTTCTCGAAGTCAGTTGCAGCGACGCGCCATTGCCAGTCGTCGTTGTCCCGACCGCCGACCGGCTCCGGCCAGTCCGAGGTCGGGTCTGGATCGCGCAGGTCGGACTGCCACATCGGCGGAGCCGACAGGAAATGCTCGCAGAGCAGGTAGCTCTCCTCGCCAACGAGGATTGGAGTCGGGCCGTCGCCCTCAAGCAGTTCGCCGACCGCGAGGAACAGGCCTTGCCACGCCTCGTAGGTCGCGAGCGTCTCCTTCTCGGGACCTTCGCGGTAGCGGTGGTCGTAGACGCCTAGGGACGAGCGCGGGTCGTCGACCCAAGCCTGGACCGGTTCGCGGCCGAGCCGCTCCCTGATCGCGCGGGCCGCGCGCGCCCGCAGTTCGATCTGGGAGACCTCGAACGCGCTGGCGATCGGGTTCGCCTCGCGCCTGTCGAAATCGAACGGGAAGTGGTATTCCTCGCCTTTCGGTTTGGCACTCGGCGTCGGGATTGGACGTCTGGACGCATCCCTCTCGAGGACATGAAGCAGCGCTTCGCGCTCGGACGGATCGGGGGTGAACTCTCCGGCGGCCTCCAGCGTAAGGAGCGCCTGCGCCGCCCACTGCCGCTGGACGACGTTCAACTGGGATCGATCGGCGAGGCGTCGCAACTGGGGGATCGCGCTAATCACGCTATTTGGCAGTTCGTCCGCTAGACGCGCGATCGCGACCAGTAGGTGGGTCCGGGCGAGCTCGGCGTAGAACGGCAGCCGCTGGTCGATGAACGCTCCGCAGCCGGTCTCGGACAGCTGGCCCAAGACGGCGTCGAGCGTCTCGGTCTCACCATGCCTCGCAAGGCGCCGCACGACGTGCGTCGCGCGCCACCGCCGTCTCGGGCTCGGATCACCGAGACTCGTCCACACGAGCAGCGCCACCGAGGTCGGGACGTCCTCCGACGGAACGAGTGCGGCCCGCCAGTCGCCATCGGGCTCGTCGGCCGAGACGATCGCCTCGAACCTGTCCAGCGTGAAGGCGAGCACCTCGTGGCGGTCCTTGGGCTCAAGGAGATCCTCGTTGACCTGCCGGGCGAGCCAGAAGAGCGACGACGATCCCAGTTCGTCGACCTGCGTCCCGATGCCCCTTATCAGAAGGCGCAGCAGATCAGGACGATCGAGTTCCGTGAGTTGAAGGAGCGCTCCAGTCGCGCTTTTCCAGTGATAGCTCAGCAGATCGAAGGGCCGTCGTTCGATGATGTCGGCGGCCAACCGACGCCCTTCCTGCGCGATGGCCAGGCTGGGTGCCCAGGCGGTCGCGGCCTGTGACAGCAGCGCGAGCGCGTCCTCAACGTCGACCTCCGCTTTCGCGACGGTGCGGAGATGGTCGATGCGCTGGGCGACCGTGATCTGCCCGCGCATTGCCGCAGCCAGTGGATCCAGCGACGCTCCATAGGATGCGGCGGCCTTGAATTCGGCGACGGCAGCGGCGACGTCGACCGGATCCGTGAGGTGCTTGCCGGCGACGATCGCGGCGTGGTCGATCACGGGCTCGGGGCGCGGCGTGTAGTTGCCGGCGTTGCGATCCGCCGACGCCCGCCGGCGCGCGAACACGGCGGCTATGTCCGGAGGAATCGGCGACACCGCCTCGACGGCCGCCACCGCGTCCCGCATGTCCCAGGCGTCATACTTCTCGTCGACCATGTCGCGCAGGATGCGTTCGCCAATTTCGGCCTGCACGGGCCCGGCGAGCGCAGCGAGCAGGGCTGGAAGGTCCTTGAACCGCCACACGCCGCCGAACGCGTGGAGGGCCGCGGTCATGCCCAAGCCGATCACGCCCGCCTTGAGCAGCGTCTCTCCTAAGTCCGAGAGATAGGTCGGGATGGCGACTCTTTCGCGGCTGTCCAGGCGCGACAACGCCGCGAGCGCCGTCGGGGGGTGCATGTGCGCCAGCGTCTTGAAGACTTCGTGCCAGGGAAACTTGTGGCTGTTGATCTGCGCGTAGACCTCGGCCAGCCGCAGCACGCGGTATCCATGCTCCGGTGCCCGCGCGTCGCCGGCCAGGGAACGGCCCATCTCGAGGAGCATGTAGAGCCGCTCGTGCAGCTCCTCCCCAACCCTGTCGGCCTCCTCCAGTGCCTTTGCAAAGAAGGCGGCGCTCTCCTCCTTCATTATCGGCATCAGCTCGCGGGCGATCGCCGCGAGGTGGCCGGTGCGGACTTCGGCGTCATCATGCGCGTCCTCGCCGGTCTCGGCGGCGACGCCCCCGAGCCGGATCAGTTCGCCATGCAGGGACTCGAACGGGGTGAGCATCCCGATCAGGGTCAAGCACTCTTGCTGCCAAAGGGTCTTGTCCCCTGCGGCCTTCCGCTCGCGGCCCTGAAGGAGTTCCTCGTCGAGGACGCCAGCCCATGCCAGGAGCTCGACCTCGGCCAGCAGGCGCGTGCCGCGAAACTCGCGTTCCTGCCACCTGTCGAAACCGACCAGGCTTCGGCCCTGCGACAGCGCCTCAATCTCCGCCGGCGCGTCAAGCCTCTCGCCCGTGAGCACGCGCGCGCGCAGCAGGAACGTCGGCAGCAGCCTGTCGTGTATTTCGCGGAATTCGGGACGGACGGGGGGTAGCTCCTCACTGGAACCGCGATGCGCGCGCCTCCAGAGATCCTCGATCGAGGGCACCGACCCGGAGAGCGTGGCTGTCAGGGCTGTGGCGCGCATGGACCGGACGATGCGGCCGCCCACGTCGGGAAGGGGATGGCTGGACATCGACCAGTTCGCCCGCCCCAGCAGTTCGAGTGCCTCGTCCCGCAAACCGTGCTTGGCGCCGCATTCGGCGACCGTCAGCAGGGCGTCGGCGAAGTTCGAGTCGTCGTATCCGAACGGGCCCGCCGGGAGGTCCGTCGCGGTCAAGGCGTTGATCGTCTGGCGGACCAATTCGACGCCCGTGTGAGCGCCTCGCTGTTTCTGGGCCAAGTGGACGGCCGCCCTCGCTTCGCCCGACCATAGCCGGTCCAGCAGATTACCGACCTCCACCGTGCGGCCAGCGTCGAGCATCTTACGTGCGCACGAGAGGGTGAACTTGAAGCGGAAGTCGCCGGGCGTGAATCGTTCTGCGAACTTGGCGGCGGCTTGCGCGCCTTCCAGCAGGCAGGTGGCGAACAGCATGGCCGCCACGCTGTCCTCGTCGATCGAATCCTCAATTGGGGTCCAGTCGTCGGGTTCGCGCGCACGGGCCCGCCTGACCCATTCGTCCAGCCAGCGTAGCGCGAGGTGTAGGAAGCCCCTGGCCTCGTCCCGGGTCTCCGGCATGACCGCAAGCATCTCCGCCTTATAGGCATTGACCGACCCGAACCAGCTGCCTCCCCAGCGCCGATGGACGAAGTCCTGCGTGACCTCGGCACCGCTGAGCAGCGGGACGAGGTCCGCATTGTCTTGGAGGAACCGGTCCTGTCGTTCGGAGGTCGCCACCTGCTCGCCCGCACGCACGAACAGCTTCGCGACGCTGGTCATGTCGTCGAGCTCGAAGGCCGAGCGAAGTCCGAAGCGAACCTGCTGCAGGACGATGGCCTGCCGTTCGACCGGCTTGTCGGCGAAACCCGGATCGCTCGCCAGCGCCAAGTGCATGAGGGCGGAATGGCGTCCGGCCTGCAGCATGAGCTGGGGGAGGGACAGGGCGGCGTAGGCGTCGGAGAGGGCGAGGGGCGCAAGCCGGTCCACGAACCTTCCCGCCGCCTCGGAGTCGGGCACGAAGTTGTCGATGAACCACTTCTCGACCGGCTCGTCGCGGAACTGGAGGGCGTCCTCGCGGAGCATCAGAGGCCTTCCGCCACCGAAGTCGCTGGCGAAGCTGGCGATCTGCTCCGCGCTGGCGCCTCCGATCTGCGCGAGGATGCGGATCGGGACCATTGGCGGTAGCCCGGCGAGGCCGGTGCACAGCGCGTCGATGTCCGCTTCCGGCTGCGCGTCGCGGACTTGGGCGAGTCCCTTCTCGAGCTGGCCCTCGATCACGTCTTCGACCGAAAGGCCACCCGGCCCTAACTGGTCGATGGCGGCGGCAAGCGTCCCGGCGAGCGCAAGCTGGTTTGCCTGGACGCGGGGGTTGCCGAAGGTGAGGCGCCGGAAGGTCGCAAAGTCGCGGATGTCGGCGCTCGGATCGTGCCGTCGGACGAAGTTGCCGGTCTCTTCGTCATTGAATCCCTCGAGCGGGAATACCCTGACGCTGTCGGCATGAAGTCCCCCTACGCGCTCGGGTCTCGCGAGCGCGAGAATCCGACATCCCTCCGGTGGCGGCTCAGCGAGCAGGCTCGATACGAAGGGCGCGTCATGGTGGAGTCTGGCCGCGAAGACGCTGTTGTCGGCAGCGTCCAGCACGACGGCGACAAGTGCGTCGGGCGACCGTTTCCGGACGAGCGCCGCAGCCTGCCGCAAACGGTCCCGGAACGCCACCAGGAGCTCCCGGTCGCCGCCGCCCACCGGTAACAGCACGTCGCACAACCCCCTGCCAGCGAGTTCGTTGGCGAGTTGAACTAGACCGACGTCGTGCCGGTGCCGCCTCTCCGATGGGACACGGTATCTGCCTCCGGCGAACCCGTCGAACAGCACGGTCTCGGAACCTGCCGGAAGTGAACCGGCGATACGCTGTGCGATGATGGACTTGCCGGTCCCGCCGCTCGCGGTGACGAGGATGGGAGTCGCCGCCGTCCGGATGACTTCGGCGAGCTCGGGCTCCTGACGCCTGACGACCGGCTTTTTCAAATCCTCGAACTCGGAGGGTGCGGGGAACAGTTTAGCTGGATCGTCGACCCCGAAGGCCTGTAGTACCGTCTCCAGGCGGATCGTCGGATCCTCCGCGTGGGTGCTGGTGCCGAAGCGCCGGACGGTGTCGCGCAACACAGTCACGGGATCGCGCGCGATCGACGGCAGCAGGTCGTTCGCTTCTTTAGCGGCCCGCGCGGCGACGGCCTCCCGGGAGGCTTCGCGATGGCCAAGATCCACGAGGTTCAGGAACGTGTTGAGCGGATTGCCGGCGAGCTTCGTGATCGTTGGCATAGCCGTCGTGACGGTCAGCGCGTGTCCCTTGGGCGGATCGGCCCTCTTACCTATTAGGTGGTCGATCGCGTCGAGCACGTTCTTCGAGATGGGACGATTTGTGACGAAGCGGAAGCGGAGCTTCGACCGGGCCATAGCAACTCCGCATTCCCGCGCGATCTTCCGGTATCGGGCGGCGAACTGCTCCATCATCGGCTCGACGTCGCTCCACGACCATGGCCTGTCGGGATGCTGCGTGGAGTATTTGAGCTGATTCACGACGATGAGGCTCGCGTCCTCCAGCGTCTCGCCGTCGTGATATTCAACCGTGTCGGCCACGAGCAGCCCCTCCGCGATCCGTCGTCCCTTGTAGCGGTCGCGATCCGAGATCCCCTCCACGGCGACCGCGACGAGGCCATCGCGCCCGCCGAGGATCCTAAGCGCGCGACGGGTCGTCCAGTTGATGTGGAAGTCCTCGCCGTCGTTCCGGAACCGGACGAGGTCGGTGAACTCTTCGCCTGCCACGCCTTCTTCGGTCCACTCCTAATCGTCGAAGGATTAGAATGGACTAAGAACGCCGTGCAGCCCAGCATAATCTTCGCCGATCTGCTTCGGTCGGCCATGATGTTGGGATACGCGGCGTCTGGATCGTCTGCAGGCCTATTCCTCCGATGCCGAGCCGGACCTCTCGACCATCGTCGCGCCCGGGCGCTTCTTTAGTAGGTCGCGTAGTCGCGCCACGAGGCTTCGCTCGCTCTTCACCGTGCATAGCTGGACGCCGTCAATGGACAACTGGACGAAGGACGCCGCCGCCGCGACGGTCTCCAAGTGCGTGCCGCCAAGCACCTCCTCGCTGCTTGGCGCGACCCGCAGGTAGATCTCGGATCCGTCGGGCGGTTCCGCCAGTGCTGGACCGCCGAACGCCATGTAGCGGTTGGCCTTGTCCAGGCTCGCCCACTGACCGGTGCGGTCGAAGTCGACGTGGTTGCCGCCCAGCTTGTTGGCGACGAAGCGCAGAATATCCGCGGTCGTGAACCACTGGCCGTCGTACAACAGCCGGGGCTGCGAAAGGAACCGCTTCAGCGGTAGCGTTGCCCGCGCCTCGGTCATGAACGACCGGTCGACCTCGTGCGGCTCGAGCGGACTGTCGCCGATGAAGCGAATCGGCCTCCCGTCCAGCATGATGCCGCCGGTGAGGAGGTAGCGGTAGGCGCCGGTCCTCGCCTGATATTCCACGGCGGCCGCGTTGCCCTGCACGACGAACGTGGCGTCGGTCCGCAGCGGTGCGAGCAGCTTCTTTAGGTCGCCGTCGACCAACCAACGCCGCATCAGCGACGACAGCAGCCTGATCGAGCCCTCGCTCAACGGCTGGCGCTGCTTGAACAGCAGGGGGACTATTTCCTGGATATCCGCGAGGAGCAAGCGGACCATCTCGGCATGTTCACTATCGGCTAGTATTGTCGCGCCCTTCGCAAACTTCGGTTGGGGTCCAGATGGGTGTCCAGGTACCGTTTCGCCATCTTGGCCATGCTGTCGGATAAGTCTTCTTCCGCGGTGCAGCCTGAAGCGGCTGTCACGCGGTGACGCACGATGCGGCCGATTCGTCCAGAACCTGTGCTCCCCGGTCAGGAGAGTGGCTGAGATTTTCCGGGCCCGGCGGTCGCCGAGCCCACGTCCGTCCACATCATGATCGAATTAGGCGGCTTCGTGATCGCCGACACCCGGCATGCGGGCCTACACTGGAGATGAGCCACTCGCCCGCCTGCTACGACCGCTGCCCTACCGTCTTCTTCTCGGCGGTCGCCCGCGCTGCGCCCGTCATCTTCTAGCTGTGATCAAACGAAACCTGAACCCTAGGTCGCGTGAACGAACGGCGGAAAATGGGAATGCGATAACGATCCGCGAACGACAGATTGTGGGTCTCGGTCGCCTCGGCACATTTCGACCATTTTTTGCCGTTCCGGTCAGGTCACGGGTACGACCGCTATCGCCAAGAACGGCCAGTCATCGGTTCTCGACCGAGGGGCAGCATCGCCCGATCAGAAGTCATTCGTTGCACGCTCCCCCGCCGTGACACTGGCTGCTGCGGCACACCATTTGGCAGTCCCATTTTTCCGTCTCTCCGGGACATTTTCGGGAAAGAGCAAACGGGAACAGATTTCGGGAAAACTGCCCCCTATAGGCATAGGAAAGGCCGCTCCGCTCGTTTTGTCCCGTTCGACCTTCCTTTACGGGAACGCCAATCAGGCTCTGGTTAGCTCAGTTTTGCGCGTGATAGTCCAATGCTCCAGTCGTTTGTAGACGATCACCTTGTCGCCGAGCAGATCTCCATGCCGGCGACAGAAAAGGTCGAGCTGATCGTGATCGCCGACCAGTTCGACACAGATCGTCAGATGCGGATCGGCAATTTCCGAGCCGTTCTCCCGGATCGATTCGTGATTGCTGAAGCCGTAATGGGTATTTTGCGCGACGGCGTTGATGATGCAGTCCGCCTTCGCGGTGCGAATCAGCTCACGATAGAGCGGCTTTGCCCCCCAGAAGCGACGCGGGCCGATCTTGTCGGACGGTTTTAGATAGATGCGCAGCATCCCGACTTCGCGGTGATGGACAGTGAAACGGTTGGGCATGACGGGCTTTCGACAGGAAACAGGATCAGGCGCGCGTGCGCCGGCGAGAAGCGCGGTGCGTGCGGGCATCGCGCAGGGTCGCGTCGGGTGTGAGGTGTGCGGCAGGTACCTTTGGTACAGCGACGCGCTGCGACAGGTAGATGCCGTTGTGGCCTGAGCAGAGGTAGGCGACGAAGCACGCGACTGCGATCGGCACGGCATAGGTCGCGCCAAACAATTCGATCCCCATGAAGGTGCAGGCAAGCGGCGTGTTGGCTGCACCCGCGAACAGCGCGACGAAGCCGATCGCCGCGAACACCCCCGTCGGCACTCCAAATACGGGCGCGAGCGCATTGCCGAGCGCCGCGCCGATGAAGAACAGCGGGGTCACCTCCCCGCCTTTGAAGCCGGCACTTAGGGTGACGACGGTGAAAAGCAGCTTCAGCGCCCAGCTCCACGGGTACGTATTGGAGCCGAAGAAGCTGGCAATGGTCAGGCCACCCGGCGTTGCCGCCAGCGTGCCTAGGCCGAGATAATCTTGCGTGCCAAATAGCCAGACCAGCGCGATCACGGCCAAACCACCGATAACGGGTCGTAGTGGGCCATAGGGTATCACGCGCTTCAGCCATCCGCCGAGCGCATGGTTGGCCTCTGCAAAGGCCAGCCCGACCAATCCGAATACGACGCCCGCGAGGCTGGCTTTTGAGACGAGCGACGCGTCGACCGGCACCATCGCATCGACATGGTAGGCGCCGTGATGAATGCCCCAGGAAAGACAGGTCCAGTCACCCACCAGTGCCGCGACCAAGCATGGTACTAGCGCACGATACTCGACCCGGCCGATCGCCAGGACCTCCAGCGCGAAGACCGCGCCCGCGATCGGCGTCCCGAAGACCGCGCCAAAGCCCGCCGCGATTCCGGTCATCAGCAGGATGCGTGTCGCTTCCGCATCCAGCTTGAGTGCGCGGCCGAAGCCGCTGGAAAGGCTGCCGCCCAATTGCACGGCGGTGCCTTCACGCCCCGCCGATCCCCCGAACAGGTGCGTCACGACCGTGCCGAAGAAGATGAGCGGGGCCATGCGCAGCGGCACACCGCCCCCCGGTTCATGGATTTGCTCGACGATGAGGTTGTTACCGCCTTCGACCGAGCGCCCTGTCAGATGGTAGAGCAGTCCGACCATGAACCCGCCGATCGGCAGCAGGTAGAGCAGCCAGGGAAAGGCAAAGCGAAGCCGGGTCACGGCATCGAGGCTCCACAAGAAGGCCGCGCAGAGCGTTCCCACCGTTGCGGCCATCGGGACCAGGATCAAAGCCCACCGCAGCACCGACATGGCATGGGTGCGGCGATCGCGAATGAACGCTGCCATGTTGAACTGGTCGTAGAGATTGCGAAATGTCGCGCGCACGATTCCTCCTTGCTGCCTTGCGGCGCTTGGTAGGAATCATCGGCCCTTGCGAGGGCGGTTCGGCCGAATGGCCCGGCGGAAATCCATCGCCGTGCCCGAGCATATGATGTCCGACGGCGACCTGGTCAACCAACCGCAGGGTTGCGAAGGGACCATATGTCTTGGTGAAGATCGATAAAATGACTGCACCCATGGAATAAACCCCGACGGGCGTCGTCTACGCTTTCGAGACTGATGCGCCGGAGGCTTATGCGTAGACGAAATTGGATGCTGGGTCTGACTGCTTCGGCCATGCTCACCGGCGCAGTCGCGGCCGCCCCCGCCGATGGCTACGCCAGCATGGTATCTGCCGCGATGGACCGGATGATGGCGGGCATGATGGTCAAGCCGTCCGGCGACGTCGACCGCGACTTCGTCGCAATGATGCTTCCGCATCACCAGGGCGCCATTGATATGGCGGTGGCAGAGCTGCGCTACGGCCATAACGAGCAGCTCAAGCGCATTGCGCAGGAGATCATCATCGATCAGCAGCAGGAGATCGCCGCCATGAAGTTGGCGATCGGTCAGCCGCTACCCCCTTCGACGCCAGCCCCGACGCAGGGCGGCGACCACCACAGCCATATGGAGCACTGACATGATCCCGACCTTCCTGCGCTCGGCCGCCTTGCTGATGAGCGCCGCACCGGGCATTGCCATGGCCCAGCAGGCGCCGTGGAACGCCAAGGACGTGCCTGTCAGCCACCGCGACCGCGTCTATGCATCCGAACAATTCTCCAACACGGTGTCGGTGACGGACCCGGCCGACAACAGGTTGCTCGGCGTCATCAAGCTCGGCGATCCGCAGCCGATGAATTTTTCCCCGCTCTACAAGGGGCAGGTGCTGGTTCACGGCCTCGGCTTCTCGCCGGACGGGAAAACACTGGCGGTCGTGTCGATCGGATCCAACGCCGTGTCGTGGATCGACACCGCCACCAACACCGTCAAGCACACGACCTATGTCGGGCGCAGCCCGCATGAGGCGTTCTTCACGCCGGACGGCAAGGAGGTGTGGGTTACGGTACGCGGCGAGGATTACATCGCCGTGCTCGACCCCACGACGTACAAGGAGACCGGTCGCATCAAGACGCCCGGTGGTCCGGGCATGACGATCTTCTCTCCCGATGGCCGATACGGCTATGTCTGTTCCTCGTTCAATCCGGTGCTGGCCGTGTTCGATGTCTCGACCCACGCGCAGGTCGGACAGGTGGCGCAGCCGAGTCCGTTCTGTCCCAACATCGCCGCGACGCCGGACGGCAAGCAGGTGTGGTTCACGCTGAAGGACATCGGCAAGACGGTCGCATTCGATGCCAGGCCGCCTTTCGCGATCCTCAAGGTGCTGGATACCGGACCGATCACCAATCACGTCAACTTCGCCCGCACGGTCAGGGGACAGTTCGCCTATGTCACGGTGGGCGGGGAAAACGCGGTGAAGGTGTTCCGCACGTCCGACTTCGCGCTTGTCGCTACCATCCCGGTCGGCAAGATGCCGCACGGCGTCTGGCCATCGGGCGACGGCCGGCGCATCTATGTCGGGCTGGAGAATGCCGATGAACTTGCCGCGATCGACACCGCCGGCAACAAGGTCGTTGCCACCGTGCCGGTCGGACAGGCACCGCAGGCGATCGCCTATGTGCCGAACGCTATTCCGACAGGCCCCGGCACCGACAATCTCCAACCGCTCGGTACGGCAGGCAAGGCGGTGCATCTGAACATGGGGCCAGTTGGAGGCAATGGTGCGGCAAGCAGCATTACCCTCTTCGACCAGGGCATCATTCAGGTCGTGCAGAGTGCCGTTACCGGTTTGCAGCCCAAGAAGCCTTATATGCTCGTGCTCACCGCCAACGCGGACGGCAGCGGTGCGGTAGAGCCCCTTGCGAACTTCATGAGCAATCCGGCAGGTGCGGCGATCGTCAACGCATCGGGTCCGATCCGGCAGATCGTTCAGGGCAGTGCAGCGGCCCCCCGGCGCTTTCTGGCGGTCGCCGAGGTAGTGAATGGCGCACCGGGCCGCATCGTGCAGGTGCAGCGCGACTGAGATGGACCCGCTTGCCGCCGCGATCGAGCCCCTGGTCCCCGGTCTGCGCCGTTATGCCCGGTCGTGGTTGCGCGATCGGGCGATGGCGGATGACGTGGTGCAGGATTGCCTTGAGCGCGCGGTCGGGCGCTGGCGGCAACGACGCGGGACGGAGGTTCGCCCCTGGATCTATGCGATCCTGCACAATCTGTTGGTCGACCATCAGCGGCAGCATAGCCGGCGAGGTACGGCGGTTCCGCTCCACCTCGTGGACGACGCTGCGCTCGGCCACCCGGCCGATCAGGACGCAGGCCTGCACCACCGAGACCTGTTGCGCGCACTTGATGCGTTGCCCGAGGAGCAGCGGACGGTGCTGCTCCTCATTTCCGTCGAAGGTCTGTCATATGGGGAAGTCGCTGCCGTCGTCGGCGTGCCGCTGGGAACGGTGATGTCGCGCATATCGCGGGGGCGCGACCGTCTGGCGACGCTCCTCCAGGAGGATGAACGGCCACGATTAAGGAGTATTCGATGACCAGCCCGATCGGAGAAGACGATCTGGCCGCGTGGATCGATGGCAGGCTGTCGCCCGAGCGGCAGCGTCTGGTCGACGCTTACCTTGAAGGCCAGCCGGACGTGCATGCCCGTTTGCGGGAGCAGGCGGAGCAGGCGCGAGCCCTTGCGTCCCTGTTCGCTCCCATCGCGGAGGAACCGATCCCGGCGACGATGCGCGTCGCAGCCATCAGGGGACGGCAACGCCAACCGCCTTGGCAACTCGCCATCGCCGCGTCGCTTCTGCTGGCGGTCGGATTTGGCGGTGGTTGGTCGAGCGCGCGGTGGAGCGGCGAACCCCACGCGGGCATCGCGGCGCTGGCCAATGAGGCGAGCGACAATTTCCGTGTCTATGCCGCCGACCGGATCCGACCGGCGGAAATCGGCCCCGACCAGCGCGCCATGCTGATCCGGTGGACCTCCAGCCGATTGGGTGAGCGCGTGACCATCCCGGACCTTAGCACAGCGGGTTACCGCTATGGCGGGGGGCGATTGGTCGCGACGCCCCACGGCCCTGCGGCGCTGCTCCTCTATGATGGACCGCAAGCGTCGAAGCTCGCGGTGCTGACGAGGCCCATGCAAATCGACAAGAGCGCAAGCATGACCAGCACGTCCAGCGGGACCATGGGCCGGGTCACATGGGCGGTCGACGGGATCGGCTATAGTGTGGTGGGGGAGCGCCCCGCTGCCGAGCTGCATCCGATCGCCAACGAGGTCCGGCGCCAGGCCGATGCGGCGCTTGTGTCCTGATAGCGCGTGGCCGGTTCTCAGCGCGACAGGCACTGGGCGGACCAGCGGGATCACGGCTTGCGCTCGGCATCCTTCCGGTCGGCCTCTGCCGGAGTCAGCCTGGCCCGCTCGCGAATGCGACGTTCGAGCGGAGCGCCGACGAACAGTACGAGCATCGCAAGGCTCAACCCGCCGATGATGAGCGGCCACACCGCCAACCCTGCTGCCGCGCCGATCGTGGCTGTCACCCAGATGCACGCGGCGGTCGCCAGTCCATGCACTTCCTGACCTTGGCCGACCCGCAGCACCGCACCGGCACCGATGAAACCGACGCCAGACAAAATGCCCTGCATCGCCCGCCCTGCGGCATCGGCGTTCACATTCGGCAAGCCACTGTGCACGATCGCCTGCACGGCGATGCAGCTCGCCAGACCGACGAGGCCCAGCGTCCGCAAGCCCATGATCTGCCGGTTCTCGCGCGAGCGTTCCCAGCCGAGCACCATCCCAGCCGCGGTCGCCACCACCAGCCGCCCGATCGCGTCGATCCAAAAGCCGAGGTCCGATGCCGCTGATGCTTCGATCATTCGACCAGCACGTGCACATGATGCCAGGCGGTGCACAGATAGCCGGCGAAGTTCCACATCGTATCCGGCCGCTCGGGCTGACCCTGTCCAGTCTCGTCGAAGGCGCGCACGACAAGGTGCTGGCGCCCCTTGACGAGCGTGGCGTCGAGGGTCCAGCGCCGCCAACCCCAGTGCGCCTCCGGATCATCGGTGAACGTCGCCTGTTGCCAGTCGCGACCACCGTTTATCGACACTTCGACCCGAGAGACGCGGCGATCATAGGCGATGGCATAGCCCTCGATCCGCACCTCCCCGGCCGGCAGGCTTTCGCCAGAGCCGGGCACGCAGATCGCGGCGTTGAGCGGCATGGCATTGATGGTCAGACCCTGGCTCCAGTCGACGGTGTCGCTCGTCACATCGGCAGGAAAGAGCTTGTAGTCGTGCGCCTGGATCGGTGCGTCGGATGGCGTGTCGCGCACCTCGATCCGTGTCAGCCATTTGGCGCTCCGCACCCCGGCATAGCCCGGCACCACCATGCGGAGCGGTGCGCCGTGTTCGGGCGTCAGCGGCTCGCCGTTCATCGCCCAGGCAATGAGGACGTCGGGTTGCCGCGCCTTGTCCATGGCGATCGAGACCCCGAACAATGCTTCCTCGCCTTCGACGTCCACCTCGTCCGCGCCGGTGAACGCCACAAACAGGTCGGACGCATCCGGCGCACCGACGGCATCCAGTAGGTCGGACAGTCGTACGCCGGTCCATTCCGCATTGCCGATCGCTCCCACGTCCCAGGGGTCGCCGGACGTTTTTGCGACCGGCTGGAGATCCGTGCGCCGGTTGCCGGCGCACTGGAGAACTGCCGTCACCGTCCGCGTGGCCAACGCGCTCTTCAATTCCTCCACCGAGAAGGAGCGTCTTTCCATGCTCATCCCGCTGACCTCGATCCGGTGATCGGCAGGCAGATCAGGCACCGCACCATGGCTGCGCACGTAGAACAGCGCCTGCGGCGTCAGGAACCGCTCGATCAGCGCGCCGGGCGTCGGCTCGGCGTTGTAGGGCTCGGATTTGCGCTCGATCATATCAGTCATGGACGAACCAACGCCGCAAGCGCGCGGATCGCTTCAAGTCTTCAAGACTATCGCAGACGAAGGATTACCGATCGTTCCGGTATCCAGATTGAAATAAACAGATCAAACGGTTGGTCGTATCGATCAGAGTGCGCGATATAAGCTGCATGACCTTGGAGCAGCTCAGAATCTTTGTCGGTGTCGCCGAGCGCGAACACGTCACCAAGGCAGCGGAGGCGCTGAACGTCACGCAGTCTGCTGCGTCCGGCGCGGTCGCGGCTCTGGAGGCGCGCTACGGGGTTCCTCTGTTTCACCGTGTCGGGCGTGGCATCCAGCTGACCGAAGCAGGCCGCGGCTTTCTGGAGGAAGCGCGCGCGGTGCTGGGGCGGGCAGCGCATGCCGAGACGATGCTGGCGGACTATGCCGGGCTTGCCCGTGGTTCGTTGCGGATCGTCGCAAGCCAGACGATCGCGAGCTACTGGTTGCCGGCAAAGCTCGCCGCCTTCCACGAACGCCACCCGCAGATCGCGGTCGAACTGGCGATCGACAACACCGAAGGTGCGGCAGCGCAGATCCTGAGCGGCGCGGCGGAGCTCGGTTTCGTCGAGGGCGAGGTGGACGAACCGGCGCTCGCCCTCTGGAATGTCGGGCGTGACCCGATGGTGCTGGTCGGCCGTGAGGACGCCGGGCGCGTCGACGAGGACTGGCTTCGCGCTGAACGCTGGATCGTCCGCGAGCAGGGTTCGGGCACGCGCTCGACCTTCGAGGACGTGCTGCGAACGCGCGGGTTTGATCCGGCCCAGCTGACGGTAGCGATGACGCTGCCGTCCAACGAGGCGGTGCGTACCGCGGTCGAGGCCGGTGCCGGCGTCGCCGTATTGTCGCGATTGGTCGTCGCTCGTGCGTTGAAGGCGGGCGATCTGGTCGAGCTGCCGCTGGGGCTGCCCGATCGCGCCTTCCACGCGCTGCGCCACAAGGAACGCTATCGCACCCGCGCGGCGGACGCGCTGACGGACCTTATCAAGGAGCAGGTCGCATGACTGCCAAAACACCTCCGGTCCTGACCGGCCTCAAGCCGCTCAGCCGGCTCGACCATCCGCGCGAGATGATCCGCCAGTTCACGCCCAACTGGTTCGCCGCGACCATGGGCACCGGCATCCTCGCTCTCGCGCTGCCGCAGGTGCCCGGCATCGGCCCCGCGCTCAAACCGATTGGCGAGGTGTTGTGGTTCTTCAACATCGCGCTCTTCATCCTGTTCGCCGGTCTCTATGGCGCGCGCTGGGCGATGTTCGGGCATGAGGCACGGCGCATCTTCGGCCACAACACCGTGTCGATGTTCATCGGGACCATTCCGATGGGCTTGGCGACGATCATCAACGGATGCCTCGCCTTCGGGATCGTGCGGTTCGGTAACGGCATCGTGCCGGTCGCACACGTCCTGTGGTGGATCGACGTCGCCATGTCGCTCGCCTGCGGCGTGTTGATCCCCTACCTGATGTTTACCCGCCACGAGCACAGCCTGGACGGCATGACCGCGGTATGGCTGCT
The DNA here is from genome assembly GCF_001421585.1 of Sphingomonas sp. Leaf23. NCBI lineage: Bacteria > Pseudomonadati > Pseudomonadota > Alphaproteobacteria > Sphingomonadales > Sphingomonadaceae > Sphingomonas > Sphingomonas sp. Leaf23. The sequence continues at coordinate 431,026 of NZ_LMKR01000001.1, read as the reverse complement.
GCCGGTCGTCGCAGCGGAAGTGGCGGGTGCCAGCGGCGGGCTGCTCGCGCCGCATCTGGTCGATCCCCACGCGCAGATCGTGACGCTCGCGACCTCGTATGTGCTGTGGGCCTATTCGGTGCCGGTCGCGTTTGGCATCCTCGCTATCCTGATCCTGCGCATGGCGCTCCACAAGCTCCCGCACGAGAGCATGGCGGCATCATCCTGGCTCGCGCTGGGGCCGATCGGCACCGGGGCGCTGGGTATGCTGGTGCTTGGGGCGGATGCGCCGGCGATCCTCGCGGCGCACGGGCTGGTCGATGTCGGTACCGTCGCGCAAGGGATCGGCGTCGTCGTCGGGCTCTGCCTGTGGGGTTTCGGCCTGTGGTGGCTGGCGCTCGCGACGCTCATCACCATCCGCTACTGGCGCGCCGGCGTCCCATTCAACCTTGGCTGGTGGGGCTATACCTTCCCGCTCGGCGTCTACACCGTCGCCACCTTCCGCCTCGGTACGACGCTGAACCTCGGCTTCTTCGGTATCGTCGGCACGGTGCTGACGATCGCGCTCGCGGCGATGTGGCTGCTGGTCGGTGCCAAGACGCTCGCCGGAGCATGGCGCGGCAACCTGTTCGTCTCGCCCTGCATCGCTACCCCGAACTGATCCACCCTGATGATCGGATCAGTCGGTCCGATCACTTGCAGAACGCCGCTTCGATCCGCCAGCGTGGCTGGCCACAGGAGAGCCTTGTCATGTACAATTTTGACGCCGCGCTGGCGAGTAAAACCAGCCGTCGCCGCTTTCTCAGGCGTACGGCGCTCGGCACCGCCGGCCTTGCCGCAGCACCTGCGCTGGCGCAGCAGCTCGTCGACCTGAAGCTGCCTGGCGGCAATGCCGAGCGGCCGATGACCAGCGCCTTTCCTGGCAAGGGCAGCATGATCCTTCAACGCATCCATCCTCCGCTGTTGGAGACGCCGATGGACGTGTTCGACAAGTCGGTGTTCACGCCCAACGACCAGTTCTTCGTTCGCTGGCACTGGGCCGACATTCCAACCTCGATCGACGTCGAGAGCTTCCGCCTCAACGTCTTCGGCCACGTCAACCGACCGCTGTCGATCAGCCTTGCCCAACTGCTGCGCCTGCCGCGGGTCGAGATGGCGGCGATCAACCAGTGTTCGGGCAACAGCCGTGGGCTGTTCCAGCCCCGGGTCGCCGGCGCGCAATGGGGCAACGGCGCGATGGGCAATGCCAAATGGCTCGGCGTGCGCCTGCGCGACGTGCTGAACCTCGCGGGGGTCAAGGCAGGCGCGGTACAGGTGCGCTTCGGCGCGCTCGATCAGCCGGTTGTGGCGGGCGCCCCTGACTTCGAGAAGGCGCTCGACATCGACCATGCCCGCGACGGCGAAGTGATGATCGCCTTCGGCATGAACGGCGAGCAGCTGCCGCTCCTCAACGGCTTTCCCTGCCGGCTGATCGTCCCGGGCTGGTATTCGACCTACTGGGTCAAGATGCTGAACGCGATCGAGGTGCTGCCCGGCCCTGACGACCAGTATTGGATGGCCAAGGCCTACAAGATACCGGCGACACCCGGCGCGAATGTCGCGCCCGGTGCCAAGGACTTCCCGACCGTGCCGATCAATCGCATGATCCCGCGCAGCTGGATGACCAGCCTGCCGGATGGCCAGGCGATCGCCTATGAAGCGTCCATCCCGGTTGGCGGGATCGCGATGGGCGGCGACTGCGGCGTCGCCAAGGTCGATGTCTCATCCGATGGTGGCCGCACCTGGTACAGGACGACGCTCGGAGCGGACGAGGGCAAGTATAGCTTCCGGCGCTGGGATGGTCGCGTGCCGCTTAGGCGCGGTCCCAACCCCATCATGGTGCGCTGCTGGAACGCCAACGGTGTCGCTCAGCCGATGAAGCCGATCTGGAACCCAGGCGGGTTCATGCGCGGCAATATCGAGACCACCACCATCATCGCGGCCTGAGGAGCGAGTAGCATGAAGACCCCGTCTCCCGGTATCATGGCCGCTGGCCTGATCGGCCTGACCGGCATTATCCTCGTCTCGATCGGGGCGCCGAGCAGCCGCAAGGCGCCTGCCCCGATCTCCGAGACATCCGAGCCGGCACCGCCCACCAGCGTCTCAGCCCGCGGCTTTTCGCTCGCCTCGACCAGCGTCGACCTGCCGGTCGACGAAGCGACCTATCCCGATGGTCCGCACGCCAACGTCATCAACGCCAACTGCACTTCGTGCCACTCGGCCAGCATGGCGCTGACCCAGCCATCGCTATCGGCGGATCAGTGGAAGGCGACCGTCACCAAGATGCGCAAGGTGTACAAGGCCCCGGTGGCCGAGAAGGACGTCGACGCGATCGTCGCCTATCTCATCGCTATGCCGAGCCAGAAGGCGGCACCCGCGACAGGCAAGGCGCAGGATCCCGACCCCAAGGCGGCTCCCGGTGTCTCAGGTGGAACAGGCTAACCGATCTACTTCCATAATCCCGAAATACCATCGTCTTAGAAAAGCCGTTGGGAGACGATCCGTAAAAGCAATACGTCCGTCAGGTGGTTTGTGGGACCGGATCAGCCCGTGCCTGTCCAAAGCGCGCATAGAGTGTTGGCAGCACGAATAGAGTCAGCAACGTTGCGGAGATCAAGCCGCCTATCACGACCGTAGCAAGCGGCTTTTGCACTTCCGCCCCCGCGCCGTGCCCGAGCGCCATTGGGACGAACCCCAAGGATGCAACGAGCGCTGTCATGGCGACGGGGCGGAAACGGGTCAGAGCACCCTCCCTCGCCGCCTGCGCCCGCGCCATACCCTGCCGCATCAACTCCTGAATCGAGCTAACCATCACCAGCCCGTTCAGCACAGCCACACCCGACAGCGCAATGAACCCGACAGCGGCCGAGATTGAGAACGGCATGCCGCGTAACACGAGCGCGAGAATGCCGCCCACCAGCGCCAGAGGAACGCCGGTAAACACCAGGGCCGCGTCGCGGACGCTGCCGAGAGCACCATAGAGCAGCAACATGATGACCGCGAAGCAGATCGGGACGACGATCGTCAGCCGCTCGCGCGCCGCAGCCAGATTCTGAAACTGACCACCCCACTGGAGGTAGGTGCCGGGAGGGAGCGTGACTTGCGCGTCGATCGCGGCCTGCGCGTCAGCCACCACGCCAGCAACGTCGCGACCGCGGACATTGGCCTGCACCACGACGCGGCGCTTGCCGTTCTCGCGGCTGATTTGGTTTGGACCATCCCCGACAGCAACGTCCGCGACGCTCCCCAGAGGGACGTAGGAGCCGTTGGGCGTAGGAATAGGTATCTGCCCGATCGCCTGTAGGTCAGCCCGTGCGGTTTCCGCCAGGCGGATCACGACCGGGAAGCGCCGATCGCCCTCGAAGATCATGCCCGCCTCACGACCGCCAATCGTCGCGGCAACGGTATCTTGCACGTCGCCGGCAGTGACACCAACACGCGCCATCGCATCGCGGTTCGGCCGAATATCGAGCAGCGGCAGGCCCTCGGTTTGCTCAACTTGCACATCAGCCGCACCACGGATCTTGCGGAGGACTGCCGCAATTTGATTGGCGGTCGCGTTCATCTGCCCGAAGTCATCCCCAAACACCTTGACCGCCAAGTCTCCACGGACGCCCGCGATCAGCTCGTTGAAGCGCATCTGGATAGGCTGCGTGATCTCGTAGCCATTGCCGGGAATGGTCTTGAGCTTCTTTTCAAGGCGCTCGACCAGCTCAGTCTTAGGCAGGCTGGGATCAGGCCATTCGTCGCGTGGCTTGAGGATCACGAACGTGTCCGTCGCATTGGGCGGCATCGGATCGGAGGCGATTTCGGACGTGCCGGTACGCGAGAACGCGAAGCGAATTTCCGGCTCGCGAGCGATCATCTTCTCGACTGCAAACTGCATCTTCTGGCTCTGATTGACAGAGGTGCCCGCAGGCCGCCACGCCTGAACAAGGATGTTGCCTTCATCAAGCTGAGGCAAAAACTCTTGGCCCAGCGTCGAGAAGGCCAGGACAGCTGCTACCACAGCCACAACCGCAGCGCCGATCGTTATGCTCGGGCGTCGCATGGCGGCATCCAGGCCGGGTTCGTAGCGCTGTTTCAGCACTGCGATGACCCGGCTTTCCTTCTCATCCACGCGTCCGCCAATCCATGCCGCGATGGCGGCAGGGACGAATGTCAGGGACAGGATGAAGGCGAACACGAGCGCGATGATGACGGTAAGCGCCATCGGCTCGAACATCTTGCCTTCGACGCCCGAGAAGGTGAGCAGCGGGGCATAGACAAGGATGATGATCGCCTGCCCGTACACCGATGGGCGGATCATTTCGCGCGCGGACGCGGCGACGATCGCAAGCCGCTCCTCTAGCGAAAGGCGTTCGCCCAGCTCGTGTTGGCGTTCCGCTAAGCGGCGCAGGGCATTTTCTACAATGATGACTGCGCCATCGACAATCAGGCCGAAATCGAGCGCGCCGAGGCTCATTAGATTGGCCGACACCCCGGCACGTAGCATGCCGGCGCTGGTCAGCAGCACCGTGACAGGAATAACCAGGGCCGCGATCAATGCCGCCCGGATATTGCCGAGCAGCAGGAACAGCACGACGATGACCAGCACCGCGCCCTCCGCAAGGTTGCGGCCGACAGTCGCGATCGTGGAGTTCACGAGGTTGGTGCGATCCAGCACCGGCTTCACGATGATATCGGCCGGAAGCGAGCGGCTGATTGTTTTCAGGCGATCGGACACAGCCGTGGCGACGGTGCGGCTATTCTCGCCGATGCGCATGACAGCTGTGCCGACCACGACCTCGTGACCGTTTTCGGAAGCGGAGCCGGTGCGAATGCCGTGGCCTGCTTTGACGGTCGCGACCTGATCGAGCGTGATGGGGACGTTTTCGCGGGTCGCCACGACCGTCCGCGCCAGTTCGTTCGCGGTTCGCACGCGCGCGTCGGAGCGGACGAAAAGGCCCGCGCCGTTACTGTCCACGATGCCCGCGCCGATGCTGCTATTGCTGCGCTCCAATGCGGTCGCGAGGTCCTGTATCGTGAGGCGCAGCGCGGCTAGGCGTTGAAGGTCGGGCATGACGAGATACTGGCGATCGAACCCCCCAAGGGAGTCGATGCCGGCGACGCCGGCCGTACCCCGAAGTTGGGGAGCAACGATCCATTCCTGAACCGTATGCAGGTAAGTGGCCTTGTCATCTTCGCTGACCAAGTGCTCGCCTTCCGGCGTGATATAGCTGCCATCACGTTGCAGCCCCGGTTCCCCGTCGCGATGCCGGACCTTGTCCAACTCGCGAAGCTCGACCGTCCACATGAAAATATCGCCAAGGCCGGTAGCGATAGGCCCCATTTCCGGCATGATGCCTTGGGGTAGGCGTTCCTCCGCTGAACGCAGCCGTTCGGCCACCTGTTGGCGGGCAAAATAGATATCAGTGGCATCGGAAAATACGGCGGTAATTTGCGCAAAGCCGTTCCGGTTGAGCGAGCGCGTATATTCCAGACCCGGTATGCCAGCGAGCGAGGTTTCGATCGTAAATGATACTTGCCGCTCGATCTGATCGGGCGACAGAGAGGGGGCCATCACGTTGACCTGAACCTGATTGTTCGTGATGTCAGGGACGGCATCGATCGGAAGGCGTTGCAGCGCCAGAGCACCCACCAGGGCCGCGATCCCGGTGAAAAGCAGGACGAGCCAGCGGCGCTCGACCGCGAAAGTTACAAGACGGCCGATCATTGGATCAATCCATGTCCATTTCGCCGCCCTTGCCGAGTTCGGCTTTGAGCGTGAAGCTATTGGTGGTTGCGATACGCTCGCTGCCGGTCAGGCCAGAGGTGATGACGACCTGATCGCCGTTGCGACGCCCTGCCTGCACCGGAACGGCCTTGAAGCCGCTAGGCGTGCGCACGAACACGACCATCTTATTCTCTACCGATTGGACCGCCGTGGACGGCACAGTGATACTGTGATCCCCGATCGAGGGCAGCAGGATCGAGGCCGTGACGGGCTCCCCTACCCGCCAAGTGCCGCCCGCATTATCGAGGGAAGCGATAACCTGAACAAGCCGCGTGGTTTCATCGAGAGCGGGCGACACGAAGGTCACGCGACCTTCCTGCCTGCGGCCGGCCGAGGTGACTTCAACGCGTGTTCCAGGCTTTACCTTGCCGGCGTCAGCCGGTGAGAGTGACGCAGCGATGGTCACGCGCGAGAGGTTGGCGACCCGGTACAGCTCGCCGTCTGCCGCAACCGTCTGACCGAGCGTCGCCGATCGAGCGATGATCTGACCGGAAAGGGGCGAGCGGATCGCCACACGGTTCAGCGCACCCCCGCTCCCGCCTGTGGCCGAGAGCTGCTGTTGGGCGAGGCGGACCGCAATGTTGGCTTCGGTGGCAGCAGTTCGAGCGGCGATGAGATCCTGTTCCGGCGAGACGCGTTCAGCAAACAGACGTTGCTCACGGCGCAGGTTCGATTGTGCGAGCGCAGAGCGCGCGCGCGCGGCTTCAATCTCGGCGTTTAATGAGGCGGCCTCGCGACTTTCAATGATCGCAAGCGCATCGCCACGGCGCACCGATTGCCCGAGGTTACGGGTAAGGGAGACGACACGACCGCCGATCGTCGCGGATACGACCTGCACCCCTTGCGGATCACCCTGAACCAAGGCCGGCAGCTCGATTGCGCCGGCAACGCCGCCAATCGCAGGCCGACCAACTTCGATCCCGGCATCCGCGATTTGCTGGGCCGAAAGGCTTACGGCGTCTTTATCGGCAGGTTTGCCGGCTTCGCCTTTCTCGCCTTCGCCCTTTTCCATCCCTTCCATGCCGGCCATGTTGTCGGCCTTCTTTTCCCCGCCCCCGCCACAGGCAAGCAGCGTCAGGGGAAGCAGAGCGGATAGTACGACCCGCGCGCCGGTCTTCGTCATCATTGGTCCTTCGCCAGTTCGGGAGCGGCAGCGGTCAGCCGCTCAAGCCGGGCCTTTGCATCATGGTAGGTCGCCAGCGCATCGATCGCGGCCGTGCGGGTTTCAGACAGGGTGCGTTCGGCGTCGAGAAGATCGAGTTGGCCGAACTTGCCTTCACGGTAGCCGATGCGGGCAATGCGCGCGGCTTCCGTCGCTGCTGCCAGGACCGGCCCACCCGTGGTTCTAGCGGTCGTCGCGGCATTTGCCACTTCCGCTTCCGCGCTGGCTATCGACTGCCCCGCATCCAGCTCAGCCGCGCGTCGCATCGCGTCCGCCTGATCGCGTTGCGCCCGCGCCTGAACGACCGACGCCCGGCCGTTGTTGAACAGTGGAAGCGGTATCGAGAGGCCGACGACCGCAGCCATATCGTTCGACGCATCGAGCCGGCGTGCGCCGGCATTGACGGTCACGTCGGGGATGCGTTGGGAGCGAGCAAGCCGCACTTGCGCATCTGCCGTCGTCACTGCGGCTCGCGCCGCAGACAATGCCAGCGTGCCGCCCGGACTGGCCGCGATCGAGGGGCCGTAACCTTGCATGCGATCGAACCAGGCAACGTCGAGCGGGCCGGTTACGGGCTGACCAATACGCCGGGCGAGATTGCCCCGCGCGACTTCCGTCAGGCGCTGCGCACGTTCAACCGCAGCTTCGGCATTGATGCGCAACACGTCGGCACGCTGTTGCTCTAGCGGCGATGCCCTGCCCGCGCGTACCCGAATGCCCGCCGCGCGGGCCGCCTCCCCGGCAATGCCGGCTTGCTCGCGCGCAGTCGTGATGCGACGCTCGGCTGCTACGGCTTCGATATACGCCTGTGTTACAGCGAGCCGAATATCGGCCGTAGCAATAACCAGGGCGAGCCGAGCTTGCTCCCCTTGTGCGTTGGCAACACCGACCCGCGCGGAACGCTTGCCGCCAAGCTCGATAGGTAGAGCAACACCGACTGTAGCTTCCGCGCTACGAAGACCGCGATATGCCCCCGAACCCCCAAAATATTCCAGACCGCCATTCAGCGTAGGGTTAGGGCGCAGCCCCGCTACATCGCGCGCCGCACCTGTTGCCCGAACGCCGGCCTGCGCTGCTTCTAGCGACGGTGCTGACGCTTCCGCCAACGCCAGTATTTTTTCTAGCGTCAGTACCGGGGTGACCGTCGCTTCGGAACCGGTTTGCGATTGGGCGTGCGCTACGCACGGAACGACGGCGACGACCGCGATCAGGACGAAGGGCAACCGGTGCCGGAGCTTCATAGGGTAAGTCATTATGACGACGGCCTTGCCGTTGATTGGAGTTCGCGCCGCGCATTGCGGATAATTTCGTAGGCCGAATGCAGGAACAGGAGCGCGATGACGCCGGCAACGACCAGATCGGGCCAAGCCGCACCGGTCCAGCCAACAAGGGCGGCTGCGATGATCACCGCAACATTGGCAATCGCGTCGTTACGGCTGAACAACCAAATAGCGGTGACGTTCGCATCCCCTTCGCGAAATCGCGATAGAACTAGTGCAGCCGTCACGTTCACTATGAGCGCAACGATCCCGATAGCGCCCATCAATTCGGCTTCTGGCGCAATTGCATTCATCGCACGCCAAAGGGCGAAGGCGATGACACCTATCCCGAGCGCGCCAAGGAATATGCCCTGTGTAAGCGCAACCTGAGAACGGGCACGAGCGGTCCATCCCAGCGCAATCAATCCGAGGAGCGAGATGCTGCCGTCCCCGATGAAATCGAGGGCATCGGCCTTCAATGCCTGGCTGTCGGCAAGGAACCCCCCGACGATTTCAGCCAGACCAAAGCCCAGATTAAGCAGAACGACGATCCACAATGCGCGCCGATATGCGGGATCGCGCTCCGCTCGTTTGGTATCACCGGAACAACCGCATGAAGAGGATTCACTTGCACTCATATCGTGCCTCTACGATCTACAGTCACTGTAGGAGCAAGCGGTTTCTAGTGGAGTGGCAACGTGTTGATGATCGGCGATTTGGCAAAGCGGACAGGGACCAAAATCAACACCATCCGATTCTATGAGGAAATCGGCCTCATGCCCGAAGCGCTCCGCACGTCTGGAGGCCGTCGCACCTATGGAGAGGGGCAGGTTCGCCAGCTTGGCTTCATCCGCCATGCCCGGGAACTAGGATTTTCAGTAGATGAAATCCGATCGCTTATTGCCCTGTCTGCCGATCCCGATCAGGACTGCAACCAGGCCGGCGCCATCGCCCGTCGGCATCTCGCCAGCGTGGAGGATCGTATCACACGCCTTGTCGCGCTTCGCGACGCATTGAGTGCTGCAACACGATCCTGCGATGGCGGACGCATCGCCGACTGCCGGGTAATGGAAGCGATTACTGCCGTGCCCAACTAATGCCACGGTTGAACGAGGATAAATATTTCTCTCATGACGCGTGCGACGCGGCTTGGGATGCTTGGGTGTTCCCATTTTTTAATCGTTTACGGACGCGCTGGTAAGCGGCCCGTTCCATTCTTGGATAGCTATGTAGTCGATCAGTAGCCGTGGCGTGGCGGCGTATCGCAGCCGGCTAATAGATAGGGGCGGTTGCCCGCCCCTATCTAGCTTTTAGCCGTGCTTCATGCCGCCCTTGGCATGATCGCAGCAGTCAGCAGCCTTGGCTTTTGCGCCATCCTTGCAGCAGTCCGCACCGTCCTTGCAGCACGCCATGTCGGCGCAGCAATTGGCGACAGCGGCGAATGCGCCAGTCGACAGGGTGAGGGCGAAGGCAGCGCTGATGAGCTTGAACTTGGTCATGATATTCTCCGAAATTTACGTGTGATGGTGTTCGACGTCACACGGTTTGCGGAGGGGGTGTGGCCGGAGCGTATGCCATGCCCAAAAGGCCGGTCTGTGGAGCCGGCCAAGGCGATAGACGGGAGGACGGAACCAGCCCGACATGCTCTACGGTTTCGCCGGCAACCGCAACGCACGGTATGGCGCAGGCCGACGCAGGGGCCTTTTTGATGGGAGCGCCTGCTGATTTGCTGGCGCAGTCCATCATAGCGGACGCAGCCGGAGGCGCGGCCATCGCCATCGTCTCGCAGAGCGGGCCAAGCCGGACCAGCAACATCACCGCCAGGACGAAAAACGCCATGGAATGCAATATCTTGGAGAGTGGGCGAGCCCGGCGTTTCATTGGATGCGTCTAGAAGCCCACTCAGTGATGCACAATGTCGAAGGTGGCAGAGGATGGCGCTAGGCTGGTTTTCCCCTTTTATCTCAGATTCCCGATTCACCATCGTTTTCGGGACAGCGGCGGACGGCAGCTCACAGTTGAACCCGCCGTTCGGCGAGGCCCCGTATTTGGCTGTTTTGTCCCATGCGCCGTAAGGGCGGCCCCTCGCCCGAGCGAGGAGCCGACAGGTCAAATCTCGGTGTTCTCGGCGAGGGCAAGTGCGTCTTCCACATCGATGCCGAGATAGCGGACCGTGTTCTCGATCTTGCTATGGCCGAGCAGGATCTGGACAGCTCGCAGATTGCCGGTTGCCCTGTAGATGATTGATGCCTTCGTTCGGCGGAGCGAGTGCGTACCGTATTCACTTCGCATCAGACCGACCCCTGTCACCCATTCATCGACAAGCCTGGCGTACTGGCGAGTGCTGAGATGCCCATCACGATCGACTCGACTGGGGGTCCACCGTGCCGCCCCGCCGCTCCAGCCAAGCCAGCAGGCTGGCGCGAGCATCTGGAAGTAGCTCGAACTGAACCGGTCGGCCTGTTTTCTGCTGCATGACAATCGCTCGCGTTCGGACTTGCCCGCTGCTGACAAGGTCGCCGATCCTCATCTGCACCAAGTCGCAGCCTCGGAGTTTGCTGTCGATCGCCAGATCGAACAGCGCCCGATCTCGCAGGCGTCGACGCTGATTGAGATAGAACCGAATTTCCCAAATCTGCTTCGGTTTGAGGGCACGCTTCGCACCGACGGTTCTTCCGGCATTCCAGACTTGCCGCTTTGTGACGGTGCGCTCGGTTTCAGGCATCTCCATGATCGTTCTCCAATGGCCAGATCGGCCATCGGAAGAACGCTTGCGGGTATGACGGTCTGGTATTGCTCGGGGGCCTATGCCGACCAATTGTGGACTTTCGACGACCCGGGGGTGACCGCGTCCTATGGGCCGGTTAGATTAAAAGGCTAGTGGCGATCGGAAGTCGATCAGCCCCAAGGAGAGCCCGGATGCTTTTTCACACCATGGTCGGATCGAACGACATTGAACGGTCGAAGCGCTTCTACGACACGGTGCTCGCCACTTTGGGGGCAGGCGAAGGGGCGCGGAACATCGCCGACAGCGGCCATACGCGGCTGATCTATAATAATGGCAACGGAACCAACTTCATCGTCAGCCAGCCGATTAACGACGAACCGGCAAGCGTCGCCAACGGCAGCACCGTCGCCTTTTCGTGCAACTCGCCTGAACAAGTGAAGCAGCTTCATGATACCGCGGTCGCCAACGGCGGCACCTCGATCGAAGCCCCGCCCGGCCCGCGCAATACGGCATCGCTGGGAACAGTCGAACTTGCCTATTTTCGCGACCCAGACGGCAACAAATTATGCGGAATTCATTTTCCTGCATGATCTGTCCAACACGGGTTCGCTTTTTACCCTAGCGGACCCGGATTTTGCGATCGCGCGAGTGTCCGCTTCCCACCGTTTTCCGCGATAGCGGCTCTCGACCAGATATTGCCGTTCGCCAAGTGTGGTGCGAACGTCCGGATCGGGCATTCGCGGACATTCCCGACCCCAAGACCCTTTCTCAAATGCCGTCCGTCGGAAATTGGGCCTGCCGCGCATATTCTGACGCTGAGATATGGCAGGGTCTGATCGCCTCCCGATCGGCAGTTCCCATCGCGTCGATCATAACAGAACTCGACATCACGCGGGCGACTGCGGCCGCCCTGTCCACCCAGGGACGCTCGGACGCTCTCGGAAAATTCATCGGTTTGTCCGGGATCGATCCGGATTGACGGGAACGCGAGTTGCCTGAACAAGTGCTGCTGGAATAGCGACTTAACCCAGCCGCGAAAGACGGCATCTGATCAGGGCAACAAGATTTGGCAACGAAAGCGATTGGGAACGAACCCGAGGATCAGGCGGCGAGCGGGGCGATCGGCATTTCCCGGCCAACCGGCTCTCACTAACCGAGACCCCGGCATGACCGAGGTGGAGGCTCAGGAAGCGCAGCGCGAAGCGACGGCAACGATCCGCGGCTACATGTATCAGTTCGATGCGAGCATTCTCGCCGTGCTTGGTGCGACCAAGTCCGAGTCGATCACTGTCGAGGGAGTCGAAGACTTCGACGTTCTCGCCGACGAGATTCAGACCTATGGACAGGTCAAGTACTACGAAGCGCAAAAGCTCACGGATTCGACTTTGCGCGACGCCATCCTGCCGATGATTACGGGGTTCCTTCGCTATCCGGCGGACGTTCGCCTCCGAAAAAAATACGTCCTCTACGGCTACTTCAAGGACTCGGCTGGCGTAGCGACGTCCTATGGGCTTGCCGATATGCAACGCGTGCTCGTCCGCGCCCAGTACGCGGTCGATCCCGCGACCGGCAGTCGCGTCAAAACTACGATCAATCTGCAAACCGACTTGGGAGCGTCGGACGAGGATCTGGCCGTCTTTTGCGGCCGGTTTACGGTCGTTCTCAGCGAGCCGTTCGACATGCACCGAGCACGGGTCATTGAAGCGTTGCGCGCCGCGCTCGAGGTTGCCGAGGACGAAGCCAGTTTATACAGTTATCCGTCGGCGTTCTCAGCAATGGCATCGCTCTCGGCTGCTTCGTCGAAAGCCGCGCGGACCACGACGCGGAAGGACTTCCTCCAGCAGATCCAGCCCAACGTCGCCGTTTATTCGGCTTGGGCGCTCCGCAGGGAAAGCGAAGCGGCCTACTGCAAGTTGATCCGCGAAGCACACTTTGCTCGCCTCAATGTCGAGAATCACGACCGCTTCTTCATCATCGATCTGCCCGACACCGAAACCCTGGATATGCTGATCACCCTCGTGCGGCACATCATCGGCGGATGGAGTAGCCACAGGTCGAAGTCCAAACCGGCGAAAGAACGCTACGCGCCTTTCTTCTTTTTTCCCGGCATCGACCCCGCGGATCTCGTTGAGCTAAAGAGCCGGCTGATAGGCGAGAGTTACCGGATAACAGACGGCTACGCCTTCTTTGGGGCGCCATTCACCACACAGCAGCTCCTGCTCGCTCAGACGGCGTTTGAGCCGATCGCGGCCCGCATCGTCGGCGACGCCGCGCAGTTAGCCGCCGCGCTCGATGCATCGGTGCGCCGCCGGCTCGTTGTCCAGCTTCATGCCGGTAAACCGCAGGCGATCAACGCGAAGTTTCGGCAGATCTCGGTGCCGGTGCGCAGCGCTGCGATGGCTATGAAAATTGTATAGGGAGCAGGTGGGATGGACGAGAGTGAGATCAATGCCGAGGTCGTTTCGGTATTCCCGAACAAGGTGCGTATTGCAGTCAACGATCTCCTGTCGTTCGAGATTGCAGGACAGTCGCTGCGCGTCGGATCGTTCCTGAAGATTTCCGACAACGATAATGTCTCGCTGATCTGCATCATCGAAAGCTTTTCAATCGAGATGCGGGCGAAGGGCGATGATCACCAGCGCGTCTATATGATCGATGCCTATCCACTCGGCACGCTCAATGGGGGCACCTTTCGGCGCGGCGGCGACGAACTTGCAATTCCGCCTAAGCGGGTTGTACCCGCGACTCGCGAAGAAATTGCCGCGATCTACGCCAACGCTTTCGAGGAACAGCAACGGTGCTGCTTCTCCTCGCTCACGCGGCAACGGGATGTGAAGGTTCCCGTCCACGGCGACCGTTTCTTCAACAAGCACATCGCCGTTGTGGGTGCGACGGGGTCGGGAAAGTCGTCTAGCGTGTCCAGAATTCTGCAGGAGGCATCGGCCGCGAAGTCGCACGGATACGCCGGGCTCAACAATTCGCACATTGTCATTTTTGACATCCACGGCGAATATGCATCCGCCTTTCCCGCGGCCAAGCTGCTGTCTGCCGACGACATCGTGCTCCCCTATTGGCTGCTCAACGATGGCGAGATGGGCGACATGTTCCTTGAGTCGGGTGACAGCAACAATTACAATCAGGAAGCGCTGCTCCGGACGATCATCACGCATTGCAAGGAGATGGCCAACCCGGGGGTCGCGAAAGTCAATTTCGACAGTCCGCTGAAGTACGACATCGCCCATCTGCAGACTTGCTTCGCCAATCTCTCGCGGGAGACGAAGGATGCGAACGATCCGCTCACGATCAAAACCAAGGATGGGAACTCGGTCACCTATGCGGACGATCGCGCGCGTTTGACCGCCTATTGCACTCAACCGGTGGACTTCGCCTTTAAAGCCACAGGCAAGATTAACAACGGTCCCTACGCCGATGGCACGATCGATAAGTTCGTCCGGCGGATATCGGCGAAGATCAACAATTCGCGGCTCGATTTCATGTTCGGTCCAATGGCTGCGCAGGCGACGCTTGAAGACGTCATCCGTCAGATAACCGGCTATGAGAAGACCTCGAGCGCCAACGTCACCATCCTCGATTTGAGCGGCATACCATTTGAGGTCCTCAGCATAACCGTATCGTTGGTGACGCGACTTCTGTTCGATTTTTCGTATCACGCACGCCGTCAGACCGGCAAATGCGAGACGCCGTTCCTGCTCGTGTACGAGGAGGCTCACAAATATGCGCCCCGCAGTGATCTCGCGCGTTTTAAGGCTTCGCTGAACTCGATTGAACGAATCGCCAAGGAAGGTCGAAAATACGGGGTCAGCCTGATGATCTCGAGCCAGCGCCCATCGGAGATTTCGGAGACGATCTTTTCTCAGTGCAGCAATTTCTTGGCGATGCGCCTGACCAACCCGGAAGACCAAGCCTATGTGAAGCGCTTGCTGCCGGACACGCTCGGCAATCTGACCGCAGGGCTGCCCGCGCTTGAGCAAGGCGAGGCGCTACTCATCGGCGATGCAGTTGCAATGCCGTGCGTGGTGTACATCACCGAATGCTCGCCAAAGCCGTCGTCGAACGACATCCGCTACTACGAGATCTGGAAGAACCCTTGGCATACGGCAGGCGTTTCGGACAACTTTGACCATTGGCTGAAGTAAGTGGTCATCTGGGATTAGCACCGGATCGCGTGACATCGACCAGGCTCCTCATCGGTCCGATCGTGGTGCCCCGCGATCATAGTGCTCAGCGTCCGAACGAATGTCCGCTTTCTTGGTTTTTGGGTTGAGTCCAGTTGTTCTCCATCGCCAACGGCCCTGACATAGGGGAGGGGTTGCGCGCTCCGGAGAATGGTCGGTTTGGGCGTAACCGGACCTTCCCGCTCGCCGCGGAGACCGGCAGAAATGTCCCACATGTCACCGTTTAGCCAGGACCAGCCGGAACCGACGGGTCCGTTCTGCTAAGATGAATGAACGGCCGAAATTGGGAAGCGGGAAAGGCGGCCTGGATGGCCGGTTGTGGGTCAAAGCCACCCGTTAGCTCGAGCAATGCGACCCGCTTCGATCCGGTTGGCGGCGCCAAGTTTCGCTGCCGCTTCGGACAGGTAGTTGCGCACTGTGCCGGGCGACAGCGACAGGCGCAGACCGATCTCCCGGTTGGGCAATCCTTCCTCGGCGAGGCGCAGGGCGTCGCGCTCGCGATCGGTCAGCGGGTCGGGGCCTGCCTCCCACGCTTCGGCGGCAAGATCGGCGTCGATGGCCCGTCCGCCGCCACGAACGGTGCGGATCGCGGTGGCCAGCCGTTCGACGGGCGTATCTTTCAGCAGATACCCGCGCACGCCTGCCGCTCGCGCACGGGCGAGGTAGCCCGGGCGGGCGAAGGTCGTGACAATCACGACGCGAGTGCTGAGGTGCTCGGCCGACAGCGCGGCGGCCACGTCGATGCCGCTGCGCCCCGGCATCTCAATATCGGTCAGCAGGATGTCAGGCATGTACTCGCGGACCAGCGCCAGTGCGGTATCGCCGTCCAGCGCCCGCCCGACGATCGTCATGTCGCCCTCCAGCGTCAGCAGCGACGCGATGGCGCCCATGACCATGGCCTGATCCTCGGCGATGACGATCCGGATCACGGCGCGCCCACCGGGACACGAGCGGCGACGCAGGTGCCCGATCCCTGCTGGGCCACGTCCAGCGTCCCGCCCGCGGCAGCGAGACGCTGGCGCATGCCGGTCAGGCCGTGCCCCTCGCGAAACGAACCGCCGCGGCCGTCGTCGACGATCCGCACGCCGGCGGTGGTGTCGTCGGTCGTCAGTTCGATGCGGCAGCTGCCGGCGCCGGCATGGCGGATGACGTTCGTTACCGCCTCGCGCACGGTCATCGCCAGCACCGCACCGGCATCGGGGGGAATGTCGCGGATGTCACCGGTCACGCTTGCGACGATCCCGGCGGCTTTCAGCGCCTCGCGCGACGATTCGAGTTCGTGGCCGAGGCTGCCGCCCGCCGTACCCGACAGCGCGGAGCGGACATCGGCCAGCCCGGTGCGGGCGATGTCGGCGACCGCGCGCATCTCCGCCTCGGCCGCGGCGGCATCCGGCCGGGCCAGCTTTGCGGCCAGGTCGGCGCGCAGCGCGATCAGCGTCAGGGTCCGGCCGACGACGTCGTGCAGGTCGCGCGCCATGCGTTCGCGCTCCGCCGTGCCCGCCAGGCGACGCACTTCCTCCTGTGAGGCGAGGAGCGCCTGCGTCCGCCGATAGAACGCCTCGCGCGAAAAGGTGCCGAACCCGGTCATCATCGCCAGCAGCACGCCCGGCAACCACCACAGGGTCATCTGTCCCAACGCGATGCCGACGGCGCTGATGACCGCCGCGATCGTCAGGACCGCCGCGATTGCGCGCCGCGGCGGCTGCAGATAGCCGACCATCGCTGCCGCATAGATCGGGAACACCGTCCAGCTGCCGCCGAACGGCGCCAGCGCGCATCCGATCAGCAGGATGATTATGGCAGCGATGATCCGCGCCTGCTGCCCGGCGCTGTAGCCGAGCAAATAGACTGGCAGGAACAGCGCGATGCCGGCGACCGACAGGATCAGCCCGGTTTCGTCCGGCGCCCGCCAGAACCACGGCATTGCGTAGAATGGCAGATAGGCGAGCCACGGCAGCGGCCCTTCGATCCAGCTTCTGCGCGATGTGGCCGACATGCTGGCAGCGTCGCGTGAGGACGGGGGCGTCGTCAAGCAGGGTTCCGCCGCCAGCCGGTCCATGCCCAGGCCGCCGCGGCGACCGTCATCAGGACAGTGATTGCCGCGTGGACGGGCATGCTGCCGATCGTGTCCGCCCCGACGATCCCGCGCGCCAGCTGTCCGAGATGATAGGACGGCGCCACTTCGCCAATCGCGCGCATCCAGCCGGGTAGCATCGTCGACGGGATCCAGAGGCCGCCGACAACCGCTGACCCGAGGAATAGCGCGTTCGCGATGGCCACCGCGCCCTTGCCGCTCATCCGCATGCCGATTCCAAGGCCGATCAGCCCGAACGGCAGGGTGGAGGCGAAGTGGAGGAGCGCCAGCGCCAGCCACTGTCCGGCGGACAGGCGCACCCCCGCAAGGATCGCCGCAAGGTAGATCAGCGCCACGGCCGCGCCCACCGCCGCCACCGCCGCGACCAGCTTTGCCGCGACGAACGCCGCGGCAGGCAGCGGCGACACGCGCTTCAGTTCGATCAAACCCTGCTCTCGCTCCATTGCGACGCCTGCACCGAAACCGAACAGGGCCGGGCCGATCGCGGCAAATACGCCGTACCCCGCAAGGCTGGCGGCAGCGGCGGCCGGAGAAGGCGAGGTGCCGATCGCCAGCGTGAACAGCGCGTAGAAGGCAGCGGGGGTCAGGATCGTCGGCAACAGGAACTGCGGCAGACGCCACGATCGCTTGAGTTCGGCGACGGCTTCGCGGCGCCAGATGCCGGCGGGCAGCAGGGCGGTCATGCCGCGTGCCTCCGGTCGGGGGAGAGCAGGGTCGCGATCGCGTCTTCCAGTGCTGCGTCGGCGATGCGCAGCTGGGCGAGCGCGGGATCGGCGGCGCACAGCGCGCGTACCGTCGCGGTGGCATTGGCGGTCACGATCCGCTGGTCACCGCCCTCCGCCCCGACCTCGCGCACGGCGGGGAGCGCTTGCAGGATCGTCGGCGAAAGGGCTGTGCGACAGCGGATGACCGACCCGCCGGCACGTGCGCGCAGGTTCGCCGGGCTGTCGTCGGCGACGATCCGGCCATGGTCCATCACCAGCACCCGGTCCGCCAGCGCATCGGCCTCTTCGAGATCGTGGCTGGTCAGCAGGATCGCGGTCCCGTCGTCGGCCGCACGGCGCACGGTCGTCCACAGCGCTTGCCGCGATGCCCGATCCATCGCCGCGGTCGGCTCGTCAAGCACCAGCAGCGCGGGGCGGCCGCAGATCGCCAGCGCATATTGCACCCGCCGCGCCTGTCCTCCCGACAGGGTACCGCACCGCCGCTTCGCCAGATCGGTCAGACCCGCGATCTCCAGCGTCTCCGCCACCGGACGCGGATCTGCGTAATAGCCCGACTGAAGCGTCACCACTTCGAGGACGGTCAGCACGTCGGGCAGGCCGGATGCCTGCAACATGACGCCCATCCGCATCCGCGCCGCCGGGCGCGCAGGGTTCAGCCCGAACAGGGTCGCGCTGCCGCTGTCGGGTTGCAGCCGCCCGGTCAACAGCCCAACGGTTGTCGTCTTGCCGGCGCCGTTCGGCCCCAGGAGCGCGGTCACCTCGCCCGCGCGGATGGCGAGCGAAAGGCCATCGAGCACGGCCGTGGCGCCCAGACGCTTGGATACGTCGACCAGGGCGGCGATGGCTGAAAGATCGTCATTCATGGCTGAAACTCCCATCGTCATGACCGGGTGATGCGCGATGCGGCTGCACGCTTGCAGTGCCGGCCGTCATGCCGCCCGGGTGACAATTGTCATGGGAGGGCGTCACATGAATGAACGACCAATCTTCGGCAGCAGGCTGAGCACCGGCAGCGTCCGATCTTGGGTCGACGCGACCAGAAAAATTGCATCCGGCTGCACACGGCAGCCGGACAAATCAGTCTAAAGCGCATTCGAAAAGCTTGATGCTTTCGGCGACAGAATGCCGGCTGTCTGCGACGGCACGCGGCACGAGATACTGTGGCCCACCCTCTCCGCTTTCGATCGTGACGAACCGGGCAAACCGCCCGTCGTCAATCCATTCAGCAACGTCGAACGCTGCCGAAGAATCGTCAGCCAATGACCGGCGAAGCCCATCCATCTCGTCGAATGAGCGGACGAAGCGAAGTTCCTCTACCTCCTCAATCAAGTACAGGGGATACCCAAATATCGCAGTGAAACTTACCTGTTCGGTCGCCCCCGAACGGGCCATACCGAACTCGGACAACGCTAGTCGCGTTGGTGCGCACGCACCTTCGGGCAAAACCGCTAACATCGCAGCCAAATTGTCAAACACCTTCATCCTCGAGCCTCCGTCTTCTAAACGGACCGATGATATTGATGCCGCCGCCCCTGCCCTCACGGCCGGCCGAAGGTATGCCGCGGGTTCGAAGGCATATTGCAAACCGGCGCGAAAGCGCTGAAACCCTCCCTTGCCTCCCCGAGAGTGGAGGTGGGGCGTCAGAACCCCAGGAAGGAACCCGCTGGTCGTGCTTCACGGCCGGGTGGCGGGCGCGCATGTCCAAGGCTTCGGCCTAAAGGTGTCCGCGCCTGTTGGGTTCCTGCAGGTTCTGAACATCCGGCCTACGCCGCGCCCCTGAACCAAACCGGGGGTGCGCAATGAACGGAATAGAACGTCGAACTGTCCAGAGCTTGGTGTCGGCCGCAGCGATGATAGTCTGGGTTGGCGGATGTGGACGACCATCGTCGACTCAGATCGGCAACACCAGCGAAGCGGCAACTTCGGCATCGAACGCCACAGCCAACGAACCATCCGCCACCGCGTTAGGTCCGGACATGTTAAGCACGGTCGGCGTGAGCGGCGACCCGATTACGACGGTCCAAGCACAGCAGGGACTATTCGCCATTCAGAACGTCGACGGGATCGATACGCTGACCCTGAATGGTAAGCCTACGCGCTTCACAGCTAGCGGTACCGATGCACCGCAGCCGATCGCCGCCAATTCCGGCATCACGCTAGTCGGCGTGTTCGAACTCCCGGAAGAGAGTGTCGCGTGGGTAACTATCCTGGGCGGAACGGCATGCCCCGGAACGCACATCCTCGTGAGCGCAAGAGGAACCGGTGGAAGCGCTGGGGTGAGGCAGGCGTGTTCACGCGGATGATGGAAGGGCTGGCGGCGGCAGGCGCCGAGCCGAAGACGGTTATGATCGACGCCACCTACCTGAAGGCGCACCGCACGGCATCGAGCCTGCGGGTAAAAAGGGGGGCCTTGGCCGCCTGATCGGCCGCACCAAGGGCGGCATGAACACCAAGTTCCATGCCGTAGCCGATGCGAACGGACGCCCCTTGAGCTTCTTTATGACCGCCGGGCAGGTCAGCGACTACACCGGTGCGGCCGCGTTGCTGGACGACCTGCCGAAGGCTCAGTGGCTGCTAGGTGACCGCGGCTACGACGCCGACTGGTTCAGGGATGCGCTCCAGGCCAAGGGCATCCAACCCTGCATCCCAGGGCGGCGGTCCCGCAACGAGCCGGTCAGGTACGACAAGCGCCGCTATCGGCGACGTAGCCGCATCGAGATCATGTTCGGCCGCCTCAAGGACTGGCGCCGCGTCGCAACCCGCTACGACCGCTGCCCGACCGTCTTCTTCTCCGCCATCGCCCTCGCTGCCACCGTCATCTTCTGGCTGTAATCAACGAGTCCTGACCCTAAGGGCCGCCCCGGTAGCAGCAAGCACCAAGCCGGCAGTTAGAAGATAGGCCATTTTCGCTCTCCTTTTGCCATCCCGATCCATTCTGATCGGTGAAGCCAATCCTTACGGACGATGATTCTACAACGATGGTTCAGCGTGTCGGTTCAGCTGAACTCCGGCCGCAAGGCGCGTGCGTGCAGGCGGTCCTTCACGTCGAGACGCAACCGCTTCAGCCGAAATAGCCGCAAGGTATCGGGCATGCGTCGCTTCATCTCGACGCGGATCTGCTCATCCAGCCGGGCATGCAACTGGGTCAACTTGTGAGAAAATATAGGCAAAGCCGCTCTCCAACCAACGATTGAACGATCGGATCAGTCGCGATGAAAGGAGGCAAACAGGCCAGGCCTAGACATCGAGATAACCCGATGCGGTCCGACATCACGTTCGTCCTGAGACGACCGCCAGAGGGGCCCGGCCCGCTCCCTCAAGCTAGGGTTTAGCCGGTCAAGGTCAATAGGAGAGCAAATGGATTTGCACGAGTTGACATTAGGACACGGGTCCCCGATGTTACTGGCATGTACGCTCCTGCGACACATAAGCGTTTCCGCGACCACGCCGGCCAACTCGCCGCACGCGCTTAGCCCGAGCTCGCGGCCACTGCCGCTCGAGTTCGGGCTTTATTCGATCTGACCTTTGGGACGCGTTCTGCGCGCCCATGATCTCGAATAAGTGGAAACCGTGTAGTGGAAAACCAAGTCTCGAAATCCGATGATTTGTGTCAGGATGACCGTCAGCATCAAGCTGCCAATCCAGCACCTCAACCTTTCTTGCGGATGCGACCACAAAGTTTTTTCTCGAACAAATTCGATCTGGAGATTGTAGAAGACTATTCTAAGGCTGATGCCGAAGCCCGGCAGAATGAAGGTAAGGACTGGCTGAGCCGACTTATGGAGTTCAACCTGTTACTTTTAATCGTTTTGGTTGGCGTACCGGTGCTGGTATATTGCGTCTTATCCTCTGCACTTTAGAACACGATAAGATACCGCCTTCGCGTCGCAACCGGGATCGTGGATAAAGGCCTCTGGGTCGTCCCACTGAAGCCTCGGGTAAATGACAATATGTCAGGCGCCCGAGGACCGTTTAAGTACGATAGCGCTGAATGCGAGCGAGTTTCTTTGTGACATTGCAACGCGTAAGCTGATCGGCCGTTGTGGAAAAATGGCAACGAATACCTTACCCCAACGGACCGCGTTCGATCTGCCGCATCTCGCGGTGCTGCTGACAGCAGCGCTTCAAATTCTAACGCCTCTTTTACCGCAGATTGGGATCGGTGAGCCTATCGGATCCCGGTCTCTGGCGGTCCGAACCTTGATAACCCCGGCAGGCTGGGCATTCTCGATCTGGGGCGCGCTCTACCTCGGAGCCACGGTGTTTGCTGTTTATCAGGCCCTGCCCGCACAGCGCCAAAATGCATTGCTTCATCGCCTGCGCTGGCCGGCAGCGGGCGCATTTTTGGGGAACGCACTCTGGGCTGCTTACACACAGCTTTACGGGTTAAGCTTCGTATCGGTTCTGATCATTACCTTCACGCTGACGTGCCTGATCATTGCCTATCGTGCCCTGTCGAATGCGGCGGTGTCGAAAACCGCGTGGTGGTGTGCGTACCTTCCGTTGAGCGCGCTCGCCGCATGGTTGACCGTCGCTACCACCGTCAACATCGCAGCTAGCCTGAGGTATCACGGCATGGAGGGCGGTGCAGCCGCGCCGGTAATCGGTGCAGCGGTGATCGTGATTGCTGGACTCATCGCGGCCAACGTGCTGGTCCGAGGACGTGGCAATCTGCCGTACGCAGCTGTTTTCCTTTGGGCTCTTGCTGCTATCTTCGCTGCAGGTGGCCAAGCTGTAGGACCTATTGCCGTAGCAACCGGCGCTGCCGCGATCCTCGTTATTTCAGGCTTGGTCGCTGGCTACTGGCGCAGGGTATATGCGTCTGGTTCGATTACAGGTTGAACCTAAATCCGTAGCCGAGACCTAGGGTGAATTGGGTCCGGCGCCCACGTTCGCGGACGAGAGGTGAATCGCCTGCGTTCTGACCTAGTTGATCCAGGCCAGTGAAAAGCGTGACGGCGCTTCGCCGGCTCAGGGGACGAATTACGGTACCGCCTACACCGTAGGACAATAGTCCGCCTGACGCAGAATACGGTCTAAGCCCGGACCGTTGCGACTGGACCGCATCGATGCCGAAATACGTCTCGATATACTCGCGGCTTGCCAGCGTTGCGCGAGGCCCGACGTTGATGATGGTCCGTCCCCGGCGCGCTTGGTAAGCAACTGACCCGTCGGCGACAACGCCGTCATGTCCGCCGAAGCCGCGACGAACCTCGATCCGTCCACGCCATGGCCCAGCCCGTTTCTCGATAAAGCCTCCCACCTCAACAGCTGCATCTACGTCGCCGAGGCCGCGTAGCGCGTCACTCCCGCCTGTAATGAGGAACGGCGATCCCCCGCGCTCCTCATCCCGCCCAAAGCGGAGCTTGGCGAGCGGTCCTGCCTTCCACCCGTCGTGGTTCACCACGTTCCAGCCCAAACCGTCAGGAATTGAGGCAAAGATCACGTCCTTGTAGTTGATCCGCAAGTCGGGGAAAATCGCCAAGGCCATGTCTCGCGAGCCTTGCCATGCAGGACTGAGGACTGGCGCGACGCCAACGGTAATGCTCCATCCGGCAGTGCCTGCCTCCAAAGGCCGACCTGCAGGCGGACCTGGCCTCGGGTCAGTTTGCGCGAAGCAAGGTTGAGCAGAGACTAGCGCGATGATGGCTAAAGCGGCGCGCATCTTGATCCCTTTTTTTGACGATGTTGGTAGACGGCCGGACGGTCATAATCAGCAGCCACCTTATCCCTGTGCGTCTTAAACGCCAGTCCCAGTAAGCGGAGTACGGCTATAACCACAGCGTGTGACCGGTCCGCTCCCAATGCCGGCGGACGCGTTCAAACTCATGCCGAGACAGCCGCTCGCGTTTTCCACAAGGACCAACCGACGCCGCAACCTAGGATCGCAAAGGTGACCGCCAACGACGCTGCGGGCGGAAATTTGGCGAGCCCGAAGATGTCGGCAACGAAGATTTTCGAGCCGATAAATACCAGCAACGCGGCCAAGGCGTATTTAAGGTAATGGAACCGGTCGACCATCGCGGCGAGCGCAAAATAGAGCGCGCGTAACCCAAGAATAGCAAAGATGTTCGACGTGTAGACGATGAATGGATCCGTTGTGATCGCGAAGATGGCCGGCACGGAATCGACCGCAAAGATGACGTCAGCGCATTCGATCATGACCAGAGCCATTAGTAACGGCGTAGCGATCCGGCGCATGCGCCCAGTTGCCGGGTCCTGCTCTTTCACCCAGAAACGTTCGCCGTGAAGTTGGTCGGTAACCGGCATGCGCTGGCGAACCCAACGTAAAACGGGCGAACTGGCTACGTCATATTCCGTGTCGGCAGTCAGCCACATCTTGATACCGGTGAAAACCAAGAAGGCAGCAAAGACGTACAATACCCATTCGAACCGATCGACCAATGCCGCACCAAAACCGATCATCACTGCACGCAGGACAATGACACCCAGGATGCCCCAGAACAATACACGGTGCTGGTGGATGCGGGGGATGGCGAAGTAGCCGAAGATCATGGCGATGATGAACACGTTATCCATCGCAAGGCTCTTCTCGATGACGAAGCCCGTCACGTAGTTAAGGCCGGCAGTCGGCCCGATATACCACCAAATCCATCCGCCGAACGCCAGTCCCAGCGTGATGTAACCTGCTGACAATGCAAGGCTCTCGCGTACCCCAATTTCCCGTTGTCCGCGGTGCAAGACACCCAGATCGAGGATCAGCAACGTTGCGACGATGCCGAGAAATGCCAGCCACATCCAGACAGGCGTACCAAGGAATAATAAGGAGAGCAGCTCAGGCATG
This sequence comes from Sphingomonas sp. Leaf23, assembly GCF_001421585.1. Taxonomy (NCBI): domain Bacteria; kingdom Pseudomonadati; phylum Pseudomonadota; class Alphaproteobacteria; order Sphingomonadales; family Sphingomonadaceae; genus Sphingomonas; species Sphingomonas sp. Leaf23. The sequence continues at coordinate 406,262 of NZ_LMKR01000001.1, read as the reverse complement.
GGGACCTCTGACAAACGTGATGACGTGGGGCGGGATCAGCGATCAGGAGGGCAGGTATCTCGCGGTGGTGCGAACAAGCGACCTTCCAGGTGCAACTCAAAGCGCTTCAATTGCAGCAGAATTGGAGAAATTGGAGTTCGGCGCGCCATCGCGATACGCGCGCGCTCGTCCAACTGCTGATGCAGTTCGGCGAGTCTGTTGGTTTCCATGCTCAGAGCCTCTTTTCAATCGGTGATCGAAAGATCGGATCATCAACGACGACAGGAGGCAAAGTGGCCAGGCCTATATCGAGATAACCCGATGCGGTCCGACATCACAATCACCCGAGGGAAATTTTCAGAGGGGCCCGGCCTGCTCTTTCTAGATAGGACATGGCTCCCGGTGATCAAGCTGTTTCACTGTTTGATAATTACTGTAGTCGGCACTCAAACTGCCGCACTTCCCTTCCCAAAATATTACGCTGACCGGAAAAAGGGATCGGTCGAAAACACTTGCTTCTCGACACTCAGTTTGGCGATCCGCAAGCCTGAAGGCCATTCGCCAAGCCATGAGCCGCAACGTACCCGCCGGCAGGTACTCTGCTTGCGGCAGGCAAGCCGTGCGGCTTATGTCGCTACCGCTGGTGGGGGGAAATGAATGGCGAATGGCAGTAGCAGCCGCGGAAACTCGGTGGTCGGCGAGCGCTGGCCGCTCTTCTGGGCAGGCTGTGCGGCGATCAGCGTTGGCGTGGCCCTTCACTTACCAATGCTCGCGATGGCCCATACGATGGGCAATCACCTGTCGGGTATGCCTATGGACGGATGGATGTACCTGGGCATGGCGCTGATCGGTATCGGCGTGCCGGCAGCTATATTTGGCGCTTTACCCAAGAAACGGCCTGATCATAGGGCAGCCGTTGGCGTCGCATATGAAGCGCCCGATGATACCCCTCTGACGCGGTCGCATGCTGCCGTTCTGCTGGTGCTTACCCTCGGGCTCATAATTGACACTATGAAGCCAGCAACGCTCGGCTTCGTGCTGCCCGGCATGCGTGGCGAGTATGGGCTCGCCAAATCGACCGTTGCCTTGTTGCCGTTCGTTGCCCTTACGGGAACGACGGTTGGCTCGTTTCTGTGGGGGTGGCTTGCGGACATCTATGGTCGGCGTGTGTCGATCCTGTTGTCGACCATCCTGTTCGTCTCGACTTCGATCTGCGGAGCTATGCCTTCCTACAGCTGGAACCTGGTCATGTGTTTTCTGATGGGGTGCTCGGCTGGCGGCATGCTGCCCGTCGTCTACACCCTGTTGGCAGAGATCATGCCTCCGCGGCACAGAAGCTGGGTCCTTGTGCTGGTTGGTGGCACGGGACTGGTCGGTGGCTACCTCGCAGCTAGCGGTGCAGCGCATCTGTTCGAGCCCCTGTTCGGCTGGCGTAGCTTGTGGCTGCAGGGGTTTCCCACCGGTTTGCTGCTGCTTGCGATGGCAAGGTGGATACCTGAGTCTCCACGATTTCTGTTGGAACGGGGCATGGACGCCGAGCTAGCTGACATGGCTCGAAAGTTCGGCATCGTCAGGCGTGCGCCACAAGCCGCGCCAGCGGACGCTGGCAGCGCCGCGGCTCACCACCGCGAGTTGACCATCGCCCTGGTGATCACGGCTCTTTCCTGGAGCTTCGTCAACTTTGGCTTGCTGCTATGGTTGCCTTCCGATCTCCAGGATCGAGGCTTCAGTGCCGAGATTGCGAGCGGCATCATCGCCAGCTCAGCACTCGTTGCCCTGCCCACGATCATGATCGCGGCCTTCCTTTACAGCCGGTGGAGCAGCAAGCGCACCCTGATAGGCACTGTGCTTCTCACACTCGCCGGGCTTGCCGGAGCCCTACTGCCGGCACCTACGCTGGCTTGGCCACCCCTGCTGATCGCTGTGATCGCGTTGCTGGTGGTTGGCACAAACGGATTGATCGCCGTGCTACTTCCCTATGCAGCCGAAAACTACGCATTACGCGTCCGTGGACGCGCTACTGGGCTTATCGCGGGGAGTAGCAAATTTGGTGGCGTTGCTGTCCAGCTGGGCGCCTTCGCTGGGCTGATCCCGACGATGGGGGGCGCGGCAATCTCGCTAATTGTACCAATGACGCTGTCAGCGGTACTGATCGGGCGCGCAGGGAGAGAGACGCGGGGCCGCAGCTTACGCGAGCTGGAAGCAACGGCTTAGGGTCAGGACTCGTTGATTACAGCCAGAAGATGACGGTGGCTGCGAGGGCGATGGCGGAGAAGAAGGCGGTGGGGCAGCGGTCGTAGCGCGTAGCGACGCGACGCCAGTCCTTCAGACGACCGAACATGATCTCAATGCGGCTGCGGCGCCGATAGCGGCGCTTGTCATACAGGACGGGCTCGTTGCGCGATTTGCGGCCTGGGATGCAGGGCTGGATGCCTTTGGCCTGGAGAGCGTCTCTGAACCAATCCGCGTCATAGCCGCGGTCGCCAAGCAGCCATTGTGCCTTGGGGAGGTCATCGAGCAGCGCTGCCGCGCCGGTGTAGTCGCTGACCTGGCCTGCGGTCATGAAGAAGCTCAGCGGGCGTCCGTTCGCATCGGCGACGGCATGGAGCTTGGTGTTCATGCCGCCTTTGGTACGGCCGATCAGGCGGCCAAGATCCCCTTTTTAACCCGCAGGCTCGATGCCGTGTCGGCGCCTGCCGCCGCCAGCCCTTCCATCATCCGCGTGAACACGCCTGCCTCACCCCAGCGCTTCCACCGGTTGTAGAGCGTCTTGTGTGGCCCATAGGCGCTGGGCGCAAAGGCGAAGAGCGAATTGTCGTCAAACTGATTGCCCTACCGGAGGGTCCGCGGGTCAACGCGGTTGAATACGCGGCACGTGACGGGGCACCGATATCAACACCAGAGTTCGCACGCAGTGTTCTGGCTAAGTACGGCGAACCAGTGAACGACGATCCGAACGAGTTCCGCTGGTGCGTCGTGAAAGCGCCTGACTGTGAAGCCCCGAACGAAGCCAAATTCCCTGTCTTATCCGCTTGGCCGCACGCCCGTCAGTTGGAACTGCTCGGTAACGATTCCGGTCGAGACGAGGCGTTGGCGAAACGCTTTGCCGCCGACGTCGACCGGCGGAAACCTGCGGACCAGGTCCCTGCGTTCTGAATGTTTGACGCCCCAGCCGCTGCACGCGGCTGGGGTCCTTCAATATGCTTTTTTGTTTGGGTCCGAAGACGTTCCAGGGGCGAGGGCCTATTGCGCGGTGTTCGCCCGAAGGTTCGCCGTCACAAACGCCGAAACATCCTCGCGCAAATAGCGCACGGTGCTACGGCTCAGTTTTACATACCGTGGCCCTTCTCCGGTGATACGCCACCGCTCGAGCGTTCGCTCAGTCAGGCCGAGCATCGCCGCTACTGCCTTCGGCATGAGCAGCTTGGGCACATCAGCCTCCGCCTGCTCCATCGCAGTGGCAATGGGATCGGCGTGGGTGGTCGGTGGCTGAACAGTCTCGATCGCGCCTGCTGACGACCGGTTGACCCCGGTCGGGTACTGCTTGAGTTTGAACTTGCGGATGCCGGTCATGGACGCGTTCCTAAAAAAAGAACGGCCCCGGGATCGTATCCGCGGGGCCGTCAGGTTTACAAAGATGATGCAGTGATCAGACGCCTGCCGGCAGCGCCAAATTCGCAGCTTCGACCAAGCGAGCCGGTGCCAGATGCGAGTATCTGGCAGTCATTGCGGTCGACGCATGACCGAGCAACTGGCCAACTTCGTATAGGCTGCGTCCCTGCCCCACCAATCTCGAGGCGTATGTGTGCCGGAGTTGGTGGAGCACGAAACTACGATCTATCCCGGCCCGCTCTTTCACCCGCATCCAGACCTTCTTGAGGTCACTGATCGGCTTCGACGGATCGGCACCGGGAAATACCCATTCGCTTTCCCCCTGGGGCACCCGTTGGAGAATACGGATCGCTGCGTCTGAAAGGGGTATGTGTCGGGTTCGCCCACTCTTCGATGAGGCTGCAGGTACCGTTAGGATACGCCGATCTATGTCGACGCGCTCCCAACGTGCACCGAGCACCTCTCCGCGTCGCGCGCCGGTTGCCGCCAACAGCGCAATCGCACACGCTGCGGTGCGGCTAGGCTCGACATCCAGCGCTCGGAACAGCGCGACCAGCTCCGTATCCGTGAGAAATTGCTCTCGGTTATGCTCCCTCTGCATCTGCGCGCGCTGTGCTGGATTGCGGCCCTCAAACACCTCCCAATGCAAGGCGATGTTGAACACCCTTTTTATGAAGGCGGTGTACCGGTTTCGAGATGCCCCTGACAGGCCTTCGCGTGCCAACCTCTCCTGAAATTCAGCCACATCGCCAGGACGTATCTGGTCGAGATAGCGGCTTCCCCATGCTGCCTTCAGTCGTAATCGGAAGAAGCTTTCCTGGTCGCGGTACGAGCGGAGCTTCCCCTTGATGTACGGTAGGTAGCGCCCTTCAACGAACTCGCCGAACGTCGGTACCGATCGTAACCGATCCCGCTCGGCAGCGGGATCGCCGCCGAGGGCCGCCATCGCCTTGATCTCTTGCGCGCGCTTGCGAGCTTGATCGAGCGTGACGTCACCGTGGCGACCGATCCGAATTTCGCGCTGGCGGCCGCGCGCATCATTGTAACGGCAATAGTAGGTAACCTTTCCGGAGGATCGGACCTCCATAAGAAAGCCAATGAGCTTGTCGTCGAACAGGCGCAGCTTCGCCTTACCCTCCGGCACGGCCGGCGGGTTCGACGCCAAGCCGCGGGTCAACGCGGGCATGACGGTAATCTCCGATGATAGAGGGCGACGCCCGGCGATCAGCGCGGGGCGACAATGTACTGTTGCGGGGCGCTGTCGGACTTTGCGCGCAAATTCCTCAGAACATAGGGCGAGCGTGGATCAACCAGCGACCGCCGCGGCCAGGTAAAGATACACCTAGCTCCTCGTCGGAGCTAGGTATCGCTGTCACCTCAAGGTCCAGCCCCAGAAATTGAGCCGTCGATGCTGGTGCTTCGCCAATCTCATGATCGAACGGCCAAATGGGCATAACAAATGCCGGCATTGGCATTTCCGGAGCCGAGCTCGCCGTGCAGGCGTCAATCACAAATTCGCCAACTCGACCTACGATACCGTCGACGAGCTGCGGCCAGCTGCAGTGACGTTCTTCGTCGATCGCGAACGCGGCCACGTGACCGATCGTAATCAATGTTGTCAGCACGGCAGTCAGCCTTCTGCGCTGCTTGTCGTCCATCTCAACACGCCAGACCGCTAAATCGGCCCCATTACTGAAGCAGACAGCCACGAAGTGAATAGCTAGGCCACTCATCGAAATTGCCGATCGACCTTAGGACCCAGCTCAAATCCACACCGGAATATGGTGATCTCAACAAGGGGACGGCGCTGATCGTGTGCCCCCCGCTTCTTCACCAGAGTTGGCTTCGACATTCCAGCGGCGACGGCGGCGGCCGAGCGGATCACTTTCAGAAGCCGCATCAGCATCCACCTGCCAATCTGAAAGGGACGTTGCGCGACTTTTGCATCAACGGCAGGCGCGGACAGGCCACGGCCGATAGCGGCGCGGTCAGAGCCAAAGGTCGCTACAGAAACGATAGCAGCCGGCTTGTCGGCAGTGTTTTGTGCCTCCGCTAGATCTGCGGAGTTTTCGGCGCGTACCAGGGTGGCGCCATACCGCCGCAAATTTCCCATTCGCCAACATGGCCTCTTGGCGTGCGCAGGTTTAACGAGACCAATCAGAACGCCTGGCCCAACACCGACGCCAAGGTGATTGCGATACCGAATCATAGGACACTCCTCGCCAGCGGAATCGCCGGACAGGGGAATGAGATGAGGGCGAAAGATGCCGCACAGACGCTTGCCGGCATCATATGGCCGTCAAATTGCGCCTATCGTTTTTTCTTGACATGACGACATAGCTATCTTTTGTTCGCCCTTAGTTCCGTTATTCGGGGCCTCGTTGCCGACCCCTCTGCTCGTCCAGGACAGCCGCTTCGTTATTGAGCTGAGTGGCGCCAAGGCCGTCCTCGAACCGGGCCGGTTCGATCGAATGACTCGCAGCGATCAATGGCCGAAAATCCACGTCAATCATCTTGTGTAATACGACATGCTTCCGTCAGATTTCTTGTGTTGTTTCATTGCAACATACAATACCCGCAATGCTTTAAAGAACTTTTCTCGGCATTCCAAATCGCCGCAGCGCGATTATCATCCGCCAGACAACAAGCGGAGGAAGCAAGTGTCGTCTTACTATCCCAAAATTATCCATCCAGAGTATGAATATAACGCAGGTGATCATGTTGAGATCATGGGTGCCATCAGTTGTGGATTTATGAGCAGGTTTCTCCCAGAGGCTTTGCTGGTAGAGAAGTACACGATCAGATATCCATATTTCTGCATTCCGAAGGAAAAAATGGCAGCTTACATTGACATGCTTATGACTCCTCCTTCAATAAATCTCGGACTGGAATTCTCGCCGTTCGCGTTTCCGGAGGAGCCAGAGTTTGAAGACTATGAAAACTTCATTTTGGCAGAACCAGAATACCTTGCCGCTCAATTTGAAGTGCACTTCGAAGTGTCCGAGACGGCGCCCCTATCATGGCTCAGTAACTATATCGACCTCGCCTTAGCTGCGCGCTTCTTACCACTATTAAAAGCACATAACGGCAAACTATTGGCACATGCACCACATTTCAGAACTTTTCTCAACTATGTTGGTGATCACGCTGACTTTGCGGCACTCCTATCGCAGCCGGGTGGTCCCCACCGAGACTTGCTTCGCGTACACTACGATATGATACCGAAACCCATCAGCAGGAACTAAGTTTGGTAAGGCTGGTGCCGTCGCAACATGGTCGATCTATGACCTTTCCGGCTACTATCATTCAACAATATGCTCATACCGGCGCGTACCTTCGCGCCGGTAGCGTTGACTTGTGCGCTGTATGGGGATCGAAATGCCCTCGACAATTACCTCAGAATTATCTCGTCATTCCTGCAGTCTGTTTGACCGCGTCGAGCTGGCACCTTCGGCCCTGCTCGAATGTCTTGGGCCGAGCGATATAGAAACGATGCGGCACAAACTGACCCAATCGGGCGTCCTCGATTCGAAGAAGAGTGCCGCATTTGGTCCTTACTGGATGATCCTAAACTTGAAGCGCCAAGGGAGGGACGCATGCGGGTCGGCAACCGCAGAACTTGCGTTCTCACAGGTTGGCGAACGGGCGTTCCGGCTGAGCGAACGGAGCGTACTTCGCCTCAACCCGCTGAAATACTTGCGTGAAGCGGGACAGGCTAGCCTATGGCCAGAAGCCTACGATGGCAGCTTGAACTATATTGGTCCTTTCCCAAGGGACTGCTCCAGTTTGCTCGAAATGCAGCTCAGCTTCATAGCCGACATGACCGAGGAGTTGCGCGTCCAACTCGGCGGCAGTCTCAGCAGTGATGTACAGTCAAGGAATGAGACTATCCGCATTCGCGCGGTAGAACTGGCGCGAGACCGCGAGAGTAATGACGCGATCGGGCAAGCCCAGCTGCTTGCGCATTCGATGTTGCACGATGCGTGCTTGGCACGACGTGATGTATATCGGGCAAGTAGTGATACCGGCGCGGGGACTACCGTGGCCCGCTGGTGGCTGACAAAGGGGGGGCCGGCTCTCAAAGTGTACGCCAAAGCGCCTCAGCTTCTCCGCTTGGAGGTCGCATGCGATGATCGGCCGGCCGTGAACTCGACGGCTGGCGGGGAAGCTCTGCGGGCCGAATTCACCGGCCAGGGAACGCGCGAGCTGCTCGAGAAGCTTCTGCCTGAATTGCTCACGCTATTGGACAAACTGACCCGACATGCGGATCAGGTAATCGAAGGCCGGGCAACTCCGTCCACCCTCGCCCTTGCTCTTTCGCCCATGCTGGAAGCAATGGCGGGTGCCTCAACGGGCGGTCGCCCTACTGCCTCTAAAACCGTGGCTGAAGTCATCCATGCCTACGATTCAATCGTCATGACCGGTCAGTACCGCGCGAAGGCGCTTCGCAGCGACGCAGTCCTCGGCAAGCTGCTTCGCCAACTCTCAAGCGACGGATGGCCGCTGAAGAAACATTCGACGCGTCATCGCTACAGTCTACACCCGAACCTCGTGCGCGCTAGCTATTGCCAAACAGTGTGCGTGAACGCGGCGTAAACCCGCGGAAAGGGTATGGACAGTTCGCAGTGGCTAACGCCAAGCCAGCCAAGGGTAGCGGTTAGAGGAAGTGTCAAACGAGCGCTGTCGGGCGAAAGGGCCTGTAGGAGGAGTTTGGAAGCTCATCCACAGGCAAACTGCGTCCGCTCAAACTACCGTTCAGCCCGGTCTGATTAGACCGGGCTAAGCCGGCAGATCACAGGTGATCCTAACGAGTGCGTGACCCGTTCTGCCCGACGTCCCCAATCAGCGCGTTCAGATCGCCCGCACTAATCAGCAGCCACCAGCCATCGCTCGCGTTCGAGATCGCAACTCCGTCCACGCAGTGGAAGGCGGCGAGTTCCTCCTCGCCTTCAAGGTTCTTTATCGCGTCGAAGATGTCCGACGAAGTTGATACGTGGAAGCCAAGCTCGCTCAGGTAATCGATGATGCGCCGCATTTCGAGCAAGCGATCAGCGTGTAAAATCAAGGTGCCACCGAGTTGGCGACGCAGTTGGTCAAATGTTGGCAGATGTATTGATTTCATAACATATTCCTGCAGCCGGCAGAATGGCCGGACGACGGAATGAAATGCGCCTCGTCGGACGATCAGGTACGAAACAGCTCGCAATGGCATTGGCCTCATGACGAATGCTGCGGCACCATCTGTCCGATTTAATCGGCTGACGTAGGTTTTCCATCCTATAGGAACGGAAATGAGCTTGTAAGTCGTGCGCGGTCGCGGCGGCCGATCGGAAGCTTTTGCCGTGCGCGTTCGCGGTCGCCTTTTCGATGAAGGGCGGCTAACGACGTGGTCCGACCCCGCTTACCTTCGCAGCAAGCATCGTTGCCCTGCGAAAGGATAGGGGCCCCATCGGCTCGCCGCCGTTCGGCAACCGCCGTCGAACGGGGGAGTTGTGCCGCTCCGCCTTCTGCTTCGCTAGATGCAAGCGCGTTGGCGTCTCTTCGCCAACCTCCCTCCCCTGTTCGGTCTCTAAGCGTCCCTAGAATGCCCCTTGTTGAAGCGCGGCTCTTCGGGGCTCGATGAGGGTGAATGACTCTAGGACCAGACCAGTTCGATTTCGCGTAGGCGGCTCACGTCGCGACAGGGCTGTCACTACAAACCATTGGAAAAGCCCTGCACTGGGCGTCCCGCACGCGAGGTCGACAACGGGTGGTCCGGGAGCAATGCGGGTGAGTGTCGTACCGCTGAACAGGACCTCTTAATCAGCGGGTCCTTGGTTCGAGCCCAAGTGCGTCCACCATCTTTTCCTATTTCGTTATCGATGGTCCGCCACGAATGCGGCATCGTGCCTGCTTCGCACTGTCGCGGTTGTAGCCTCGGCAGGAACTGAGCCCTCAGGCCAATGCCTCGTGCCGACCTACGTCCGCCGCGATGACACCTGGCTCGCACGGCTTGCCCATCGTCTCGACGTGACGCGAAAAAGGCGGCAGCCCGATCGGGGCCACCGCCTTTTCCTGTTCCACCGGTTCGCCCGACGCGGGTAGCCGCGCCGGGCTGGTCCTATCAGAAGCGCACCTTCACCGTGCCGCGATACGACTGGTTGCGGATGTCGCGTTCGATCGTGGTGTCGGCCGCGACCGAGAATTCCACCTTGTCGCTGCCGAACGCGAAGCCGCCACCGACTTCGCCCCATTCCTTGTCGCGGCTGGGCAGTGCGAACGCGGCGCTCGGCCCGATGCCGTTGGCAAAGTTGGCGGTGAAGAACGCCGAACCGTCGTCGAACTCCCGGACATAATAGGCCGAGGCGAACGGGCGGAAGCCGCCGAACGCGCCGTCCAGCACCGCACCGGCGCGGCCCTGCAGGCTGGTGTAATTCTCCGCGTCATAACGAAGCGCCGGGCCACCACCGGTTTCGACCGTGGGCGTGAAGCCCAGCTGGCTGGCACGCACCGCCACGCGCGGGCCGATGTGCAGCTGGTCGGTGCCGAACAGATAGCCCGCCCCGACCTCTGCCGAGAGCGCCAGCGCATTGTCGCGGGCGCGGAGCGTAAAGGGCGTGGTGCCCAGCGTCACGTTGCGGCTCGTACGCGCCTGATACACACCCGCACCGAACTGCGCATCGACTGTGACGCCCATCGGCGCCTGCACCTTGCCGTACAGCGTGCCCTGGATCAGCTCGCCACGGGCGATCTGGCCAAAGCGCTGCTGCCCGTCGACATCGCTGTACGACAGGCCGAAGCCGAGTACCGCGGTATCCGACAGCGCCTTTTCGACACCACCGGCAATGTAGAAGCCGTCGAACTCGTCACGCCCGCCCATCGGGTTGGCGGTCGGCATGCCCGGCGCACTGCCGCGGATATAGCCGCCCGCCAGGAACGCGCTGGCGTCGTCCGGCAGCACGCCCTCGCGGATCGACGTGACCGATGCATCGGTCTGTGCCGCGACGCCCATGGTCGGCGCCATCACTGCGCCGACGACCACATCGGTCGGTCGGCCCATCACCGCCAGCGTGCCACCCAGCGGCTGCGCCGGATCGATCGCAGCCAACCGCTCACGATAGAAGCGGGCGACGTTATCCATCGCCGCCGTGCCGATCGCGCGCTTGGTCGCCTCCGTCCGCGGCGCCAGCCCCTCGAGCGAAGCCTGGATGCCGGCCTGCGTCTGCAGGTCGAGAATGCCATAGGCTTCGGACACCGCCGAATAATTGCTGCGGTTCTGGTCGAGCAATTGCGCATAGGCGGTCTGGATCGGCGTCTGCGCGACGACATTGGCATAGCTGCCCGCATCGATCCGCGCGGTCACACTGTTGGCGGTGTAGCTCAGCACCGGCCGCAGGATCGCGCTCAGCGCCCCCGGCTGGGCAAAGCGGCCCCGGATTTCGCCGGCGGCGGTCAGGATCGTGTAGCTGTTGTTATAGCGGATGGTGCTGCCGGCGACCGGATTGAACAGCACCGACCCGCCGATGCTGGCCAGACCGTCGGTCGTGCCATTGCGGACGACGGCGATGCTGTCCGACACGCCACTGTTGCCGATATCGATCGCCAGCTGCGTGCCCGATGCGAGGATCAGGTTACCGCCGATGGTCAGCGTACCGACCGTGCCGAGCGTTCCCGGCGCGACCGTGCCGCTGACGCTGGTCAGGAAGCGTGAATCGACCCGGCCCGACCCGCTGAGCAACCCACCCAGCAGGAAATAATCGCCACCGGTGCGCACGCGCCCGTCGACGATGGTCTGGCCGTTCAGCTGGTTGATCTCGATCAGGCTGGTGAGCGATCCGGTGCTGGTAACGTTCAGCCGTGCCTGGCTGTTGGCGATCGACAGGCGGTCGATGGTGGCGGTGGTATCGAGCGTCGTCGTACCCGCCGCGCCCAGCGTGACGTCGAAATAGCGCGCGACGATCCCCGATGCCTTTACCGGATCGCTGTTGTTCGGCACGAAGTTCGACGCACCCGGCAGGCCGTTGGCCAGCGTCGCCGCGCCAACCGCCTTGGCGGCAGGGCCGGTGTCGACCGGATCACGCGCGACCGCAACGCCATCCTGATAATAGATGCCGGTCGCCAGGTCCTTGCAGATCGAGCCGGACGCATCGTCGAAGCACAGCTGCCCGAAATCGCCACCCGATCCGGCTTCACCCTGCCCGGCGGTGGTCGGCACGCCGTTCACCAGCTTGCCGTTCTGGATGACCTGATAGCTGGGGTCGAGCTCGGTCTGCCAATGGGTGGCGTCGCTCCATTTCGCATCACCCGCCTTTGCGCTGACATAGCGATAGGGGTTCGATGCGACGATATAGTCCCAATAAAGGTACAGCGGCTGGTAGAAGGACGTTGTGCCATAGGAAGAGGACGGCTGCGCGGCATAATAACGCGTGCCGCCCGACAGCACGCCCAGCACGACCGGCTTGCCCAGCGCCTTGTCGAGAATCAGCGGGCCGCCCGAATCGCCACCCGCGGTGATGCCTTCGCTGGGAAGCGCATTGTCCTTGAACAGGTTGAAGTCGAACCGGCTGGCCGACGCCGTTCCGCGACGCGGATCGTCGAGATCGGTCATGTACAGGTTCTGGTTCAGCGTACGCGCGGTATCGCCGTACAGGAACATGTCGACGTCGCTGAGCGAGGTCAGCGCGCCCAGATAGTTTTCCGCCACGCGACGACGATAATCGATCCCGCCGGTATCGCCGTTGAGCCCGGTGCCGTTACGGCCATAGCCGGTGATGACGACGTGATAGCCGGTGCCGGTCGCGTTGTTGATCGACGACGGCGCGGGCAGCGCGGAGAACAGCAGCGCCCATGCGGGAATGCCGACCGCCGGGGTATCCAGCGTCGCGATGGCAACGTCGGATTGCAGGAAGCCGCGATTTTCGGTCTTCAGCGAGTCGGTCAGGTATGACACCTGATTGACGTTGAACATGGCATTGGCCGGGGTCGAACGGAACGCGGTGACGCCCGTCGTCGCATTGCCGAACAGCCAGTCGCGCACGCCCTGCAGATTGTCGGCCTTGAAGCCGAACGCCATCTGCTTGTTGCCGGATTCGGTGCCATAGGCGCTGGCCGGGCTGGTGTTCATGCAGTGCGCGGCAAGGATCACCATGCGCGGATTGACCAGCGTGCCGGTGCACAGGCTCAGGCTGCCACCGCCCTGGTTGATGAACATCTGGCCGACGCCGGTGATGTCGTTCGGATCGCGCGCGGTCGTGGGCGTGCCCGGCGGATTGATGACGACCTGCGGCTCATCGACCGACGATCCGCCCGGCATGACGCCAGCCGGCGATACGCTGAGCGGCGCGGTGCTGACCGGCGCGGCGGAAATCGTCCCGACATGTGGCGCGTCGAACGATTCGACCGGACGTTCCTGCGCCTGCGCCTGCATGGCGAAGGGCATGACCGATGTGAGCAGCGCGCAACGAGCTACCCGGCGAAAACCCGCCGACCGACGCAATACCATTTACTATCCCCCAGACTTCGAACGGCCATAAATCGCCGTGATTTGTGCATCCTATGCTTTGTCATCGGGCTGTCAATTCATGCCCGGCGGCATCGATCATCAATAAAGGTGGAACGCTCCTTCTGTTGTAATCCGGCATCACTGCCCTTCCCTGTCGGGTGACCAAAAGTTCATGTGGCGCTCACCGGCCTGCCCGGTGCCATCGCCTAACGCGGCAATACAGGGCCGCATTTTGCGGCCGGCACAGCCTTGAGGTCGCCGCCACGTGAGCAAGCCCATCTTCTTCGATCCCACCGGCCGGCGCGGCATATGGGCACGGCGCGGCGTCGCGCTGCTGATCCTGGCGGTCGTGCTGGCGGCGATCGCCTTTGCGACGACGCTGGTGCTCACCCCACGCACGCTGGGCATGCCGCTGCCATTCGCAAGGCGGCATGGCGAGACGTTCGCCCCGCGCGGCGATGGCCTTGCCAAGCACCGGAGCTGGCTGCCGCGCAGCTCCGCGCCCTCACCGAATTCGCCGCTCACCATTGGCTTCTACGTGCCCGATACCGCTGGCGGGCTGTCGTCGTTGCAGCGGCACATGGCGGGCATGGATTGGGTCGTTCCGGCGTTCATCATGGTCGTCGGGCAGCAGGTCCATGCGATCGACGATCCGCGCCTGGCCCAGTTGCTCGCCGGCACGCGCCATGCGCCCAAGGTGCTGCCGATGGTGCAGAACCTGACCGACGAGAATTGGGACGGTGCCGGTGCCGCGCGGATGCTGGCCGATCCGTCGGCGCGCGCGGCGCTGGTTTCGCAGCTGGCCGGCTATGTGCAGGCCCATCATTCGGCCGGGCTGGTGATGGATTACGAAAGCCTGCCTGCCGCCGCCGTCGCTCACTATCCCGCCTTCCTCGCACAGCTGCACGCCGCGCTGCCCAAGGGCGCGACCCTTGCCGTCACGGCACCGGCGGGCGATCCCGACTGGCGGCTGCGCGACATCGCCCGTGCGACCGACCGCGTGATCCTGATGGCATATGACGAACATTGGGAAAGCGGGACGCCGGGACCGATCGCGTCGCAGCCATGGTTCGTCGGACAGGTCGAACAGGCGATGCGCCAGGTCGGTCGCGACAAGCTGGTCGTGGCACTGGGCAGCTATGCCTATGACTGGCACGACGGCGGCGCCGATGCGCTGTCGATCGAGGAAGCGTGGCTGGCCGCCCATGATTCGTCGGCGCAGATCGGGTTCGACCGCTCGAGCGGCAATGCCGGCTTCACCTATGACGACGAACGCGGCAGCCGTCACCAGGTGTGGATGCTGGACGCGGCCACCAGCTGGAACGAGCTGGCGGCACTCCGGCGGATGGGGCTGGACGATGTGGCGCTGTGGCGGCTGGGCAGCGAGGATGCCGGCATCTGGAACGACCTTGCCGCATTCCGCACCGCCGACCGCGTGCCCCGGATCAACCGGCTGCAAAGCGCGGTGAACGTCGATGTCGAGGGGTCGGGCGAGGTGCTGCGCATCACCAACCGGCCGACCGATGGGCAGCGCGCACTGCAATTCGATCGCAACGGGATGATCGCCGACGAACGCTATGCCGCCCTGCCGACCCCCTATGTCGTGCAACGCACCGGCGGCACCGATCCGAAGGCGATCGCGCTGACGTTCGACGACGGCCCCGACGCGACCTGGACGCCCCCGATCCTCGACGCACTGGAAAAGGCGGGCGTTCCGGCCACCTTCTTCGTCGTCGGCGAAAACGCGCTGGAGCATCCGGGGCTGTTGCAGCGGATGGTTCATGACGGCGACGAGATCGGCAACCACAGCTATACCCATCCCAACCTCGCCACCACCGGCGAGCGGACGACGAAGCTGGAGCTGAATGCCACGCAGCGGTTGATCCAGGCCTATACGGGCCGGTCGACCACGCTGTTCCGCGCACCCTATTTCGGGGACGCCGAACCGACGACGATGGACGAAATCGCCCCGGCGCTGCTGGCGCAGGATTTGGGCTATACCGTGGTAGGGCTGCACGTCGATCCGAACGACTGGCAGCGCCCGGGCACCGACGCCATCGTCCGGCAGGTCGTCGAGCAGGTCGATGACGTCAGCGCCGACAGCTCGCGCAACATCGTCCTGCTCCACGACGGCGGCGGCGACCGGCAACAGACGGTCGAGGCACTGCCGCGCATCATCGCGCTGCTGAACGCCAAGGGCTATCACTTCGTGACCGCATCGCAGCTGGTCGGCGTGCCGCGCGCGGTCGCGATGCCGGCGGTGACCGGGCGCGACCTGGTGGCGGTGCGCACCGATGTCGCGATCTTCATCGTACTGGCGGCGATCTCGGTCGGCCTGGCGTGGCTGTTCTACCTCGCGATCGGCCTCGGCATGGCGCGCGCGGTGCTGATGGCGGCGCTGGCATGGTTCCAGTCGCGGCGCGAGCGGCCGACCCCGCCCGACTATCACCCCAGCGTCTCGGTCATCATCCCGGCCTATAACGAAGAGCGCGTGATCGCCGACTCGGTCGCCCGCGTGCTGGCCAGCGACTATCCGGGGTTGCAGGTGATCGTCGCCGACGACGGGTCGAAGGATGCGACCAGCCAGGTCGTGCGCGACCGCTTCGTCAGCGATCCGCGCGTCACGCTGCTGACGCTGGTGAACGGCGGCAAGGCGGCGGCGCTCAATCGCGCACTGTTGCAGGCGGCGGGTGAGGTCATCATCGCGCTGGACGCCGATACGCAGTTCGAACCGACGACCATCGCCCGTTTGGCGCGCTGGTTCGCCGATCCGAAGCTGGGCGCGGTCGCGGGCGATGCGCGGGTCGGCAACCGGGTGAACCTCGTCACCCGCTGGCAGGCGGTCGAATATATCACCGCGCAGAATCTCGAACGCCGCGCACTCGCCGGGTTCGATGCGATGACGGTGGTGCCGGGCGCAGTCGGTGCATGGCGGCGCACCGCGCTGGATGCCGTCGGCGGTTATCCGGAGGATACGCTGGCCGAGGACCAGGACCTGACCATCGCCATCCAGCGGGCCGGCTGGCGCGTGACCTACGACCCCCGCGCCGTCGCGTGGACCGAAGCGCCCGAGAGCTTCAAGGCGCTGGCCAAGCAGCGGTATCGCTGGGCGTTCGGCACGCTGCAATGCCTGTGGAAGCATCGCCGCGTCCTGATGACCGGCAAGCCCGGCGGCCTCGCCCGGATCGGACTGCCGCAGGCGTGGCTGTTCCAGATCTTCTTCGCCGCCATCTCGCCGCTGATCGACCTTGCGCTGATTCTGTCGATCGTCGGCACGGCGGTGCGGGTGGCGCAGCATGGTTGGGCGCAGACCAGCGGCGATGTCGGGCAGATGGGGCTGTACTGGCTGTGCTTCACCGCGATCGACGTGGCGTGCGGCTGGGTCGCATACCGGCTGGACGGCAACAAGGCGCGCTATCCCGCGCACCTGCTGGTCGCACAGCGGCTGGTGTACCGCCAGATCATGTACTGGGTCGTACTGCGCGCCATCGCATCGGCGATTGGCGGGTTCGTGGTCGGCTGGGGCAAGCTGGAGCGCAGCGGCCGGGTGGAGGCCGCCTAAGTCCGGCGGGGCGGTCTACCCGGCCGCCCCCTCCTCTGCCGCCAGCCGGTCGAGCCACGCCTGCGCCTGTCGCGGCTCGCCCATCGCCTGCGGTCCGACCGGCCCGCGCGACTTCAGGAATTGCTGGCGCAGCTCGAACGGCGGCAGGCCCAGCTGGTCACGTGCCGCGTCGATCGCATCGCCCAGCTCCTCCAGATGGTCGATCACCGGGGCGATCGCGGCGCGTGCCTTGCGATCCGCCTGATGATCGAACAGCCCCCATTTGCCCGCGGCGGTGCGGCGCAGCGCCTCGATCAATGCGGTGCGATACTCGGTTTCCTGTTCCAGCCGGAGGTCGTCCAGCCGGGCGAGACGATCTGCCTTTGCCATGAAGTGCCCTTAGGCCACCCGGCGGATCGGCGCCACCGTCAGAAGGCGATCCGCAACCGCGCCATCAACCGCGAAATGGTGACACCGCCGGCAAGGCCCGCACTCTCCCCCTCGGCCGACAGCGTCGCCGTGTCCGACAGACGAACCAGCGCCCTGCCCGATTCGTCGAAGCGCCGATCAGGTACGGCAGGGAGGCGGTAGCGACCGTCATCGCGTTCACCGCACACGACGATCTCGCCCTCGTTCGCGTTCCGGGGACAGGTGGGATCGGGCATCAGCGGCTTCAGGTCGATCCGCAGCGGCGGTTCGGCGGCAGCCTGTACCAGCATCAGCAACGCCAACATCGCCCGTCTCCCATGTCCCCTGCACTGTCCCGCGCAAATGCGGCGGCACAAGGGCGGGCAGTTACCGCGCCACCGTCATCCGCGCGGCCAGCCCCGGCGCATTGTCACCCAGCTCCAGCGTACCGCCGTGCAGATGCGCGACGGCGGTGACCAATGACAGGCCCAGCCCCGCCCCACTTTCGGTACGCGCCGCGTCCAGCCGCCCGAAACGACGCAGCGCATCGCCGCGTCGGTCGGCGGGGATGCCGGGACCGTCATCGGCAACCGTGATCGCCACCGCGTCACCGGCCTCGACAACGCCCATGCGGATCGTACCGGCACCATATTTCAAGGCATTATCGATCATATTTGCCACCGCCTGTCCGATCATCTCGCGATTGGCGGGCACGGTGATCGCGGGTACTTCGGCCACGACGATCGCCAGTCCGCGATCCTCGGCCAGTGGTTCGAACATGTCGGCGACGTCGGCAACCAGCGCCGACAGGTCGACCGGCTGGAACGCCTCCCGCCCGATCCCCGCCTCGGCACGCGTGATGCGCAGCGCAGTGTCGAGCATGCCCAGCAGCCGGTCGCCCTCCTCCATCGCGCGTAGCACCGCGATGCGCCCCTCCTCGCTCTCTGCTGCCGCCAGCGCGCGTTCCAGCGTGGCGCGCAGCCGAGTGAGCGGCGAGCGCAGGTCATGCGCCAACCCGTCGGTCGCCAGCTTCAGTTCGCCGACCAGCGTCGCGATCCGGTCGAGCATCGCATTGACCGATCGTCCCAGCGCCTCGAACGCATCGCTGCCGCCGTCCAGCGCGACCCGCCGGTCGAGATCGCCGGCGGTCACCGCCGCCACCGTCTGCGCCGTCCTCCCCAGCCGCGCGGCGATCAGTTTGGCCGCCGCCCATCCGGCCAATCCGGCAAGCAGCAGGGCGACGATCATTGCCGCGACCATCGCCACTTCCATCGCGCCGACAAAGGCCAATTCGCCCTCGATCACATGGCCGGTCAGCAGCCGCGTGCCATCGGGCAGGACGGTACCGATCACCCGCATCGCTTCGGGCTGGTTGCGCGCCACGCGAAAGATTTCGACGGTGACCGGCGGGCCGATCGCGACGTTGGGCGGCCACGCCGCGACATTGCCCGCCATCACCCGGCCATCGCGGCGGATCACCAGCACGACCGATTGCGGCCGGTCGCTGCGGTCCAGCCGCGTCTCCGCCGCACGCGCCAGCGCATCGACGCCGCCCGACGCCCATCCTTCCAGCAGCGTGGCCCGCAGCCGGGCCGCCTGATCGGTGGCACTGGCGGTCAGCCGGTGCTCGGTGATCGTGCGGACGGTCAGCAGGACCACCGCCGACCCGACGATCTGCAGCGCGAACACGAGGATGGCGAAGCGCAACGTCGCCGATCGGCTCCGCCGGATCAGGACTCCGCCCCCAGCTTATAGCCCGACCCGCGCACGGTGTGGAGCAGGCGGCGTTCCTCGCCTTCGTCGATCTTGCGCCGCAGCCGGCTGATATGCACGTCGGTCACGTTGCTGCCGGGGTCGAAATGATAATCCCACACGCCTTCCAGCAGCATGGTCCGCGTCACGACCTGTCCGGCATGGCGCAGCAGATATTCGAGCAGGCGGAATTCGCGCGGTTGCAGGTCGATGGTCCGCTGCCCCCGGCGCACCCGCCGGGCAAGCAGGTCCATCTCCAGATCGTCGCAGACGAGCTTCGTCTCGACCGCCGGGCCGCCTGCCTGTTGCCGCCGGGTGAGCAGCCGGACGCGGGCGAGCAGTTCGGCGAACACGAACGGCTTGGTCAGGTAATCGTCGGCGCCCTGGGTCAGCCCGGCGACGCGGTCGTCGGGCGATCCCATCGCCGACAGGATCAGGACCGGCGTCGCGACCCCGGCCGCGCGCATCGCCGCGACCGCCGCCATGCCGTCCATCTGCGGCAGCATCCGGTCCATGACGATACAGTCGTACCCGCCGTCGATGGCGTGGAACAGGCCGTCGCGACCGTTCGCGGCGCGATCGACGTTGAACCCGGCCTCGGTCAGCCCTTTGGCGATATAGCTCGCGGTTTGGTCATCGTCCTCGACGATCAGGATCTTCACCTTGGCCCTCCTCCGGATGCCGCATTAACAGCGTCCGGGCGGCGGCGTCACCCCTTGCCGCGACATGCAGCACGGCAAGATCACCGTCCTCGGCCTGCTCCAGCATCGCGGGCGTCGGCGCATCCAGCCCGTCCACCCGGTCGATCACGTCGCCGACCCGCAACCCCGCCACCTGCGACGCGCCCCCGGTTTCGAGGCTGGTGACGACCAGCCCCGCCCCCCCCGCCGTTACGGCAGGCGGCGTCGCATCGAGTGCATTCAACGCGGCAAACGCGATGGCACCACCGATGACCGCGCTGAGCGCAATCCGGCGCAGCGGCTGCCCAAATCCACTATCGGCCCGGTCCATCGGCGCATCCTTTCGTGTGTATCGTGCCCGATCCGGCCGGTACGGGGGATGGGCGGAAGATGAAGAGGCTGTCATGTTCGATGATCGGAGCGGTTGACACGGCCGCGGCAGCGTGGAGGAGATGCCGGTCATGAATTCCCCCCGATCGCGGCCGTCGCGGCGCATCACCATCGTCGACGTCGCGCGCCATGCCGCCGTATCGACGAAAACCGTCTCGCGCGTGCTGAACGGCGAACCGCATGTGACCGATGCGGTGCGCGACCGGGTGCGCGAAGCGGTGCGCGTGCTCGATTACCACCCGAACATCATGGCGCAGGGGCTGGCGCGGCAGCGGTCGTACCTGATCGGGCTGGTCTATGAAAATCCCTCGCCCAGCTACGGCGTCGACCTGCAGATGGGTGTGCTCGACCGGCTGCGCGGCGAACGCTACCGGCTGGTCGTGCTGCCCGTGCGGTCGGTCAACGACCATGCCGACGAAGTGGTCGGGCTGTTGCGCTCGGCGGCGATCGACGGGGTGGTGCTGGCACCGCCGGCATCGGACAGCCGCCGCATCCTCGACGAACTGGTCGGGATCGGGATGCCGTTCGCGCGCATCTCGCCCACCCGGTTCGACGATATCGTGCCCGGTGTGGTGGTCGACGATGTGGTCGCCGCCGCCGAAGTCGCCGGCGCGGTGCTGGCGCAGGGCCATCGCCGGATCGGCATCATCAAGGGCGATCCGACCCACGCGGCCAGCGCGGCGCGCATGACCGGCTATGCCGATGCCTTTGCCGCCGCCGGTGTCGCCATCGACCCGGGCCGGGTGATAGACGGGCTGTTCACCTTCGATTCGGGCATCGCCGCCGCGCGGACGCTGCTCGACCGGCCCGACCGGCCGACCGCGATCCTGGCGCAGAACGACGACATGGCGGTCGGCGCGCTGATGGCCGCGCGCGAAGCCGGGATCGACGTGCCCCGCGACCTGTCGATCGTCGGCTTCGACGATTCGGAAATCGCCCGCATCACCTGGCCCCGGATCACCACCATGCGGCAGCCGGTGTTCGACATGGCGGTCAGTGCGACATCGCTGCTGCTCGACCAGCTGGCCGGAACCCCCGTCCCGGCGACCATCGCGCACGAACATCGCCTGATCCTGCGCGAATCGATCGCCCCCGCCCCGGACCTTGGGGGGTAGCGTCGGGGGCCGACAGCCAATACAGCACGCACAATCGGTATGCCGGTCGGCCACGGTCGCATATCAGGGAGAGGTCCGGGTCGTTCCGCCATTCAGGGGGAGCGGGACCGCCAAGGGTTTAAGGGAACCGGTAGATGACCGACGAGACACAGATGGTTGCAGCCTTCGACGCGCGGGTGCGCCGACGCGCGGAACGCCGCGACTTTTTCCGCGCCTTCGGTGCGGTGGCGGCGGTCGGTACCGGCCTTGCGCTCACCTCGTGCGGGGGGAGTGGCACGTCCCTGACGCCCTCGCCGACGCCAACCCCGACTCCCACGCCGACCGCGACCAATTCCAGCGGGTTCACCGACAATGACGTGCTGAACTTCGCGCTGAACCTCGAATATCTCGAAGCGCAATTCTATGCCTTTGCCGCCAACGGCACCGGCCTTGCCTCGACGCTGCTGACCGGCGCGGGGACGGCGGGAACCGTGACGGGCGGCAAGAAGGCCAATCTGACCGACCCGATCGTCGCCAACTACGCCCGCGAAATCGCGCAGGATGAGGTTGCGCACGTCGAATTCCTGCGCACCGCGCTGGGATCGGTGGCGATCGCCATGCCGACGCTGGACATCAGCGCGACGCCGACCAGCGCCTTTTCCAACGCCGCCCGCGCGGCCGGGTTGATCGGGCAGGGCGCGACGTTCGACCCGTATGAGAATGACGACAATTTCCTGCTCGCAGCCTTCCTGTTCGAAGATGTCGGCGTCACGGCCTATCGCGGCGCGATCGGCGGTATCGCCAATACGCTGATCCGTCAGGTCGCCTCGGGCATCCTCGCCGCCGAATCCTATCACGCGGCGATGATCCGGTCGGCGCTGTACATGCGCGGGCTCACCACCCCGACGCTGATCGATTCGACGGAGGCGATCTCGAACGCGCGTGACGGGCTGGACGGCGCCAGCGACATCGATCAGGGCGTGCGCCCGATCGGCGACCAGTCGAACATCATGCCGTTCGATTCCACCACCGGCCTGCCCTATGGCCGCACCACCGGACAGGTGCTCAACATCGCCTATCTGAACCGCAACGCCGTTACGGCCGGGGGCTTCTTCCCGTCCGGCGTCAACGGCGCCATCAAGTCCAGCGCGGCGAACTGAGCCTTTCGGGAGCGACCCAGATGACCAACGAATCGATCCTGTCGGTGCTCGACACCAACGACAACCGCCGCGCCGATCGCCGCGATTTCCTGCGCAACGCCGGCAGCGTGTCTGCCGTTGTAGCCGGCGCGTCGCTGCTGGCGGCGTGCGGCGGCAACAACAGCAATCCGGCACCGACGCCGACCCCGACGCCGACCGCAACCGGTTCGGCGACGCCCACGCCGACGGCCAGCCCGCTGACCGATGCCGACATCCTGAACTTCGCTCTGAACCTCGCCTATATCGAGGCGCAGTATTTCAGCGTCGTCACGACGGGCGCCGGCCTGTCCGCCAACCTGCTGACCGGCACCGGCACTGCCGGCACTGCCAGCGGCGGTCGCCAGCGGACCTTCGCCGATCCGGTATTCGGCCAGTTCGCGCGCGAAATCGCTGCCGACACCCGCAACCACGTCTCGCTGTTGCGGGGCGTGATCGGGTCGACGGTCATCGCCCAACCGTCGATCGACCTGGGCGTGACCGCGACCAGCGCCTTTTCGAACCTGGCCCGTGCGGCGCAGCTGATCACCACCGCCTCGGCGACCTATGACGTCTATGCCAGCGACGAACAGGTCATGCTGGGCGCGTTCGTGTTCGCCGACGTCGCCGTCAGCGCGTATCGCGGGATCGCCGCCGGCGTGACCGGGGGGGCGTTTGTCGACGCGGTGGCGGGCATGGTGGCGGCCAAGTCGTATCACGCCGGCCTGATCCGCGCCGCGCTGTATCGCAAGGGGATCGCCACCGCGTCGATCATCGACGCGACCGAGGCGCTGTCCGGCGCACGCGACAGCCTCGACGGCGTGACCGACATCGATCAGGGCGTGAAGCCGGTCAACAACGCGTCGAACATCGTGCCGACCGACGGCAGCGGCCTGACCTTTGCCCGCTCGCCGGCACAGGTGCTGAACATCCATTACCTGACCCGTGCGTCGGTGTCGGCCGGAGGCTTCTTCCCGGCGGGCGTCAACGGCGCGCTGAAGACCAGCAACGCCTCGTAAGGCGCTGCATTCGGGAGCGTATCGCATGGCCCCTCCGACCAGCGCCGACGCTCCCGAACGGCGGCCCAGCCTGCCGGGATCTTTCCGTACGGTCCCGGTACCGGCGGGTGCCGGGCAATTCTGGCGCAAGCTCGGCGCCTTTGCCGGCCCCGGCTATCTGGTCGCGGTCGGCTATATGGACCCCGGCAACTGGGCGACCGACATCGCCGGCGGATCGGCGTTCGGCTATTCGCTGCTGTCGGTCATCCTGTTGTCGAACATCATGGCGATGGTGCTGCAATCGCTGTCGGCGAAGCTCGGCATCGTCACCGGGCTCGACCTGGCGCAGGCGTGCCGCGAATATTATCCCGCGCCCGTCCGCTGGGTGTTGTGGGCACTATGCGAACTGGCGATCATCGCCTGCGATCTGGCGGAGGTGATCGGCACCGCCATCGCGCTGCAACTGCTGTTCGGCATCCCGCTGGTGTGGGGGGTGTGCATCACCGCCGTCGACGTGATGCTGATCCTGCTGCTCCAGCAATATGGCTTTCGCAAGCTGGAGGCGTTCATCGTCGCGCTTCTGGTGATAATCGCTGGCTGTTTCGCGGTCGAGCTGTTCCTCGCGCAACCGTCGATCGCCGCCATCGCAAACGGCCTGATCCCCACGACCGCGATCGTCACCAACCCGGCGATGCTGTATATCGCGATCGGCATCCTCGGCGCGACGGTGATGCCGCACAATCTCTACCTCCACTCCTCGATCGTGCAGACGCGCAGCTTCGATCGCAGTCCGGAGGGGCGGCGCGAAGCGGTGAAGCTGGCGACGATCGACAGTTCGATCGCACTCATGCTGGCGCTGTTCATCAACGGATCGATCCTGATCCTCGCCGCTGCGACCTTTCACACCGCCGGGCGAACCGATGTGGCGGAGATTCAGGACGCCTATCAGCTGCTGACGCCGATGCTGGGTGCCGGGGCGGCCAGCATCCTGTTCGCGGTCGCGCTGCTCGCCTCGGGACAGAATTCGACGATCACCGGCACGCTCGCCGGGCAGATCGTGATGGAAGGATTCCTGAATATCCGCCTGCCCGCATGGTTGCGACGGGTCGTTACCCGGCTGCTCGCCATCATCCCGGCGGTCGTCGTAGCCAGTCTCTATGGCGACAGCGGTACCGCGAAGCTGCTGATCGGCAGCCAGGTCGTGCTGAGCCTGCAATTGCCCTTCGCCGTCTATCCACTGGTCCGCTTCACCGGCGACCGCAGCCGGATGGGCGACTTCGCCAACCGCCCGGTACTCGCCATCGCCGCCTGGACAATCTGCGCGGCGGTGATCGTGCTGAACTCGGTACTGCTCTATCAGGTCGTGACCGGATAAAGCCGTCCGATCAATCGGACTGAATTGATCGCATTTTCCGGGTTGCGGCTCCAGCCTCCACAACATATTGCGACCCCACTCTTGGGGAGTAGCTACCCGCGGTGTCGCGGGGTTATCGTCAACAGGATTGCCCCTCCGGGTGCATGGCGATGACAGCGGGATATCCCGCCCGGCGAGACCAACGATACGCATGTCACGCTTCGTGGCCACGGACATGCGCGTCGTTCGGACTCTGGCCCAGAAAGTACCATCCATGCCCGGCATCCTGACCCTTGGCGCGCTCGGCGCCAGCCTGTCCGTCGACGCCTTCGCCGCCGCACTCGGCAAGGGCGCGACCGAACGACGCAGCACCCTGTCCGACGCGCTGAAGGTGGGGGCCGTCTTCGGCTTTTTCGAAGCGATCACGCCCGCGATCGGCTGGCTGCTCGGCTTCCTGCTCAACGACTGGATCGCCAGCTACGATCACTGGGTCGCCTTCGGCCTGTTGCTCGCGGTCGGTGGCTATATGTTGCGTGAGGCGATCCGGGGCCAGGCCGACGATGCCGCCCCCGCCGATGGCACCGCGAAGACCAGTTACCTTCGTCTCGCCGCGACGGCCATCGCCACCAGCATCGATGCGGCCGCAGTCGGCATCTCGCTGGCGCTGATGGACGTCAACATCTGGGTCGCGTGCCTCGTCATCGGCGGCACCACCACCTTGATGGCGACGATCGGCGTAATGCTGGGCAAGCATATCGGCCCCTATCTCGGCCGCTATGCCGGCATTCTCGGCGGACTGGTACTGATCGCGATCGGCGGGTCGATCCTGGCGCAGCACCTGTCGGCCTGACCACTGGACAGCGAACATCGTTGCGCTATGAAACTCATATGGCGCTTCCTTCCTTGTTCGACAGGCTGACGATCCCGGTCATCGGGTCGCCGCTGTTCATCATCTCCGGTCCCGATCTGGTGATCGCCCAGTGCAAGGCGGGGATCGTCGGGTCCTTCCCGGCGCTGAACGCCCGGCCGCAGGCGCAACTCGACGAATGGCTCCACCGGATTACCGAGGAACTGGCGGCGCACGACCGCGCCCATCCCGATCGCCCCGCCGCACCGTTCGCCGTCAACCAGATCGTGCACCGCTCGAACGACCGGCTGGAAGCGGACCTTGCCACCTGCGCCAAATGGAAGGTGCCGATCGTCATCACCTCGCTCGGCGCGCGAGAGGATCTCAACACCGCCGTCCATGGCTGGGGCGGGATCACGCTGCATGACGTCATCGACGACCGTTTCGCGCACAAGGCGGTGGAAAAGGGTGCCGACGGGCTGATTCTGGTCTGCACCGGTGCCGGCGGTCATGCCGGGCGCCTGAATCCGTTCGCCTTCACGCAGGAGGTTCGCCAGTGGTTCGACGGGCCGCTGGCGCTGTCGGGCGCGATCGCCAATGGCGGCGCGGTGCTGGCGGCGCAGGCGGCGGGGGCCGACCTCGCCTATGTCGGCTCCCCGTTCATCGCGACCGCCGAAGCCAATGCGGTCGCAGCCTATAAGCAGGCAGTGGTCGATGGCCGCGCGGGCGATATCGTCTACAGCAACCTGTTCACCGGGGTGCACGGCAATTACCTGCGCGCGTCGATCGTCGCTGCCGGGCTCGATCCCGATGCCCTGCCCGACAGCGATGCCTCGGCGATGAATTTCGGGTCGGGTGCGAAGGCGTGGAAGGATATATGGGGCGCGGGCCAGGGGATCGGCGCCGTCAATGCCGTCGTGCCCGCCGCCGACCGCATCGCGCGGATGGCGGAGGAATATCACGCCACCCGCCGCCGTTTGCTCGGATAGCGCTACAGCTGCATCGCCAGGCGTTCGAACATCGCCCGCGCCGGACTGGCAGGGGGTGGGCTGGCCTTTGACCGCTCGATCCGTTCGGCGCGGCGATACAGGTTGATGCTGGCGCGGATCAGCGTCTGCGTACCCTCCGGCATCGTCGCCAGTACCGTCTCTTCGGTCACCGGCGGCGTGGCCAGCGCGCGCAGCGGATCGTCGTCGACATCGGGCACGATCTCGCCCGCGTCGATCGCCCGCTGGGTCAGCAGCCACGCGATGACGTGCATCAACCGGGTGGTGATCTTCAGCGACTCGCACGACAGCACGACCCGCGCCATCGGGTCGAGCAGCGCGCGATCCCCCTGCCCGGCATCGTTGAAATAGGACCGCGCCTCATCGGCCAGCAGCATCGCTTCGACATAGAGCGAGTCGATCAGTCGGCGATGAACGACCGTTCCGGTTCCGGTTGCTTCCATGCCCGCATCGATGCCACGCCCGTCGACCGCGGGACAAGGGGATGATCGCGCGCCAGCGTCCCTGAACGCGACGCTTTGGCGGTCAGGCGATGATGTCGGGGATCAGCTGGTCCTCGATCGCGGCGATTTCATCGCGCAGGCGCAGCTTGCGGCGCTTCAGCCGGGCGATCTGCAGCTGATCGACCTGCGGCGCGAGGGCAAGCGCGGCGATGGCATCGTCGAGATCACGATGCTCGATACGCAGCAACCCCAGGCGCTGTTCAAGGTCCGAATCGTCCATTGCCCGCCACTTTCGCTTGGTGCCCGGTCGCTGGCAACGGCCCGTCGGCGATTTTCGCACGTCGTGTCGAAAATGATCGAACGGGTATGGCGACAACCGGGCGCGGCTGTGTTCTATTCATTCCCCCAACAGCCAAGCAGGAGGATGCAACGATGCAGTCTGCCCACCTCACCGCCCTCGAAACGAAGCATGCGACGCTTGATCGTCAGATCGCCGCCGAAGCGCAGCGGCCCTCGCCCGATCAGTCGCTGTTGTCCTCGCTCAAGAAGCGCAAGCTGATGGTGAAGCAGGAGATGACGGCGCTCTGACCCGACCTGCGCGCGGGGTCTTGCCGGCCCCGCGCTTCATTCACGTCAATCTTCGCGCGACACCTTTTCCTGCCGTTCGTGGCGGCTCTGCGCCTCCACCGTCATCGTCGCGATCGGGCGCGCTTCCAGCCGGCCCAGCGCGATCGGTTCACCAGTCACCTCGCAATAGCCATATTCGCCATCGTCGATCCGGCGCAGCGCCGCCTCGATCTTGGCGATCAACTTGCGCTGACGATCGCGGGTGCGCAGTTCGATCGAAAAGTCGGTTTCGCTCGACGCGCGGTCGGTCAGATCCGCCTCGCGCAGCGATTCGTTCTGGAGATGGGCCAGCGTGTCCTGCGCCTCGCGGTGGATGGCGTCCTTCCACGCGAGCAGCTTGGCGCGAAAATACGCCTGCTGCCGGGGGTTCATGAACGGCTCGTCCGCATGGGGACGATACCCGGTGCCATCGTCGTTCGCCGGCGGCGGTGGCATGTCGAGAGGTTGTTTCGTGTCGCTCAAAACCGTAGCCATCCCCATGTCTCCACCCGGGGGCGTCCCGCTACGAAGCCCGCAGGGTCGCCCTCTCTAGTCCCGCGCGCCTATATCGAGCGGGGGGCGGCTCCACAAGCGTTGCGGAACGATGCACCATCTGTTCACCGCGCAAGTCGCGGTTTTCGATAGGGTTCTACTGTCGCAGTCCGTCCCTTTACGGCACGTTAACCGTACCGAAGTGCTGGCGCGGCGCAGGTTTCACAAATATGACCGTACCAACAGGGTCATTATGGCTTGAACTTTACGGTTTCTTTCGCCTTGGTGATGCAGGACAGGCTCGCGCGTGGCTGCAATCACGTACGTCAGGGTCTTATGGGAAGAGTGGTGCGGAAATGTCGGTAAAGATGGCATTGGCGAAACTGTGCGCATGTGCCTGCGGTGGCGCCGTCATCGGCGGTGGCGCGGTGCATGTGGCCGAATCGTCGCACAACCGCGAAATCACGAAGCGGGCGATCACCAAGCGCGCGATCACCAAGCGGGTCGCCGCCCGCCCCGCGCCCAAACGCATCGTCAAACGGATCGTGACCCGGACCAAGACGGTCTGCGCGCCGACCGTGGTCACCGTCGCCAGCCAGGCCGATCCGGTACCCCTGCCCCCCGCCTTCCTGAACGCCGACATGCCGCAATTGTCGGGCGGTGGCTTTGGCCCCGGCCCGGTGCTGGTCGGTGGCACCGGCGGCGGCGGGATCGGCGGCGGCTTCTTCGCCGGTGGTTTCTTCGGCGGCGGCAGCGGATCGGGCGGGTCGAGCGGCATCGTCGTGTCGTCGACCTCCAGCACCAGCGGCTCCACCTCTACCTCGGCGGGCGGATCGTCCACCAGCACCGGCGGCGTATCGAGCACGAGCAGCACCTCGTCCGCATCGGGCGGCAGCAGCGGCAACGTGTCCAGCTCGTCGAGCGGCAATGTTTCCTCGTCGTCGAGCGGCAACGTGTCTACCTCCACCTCGTCGAGCGGGAACGTCTCCACCTCCACCTCGTCCAGCGGCAACGTGTCGACGTCGACCTCAACGTCGTCGAGCGGCAACGTGTCGACCAGCACGTCGTCGGCCTCCTCGGCCTCGACCAGCGCGTCGACGTCTTCGTCGACCTCGACCTCTTCGTCCTCGAATGGCGACACCCCGCCGGGCCCGCCGACGCCGGTGCCCGCGCCGCCGATGCTGCTGCTGTTCGGCGGGGCGGCCGCCGCGCTGGTCATGCGCAAGCGGTTTGCGCGCAAGGCCAGCAGCGACGCCGCCTGATCGCATCGACCGGACAGCAAAACGGGCCGCGTGGAACCTCCACGCGCCCCGTTTTTCATTCAGGCGCTTACCGTTCAGGCGTTGGCGAGCAGCTTTTCGATCTGGTCGACCGGATGGCCGGTCAGGTCCTTGTCGAGTTCACCGGCCAGCTTGTCGCTGACTGCCTTATGATAATGCTTGCGCATCTCGCCCAGCGTCTTGGGCGGGGCGACGATGATGAGCGATTCGAAGTCGTTGGCGAGCGCCCGCTTGCGCAGGATTTCGGCCGCTTCCGCCGCGAACCGGTCTTCGGCCTGCTGGTGAAAATCCACCTCGCCCATCGTGCCGCCGGTGGTCGACGACGCCTGTCCTGCAGCATCAGTCTTCTGGTGACGGTCGGCGGGGTTCGCCTGCAGCTTTTGATCCTCGACAATCAGGTTCGGCGCGTCCGCATCGCCTTCGTTGCGGAAGAACAGCATCTTGCGACCGTCCGCGACCAAAATACAGGCGCCATGGGGAATGCGCATCGTCCATCTCCTTGCAGGTGTGTGGGCGGCTGAACGCGCCGGGGGGCGCGGCGGTTGCGGCTTGCATGGCCCCGCGTGCCTCGCCATAGCCCGGCCATGCACGATATCCGCCTGATCCGCGACGATCCCGCCGCCTTCGACGCCGCCCTTGCCCGCCGGGGCCTCGACCCGCGATCGGCCGGGATCGTGGCGCTCGACGAACGCCGTCGCGCGCTGCTGACCGAGGTGCAGGTGGCACAGGCCCGCCGCAACGAAGCATCGAAGGCGATCGGCGCGGCCAAAGCGAAGCGCGACGAAGATACCGCCGCCGCGCTGATGGCCGAGGTCGCCGCGATCAAGGAACGGATGCCGGCAGTCGAAGCGGAAGAAGCCGAATTGGGCGAAGAGCTGAACGGCGTGCTCGCGGCGATCCCCAACCTGCCGCTCGCCGATGTGCCGCAGGGTGCGGGCGAGGACGAGAATGTCGTCGAAAAGACGGTCGGCGACCCGACCGCCTTCGGCTTCGACGCGCAAGAGCATGACGCGATCGGCCCGGCGATCGGCCTCGATTTCGAAACCGGGGTCAAGCTGTCGGGCGCGCGCTTCACGCTGGTCCGGGGAGCGGCGGCGAAGCTGCACCGCGCGCTTGGCCAGTTCATGCTCGACACGCTGACCGGCATCCATGGCTATGAAGAGGTCGTGCCGCCGGTGCTGGTGCGCGGCGATGCGCTGTACGGCACCGGACAGCTGCCCAAGTTCGCCGAGGACCTGTTCAAGACCACCGGCGACCACTGGCTGATCCCGACCGCCGAGGTATCGCTGACCAATATCGTCGCGGGCGAGATCCTGGCCGAGCGCGAACTGCCGCTGCGCTTCACCGCGCTCACCATGTGCTTCCGCTCGGAAGCCGGCGCCGCCGGGCGCGACACGCGCGGCTTCATCCGCCAGCACCAGTTCGAAAAAGCGGAGATGGTGTCGATCACCACCCCTGATCAGTCGGACGCCGAACATGAGCGCATGACGCAGGCGGCCGAGGATATCCTGAACCGCCTCGTCCTGCCGTTCCGCCGGATGAAGCTGTGCACCGGCGACATGGGTTTTTCCGCCGCGCGCACCTACGACCTCGAAGTGTGGTTGCCCGGGCAGCAGCGCTACCGCGAGATTTCGAGCTGTTCGACCTGCACCGATTTCCAGGCGCGCCGGATGAACGCGCGCTATCGCCCGGAGGGGGAGAAGGCGACGCGCTTCGTCCACACCCTCAACGGATCGGGGTTGGCGGTCGGCCGCACGCTGGTCGCGGTGCTGGAAAACTACCAGCAGGCCGACGGGTCGGTCGTCGTGCCCGACGTCCTGCGCCGCTATGTCGGGCAGGATGTGCTGACGCCCCATCGCTGACGGCTTTTCCGCAAGGATCGCGATGGTTAAGGTCGCGTCCGGGATGGTAGGCAAGGGGGCGGTAATGAGGTTCGGTACGCGGGGCGCGGTGGCGCTGATCGTCATGGGCGCTGCCAGTGGCTGCATCCCCGCCTCGCCCGGCTACGATCCCGCCCCCGCCGTGCCGCAGGCACCGCCGATCGCGGCACCCGACACCCCGCCTGCGACCACGCAGCAGGGGGATGGCGTGACCGCGCTCCCCTCCCCCCCACCGGCTTGGGAGGCGCGGCGGGTCGTCGCCAATGCCCGCACGATCCCCGAAAGCAGCTATGTCGTGCGCCCCGGCGACACGCTGCGCGGCGTCGCCAATGCGACCGGTGCCGGATCGGAAGCGATCGCGCACGCCAACGACCTGCCCGCCCCCTTCACCATCCGCGCCGGCCAGCGACTGACCATTCCCGGCGGGCGCTATCACACGGTGCATGAGGGCGAGACGGGCATCGCCATCGCCCGCGCCTACGGCGTCGACTGGTCGCGGATCGTCAGCGCCAATGGATTGAGCGAACCCTATATTCTGCGCACCGGACAGCGCGTCCTGATCCCCGGCGAAGCCCTGCCGCGCTCCGCCGCCGAACGCGCCGCCGCGTTCCGGCTCGACATCGACGATATTCTGACCGGCGGCGAACCCGCGATCCGCCCGAACGAAAAACCGGCGGTGGCGGTCACCTCGCCCCGGCGCGTGCTGCCGTCGACCGCCGCGATCGCCCCGCCGACGACCACGCCCGGTACCTTCGCATGGCCGGTCGACGGGCGCCTCTACAAACGCTTCGGCGCCGGGGCGAGCGGGGAGCGCAACGACGGCATCAAGATCGCCGTGCCGATGAACACCCCGATCGGCGCGGCGGCCGACGGTACCGTCGCCTATGTCGGGACCGGCGTGCCGGGGCTGGGCGGCGTAGTCATCGTTCGCCATGGCGGCGGGCTGACCACCGTCTACGGCCATGCCAGCCAGCTGCTGGTCCAGCGGGGCCAGGCGGTGAAGAAGGGCCAGCAGATCGCGCTGTCGGGTGACTCGGGCTTTGCCGACCGGCCGATGGTGCATTTCGAAATGCGCGCGGGCCGCACGCCGGTCGATCCGCTTACCCGGTTGCCGCGCCGGTGAAGCCGCCCGGCCGGCGGGCGATCCTGCGGCAATCGTCGCCGCTGCCGGTCTGGGCGTCGATCCTGTGGCGGGTGGTCGCGGTGCTGGGGCTGGTGGGGATCGCGATCGGCGTCCACTGGTTCGACCGCGAGGGCCTTCGCGACAATTACGACGGCGCGGTCAGCTTCATCGACGTCATCTATTTCACGATGATCTCGATCACGACCACCGGATATGGCGATATCGCGCCGGTCACCGAACGCGCGCGACTTTTCGACGCGTTGATCGTTTCGCCGATCCGGGTGTTCGTCGTGCTGCTGTTCATCGGCACGACCTATCAATTCGTCATCAGGCGCGGGTGGGAGCGTTGGCGCATGGCGCTGTTGCAGGAAAAGCTGACCGGGCACATCGTCGTCGCCGGCTTCGGCAAGACGGGATCGGAGGCGGTCGACGAACTGATCGCGCGAGGCGAGGATGCCCGGAGCATCGTCGTGGTCGATCCGGCGCAGACCAATATCGACGCTGCACAGCAGCTCGGCTGCATCGTGCTGCGTGCCGACGCCACGCGGGACGCGACGCTGAACGACGTCTGCGTGGCCAAGGCCCGCGCGCTGATCGTCGCGACGGGCCGCGACGACACCTCGATCCTGGTGACGCTGACCGCCCGGCACCTTGCCCCCGACCTGACGATCAGCGTGATCGTGAAGGCGGAGGACAATGAATTTCCCGCCCGCGCCGCCGGGGCCACCACGGTCATCAACCCGGTCAGCTTTGCCGGGCTGCTGCTCGCTGGATCGTGCAAGGGGCCACATATCGCCGATTATCTGCTCGACCTCGCCTCGATCGGCGGGCCGGTCGCGCTGGCCGAACGGCCGGTGGCGCCGCACGAGGTCGGCAAGCCACTGTCGGCGATCACGACCGGGCTTGGCCTGCGCGTCTATCGCGGCAACGGCAAGCTCCGGTTCGACAGTCCCGAAGTCCAGACCCTCCAGAGCGGCGACACGATCGTCGAAGTGGTAACGCGATAAGGGCCGGCACCGCACGCCCCTATCGTTTTGTCGCGAAATCGCTATATAGCCAGCCGATCATGGCAACTCGTCTTCCCTCGCCCCCCCGTGTCGGGATGGTTTCGCTCGGCTGTCCCAAGAACCTGGTCGACAGCGAACGCATCCTGACCAAGCTGCGCAGCGATGGCTATCAGATGTCGCCCGACTATGCCGGAGCGGATGTCGTGCTGGTCAACACCTGCGGCTTCCTCGACTCCGCAAAGGAAGAGTCGCTGGAGGCGATCGGCGAGGCGATTGCGGAGAATGGCCGCGTCATCGTGACCGGCTGCATGGGGCAGGAGGCGGAGACGATCCGTGCCCGGTTCCCGCAGGTGCTGGCCGTGACCGGCGCTCACCAGTATGAACAGGTGGTGGAGGCGGTGCACGATGCCGCACCGCCGATCCCCTCGCCCTTCGTCGATCTGGTCCCCGAAAGCGGGCTGAAGCTGACACCGCGCCACTATAGCTATCTGAAGATTTCGGAGGGCTGCAACCACCGCTGCTCGTTCTGCATCATCCCGTCGATCCGCGGCGACCTGGCCAGCCGCCGGCCCGACGCGATCCTGCGCGAGGCGGAAAAACTGGTCGCGGCGGGAACGAAGGAACTGCTGGTCATCAGCCAGGACACGTCGGCCTACGGCATCGACATCCGCCGCGAGCCCCGCGCGTGGAAGGGACGAGAGGTCGTGCCGCACATGACCGACCTCGCCCGCGAACTGGGGCAGATCGCGCCATGGGTACGGCTGCACTATGTCTATCCCTACCCCCATGTCGACAGCGTGATCCCGCTGATGGCCGAAAGGCTGGTGCTCCCCTATCTTGACATCCCGTTCCAACATGCCTCGCCGAACGTCCTGAAGGCGATGAAGCGTCCGGCCAACGATGCGAAGGTGCTCGAACGCCTGCGCGGCTGGCGGAAAATCTGCCCCGACATCGCGATCCGCTCGTCGTTCGTCGTCGGTTTCCCCGGCGAGACCGAGGCCGATTTCCAGTATCTGCTCGACTGGCTGGAAGAGGCGCAGCTCGACCGCGTGGGTGCGTTCCGTTTCGAACCCGTGGAAGGGGCCGCTGCCAACGCGCTGCCTGATCCGGTGCCGGAAGCGGTGAAGGAAGAACGCTACGCGCGGATCATGGAAAAGACCGCTGCGATCTCGGCTGCCAAGCTCGCCGCGAAGATCGGCCGGACGATCGATGTCATCATCGATGAAGTCGGCGATGAAGGCGGCGCGACGGGTCGCAGCACTGCCGATGCGCCCGGCATCGACGGCGAGGTGTTCCTGCGCGATGCGGGTCATCTGGCCCAAGGTGATATCGTCCAGATCGAAGTAGAGGACGCCGACGAACACGATCTGTACGGCGTGCCGCTAAGCTAAAGATCCTCCCCGKSMCGGGGAGGATTGCGCTGATCCATGGGTCAGTCCTACATCCACCCCATGACACCGACGATCACCGCCGACCGGGGGCAGGACGCCCACACCCTCCACCTGATCGACCCGGCCGGCTATGACGCTTGGCTGACGCAGCAACCGCCCCGCATCCGCGCCGCCGTCACCGCGCAGCGCCTGATCCCGAAACCGGGCAAGACCGCCATCCTGCCCGGCGAGCATCCCGACGACTGGTCGGTCGTCACCATCGTCGCCGACACCGCAAATCTGACACCTTGGTGTCTCGCCCACCCCCCTGCCCTGCTCCCACCCGGCAACTACCGCCTCGCCACCGGCACGCCGGGCGCGGCCAAGCTCGGCTGGGCCACCGCGCAATATCGCTTCACCCGCTACAAGAAGACGGAGGACGACGCCGCGCGCGTCCTGCTGTCACGCGATCCGGCGCAGATCGACGAAGCGCTGCGGCAGGCCGCCGCCACCGCGCGCGTCCGTGATCTGGTCAACACCGCCGCCGCCGATCTCGGCCCCGCCGAACTCGCCGTCGAAGCGAAGGCGCTCGCCGAAGCACATGGCGCGACCGTCACCATCACCTCCGGCCGCGATCTCGAAACCGGCTATCCGATGATCCATGCGGTCGGAAAGGCAGCCGCGAAGGGTCGCGAACCGCGCCTGATCGAACTGGTGTGGGGCAATCCGGCGCATCCGAAGGTCGCGCTGGTCGGCAAGGGGGTGTGCTTCGACAGCGGTGGCCTCGACATCAAGCCATCGGCCGGCATGCGGCTGATGAAGAAGGACATGGGCGGCGCGGCGCATGCGCTGGCGCTCGCGGGGCTGG
Source organism: Sphingomonas sp. Leaf23 (assembly GCF_001421585.1). Classification (NCBI taxonomy): domain Bacteria; kingdom Pseudomonadati; phylum Pseudomonadota; class Alphaproteobacteria; order Sphingomonadales; family Sphingomonadaceae; genus Sphingomonas; species Sphingomonas sp. Leaf23. The sequence goes on along the minus strand of NZ_LMKR01000001.1, from coordinate 370,875 downwards.
TGATGGAAACGCACCTGCCCGTCCGGCTCCATCTGCTGATCCCGGCGGTCGAAAACAGCGTGTCGGGCGACGCCTTCCGTCCGGGCGACGTGCTGAACAGCCGCAAGGGGCTGACGGTCGAGAACACCAATACCGATGCCGAAGGGCGGCTGATCCTCGGCGATGCGCTGACACGCGCGTGCGAGGAAACGCCCGAACTGCTGATCGACTTTGCGACGCTGACCGGCGCCGCGCGCGTCGCGCTGGGGCCTGACCTGCCCGCGACGTTCGCCAATGACGAAACGCTGGCCGCCGACCTCCTCGCGGCCGGTATGGCGGAGGGCGACCCGTTGTGGCGGATGCCGCTATGGGACGGCTATGACGACATGCTGAAGTCGGACATCGCCGACATGGTCAACGCGCCCGAAGGCGGCATGGCCGGCGCGGTCACCGCCGCGCTGTTCCTGCGGAGGTTCGTGACGCCGGGCACGGTCTGGGCGCATCTCGACACCTTTGCGTGGCGCGCGACGGCGAAACCGGGCCGGGCGAAGGGCGGCGAAGCATACGGCCTGCGCGCCGCGTGGCGGTTGCTGAAGGACCGATACGCACGGCCCTAAGCTCCTCCCCGCTTTGCGGGGAGGGGGACCAGCCGCAGGCTGGTGGAGGGGGTTGGCCACGCAACGCAACCGTAGTGAATGCCGACGCCCCCCTCCACGACGCCCCCCTCCACCATGCTGTGCATGGTCCCCCCTCCCCGCACAGCGGGGAGAATCGTTAAGCCGCCTCGGCCGCTTCGGTCGTCCACCCCAGATGCGGCAACGCGATCGATCGCTTCCCCGCCAGATCGACCCGGCAGACCAACAGGTCGCGCCCCTCGATATAGGCCAGCATCCGCTTCACCCGCCCGAGCGAACTGGTGCCATAGGTCCTCGCGATCGCGGCATCGCTGGGGCACGGTCGCCCCTCGCGCGCTGCCCGCGCGATCAGCATGAACGCACCCAGCATATCGTCGGGCAGCACATCGGCGATCGCCAGCGCCTGCGCCCATTCCGCGTCCGGCGCGTCGTAGATCCCGGCCCGCGCACAGGCCAGCCGCCGGGTAAACGCGGGCAGGTCGAGCGGCGGGCGCGCCAGGCCGACCATGCGGCAGCGCACGTCGAAATCCTGATACAGCACTGCCGCTGCACGCTGCTGCTCGCCCTCATCCTCGACCAGTGCGCGCAGCACGTCGGCGACGATCGTGTCGGTTTCGTCCGCCGATCGCTCCGGCAAATCGGGGGCGACATTGGCGCGTGGTGGCGCTGCGATCGCTGCCTCCACCGCCTCGGGCGCGGCAACGTGCCGGATCGGCGGCCCCAGCGGCAACATCGCCTCGACCGGGGCCAGCAACAGCCCCTTGATATCCGCCACCGGCGCGGTCGGCAGCGGGGTTAGTTTCGGACTGCCGCTGCGTGCCGAGGTCTGCACCGGCCCGATCTTGACCGACAGCGGTCGCCGCGACACTGCCGGGCCGAGCGCCAGGAAATGCCCGCGCTGCAGGTCGCGGATCGCCTCCGCCTGTCGCCGCTCCATGCCCAACAGGTCGGCGGCGCGCGCCATGTCGATGTCGAGGAAGGTGCGCCCCATCAGGAAGTTCGACGCCTCGGCCGCGACGTTCTTGGCGAGCTTCGCCAGCCGCTGCGTCGCGATCACGCCGGCAAGGCCGCGCTTGCGCCCGCGACACATCAGGTTCGTCATCGCCGACAGCGAGGCGCGGCGCACTTCCTCGACCACCTCGCCACCGCCGGCCGGCGCGAACAGCTGCGCCTCGTCGACCACCACCAGCGCCGGATACCAATGTTCGCGCGGCGCATCGAACAGCGCATTCAGGAACGACGCGGCGCATTTCATCTGCCCCTCCGCCTCCAGCCCCTCAAGGCTCAGCACCACCGACGCACGATGCTCGCGGGCACGGGTGGCGAATTTCGCGACCTCGCGCTCGCTATGGTCGGCGGCCTCGATCACGACATGGCCGTACGCGCCGGCCAGCGTCACGAAATCGCCCTCGGGATCGATCACCACCTGCTGCACATGGCCGGCGCTGCGCTCCAGCAACCGGCGCAGCAGATGCGACTTTCCCGATCCCGAATTGCCCTGCACCAGCAGGCGGGTGGCCAATAATTCTTCCAGATCAAGGGGGACGGTCTTGCCCGCCGGGTCCGTCCCCATATCGACGTTCACGGTCATCGCGGGTCTTTAAGCTGCGGGGCCATGCCGGGGCAAGCGGTTGCATCGCGGCCTGTCGCACGCCATGGCGCGGCAGGGTCCGGGGAGAAACAGGATGCGGTTCGACAGGGGCTATGCCGTGCTCACCCTGGCGCTGTTGCTGACCGAAGTCCTGATCGCGATGTTCGTGCGCGACGCGATCGTGCGCCCCTATGTCGGCGATGCCTTGGCGGTGGTGCTGGTCTATGCCGGGCTGCGGGCGATCACCCGGCTGGGCGTGCTCCCCGCGACGCTGCTCGCCTTGCTGACCGCCATTGCGATCGAATTCGGCCAGTATGTCCACTTTCTCGACCATATCGGTCTGGCGGACAATCGCTGGGCGCGGATCGTCCTCGGCAGTGGGTTCGATCCCCAGGATTTCATCGCCTATACCGCCGGTGCCGTGGTGGTGGTGCTGGTAGAACGCTACCGCCGCGCGTCGCGCGCCGCGGCCGGCACACGTACGGTCAGGTTGCCGAGCGACTCGTCCAGCACGATCTGACACGCCAGCCGACTGGTCGCGACCGCGCCCTCGGCGAAATCCAGCATGTCCTCCTCTTCCTCGCTTGCGGGCGGCAAGCGCGCGAAATCGGCGGGATCGACGATGACGTGGCAGGTCGAACACGCCATCTGCCCGCCACACGTCCCCTCCAGCGGCAGGTGATAGGCCTGCGCCAGATCTAGCAGCCGGTCGCCGCCCGCGCCCCGCGCTTCCTCCACCCGGCCATCGGCACGCACGAAGCGAACGATCATCGCTGCCCCCGCGCGGCCCGGTCGATCGTCTGCAATGCCTGCACCAGTTCCTCCTCCTGCGTGTACCGCCCGAAACCGATCCGCACCGACGACCGCGCCTCCCGCTCGCTCAGCCCCAGCGCGCGCAGCACATGGCTGCTGCGCCCCGATCCGCTGGAACAGGCCGACCCTGCGGAAAAGGCGATGGTGCGGCACTCGCTCATCAACCGCGCGACGTCGAGGCCGTCCATCCGCACGTTCAGATTGCCGTGCCAGCGCTGCTCCGCGCTGCCGTTCAGCACCCAGTCCGGCGCAGACAGGACCATGCGCGCAATGCCCCACAGCCGCTCGACCTGCGCCCGATCCTCGACCGACAGCAACGTCGCCGCCACACCGAACCCGGCGCACAACGCTGGGCTGAGCGTACCCGACCGCAAGCCCCCCTCCTGCCCGCCGCCATGCAGGATCGCCGCCGGCTCCATGCCGTCACGCACCCAAAGTGCGCCGACCCCCTTCGGCCCATACACCTTGTGCGCCGAAACCGCGATCAGGTCGCAGGCATCCACGGCCAAGTCGACCCGCCCGAACCCCTGCACCGCGTCGCAGAACATCACCGCCCCCGCCGCGCGGGCCAACTCACCCAGCCACGCGATCGGCTGCACCACGCCGATCTCGTTATTGACCAGCATCGCCGCGACGATCGCCGTCCGGTCGTCGATCGCCGCCAGTGCCGCATCGCGATCAACCAGCCCGTCCGGCCCGACCGGCAGCACCACGACCTCCGCCGCCAGCGCCCGAGCGGTGTCGAGGACGCAGGCATGTTCGGTCGCGATCGTCACGACTTTCGGCCGCTTGCCACCAACGCGCGCGCACGTGCCGGTGATCGCCCAGTTCGCCGCCTCGGTCGCACCGCTGGTAAAGAACAGCCGCCCGCCGGTCGCACCCAGCGCCGCCGCCACCTGCCCGCGCGCTACCTCGACCGCCGCCTTCGCCCGGCGACCTTCGCGGTGGGGGGAGTGTGGGTTGGCGTGTTGGTCACGCAGCCACGGCACCATCGCGGCAAAGGCTTCGGGCGCGAGCGGCGTCGTCGCCTGATAATCGAGATAGGTCACGCCATCGCGCTCCACGCGGCGGCAAAAGCGTCGATCTCCGCCGCCGTGGTGTTCCACCCGAAGCTCACCCGGATCACCTCGCTCGCCGCCTTAGTATCCATCCCCATCGCCGACAGGACGTGACTGGTCTTCAGCGTGCCGGACGAACAGGCGCTTCCCGCCGACACCGCAAAGCCGGCGCTGTCGAGCCGCATCAGCTGCGCCGCCGCCGACCGTCCGGGCAGCCGATAGGCGGCGATGGTGGCGATCCGGGGGGAAGCGTCCGCGACGATCTCCCCACCCCCGGCACGAATCCTCGCGTCGAGGTCGGCCCGCAACACCGCCGCCCGCTCGAACCAGTCGCGAGGCGCCTCCAGCGCGGCGGCAAAGCCCAGCGCCCCCGGCAAATTCTCGGTCCCGCCGCGATAGCCCTGCTCCTGCCCGCCGGTCGGCGTCAGCAGCGCAAAGTCGCGAACGAGCAGCGCCCCGATCCCCGGCGGCCCGCCCAGCTTGTGTGCCGACACCACGATCAGGTCGGCGGGCGGCAAGGGCAGCTTGCCCGCGCTCTGCGAACAATCGGCGACCAGCACGCCCCCAAGCGCCGCCACTTCGGCCAGCGGTTGCAACACGCCAGTCTCGCTATTGGCCGACTGCACCGCTACGCGGCGACCGTCCGGTAAGGCAGCAAGCTCGATCAACCCATCCGCACCGACGGGCACCCGCTCGCCCTCGACCACGCGCAGCACCGCATCATGCTCGACGCTCGACGCCACCGCATCGTGGCCTCGCAGCGCGATGGCCAACGCCTCGCTCGCCCCGCTGGTCAGGATCACTTCCCCGTCCCAGCCCAGCGCGCTGGCGATGCACGCGCGTGCATCTTCCAGCGCCCGCCGTGCAGCGCGCCCCTCGGCATGGGGGCTCGACGGGTTGGCCCAGCGCGCCATGCCCTCGGCTACGGCGGCGATCGCTTCGGGCCGCATCGGGGTGGTCGCGGCATGGTCGAGATAGATGCGGGTCGTCAAAACACTTCCGTTCCGATTGCGTCCGCCTATATAGCCGGCAACTCCCGCCGCGCCATCCGCGCGCCCAGATCATAACAGGACGCCCCATGCCCGAAGTCATCTTCCCCGGACCCGAAGGTCGACTGGAAGGGCGTTTCGCCCCCGCCCCGCGTCCGCGCGCGCCCGTTGCGATGATCCTGCACCCGCACCCCTCGTCGGGCGGCACGATGAACAACCGCATCGTCCAGGAACTCTACAAGACGTTCCAGCGGCGCGGTTTCGCAACCCTGCGCTTCAACTTCCGCGGCGTCGGCAAGAGCCAGGGCACGTTCGACAATGGCGTCGGCGAACTGTCGGACGCGGCGTCCGCGCTCGACTGGGTGCAGAGCTTCCATCCCGAAGCGCAGACGACGTGGATCGCGGGCGTCAGCTTCGGCGCGTGGATCGGAATGCAGCTGCTGATGCGCCGCCCCGAAATCCGCGGTTTCATCTCGATCGCGCCGCCGGCCAACATGTACGACTTCACCTTCCTCGCGCCCTGCCCCTCGTCGGGCATCATCATCCAGGGCGACGCGGACGAGGTGGTGACGCCGGTCGCCACGCAGAAGCTGGTCGACAAGCTGCGCACCCAGCGCCACATCACGATCCATCACGACGTGATCCCCGGCGCGAACCATTTCTTCCAGAACGAAATGCCCGAACTGATGGGCAGCGTGGACAAGTATCTGGACATGCGGCTGGACCCGAACTCGCCGATCAAGTGAGGCTCGCCGCAGCGGATTAGCGCCGCTAATCCGCGCCCGGCGGCGAGCCCGGCCGGCGTCGCGCCAGCGACGACCGACGACGCGGCTCTGCCGCGTCGCGCCCTCCTACGAAAACATGCTTGCCATATTGCATCGCCGACATAGGATGCCACCGACATCCTCTTGTTGGACGACCCGCAACATGCTGACGTTCCTGCTCATTCTCGGTACCGCCCAGGCACCTGCCGCCCCGGCCCAGCCGCCGGAAAAGCCCATCTGCCGCCGCGAAGTCCCGCTCGGGTCCAACATGACGCGCAAAATCTGCCACACCAAGGCGGAATGGGCGCAGATCGACGCGGCCAATGCCGGCAATAGCGAACGGGCGCTGTCGCAGCGGGTAAACCGCCCCGGCGCCCAGTGAACTGATCGCTACACCGTCCAGATCGCGACGTTCCCGACCATCACGACGGCGCACACGATCATAAGGCTGCCGTTGCGCCGTTCACCTCGCGCGATCATCCTGACGCCGAACACGACCAGCAACCCCGCAACCAGCATCAGGATCGCGAGGAGCGTCCCCGCCGGCCCCTGCGTCATGCCGCCAGCACCTTCGCATAGGCGGCGGCATCGACATTGCCGCCGGACACCAGCACCAGCGTCCCCGGCACCACCGCCACCCGCCGCGACAGGATCGCGGCTAGTGCGACCGCGCCACCCGGTTCGACCACCGTGCGCAGGTGCCGCATCGCCCAGCGCTGCGCCTCGCCAATGTCCCCCTCGCTAACCGCTACCCCGGTCGCCCCACGCCGCGACAGCACGTCGAACGTCCGCTCGGCCACGCGCATGGTCTGCAGCGCGTCGCAGGCGGTTGGCGGCGGCGCATCGCCCACCGGTTCGATCCATCCCGCCTCCAGGCTGCGGCGCATGTCGTCCCAGCCCTCCGGCTCGACCGTCACCACCTCTGCGTCGGGCAGCGCCAGCGCGACCCCGGCGGCCAATCCACCGCCGCCGCAGGGCACCACAGCGCGCGTCGGCGCGGGCAGCCCTGCCGCCGCCATCTGCGCCGCCGCCTCGATCCCCGCCGATCCCTGCCCCTCGATCACCCACGCATCATCGAAGCTCGGCACCAGCACCGCGCCGCGCGCATGGGCCAGATGCGCCGCGATCTTCTCCCGGCTCTCGGTCGCACGGTCATAGCGGACGACCTCCGCGCCCAGCGCCAACGTCGCCGCCAGCTTCGCCTGCGGGGCATCCGACGGCATCACGATCGTCGCCGCGATGCCCAGCCGTTTCGCCGCCCACGCGACCCCTTGCGCATGATTGCCCGACGAGAACGCAACCACGCCACGCGCCCGCGATTCGTCGTCCAGAGCGGTCAAACGATGCCATGCGCCGCGCAGTTTGAACGCGCCGACCGGCTGCAACGCCTCCAGCTTGAAAGCTACGGCCAAGCCATTGATTTCCCGTACCATTAACGGTGACGGCGGCAGGATTTCCGCGATCTTTGCGGCGGCATCGCGGACGCCGGCTCGGGTGGGTTGTCGCATAATCGTCATAAATTGCACTTTCCGCCGCACAAACACTTTACATCAAGGTTTGTCGGTCATAGATCGCGCCTCCGCTGCCCCATGGGACTTCCAACCGCAAGGCAGCTTTTGTCACCGTATGCCGAAAGGCAATTGGAGGTCCCTTGAATTGGCCAAGCACTATAGCGCGCTGGGGCTAGCTGCCCCCTTTATCGCCCGTGACTCCTCCTTCGAGCGCGGGATCGACATTGCAGAGCGCCGACCGGTCGAACCGGTCACGCTCGTTCGCCCGCACGCCGCAGCGCGCGCAGCCCGATTCTTCGTAGAGAAGTTTCCGGGACGCTCGATGTACGCGGTAAAGGCGAATCCGTCGCCAGATCTGCTCCGTGTCCTGTGGGACAACGGCATCGTCCACTATGACACCGCGTCGATCGGCGAAGTGCGTCTGGTGAAGGCGACGCTGCCGGAAGCGACCTGCCACTTCATGCACCCGATCAAGGCGCCGGAAGCGATTGCCGAAGCCTATTTCGAGCATGGCGTGCGCACCTTCTCGCTCGACAGCATGGATGAGCTGGATAAGATCGTCGCCGCGACCGACGGCGCGACCGACCTGACGCTCTGCGTCCGGATGCGCGTGTCGTCGGAATATGCGAAGCTGTCGCTCGGGTCGAAGTTCGGCGTCGGCCAGGCGGACGCCCGGCAGCTGCTGATGGCGACCCGCCAGGTCGCCGATGCGCTAGGCATCTGCTTCCATGTCGGCAGCCAGACGATGGCCCCCGACGCCTACGCCAATGCGATGGAGCGCGTGCGCGCCGCCATCGTCGATGCGGGCGTTACCGTCGACGTGATCGATGTCGGTGGCGGTTTCCCGTCGCGCTATCCGGGCATGACCCCGCCGCCGCTGGAGCGTTTCTTCGAAACGATCCACCGCGCGTTCGAAAGCCTGCCGGTCAGCTATTCGGCCGAACTCTGGGCCGAACCGGGTCGTGCGCTGTGCGCCGAATATGCCTCGGTCGTCGTCCGCGTTGAACATCGCCGCGGTGCCGAGCTGTTCATCAACGACGGTGCCTATGGCTCGTTGTTCGACGCGGCGCATATCGGCTGGAAATATCCGGTGCAGCTGCTGCGGCAGCCGGAATCGGACGCCCGCGACATGGACTTCAGCTTCTGGGGTCCGACCTGCGACGATATCGACCAGATGAAGGGCCCGTTCCCGCTTCCGGCCGATACGCGCAGCGGCGACTATTTCGAAGTCGGCATGCTCGGTGCCTATGGTTCGGCCATGCGCACTGCGTTCAACGGTTTCGGCAATGGTGAGACCGTCGCGACCGACGACGAACCGATGGAGTCGATGTATATCGAGCTCGATCCTGTTCCGGCGTTCGTGTCGAACAACGTCGTCAAGCTGTAACCAGCCTCCCCTAACCGACCACCTCCCCCTTCCCGCACTTTGCGGGAGGGGCCGGGGGTGGGCTTTGCATGGCTTTGCCGCTATGCGACCGCCATCGGCTCCTCCCGCATCCGTGGGCAGGAGGCTAAACCGGGTTTCCGCGTCCCCATAACGACGACGGCTTATCGATGATGATGGGACCATCATGACCGACACGACGATCAACGACACCCGCAAGGCGGAACTGCTTTCGACCACCGTCGAGCATGTCGACATCACCAAGTTCGACGCCCGCCCGATCATCGACGCCATGGGCAAGATGAGCTTCACCAGCCGCGACCTCGCGCGCGCCACCCGCATCTACAACCAGATGCTGGAGGACAAGGACTGCTCGATCTTCCTCGTGATCGCCGGGTCGACCTCGGCCGGCGGCTGCATGGACCTGTACGCCGAACTGCTGCGCTCGAACATGATCGACGGCGTGGTCGCGACCGGTGCGTCGATCGTCGACATGGATTTCTTCGAAGGGCTTGGCCACAAGCACTATCAGGCGCTGGAAATCCCCGACGACAACGTGCTGCGCTCGCTCTACATCGACCGCATCTACGACACCTATATCGACGAAGAGCAGCTGCAGGATTGCGACCACACCATCGGTGAGATCGCCAATTCGCTCGAGCCGAAGGCCTATTCGTCGCGCGCGTTCATCCGCGAGATGGGCAAGTATCTGTCGGAGCACGGCAAGAAGGAAAACAGCCTCGTCAAGCTCGCCTACGAGCATGACGTGCCGATCTTCTGCCCAGCGTTCGTCGACAGCTCGGCCGGCTTCGGCCTGGTCAAGCACCAGGTCGACCGTGCGAAGGAAGGCAAGCCGTACATGGTGCTCGACGCCATCGCCGACTTCCGCGAACTGACCGACATCAAGATCAAGGCCGGCACCACCGGCCTGCTGATGATCGGCGGCGGCGTGCCGAAGAACTTCATCCAGGACACCGTCGTCTGCGCCGAAATCCTCGGCCATGACGATGTCGAGATGCACAAGTACGCGGTGCAGATCACCGTTGCCGACGTGCGCGATGGTGCCTGCTCGTCGTCGACGCTGAAGGAAGCGGCCAGCTGGGGCAAGGTCGACACCGCGCTCGAACAGATGGTCTTCGCCGAAGCCGGGTCGGTCATGCCGCTCCTCGCCTCGGACGCATATCACCGCGGCGCGTGGAAAAACCGTGCGAAGCGCGCGTTCGGCAAGATGTTCGACTGACCGGTCGACACAGCCCGGATACCGAAACGGCGGGGGAGCGATCCCCCGCCGTTTTTCGTTTGGACTGGCAGCGCCCTACATCTTGAACCCGTACCGCGCATATTGCCGGTCGACCGTAGGATCGATCCGGCGCGCCAGTACCAGGTCGGCCGCCGCTTCCGCATCACGCTGCGTCGCCTTGTAGACGGCCGCACGCAGGTAGAGGCTGTTGGCCATGTCAGGATCGGCGGCCAGTACGGTATCAAGGTCGGCCAACGCCTCGGGATAGCGCCCCATGCGATACCAGACCAACGCCCGGCTATCGAGCGCCTGCAGCGTATCGTCGCTCAGCTCGATCGCCTTCGTGCAATCCTTCAGCGCCGTGTCGAGCATGACGTTGCGCGTTCCCTTTGCCCAGCATCGCCCGTTCAACAGGGTGGGCGTGCCCGGCTTGGCGGCGATCAGCGTGTCGTACAGCGCGATCCCCTCCTTCGGATCACCGAATTCGCCGAGCAGTTCCGCCTTCTTCTCCCGCAGCGACGCCCGCGATTCGCCGCCCGCCGCGATGCGTTCGTCCAGCAGGACGATCGCGCTCTTCAGATCACCCATCGCCGCACGGGTTTCCGCCACCGCTTCGATCGCACCTTCGGCTGCGGGATCGAGGGCGCGCGCCCGTTCGGCATCGGCCAGCGCCTTGGGAAGGTCCCCCAGGTTCGACTGCACCCCGGACCGCGCCAGATAGAGTTCGACCGTGGGTTCCTTCGCGGTCACCTTGTCCAGATCGGACAGTGCCGCGCGATGATTGCCGATCCCGGATTCGAAGGCGGCCCGGCTCTGATACCCGCTCATCTCCTCGGGATCGGCGGCGATCGCCTTGCCAAAGATGGCGCGGATCGCCTGCACCTGGCTCGATTTGGCCAGCGTCGCGCTGTCCAGCGTCCAGCGGCGCGGCGTGTCGACTGGTGCTACGACGCGCGGCACATTGGCCTTGGCGGTCGCCACCGCATCGCGCTCCGCCGCGATCCGCGTTGCCGGCACCTCGGCACCGGTGGCGTCGAAGCGCTCGTCCATGGCGATCGTCCCGCCGGCCAGCCGAGTCGTCCGCTTGACCACGAAACCCGCCAGCCGCTGGTCGGCATCCGCCGTCCCCTCCAGCGTGAAGCCGCGCCCGCCCTCGGGCAACTTCACCCGCACATGCCGCTCCAGACCGATCGGCGGCGACCCGGCGACGGGAATGGCGTTCCAGTCGGGCCGGCTGCGGTCGGGTGCGAAGTTCATGTCGGCCAACTGCCCGCCCAGCGACCGCTTGCGCCGCCGATCCTCGATGCTCCAGTTCGTGGTGACCACCCCCTTCGCGCGCACCACTACATCGCCGCTCGCCGCATCGGGCGTGATCGTGCCGTCGGCGAACTGCCCCTCGCCGACCGCTTGCTGCAGGATGGTGGAAATCAAATCGCGCTGTTCGTTCGGCCCGATCAGGCTTTTGGCCGCACGCAGCTGCGCCGCCATCGGGCCGTGCGTGACCATCGTAACCTCGATCGGGCTGGGCAGGTCGAGCGCGCTGCTTTCGTCCGCCACGATCGTCACGCTGGCGATCGGGCGGGCATTGGGATGCGTTTCGATCAGGATCGGCGTCGCGCCGGCCGTACGGATCGGCAGGACATAGCCAACCCCCGGCGTGTCGCGGATATCGGGCAGGCGAGCGTTGCTCCCCGTCCCGTCCAGCCACAACACCTGCCCATCGATCGTCGCACGCACGAACACATGGTTGAAGGCCGCTGCACTCGGCAACCGCTCCGGCACCGCATCGCCCAGCCCGACATTGGCGACCACCGGCTCCGCCTCGATCCCCATGGCGTGCAGCATCGCCAACAGCATCAGCGTTTTGGCCTTGCAGTCGCCGTAGCGGACTTCCCATGTCTTTGCAGGGGTTTGCGGGACATAGTTGCCACCGTCCATCCCGACTGCGAGATAGCGAATCTTGTCCTGCACCAACTCCAGCGCACGCTGCGCCCGGCCGATCGGGGTCGCGTCCGCCTTCTGGATCGCGGCGACCTCGTTCGCCAGCGGGCTGCCCGGCGTGATCAGCCCGTCGGTCTTGTACAGCGGCACGAACGTCCGCGACACATCGGCCCAGTCGGCAAAGCTCGCCACCTCGATCAGCGGCGGCCGGCGATAGCGTGCCGGTGCATCCTCGGGCATGTCCTTGGGCTTGGGCGCAGGCATCGCCAGGGTCAGCTCGGTCAGGTTGCCCTTGCGCACCGGCGTCGCGGTCACGCCGTCCGCCAGAATCTTGTATTTGGGCGCGCTGTCGCTGGACCACAGGTAGCGCACCCGCCCGGCCCCGATGCGCAGCGGCAGCGCGGGCAACGGCACCACGTCCTGCACCCGTCCGCCCAGCGCCGGATCGCGCCCCGTGACCGAGAAGCGCAGGTCGAGCTGATCGCCGACCTCCAGCCCCTCGACCGCCAGCGTCGCGGTCAGGATACCGGTCAGCTCGCGCTGCTCCAGCGATTGTTCGCGGCGCAGGACCGTGAATTTCTGCCCCTTGGCCAACAGGTCGATCCGCTGGTCCCCGCGCAGGATGGTCAGGCCATGGATGATGAGGTCGCCCTTGTCCGGCGCCCATGGCAGCGTCAGCGTCGCCGCCTGCGACAACAGCTCAGCGCTCGCGATCCGGGTGCGCTGATGGACATAGGAGGTCAGCCGGTCGCCCTCGATCCGCTTCTGGAAATCGAGCAGGACCAGCGGCGGCAGTTCGTCGACCGGCGTCGCGGGGATCGCGGGCGGCGCACTGACCCACGCGGGTGCCGGCTGATAGAGCGGCGTTTCGCTCGCCCAGGCAAGCGCCGGCAACCCCGCCGCCGCCAACGCGACCGCCTTCACCACGGCAAAACGCTTCACTCGAAATCCCCCCGATACGCGGCGGCTCCCGCCGACTTCGCAAAGGTCTATCGACCCGCTGCCGATTGTCGAGCGCTTTGGTCGAAGCCTCGCTTTTCCTCCACGCTCCGGGCAGTTAGGCTGTGGGAAGACGAACAGGGAGTGGAGTGGATGATCGACCGGCGGACCATCTTGGGCGCGAGCCTGGCGTTGCCCCTGGCGGCAAAGGCGGCGGCCCAGACGGCGCAACCCGTGCCGGGCGGCGAACGCCTCACCCCCTGGCCCCCGCGCGAACATTTCCGCCTGTGGCCCGGCCGCGCGCCCGGCGCCCGCGCCACGCTGCCGACCTATGCCCCATCGATGAACGGCCGCCCCGACCTGCGCGAACTCTGGCTGCGCGGCGTGTCCGATCCGGAGGTCGGCGTGTTCCGCCCGGCCCGGCCCAATGGCACCGCCGTCCTGTCGATCCCCGGCGGCGGATACGGCTTCGTCTCGATCGAGAATGAGGGGATCGACGTGGCGAAGGCGCTGAACCCCGCCGGCATCACCGTCTTCGCGCTCGCCTATCGCCTGCCCGGCGAAGGCTGGGACAACCCGCAGGACGTGCCGCTGCAGGACGCGCAGCGCGCGATGCGGCTGATCCGCGCCAATGCCGCGCGCTATGGCATCGACCCGGCGAAGCTCGGCATTTGCGGCTTTTCGGCGGGCGGGCATCTGGCGGGATCGCTGACGGTGGCGCATGACGATCCGGTCTACAAGCCGATCGACGCCGCCGACCGCCAGTCGGCGCGACCGGCCTTCACCGGCCTGATCTATCCAGTCACCAACATCGCCGCGATGACCCGCGAAGGCTCCGGCCAGCCCGACGGGCCGATGACCGTCTATCGCCGCTACAATATACCGTTGGGGGTCACGCCGCAGACCCCACCGGTGTTCCTGGCGCATTCGGTCGACGATCCCGTCTGCCCGGTCGACCAGTCGCTGGAAATGCTCGCCGCCTGCCGCCGGGCGAAGGTGCCGGTCGAGGCGCATCTGTTCGAACGGGGCGGCCATGGCTGGGGCGCGCTGCATTCGCCGATGGACAGCCCGCAGCGGCTCTGGACCGAACTGTTCCGGCGCTGGATTGGCGAACACGTCTGACACCACGATGCCGTCACCCCGGACTTGATCCGGGGTGACGATAGAACGAGTTACCCGAACAACCGCCGGGCACTCCGCTCCAGCATCACCAGCTGCCACAACGTCCGCCCATGCTCCGCCCGACCGGCGCGATGTTCGGCCGCCAGCCGCTCGATCGCGTGGGGGTCGAACCACGTCGCCAGCACCGGCGAGCGCGCCAGCCCTGCTGCCTCGTCCGCCAGGGTCCCACGAAACCACGCGCTGACCGGCGTCACGAACCCCATCTTCGGCCGATACAAAATCTCGCGCGGCAACCACGGCTCCAGCGCCTTCTTCATCAGCCACTTGCCCTCGCCGCCGCGCAGTCGCAGCTTCGCGGGCAAGGTCGCGCAAAACTCGATCAGCCGGTGGTCCAGCAACGGCTCGCGCGCCTCCAGCGCAACCGCCATGCTCGTCCGGTCGACCTTGGTCAGGATATCACCCGGCAGCCAGTGGCGGAAATCGGCATATTGCGCCCGGTCCAGCGCATCGCGTCCCGGCGCCTGCCGCATCGCCGCGACATAGCGCTCCTCGCCACGATAGCCGCCCAGCTGCCGCGCCATCGCCGCGCCGTACAAACCCTGCCGCACCGTCGGGGTTGTTACGCCGACCGCCTGCGCATAGGCTTCGTCGCCATCCTGCGCAAGCGCCAGCAGCGTCGTCTTTGCGCGGAACGGGCGCGGGGCCCAGTCGGCCTTGGGATAGACATCGCCCAGCGCCCCGAACACCGGCTCGCGCAAAGACTGCGGCAGCAGCGAGCGGACCCGCTCCTCCGCCGCGTGAAATTTGTACCGGCGATACCCGGCCAGCGCCTCGTCCGCGCCATCGCCCGACAGCGCGACCGTCACTCGCTCCCGCGCCAACGCACAGACCTGATAGGTCGCCAGTGCCGAGGCATCGGCAAAGGGTTCGTCGAACGCCGCGACCAGCGTGTCGATCAGCCCGAAATCGTCCGACCTGACCGTCCGCACCGCATGGTCGGTGGCAAAGCGCCCCGCCACCAGCCCGGCCGGCCCGCGCTCATCATGGCCCGCTTCCTCGAACCCGATGGTGCAGGTCTGCACCGGCGAGCGGCTCGCCTCCGCCATCAACGCCACGACCGCCGACGAATCGACCCCGCCCGACAGGAACGCGCCCAGCGGCACATCCGCGACCATCCGCGACCGCACGCCCTCGCGCATCCGCTCGACCAGTTCGGCCTGCAGGTCGCGCGTGCTACCCTTGGCCCGCTTCGAAAAGTCGATGTCCCACCACTGCACCGGCTGCGGCACACCGCGGCCGCGCTCGATCAGCAGGAAATGGCCGGCGGGCAGCTTCTTCACCCCCGCCACGATACAGGCGTCGTCGGGCACATAGCCCAGCGCCATATAATCCTCGATCGCCGCCACATCGGGCGTGCGGCGCACCAGCGGATGGGCCAGCAGCCCTTTCAGCTCCGACGCGAACGCCACCGCGCCGTCAGACAGTTCGACATAGTGGAGCGGCTTCACCCCCATCCGGTCGCGGGCGAGGAACAGCGCCTGCCGCCCGGCATCATGGATCGCAAAGGCGAACATCCCGTTCAGCCGCGCCAGCATGTCCGGCCCCCATGCCGCCCACGCATGGAGCAGCACCTCGGTATCGCCCTGCGTGCGGAACACCGCACCCTTGCCCTGCAATTCGCTACGCAGTTCGGCGAAGTTGTAGATTTCGCCGTTGAAGCTGATGACGACCTGTTCGCCCGGCAACGCCATCGGCTGCGGACTGCCCGCGACGTCGATGATCGACAGCCGGCGATGGCCCAGCCCTACGCCCGGCGCGGTCCACACCCCCGACCCGTCGGGGCCGCGATGCGCCTGCACATCGGTCATCGCCGCGATCCGCGCCGGATCGACCGGCTTGGGGCACGCACTGTGATACAGCCCGGCGATCCCGCACATCTCAGCGCATCCCCGCCGCGCGGTCGGCGATCGCGTCGACCGGCCCCGCCGCCGCCACGAAATCGGCGATCGCCGCCCTCGGATCGGCGCCACCCTTGCGCGCCGACAGCAGCACCGCGACCCCGCGCTGCGGCCCGCCCAACAGCTTCGCCTTCAGCGTTTCCAGCTTCACCCGGTCCGCGCTGCCGGTCGTGATCGACCCGATGCGATACCAGGTCGCGACCTCGCGCTCGACCGGGCCGGGCGCGGCCATACGCAGCGACGCGCTGCCCGCGATCGGCGCGGTGTCGGCGATCCGTACCCAGCGGTCGTTTTCGCGGATCGCGCCTGTTCCGAACCCTACCAATTCATGCCCCTCGCCCTGCGAACCATAGACCGCGACGACCATGTCGACGCTCCGGCCCCGCGCATCCCCATAGCGCCCGATCAGGAAATGGTCAGCGCCCGGAAAGTTCGGCACCCATGGCTCGCCATCGACCGCCACCCGCTGCCAACCCGGCACCTGCGGCAGTTCGATCTGCGCGGGCAACACCTGCGCCCGCCGGTCGACGATCCATCCCCATCCGGCAAAGCCGACCGCGACGGCCAGCACCGCCGCCGCCGCCAGCGACCGGTCGGCCACGCGCATCGGCATCGCCTGCACCACGCCCACGTCGAACCACGCCGCATCGGGATCTCGGTCGAACCAGCGCCACCCGATCGCCAGCACCCCCGCCATGGTCAGCGCGAAGAAGACCCAGCCATAGACGATATGGTCGAACCCCGTCGCCGCCTCGACCGAGGTCAGGTGCGCGGCATAGATCGTCCCCGCCGCACGGATGCCGTTGGCGATCACCGGCAGGACCAGCGCAACCGCCATGAACGCCACCCGCCGCCCCCACGCGACGTAGCAGACATTGGCGACCAGCGTGCCGTACGCGACCATGGCGATGACGAACTTCGATCCCGAACACGCCTCGGCCACTTCGAAATAGCCGTTGGGGATGGTGATGAGCACCCCGTCGACCGCCGCCGGCACGCCCAGCAGGTGCAGCAGCGGCATGGTCAGCGAGACCGTCGCCGATTGCAGCCAAGGTTCCAGAAAGTCGCCAAACGGCACCAGAAAGACCATGTACGCCAGCGGAAAGGCGATGCCCCGCGCCACCCGCGCACCCAGCAGCGTAACCACCGCCCCCTGCAGCATCGCGACCAGCCCGACATGGCGGAACAACGCAACTGCCGCCGCCTCCCCGACCAGCCACACCGCGCCACCGCCGGCGGCGATGGCCAGCCCCGGCCACCACGCCTGCGGGGTCAGCTGCGCCAGTTCCCGCCGCCGCTGCCACACCAGCCAGCCGATGATCGGCGGCACGAACAGGCAATGGCCATAGGTGGTCGAATTCCACCAGATATCGGCCATGCCGGCGGCATCACGGTGAAAGATCGCCAGCAACGCCACCCAGATTCCGCCCAGCGCCAGCAACGCCCGCCGCCATGCCGGGTCGATCGCGACGCGCGGCTGCTCGAGCGCCATGCTGCTCATGCCAGCCCCAACAGCCCGGCGAGCGGCGCCAGTCGCGCCTCCCAGCCATAGCGCGCGATCGTCCTCGCCCGCGCCGCCTGTCCCAACGTGTCCGCCGCCACAGGATCGACCAAAACCTCTCCGATCTCCTCGGCGAATCCGGCTGCATCGCCGGCGACACGGATCGTGCCCTGATGGTCGATCCCCTCCGCCGCCGCGACCGAAGCGACCACCGGCCGCGCCATCGCCATCGCCTCCAGCACCTTGTTCTGGATACCGCGCGCCAGCAGCAGCGGCGCGACGACCACCGCCGCCGCCGTGATCCAGCCGCGCACATCGGCGACTTCACCGGTCACGACCACCCGTTCGCACGCCAGCGCCCGCACGGCGGCGGTCGGACTACGCCCGACGATCGCAAAGCGCGCATGCGGGATCAGCGGCAACACCTCACCCACGAACCAGCGCACCGCCTCGACATTCGGTCGATAATCCATCTGCCCGGTGAATACGATCAGCGGCCCGGCCGCATCGACCGGCACGACGCTGGCGGGGTCGAAGAACGCCGTATCGATCCCGTTCTCGATCGCAACGACACGATCCGCCCCCGATGTCCGCCGGAACAGAGCAGCCTCGGCTTCGCTCACCAGCAGCGAAGCGCGCGCCCGGCCCGCGACAGCCGTCTCGAACGCCGCCAGCTTACGCGCCTCGCGTCGCATCATCCAGCGCATCGGCCCCTTCGCATCATCGGCATAGGCCGCAAACTTCGCCGAATCCATGTCCACAAAGTCCATCACGAACGGCAAATCGGCGGGCAGATACTGCGCCATCTGCCCCGAATAGACATAGACCGCAGCATAATGCCGCGCGGCCATCAGCTCCGCCACCGCGCCCCGCATCGCCGCACTGTCGAACGCCGCCTCCGACACCGTGCGCCCGCTCGCCAGCGCCTCGACCGCCGCCCGCGCATTACCCTTGGTCCGGGGCAGCACCTTCACGCTGGCGCACCACTGCCCCAGCGCGTCCTCATGCCCCATGTCGCGCGGATCGTCGGCGAAGGTCGCCAGATGCACCCGGCCCAGCCCGCTCAGATGCCGCAAAACATGGTGGCTGCGCACCTTGTCGCCACGATCGGGAGGATAGGGAACGCGGTGGGCGAGGAACAGGATGTCGCTCACCCCAGCCCCTTCGCAATGAACGGCCCGACACGATTGGCGACCGCGAGCGGCAGCTTCTGCCACGCCGCGATCTTCAGCCGGTATTTGGGGTTCAGCGGGCTGGCATCGCGCGGTGCCGCGCCATCGGCGGTCCAGGTCGGGTAACCCAAAGGCTCGCCGACGAAGCCCCAATTCTTCTTGTACGCCGCCGGCCCGGTCCCGACCTTAGACCGCCCGAAATCGAACGCGGTGCAGCCTTTCGCGCGGGCATGGCGCATCAGTTCGAAATACATGCGTTCATTGGCCCGCAACCCCCGCGCCGCCGCCGTGCCCCCGCCCCAATAGGGATAGACCGTGCCCCGCCAATACACCGACAGGACGCTCGCCACCGCTTCACCGCCATGGCGCACGGTCAGCACATCGGCGTCCGCGCCGAACCGGCGGATCACCTCGGCAAACAGCGCCTTGGGAAAGACCGGCGTACCGAGGTTACGCACCGACGTGCCATAGACCCGGAAATGCTCTGCCAGCGCCCTCCGGTCCCGGCCGACCGCCACCTCGAACGGCTCGGCCAGCGCCTTGCGCACATCCGCCCGCTGCTTGCGCGGGATCGCCAGCAATTCGGCATCGTCATCGCCCGCCAGCGGCCGCACGAACCCGACATAGCGCGTGTCGTCCCATGTCCAGCCCGGCCCTTCGATCGGTACCCCGCCGCGCATCTCGATCGTCGGGCACTTCAGCTCCCGCGCGACCTCGACCGCCGCCGCCGCCAGCGCCACGCCCGCCGCCGGATCACTCGCCAGCACACCGCCGCCCACACCAAAACCGGTCGACACCAACGCCGCCCCGAACAACGGAGAGCGGACATGCGTCAGCAGCACGATGCCCTGCAATGCACCACCGGCCTCGGCCAGCAGCATCCGGAAATCCTGCCCACAGCCCGCCGCCGTCGCCTCGCCCCACACGGGCAGGTGAAAGGGAGTTCCCTGGGGATGCGCCGCGACGAACGCCTCTACCGCCGCACGCTCCGCCGGATTGGCCAGATCGGCCCGCCGGACGACGGTCACAACGAAACCGCGCGCTCGGCGACGATCCGGTCGGCCCGGCCCCAGTCATGGTGCGCCATCAACCGTTCGAGCTTCCCCGCCATCGCCCCCAATCGCGAATAATGCCGCACCTTCGACTTCAGCGGTGCATTCCGCACGCGCGGCTGACCGGGATCGATTTCCCATGGATGGAAATAGAACATTGCCGGATGCGCGTCCGCGCGGTTGCTGCGCACCACCGCATCCTCGACCACCCGGTTCGGCAACAGCCGGAAAAAGCCCCCGCCCGCCGACACCTCACGCCCCAGCACCTTCGCCAGCGTGATCGGCCATTCGATCAGGTCCGATCCCGCGACCGGCCGGTGCAGCACCCGCGGCGCATCAACCCAGCCATAATGGTCATGCGCGATCGGCGCGACCGACGAGGAATAGGCATAGCCCTCCTCCGCCAGCACATCGTGCGCCCACGGCGTCCGCCGATCGATCGAGAAGCTCGGCGCGCGATACCCCGTCACTGCCTGCCCCCCGGCATCCTCCAGCGCGACCTTTGCGCGGGCCAGATCGGCGCGAAATTCCTCGGCGGTGAACGTAAAGACCCGCTTGTGGTCCCAGCCATGGCTCGCCAGCTCATGCCCGCCCTCGACGATCCGCCGCATCAGCGCCGGAAAGCGATGCGCGACCCAACCGAGCGTGAAGAACGTTGCCTTGACCCCACTGGCGGCGAACAGGTCGAGCACCGCGTCGGTATTCGCCTCCACCCGGCATTCCAGCGCGTCCCACTCGCCCCGGTCGATGACCGTTTCGAACGCACCGACCTGAAACCAGTCCTCGACATCCACCGACATCGCGTTGCGCATGGCAGGGGGCACGCCGCGTTCAGCCGGCGGCGCGGATCGACGACAGGTCGGGGCGGCGCTGCTCGCCCTCCACCCAGTCGACCAGCAGCGTCAGCACCCGGCGCAACGCGGCATCTTGATCCTCCAGCCGCTCCTCCAGCGCCGCGATCCGCGCGACCAGCGCGTCACGATCGGCCGTATCCACCGGCGCGGGCATGGGGGCATCGGCGACAGCCGCGCCCCAGCTCGGCGCATCGACCACCGACAGATGGATGGGGCGCGGCGGCATCGGTGGCGGCGGCGGAGTCATCGGCAGCGGATCGGCATCGACGATCGGCATCGCCTCGGCAACCGGTGCCGCCTCGACGCGGGCGGCGGGCTCCGGCGTATTCGCCCCCATCCCGTCGCCGTCCAGATCGTCGATCACCTGTTCGATGTCCAGCGACCCGAACTCTTCGATCCCCTCGATCGCGCCATAAAGCAGCACGCGCCCGGCCAGCTGGTTCAACCGGCGCGGCACGCCGCCCGACCAGCGGTGCAGCGCGGCCAGCGCGCCCATGCTGAAGCTCGGCGTGCCGTTCCACCCGACGATCGCGAGGCGGTGTTCGAGATACGGCCCGACCTCCTCGACGCCCATCGGGTCGAGGTGGTGCATCGCGATCACCCGCTGGCGCAGCTGCTCCAGCCGATCCGACCCGTGCAGCCGCTGGCGAAACTCCGGCTGGCCCAGCAGGAAAATCTGCAACAAAGCATAGCCGCCCGCCTGGAAATTCGACAGCATCCGCAGCTCTTCGATCGATCCGACCGGCAGCGACTGCGCCTCGTCGATCACCAGCAGCGTCCGCCGCCCCGACCGCGCGACATTGTGCAAGCCGCGCTCGATCCCTTCGAGCAACTGTGCCTTGGTCAGCCCGTGATGATCGACGTCGAGGCCTGCGGCGACCAGCCGCAGCAGGTCGTCCGCCTCGATCTGGGTCGTGACGATGCGGATGACGTTCAGCCGTTCGGGATCGATCGTCTGCATCAAATGGCCGAGCAGCGTCGTCTTGCCCGTCCCCGGATCGCCGGTGATGACGATGAAGCCCTCGCCCTGGCTCAACCCATAGCCCAGATACGCCATCGCCTTGCGATGGGTGGCGGTGTCGAACCAGAAGGCCGGATCGGGCGTCAGCTGGAACGGGCGACCGGTCAGGCCATAATGATTGTCGTACATCATCGTCTCCAATGGAGGGCTTGTACCCGCCAATCGGTTGAATGTTCGTTTAAATCGGGCGAATTTACCTTGTTCCGTTCCCGGCCGGTAGGGGTAGCCGCCTGCACGAACGACGTCGGCGACAGACTCGCTTACCCCTCCCCCCGTCACCCCGGGCTTGACCCGGGGTCCCGCTTCTTCTTCGACGGCCGGTAAAAACGCCCCCCCGGATCAAGTCTGGGCTGACGCTACGGAAACGGCGCTGATCGGTCCTAAAACCGGAACCCCACCGCCAGCAACGCCTGCGCAATCAAATCCGACTGGCTGCGTTCGACATCATAGCCATATACTCCGGCGGTAAGGCTGCCATAGGCCCGGCCGAAGCTGCGATAATAACCGCCCTGCGCGCCGCCGCCCCATGCGTCCAGCCCGCCCTCGATCCCGCTCGCGAAATAATTGGCGTAGAGGTCAGCGCTGATCGACGACCGGCTGTCGAGCGCCCACTGGCCGAAGCCCTGGACATAATAGCTCTCGTCGCGCGTGCGATAGATGACCGCACCCGGCACCGGCGGGACATAATAGCGCCGGCTGGCATAGCCCGCGCCCAGCCCCAGCCGGGTCGGCCCGCGCGTGATCGAATAGACCGCATCGATCCCCTGCGCACGGAAGGTCGCCGCGCTGACCGACTGGAATACCGGGGTCAGGCAGCCGCCGGCATTCGATGCGCCCTCGGGCGTCACGCCACCACCGAACACGCATCCGCCGTACCGCGCGCCGAACGGGTCCTCGCCGCCGATGTAATTGATCGGCAGTTGCGACAGCGATCCGGTCAGCTGCCGCCCGAACGTCGTCACGCTGTCATACACGCCGACCTGCACCGCCGATGCCGGGCTGACCTGCCATTGCAGCGACCCGGTATAGCTCATCGCCCCGTACCGCCGCCCCAGCCGCGCCTCCAGTGCGGTGCGCGGGGACGGCCGCCATAATACGCCCGCGTCCCAGATAATGCCGTCGGTGTCGTACGCGATGCGCGGTGCAGATGCCGGATCGGTCACGAACCGCCCCGCCCCATCTGTCACCGGAATATTATTCGCATCGACCAGCGGATCGCGCTGCGTCACCTCAATCTTTTCATATCCGACGCCACCGACCGCGGCGAGGGTCGGCGTGATCGGCAACACCGCATCGACCCGGCCGTACGCGCCCTCGAACTTCTGGTCGAGCTGCCCGGCATCCTCACGCACCCATGCGCCCGACACGGTGAAACCGATCGGCAGCAACGTGCCGGCGCGCGTGCCGGCGCTGGCCATCACCAGATGGCTGGTCGCCTCGTCATAATAATCCAGCCGCCGCTGGCCCGGTGCCAGGTTGACGACGCCCGGCGTCTCCGCCTTCACATAGCCGAACTGATAGGTGCCGTTGACCGCAAACGGCCCGACCCGCGTATTGACGCTCGGCCCGGCGTACAGGCCATAGACCTGCGCGGTGTTGACGTTGCTGGCATTGACCAGCGAGCCGAAGCCGCCGCCGCGCGTATCGCCCTGCGCCCGCGTGGCGATCGCGCCGCCCTCCAGGTTCAGCCAGCGGGTGATCTGCACATTGGCACGCGCCAGCCCCGAATGGACGTCACCGCTGCCAAAGTTATCGCCCCAGTCCAGCAGCCGCTGATACTGGTAATTGGCCTGCACCTGCACCCGCTGCGTCGTGATCGTCGCATCGACCCCGGCGGTCAGCTGGGTAAAGGTCACGACGTCGCCATCGTTCAGATCGGCGAGCAATGTCTGCCCGACCTCGACATAGGGCGACACCTCGACGCGCTGCGCCAGCGCCGGGCTTGCCGACGCCACGACCGCCACCGGCAGGGCCACCCACCGCATCATTCCTGATCCTGTCCGTAATAACCGAAGCGCGCGCCCTCCGCCCGGTACGTCGTCGCGTTCAACAGCAGCTGGATATCGTCGCATCCATCCAACAGTGCGACCGCTTCGCGCAGGTCGGATTCGCTGCTGCGGTCGGCGCGGACCACCAGCACCGTCTGCCCGACCAGCGACGCCAGCACCGCCGCCGGCGATGCGGCAAGGGCCGGGGGCGAATCGAAGATCACGATCCGGTCGGGATCGGCGGTCAGCAGCCGCTGCATCACATCCTGCGCATGGTCGCTGCGCAGCAATTCGGTATCGGCATTGGTCCGCTTGCCTGCCGGCAGCACCGACAGCTGCGGCACGTCGGTCGGGATCACCAACGTCTCGACATCGATCGTCGGATCGCCCAGCGCGTCGAGCAGCCCCTTGCCCGCCGGCAGGCCCAGCCGGTCGAGAATGTCGGGCTTGGGGAAATCGGCATCGACCAGCAGAATCTGCAGGTCACGCTCCGCCGCCAGCGACAGCGCAAGGTTGATCGCGCAGAACGTCTTGCCATCGCCCGGCTGCGCCGAACACACCAGGATCATGCGCGCGGCATCGGGGTCGCGCTTCTCGATATCGGCGGCCGTGGTCAGCAGTTGGCGCTTCACCAGCCGGAATTCCTCGGCCAGCGCAGTCACCGGGCCGCCGGGCACCAGCATTCCTGCCTCGGCCAGCATCTCGCGATCGATCCGCGCCGGATCGACCGGGCGGATGCGCGCGGACGGCATCTTGCGTGGGCTCGCCTTGGCAACCGGCGGCACGACCGGCGGCGCCGGCGGCAGGTCGGGCATGGCGACCGGCGGCAGGTCGGGCTTTGGCCCCAGCTGCCAGCGATCCGCCGCGCGCTCCAGCAACGACGCGCGTATGGCCCGGTGCGATTGGTCGTTCACCTTGTCATCCCCACTCACGCCACCAGCCCGCGCCGGGCGAATTCCATGCCCAGCAACAACACGAATGCCGCAACCAGCGCGCCCGCGCCACCCGCGAACAGCTTCAACCGCTGCTTGCGTGTCGCCCGTACCGTGTCGGTCACCACCTCGCCGATCGACCCCAGCACCGGCATCCCGCTGATCTTCTCCAGCTTCTGCGCGGTGGCAAAGCTGGTCTTCAGTCGGCTGAGCGCAAAGGCCAGCGCAACGCCCGCGCCGATGCCCACGACCAGCACCCCCAGCAGCAGCAGCGGCCGGTTCGGCGCGGTGGGCTTGCTGGGTTGGGTGGGGGGATCGATCACGTTGAACTGTACCGCGTCGGTATCGGTCTGCACGCTGCTGCGCAGGCGTACCTGTTCGCGGTCCTGGAACAGCGAGTCATATTGCTGTTTCAGCGACGCGATGTCGCGGTCCAGCTGCGACTGCTGCGCCGCCGCCTGCGGATCGGCCGCGATCTTGGCCTGCAGCCCGTTCAGCTGGCTCTCGATCTGGTTCTTGCGCTGCTGCAATTCGGCCACCCGCGCCTGCCGGTCGCCCTGCGTCGCGCGCAGCTGCAGGTAGAACGGGTTGGGCGACGCCGCCGTGCCACCGCTCACCCCGCCACCCTCGCCGCGCGCCGCCGCGCGGGCGGACGCCAGCTGGCGATTGAGCGCCACCATGTCGGGATGCTGATCGGTCCAGCCACGGCTGCGCCCCTCGGCAATCTGCCCCTCGATCGCGTTCAGCCGCGCACGGGCCGGCCCGACCATCGCCGTGCCCGCCGTGCCGGGCAGCGTCGCCGCCGTCCCCGCCATCTGCGCATTGGCCGCACTCAGGCTGGTCTGCGCCGCCGCCAGGTCGCCATCGATCTGCGCCAGCTCGCTGCGCGCATTCGACATGCGATCATCGAGCGACCCGGTACCCGGCAGCATCGCCATATACTGCGCCTGGAACGCCTGCCGCCGCGCCTCGGCATCGGCCAGCTGCTTCTGCCGCTGCGACAGCTGCTGGTCGAGGAACCGCAGCGACTGCACCGTCGCATCGCGGTCGCTGGCCAGGTTATCCTGAACGAAGATGTCGATCATCTTCTGCACGACTTCCCGCGCGACCTTGGGATTGCCCGACGTCGCCGAAATCTCGAACAGATTGTCCTGCTGCTGCGTCAGCTTGATCGCATTCTGCAACGACGCGATCCGGTCGGCGACGTCACGGTCATTGGCGACCGTTTCGTTCAGCGACGTACCGCGCACCACTTTTTCAAGGTTCACCGCCGACGTCAGCGTCTGGCGGATGCGGTCGATATTCTTCGCCTGATCGTTCTGCGCGACCGCCGCCTCGGCCCCTGGCAGCACCTGCCTCATCTGCACCATGACCCGCGCGGTCGATTGATAGCTGTTGGGAATCTGGCTGACCGCCAGCCACCCGGCGAGGCACACGACCCACGCCACCGCCAACGCGATCCAGCGCCGCTGCCAGACCGCGTGTAGGATCAGCTTCAGCTCGTCATACAGCCCGTCCATCTCAGAACATGCTCTCTGGAATGATGATGACGTCGCCCGGCTGCAACTTCACGTTCGCGCTGGCATCGCCATTCTTCAGCAGGCTGGAGATACGTAGGCCGAATTCCGACTGCTTGCCCGTCGCCCGGTCGTACCGCACCAGCCGCGCCCGGTTGCCCGACGCATATTGGTTGAGGCCACCGACCGCGATCATCGCGTCCAGCAGCGTCATATTGGCCCGGTACGGGATCGATGCCGGTTTTTCGGTCGCCCCCACCACGCGCACCTGCTGGCTGAAGGTGCCGGAGAAATTCTCGACGATCACCGAAACCAGCGGGTCCTTCACATATTCGCCCAGCGCCAGCTTCAGGTCATCGGCCAGCATCGCCGGCGTCTTGCCGGTGGCGGGCATGTCGTTGATGAGCGGCGTGGTGATCCGCCCGTCGGGGCGCACCTGCACCTTGGTCGACAGTTCGGGATTGCGCCACACGAAGATGCTCAGCTGGTCGAGCGGCCCGATGACATAGGCCTCGCCCGGCGCTTCCTTCGCCTGCACGAACGGTGCGGGCGGCAATTCGGGGCGCGTCGTCCCCCCGGCGCACCCGCCCAGCAAGGCCGCCATCGCCACACCCGTTCCCAAACCATGCCTGCGACGCATTACATTACCTCGTTCCGAACGAGCGCAGCCGCATCGGGACTGCGCAGGACCGCCCCTGCTATGCTGCCAAAGGGGTAAAGATAGGGTTGAGTATAGCGAACTTCCGCCGCCCCGCATCCCATAAGGCGTATCGTTCGATCAGTCCCGCAATGGGACAAGGACCTCGCGCGCCGGCGGATGGCCCAGAAACGCCGCCGGGCTGGCCGTCGCACCGTAAGCCCCCGCCTGGAACAGCACGATCGTATCGCCGACCGCCACCTGGGGCAGCGCCACCCGGTCGGCCAGCCGGTCGAGCGGCGTGCACAGGCACCCGACCACCGACGCGGTCATCCCCGGCGCGGCATCCATCCGCTCGGCCACCGCCACCGGATAGTTGCGCCGTACCACCGTTCCGAAATTGCCGCTGGCCGCCAATTGATGATGCAGCCCGCCATCGACCACCACGAACGTCTCGCCCCCGCTGTCCTTCACGTCGACGACGCGCGTGCAATACACCCCCGCCTCACCCACCAGCCAGCGGCCCAGCTCCACCGCAAAGCCGGTATCGGCCAGCACCGCGCCCCGCCGGTCCAGCGCCTCGCCCAGCGCCTGCCCGATGTCCTCGACATCGACCGGGGTGTCGCCCGTGAAATAGGGGATGCCGAACCCGCCGCCCAGATTGACGAACGCCGGCACCGCGCCCGCCTCTTCGCTTAACCGCTCGGCCAGCGCCAGCGTCGCCGCCTGCGCCTCGATGATCGCCGCGCTGTCCAGCGTCTGCGATCCGGCAAAGATGTGGAAGCCGTGCCAGTCTGCGCCCGCCGCGACCAGCCGCCGCACCAGCGCCGGCACCCGCACCGCATCGATGCCGAAGGGCGACGCGCGGCCGCCCATCCGCATCCCCGACCCGCGCAGTTCGAAATCGGGGTTCACCCGAACGGCGATGCGCGGGCGCAACCCCAGCCGATCGCCGATCGCCAGCGCCCGATCGGCCTCGCCCTCCGATTCGACATGCAGCGTCGCCCCTGCCGCAATGGCCTGCGTCAGTTCGTCGTCGCGCTTGCCGGGACCCGCAAAGCTGATCGCCGCCGCCGGCTTCACCGTCAGCGCCAAGGCCAGTTCGCCACCCGACGCCACGTCCAGCCCGTCGACTAGACGGCCCATCGCCGCCAGCACGTCGCGGTGCGGATTGGCCTTGATCGCGTAATGCACGCGCACCTGCTCGGGCAGCGCCGCGCGCAGTCGCGCGACCCGCGCCGCCATCGCCCCGCCGTCATACAGGAACGCCGGGGTATCACCCGCCCGTTCGAGCAGTTCGGCAAAATCCACGCCGCCGACCGTCAGCCGCGACTGTCCGGCAAAGCCCGCCGGGATCGGCCCGACCGGCTTCATGCCGCCACCGCCTTCGCGGCCAGCGCCCGCACCGCCACCCGGTCCAGCTTGCCGTTGGCATTGCGCGGCAACGCCTCGACCCAGACATAATGCGAGGGCTGCTGGAAGCTCGGCAGCTCGCGTCGCAGCCGCGCCCGCACCAGCGCCTCGGCATCCGCCACCAACGCCCGCGCGACCACCGTGATCGCCTGCCCCTGCCGTTCGTCGGGCAGGCCGACCGCGACCGCCTCCGCCACTTCGCCGCCCGCCAGCACCGCTTCCTCCACTTCGGTCGGGCTGATCCGGTTGCCCGCCACCTTCATCATCTCGTCATCGCGCCCGACGAAGCGCAGCAGCCCATCACTGCCCAGCGCCACCGTATCGCCCGACCACACCGCCATGCCGCCACTATCCATCCATTCCGGGGCCGGCCGAAACCGCGCCGCCGTCCGCTCGGCATCCCGCCAATAGCCCTGCGCGACCAGCGGCCCGGCATGGACCAGCTCGCCCGCCTCCCCGGCATCGGCTCGGCTGCCATCGGCGCGCACCACCGCCACCTCGGCAAAGGGGATCGCCGACCCGATCGCATCGGGATTCGCATCGATCAGCGCCGGATCGAGATAGGTCGACCGAAACGCCTCGGTCAGCCCGTACATCGCATAGAGATCGGCGCCCACGAACCGCTCCCGCAGCGCCCGCACCATGCGCGGGGTCAGCGCCCCACCCGAATTGGTCAACCGCTTGAGCCGCGCCGCCGTTTCCGTCGGCCAGTCCGCCTCCAGCACCTGCGTCCACAACGGCGGCACCCCCGCCAGCGTCGTCACGTCGAACCGCTCGACCGCCTTCACCACGTCGCGCGCGGTCAGGTAATCGAGCGGAACCACGGCCCCGCCCGCGGCCCACGTCGACAACAGCTGGTTTTGCCCATAGTCGAAGCTGAGCGGCAGCACCGCCAGCACCCGGTCGTCGGGGGTCAGCTTCAGGTAACTGGCAACCGACACCGCCCCCAGCCACAAATTGGCGTGGCTGAGCATCACGCCCTTGGGACGGCCGGTCGACCCGGAGGTATAGAGGATCGCCGCCAGCGCGTCTGCATCGCGCTCCGCCACGGCGACGGGCTCGCCCTCCGGCGGCTCGGTCAAAACCCGGCACCTGTCCGGTACATCGCCCGCCTCCAGCGCCGCGACCCGCGCGCCTTGCGTCACCAGCACCATCGCACCGCTGTCCGACAGGATATGCGCGACCTGTGCCCGTTTGAGCGCCGGATTGACCGGCACATGCACCAACCCCGCCCGCGCGGTCGCCAGCGGCATCAGGCACGCGGTGCGCGTCTTGGGCAGCCACGTCGCCACTCGTGCACCGGGTTCAATGCCCAGCGCAACCAGCCCCCCCGCCATTCGCGCTACCGCCGCTTCCAATGCGGCAAAGCTCAGCGCCCCCTCCCGATCGATCAGCGCCGGCGCTCGCGCCGCCCCCAGCGAAGGCAGATGATCGATTGTCCGGGCACGCGGAAATTCCATGTCGCCTCCTAGCGCCGATCCGGCGCCAGATACAGGGGGCGCCCCCCCACCCACAACGTCACCCCGGGCTTGACCCGGGGTCCCGCTTCTTCTTCCGCGTCCGCCGCCAACCGAACCAGCGGGACCCCGGGTAAAGCCCGGGGTCACGAAGCGGGCGACGCGACGGCCGCCCCTCGCACACAACCCGACCGTACCCCCGCGCAGGCGGGGGTCCAGAGCCCCGGAAAGCACCACCAGCGTCCAGCAAGCCCGCCCCCGGACACACCCCGCTTGGCAGCACCCCCAACACCTCCTAAACCGCCCAGGTAACAGGGGGAGTGTACGGGTGATCCAGACGGGTACGGGTTCGATCGAGGAAACGGTGCGCGGGGTATTGCGCGACGTGCTCGGCCTGTCGGACGAACGCGCGGCGGCGTTCGCGGATGCCACGCCGCTGTTCGGTGCGCTGCCCGAACTCGATTCGATGGCGGTGGCCGGCGTCCTGACCGAATTGGAGGATCGCCTCGGCATCCTGATCGAGGATGACGATATCGACGGCGACACGCTGGAGAGTTTCGGCTCGCTGGTCGCCTTCGCCCGCGCCAAGGTTCCCGCTTGATCGACCGCTACGACTGGCCCGGCGGGCAGGAGGCGCTGTGGCGCTTCGGTCCCGCCGACGCGCCGGTCGTCATGCTGCTGCTGCCCCCGTTCGAGGAGGCGAACCGCACCCGAACCTTCGCGGTCGGGCTGCTCCGGGCGCTGGCGACGCGCGGGATCGCGTCGATCCTGCCCGACCTGCCCGGACAGGGGGAAAGCCTGCTTCCGACCGAGGCCGCAAACCTTGCCGACTGGCGCGCCGCCGTCACCGCGCTGGTCGCGGCAAGCGACCGTCCGGTGATCGGCGCTGCGATCCGCGCCGGGGCGTTGTTCGACACCGACGCCGACCTCGCCGGGCGCTGGCACCTCAGCCCCCAGCCGGGTGCCGCGCTGGTCCGTGAACTCGGCCGCATCGCTCGCCCGACAGGCATCGATCGCACCGCGCCGGTGGTGGAGATCGCCGGCAACCGCATCGCCACCGCGCTACTTGACGAACTCGACGCCGCGACGCCCTGCGACGCCCATCCGCGCCGCATCGTCCGCCTCGGCACCGATCCGGAGGATGCCGACCTGCGCATCGATGCCGCGCCGCTGTGGCGCCGCGCCGAGCCGGGCGACGATCCCGCGCTCGCCGAACAGCTTGCCGACGACCTCTTCGCATGGAGCCGCGCATGCGTCGGCTGGTGACCTTTCCCTGCCTGGGCGAGACGCTGGCGGGCACGCTGGACGACGCGGCCGGCACCACCGGCCTGCTGATCGTGTCGGGCGGCAACGAATTGCGCATCGGCGCGCATCGCGGGCAGGCGCTGCTCGCCACCGCGATCGCCGCCGCCGGCTATCCGGTGTTGCGGTTCGATCGACGCGGGATCGGCGATTCGACCGGCGTGAACGAAGGCTTCCGCGCGAGTGGCCCCGACATTGCCGCCGCGGCCGCAACCTTGCGCGAACACACCGGCGTCACGCGGATCGTGACGTTCGGCAATTGCGACGCCGCGACCGCGCTGGCGCTGTTCCATGGCGATGCCGGTATCGACCGCCTCGTCCTCGCAAACCCCTGGATCGTCGAGCCTTCCGGCGACCTGCCCCCCCCGGCGGCGATCCGCGCGACCTATGCCGCGCGGCTGTCCTCACCCGCCCAATGGCGGCGGCTGCTGACCGGAGGCGTCAACTTCCGCCGCCTGGCGCAAGGATTGGCAGTACTGGCAAAGCGTCGCCCGGCCCAGACCGAACTCGTCCGCACCTTCACCACCGCCCTGTCTTCAGGAACGCCCACCGACATCCTGCTCGCAACCGGCGACCACACGGCGGTGGCATTCCTCGATGCGTGGCACCTTCGCCACCTTACCGCCCTGCACCACCGCGACAGCGACAGCCACAGCTTCGCCCGCCCCGGCGACGCCGACTGGCTCCGCGACCGACTGCTCGACGTCCTCAGTCGAGATTAGGGCGCAGCCACCGCTCCGCCTGCTCAAGGCTCACGCCCCGCCGCGTCGCATAGTCCTCCAGCTGGTCGCGCCCGACCCGCGCCACCCCGAAATAGGCGCTGTCGGGGTGCCCGAAATAGAAACCCGACACAGCGGCGGTCGGCAGCATGGCGAAGCTGTCGGTCAGCGTGATCCCGGTAGCTTCCGTAGCACCCAGCATGTCGAACAGGATCGGCTTCTGACTATGGTCGGGACACGCCGGATAGCCCGGCGCGGGACGGATGCCGCGATACTGTTCGCGGATCATCGCCTCGTTCGTCAGTTGCTCGTCCGGCGCATAGCCCCACAGGTCGGTACGGACATGAAAGTGCAACCGCTCGGCAAATGCCTCCGCCAGACGATCCGCCAGCGCCTTTAGCAGAATGTCCTGATAGTCATCATTCTCGGCCTTGAACCGCGCGATATGCGGGTCGATGCCGTGGATGCCGACTGCAAAGCCGCCCATCCAGTCCCCCGCCGGATCGATGAAATCGGCCAGACACATATTCGCCCGCCCCTCGCGCTTTTTCACCTGCTGCCGCAGGAACGGCATCCGGATCGCATGGGTGGCATGCGTCGTCTGCATCGGCGTGGCAAAGTCGTGCGGCACCCCCGACAGCGGCGAAACCCGCCCGGCCTCCATCGCCGGTTCCAGCTGCTCGGCGGGTACGTCGAGGATCACGTCGTCCCCGTCGCGCCGGCAATGCCACAGCGCCGCAACCCCGCGCGCCGTCAGCCATTTCTCGTCGATGATCCGATCCAGCATCTCCTGCGCATCGGCGTACAGCGACGTCGCGCTCTCGCCCACCACCTCGTCGGTCAGAATCGCGGGGAAGTTGCCGGCCAATTCCCATGCGCGAAAGAACGGCGTCCAGTCGATGTAGTCGCGCAGGTCGGCCAGGTCCCAGTCGTCGAACACATGCCGCCCCGGCCTGGCCGGAGCCGCCGGCTTCTGGGCGAAATCGATGACAGCCGCATTGGCCCGTGCCTCGGCTATCGGCGCAAGGTCGCTCTGCCCCTTGCCGGCGCGCGCGATGCGCACCGCCTCGTAATCGGCGGCGACCTGCGCGACATAGGCGTCGCGGCCGGTGTCGCTGACCAGCGTCGTCGCGACACCCACCGCACGGGATGCGTCGAGGACGTGGACGATCGGCCCGTCATAGGCCGGCGAGATGCGCAGCGCGGTATGCACCTTAGACGTGGTGGCACCGCCGATCAGCAGCGGCATGGTCATGCCCGCGCGCTTCATCTCCTCGGCCACCGTCACCATCTCGTCCAGCGACGGGGTGATGAGACCCGACAGGCCGATCATGTCGGCGTCATTCTCGTTCGCAGCTTCGAGGATCTTCGTCCACGGCACCATCACGCCCAGGTCAACGACGTCGAAGCCGTTGCACTGCAGCACCACGCCGACGATGTTCTTGCCGATGTCATGCACGTCGCCCTTCACGGTCGCCATGATGATCTTGCCCTTGCCCTTGGCACCCGGCTCCTTGGCCGCCTCGATGAAGGGCAGCAGGTGGGCGACGGCCTTCTTCATCACCCGCGCGGACTTGACGACCTGCGGCAGAAACATCTTGCCCGACCCAAACAGATCGCCAACGACATTCATCCCGTCCATCAACGGCCCTTCGATGACCTCGATCGGCCGGGCGAATTGCTGGCGGCATTCCTCGGTATCGTCGACGACATGCGCGTCGATGCCCTTGACCAGCGCATATTCCAGCCGCTTGACGACCGGCAGCGAGCGCCATTCCGCCGCCGCCTTTTCGGCGACCGCATCGGTACCCTTGTACTTCTCCGCCAGCGCGATCAGTCGGTCGGTCGCGCCAGGATCGCGGTTGAGGATGACGTCCTCGCAGGCGGTGCGCAGCTCCGCATCGATCGTGTCGTACACGTCAAGCTGCCCGGCATTGACGATCCCCATGTCCATCCCCGCCGGAATGGCGTGATAGAGGAAGATCGAATGCATCGCGCGCCGCACCGGCTCATTCCCGCGAAAGCTGAACGACAGGTTCGATAGTCCACCCGAGATATGGCAATGCGGACAGCGCGCCTTGATCTCGCGGCAGGCCTCGATGAAGTCGACGCCGTAGTTATTATGCTCCTCGATCCCCGTCGCCACCGCGAAGATGTTGGGGTCGAAGATGATGTCCTCGGGCGGAAAGCCGATGCCGGTGAGCAGCTTGTACGCGCGCTCGCAAATCTCGACCTTGCGTAACTGCGTGTCGGCCTGCCCCACCTCGTCGAATGCCATGACGACGACCGCCGCGCCGTAGTTCATGCAGATGCGGGCATGGTGGAGGAACTGCTCCTCGCCCTCCTTCATGCTGATCGAGTTCACGATCGGCTTGCCTGACACGCATTTCAGCCCCGCCTCGATCACGTCCCATTTGGAACTGTCGACCATCACCGGGATGCGGGCGATGTCCGGTTCGGCCTGGATCAGCTTCAGGAACGTCGTCATCGCGTGATGCGCGTCGAGCAGCCCCTCGTCCATGTTGACGTCGAGGACCTGCGCCCCGCTCTCGACCTGTTGCAGCGCGACCTCGACCGCGGCGGCATAGTCGCCCGCCATCACCAGCTTCTTGAAGCGGGCGGAGCCAGTCACGTTGGTGCGTTCGCCGATATTGACGAAATTGGTCGAGGCGTTGGTCATATTCTCTCTCGATCCTTCCCGGCACGGAAAGGGGGACCGCCGCCGACAGGCGGTGGTGGAGGGGGGTCTCCACGGACGAGACGGTAGCGACGGCGGAGACCCCCCTCCACCATCCTGCGAATGGTCCCCCTCCCAGTGGCCGGGGAAGATCTGCTGCCCCCTCCCGGCGGCGGCCCTTACGCCGCCATCGTGAACGGTTCCAGCCCGGCGAGGCGCGTCTGCACCGGCACGTTGGGTACCTTGCGCGGTGCGACGCCGCGCACGCGTTCGGCCATCGCCTTGATATGCGCCGGCGTCGATCCGCAGCAGCCGCCCAGCACATTCACCTGCCCGTGATCGGCCCAGTCACCGACCAGCGCCGCCGTCGTCGCCGGTGCCTCGTCATAGGCACCCAGTTCGTTGGGCAGGCCGGCATTGGGATAGACCATGATAAGCGTGTCGCAGATTTCGCTCAGCGTCTTCACATGCGGGCGCAGCTGCTCCGCGCCGAACGAGCAGTTCAGCCCGATCGTCACCGGCTTCGCATGGCGGATCGCGTGCCAGAATGCCTCGACGGTATGACCCGACAGGTTGCGGCCCGACAGGTCGGTCAGCGTCATCGACAGCATGATCGGCAGGTCCCGGCCCAGCGCCTGCCCCGCTTCGATCGCCGCCAGCACCCCGGCCTTCGCGTTCAGCGTGTCGAACACCGTCTCGATCAGCACGAAATCGATGCCGCCCACGACCAGCGCGTCGATCTGTTCGCGGTACACGCCCTTCAGATAGTCGAAATCGATCTCGCGATAGCCAGGATCGTTGACGTCCGGGCTGAGCGAGAGCGTCTTGTTGGTCGGCCCGATCGCGCCGGCCACGAAGCGCGGGCGACCATCGCGCGCGGCATAATCGTCGGCCAGACGGCGGGCGATCTTCGCGCTCTCGATATTGATGTCCGCAACCAGCGCCTCCGCGCCATAATCGGCCTGGCTGATGAGGTTTGCGCTGAACGTATTGGTCGATACGATATCCGACCCGGCGTCGAGATAGGCGCGGGTGATCGTCTCCGGCACCTCCGGCTTGGTGATCGCCAGGATATCGTTATTGCCCTTCTGGTCATGACCCAGCGTCAGCGCGCCGGCATAATCGGCCTCGGACAATTTCCAGTTCTGGATTTCGGTGCCGAACGCACCATCGGTGATGAGGACGCGCTGGGCGGCTTCGGCGTTAAGCCGTTCGCGGGCATTGGTCATGGCAGTTTCCCCTCAGGCCGCCGCGGCGACCGGCGTCGCCTTCGGCCGCAGCCCCAGCAGGTGGCAGATGGCGTAGGACAGTTCGGCGCGGTTGAGCGTGTAGAAATGAAAGTCGCGCACGCCGCCGGCATACAACTTGCGGCACATTTCCGCCGCAACGGTCGCGGCGACCAGCGCGCGGGCACCGGGATGGTCATCCAGCCCTTCGAACAGGCGGTCCATCCACGCCGGGATCGATGCGCCGCACATATCCGCGAACTTGCGCACCTGCGCCACGTTCGACACCGGCAGGATACCCGGTACGAGGTCGGCATTGATGCCGGCCGCCGCCGCCGCGTCGCGGAAGCGGAAAAAGGCTTCGGGCGTAAAGAAGAACTGCGTGATCGCCCGGGTCGCCCCCGCATCGATCTTGCGCTTCAGATTATCGAGGTCCGCGGCCTTATGCTCCGAATCCGGGTGACATTCGGGATAGGCAGCGACCGAAATCTCGAACGGATGCAGCTTCTGCAGCCCCGCAACCAGCGCGGCGGCATTTTCATAGCCGTCGGGATGCGCGACGAACTTCTGCCCCATGGTCGGCGGATCGCCGCGCAGCGCTACGATGTGACGCACCCCGGCGGCCCAATATTTCTGCGCAACCTGATCGATCTCGGCGCGGCTCGCCTCGACACAGGTCAGATGTGCAGCAGCGGGCATCGACGTATCACGCGCGATGCGCGCGACGGTCGCATGGGTCCGCTCGCGCGTCGATCCACCGGCGCCATAGGTGACACTGACGAACTTCGGCGCCAGCGGTTCGAGCGCACGCACGGTGTCCCACAGCGCCGCTTCCATCTTCTCGGTTTTGGGCGGAAAGAATTCGAAGCTGACCGCGCAGTCCCCCGCCAGATCGGCGAACAACGGCGCGTCGAGTGCGCGGCGCGCCTCTTCGAGATCGGAAATCGTAGGAGTCATGCCGCCTTCACCTCTTGTACGTCATAGGCGCGCCGCGCCATCCACAGCTTCACGGTCAGCTCGCCGCCACCCAGCGTCTCGATCGACACCGGCGACAATCCGGTCTCCGCGAACCAGCGCCGCATCTGCTCATCGGAAAAGCCCAGCCGCGCATGGGCATCGCGCACCCGCAATTCCTCACGCTCGTGCGGCGCGAAATCGCAGATCAACAGCCGCCCGCCGGGCCGCAGCACCCGCGCCGCCTCCGCAATGGCGGCGCCTGGATGCTGTACGAAATGCAGGACGTGGTGCAGCACCGCCGTGTCCGCTGCACCATCGCCCAGCGGCAGCGCCTGGATATCGGCCTGCCGCAGCTCGGCATGGTCCAGCCCGCGCTCAGTCAGCTTGGCGCGGGCAAGCCGCAGCATTTCCGACGACCGGTCGATCCCGATCGCCTGATCCGATTGTGGCGCGAACAGCTCCAGCATCCGCCCGGTGCCCGTGCCGATATCGACCAGCATCCCGATCCGCTCGCTGCCCAGCGCTGCGAGCATCGCCCGTTCGACCTGTTCCTCGGCGACGTGCAGCGATCGGATCGCGTCCCATTCGCCGGCATGCGCCTCGAACCACGCGGCGGCGGCGGTGGCCCGGTCAGCCCGCACCTCGGCCAGTCGCGCGCTATCTGCGTCGCGCCATGGATCGTCGGCAGCCACCCACGCGTCGAGCGCTGCCAGCAACGGTCCCACGATCGCGGCCTGCCCCAGAGCAACGAAAACCCAGCTGCCCTCCTTGCGCCGGATCGTCAGCCCGGCATCGCACAGGATTTTGATATGCCGACTGACGCGCGGCTGGCTTTGTTCCAGCACCTGCGCCAGTTCACCGACCGACAATTCCATCGACCGCAACAGCCACAGCACCCGCAAGCGGGTCGCGTCGCTGGCCGCGCGCAATATGTCGAGAGCCGGTGTCATGCTGCATGATATAAAGAAATCTTTATATCAGGTCAATCAACGATAAGCTGCGTCGGACATGGCGCCTTTGATGCAACCGCAATGGTGATGGCGCGTTGTGCGCCCGATCATAACGGAAGGGAAACCGCCATGAAGAAGCTCATTCTGCTGCCGCTCGCCGCCGCCGCATTCTCCATCGGTGCCTGCAGCCAGAAGGCGCAGAACGAAACCGGTGAGGCGGCCGATGCCGTTGCAGCCGACGTCAATGCCACGATGGGCGAAGCCGTCAGCGACGTGAAGACCGCCGGCGACCGTGCGTTCGGTGCCGCCGAGAACGCCGCCGACCGTGCAGGCGACAAGATCGAAAACGCTACCGACCGCGCCGGTGCCGCGATCGATCGCGGCGCGGCCAAGGTCGATGCGGCCACCGACAACGCCCAGCGCGAAACCGGTGAAGCACTCGAAAATGCCGGTCGCGACCTGAAGCGCTGATCGCATTCGGTTACGGAAAGGAGGCCGCGTCCCGATGCAACGGGGCGCGGCCTTTTTCGTTGGGAGACTATCGATGCGCCCTGCCCTTGTCCTGATCGCGCTATTCCTTGCCGGATGCAGCGGCTCCGACGACCGATCCGCGCCGGGCGGCGTGACGCAGGGTGAGGCGGCGGCGCTGAACGATGCCGCCGCGATGCTCGACAACGCCGCGCTTGATGCGAATGCCATTGCCCCCGATCCGAAGGACCGTCCATGACCGATATCCCCCACCGCACGCTGGGCGCGACCGATCTCGCAACGCCGCCGATGATCCTTGGCGGCAACGTATTCGGCTGGACTGTCGATCGCGACGCCAGCTTTCGCATTCTCGACGCCTTCGTCGATGCCGGGGGGACAATGATCGATACCGCCGACGTCTATTCGGCATGGGTTGACGGGCATCACGGCGGCGAATCGGAAACGATCATCGGCGAATGGCTGCGTCAATCGGGCAAGCGCGACCAGGTGCTGATCGCGACGAAGGTCGGGATGCTTCCCGCCGATGGTGGCGAGAAACTTGCCCCGGCGCGCATCGCGGCTGCGGCGGATGCATCGTTGCGCCGGCTCGGCACCGATCGGATCGATCTCTATTACGCGCATCAGGATGACGAGGACACGCCGCAGGCGGACTATCTCGCAGCGTTCGGCCAGTTGATCGACGCGGGCAAGGTCCGGGTGCTGGGCGCCTCCAACTTCCGCGCGATGCGACTGAAATCCGCACTTGATCTGGCAACGGCCGAGGGGCTGCCCCGCTTCCACGTGCTGCAGCCCGAATATAATTTGGTGAGCCGGCACAAATATGAAGGCGAACTGCAGAATCTCTGCGTCGAACATAATATCGGCGTTGCGCCCTATTATGGGCTCGCCTCAGGCTTCCTGACCGGGAAATACCGCTCGGAGGCCGACCTTCAGAAGAGCGTGCGGGGCGGCAATGTGGAGAAGCTGCTGGCCGGCAAAGGCGCGGCCGTGCTGGCCGCCATGGATGCCGTTGCCGCCGAAACCGGCGCCACGTTGGCCCAGATCGCGCTGGCATGGCTGGCGGCGCAGGAGGGCGTGACCGCCCCGATCGCCAGCGCCACCAGTGTGGAGCAGCTGGAGGAGCTGGTTGGCGCATGGCGGCTGGCACTTACCACCGAACAGCTCGCCCGCCTCGCCGACGCGGGCGCCTAATGCGCAGGGCCGGGCTTCGTGCCCGGCCCTCGCCTCACTCGGCGGCTTCGGCTACGCCCTCGAATTCCGCGGCCTGGAGAAAGCGTTCCGCGTCCAGCGCCGCCATGCAGCCGGTGCCGGCTGCGGTCACCGCCTGGCGATATACCTTGTCCATCACGTCACCGCACGCAAACACGCCCGGAACGCTGGTCCGGGTCGATCCGGTCTCGACCGCGATATAACCGTCGTCGTCGAGCGCGAGGTGCCCCCGGAACAGTTCGGTCGCCGGGTGATGGCCGATCGCCACGAAGCCGCCGTCGACTTCCAGCATCGATAGTTCGCCAGTCACCGTGTCCTTCAGCTCGATCGCGACCAGCCCGTGCGGTTCGCCGCCGCCGACGAAGCGTTCGACCTGCTTGTTCCACAGCACGCTGATCTTGTCGCTGGCGAACAGCCGCTGCTGCAGGATGCGTTCGGCGCGGAAGCTGTCGCGGCGATGGATGATCGTCACGTCGTCGCTGTGGTTGGTCAGGTACAGCGCCTCTTCGACCGCGGTATTGCCGCCGCCGATCACCGCGACCTTCTTGCCACGATAGAAGAAGCCGTCGCACGTCGCGCAGGCCGACACGCCTTTGCCCTTCAGCAATTCCTCGCTGTCGAGCCCCAGCCAGCGCGCCTGCGCCCCGGTAGCGATCACCAGCACCTCACCCTCGTACACATCGCCGCTGTCGCCGGTCAGGCGGAATGGGCGCTGCGATACGTCGACATCGACGACCGTGTCCCACATCATCCGCGTGCCGACATGCTCGGCCTGCGCCTGCATCTCGCCCATCAGCCACGGCCCCTGTACGACGTCGCGGAAGCCCGGATAGTTTTCGACATCGGTCGTGGTCATCAACTGGCCGCCAGGCTGGATGCCCTGCACCACGATCGGCTCCATGCCCGCGCGTGCGCCATAGATGGCGGCGGAAAGGCCCGCCGGTCCCGAACCGAGGACGAGCATGCGGGTGTGGTGCGTAACAGCCATGAGATCAGATTCCGTTCGAAGCGAGCGGCACGTCTATGCCGGTAGCGGGGTCGAACGCAACATGGGGACACTCCGCTAGCGCACAAGCCGCGCGCTGATCGCACGGGAAAACCCGCCGTGCAGGACGTCATCGCAGGGTGAGGGAACGAAGCAAAAATCGCGATTTCCGCTCAGGTCGGCAACGCTCCGATGGCGGCGACCGAGGGCACGAATGCCGTGGCGGGTGGTAGCGAAGGAGGGATTTGAACCCCCGACCCCAGGATTATGATTCCGCTACATGACATTGTAAAAGCTGGCGTTTTCCCCATACCGGGGGAATATCCGCGTGCAAATATCAAATACTTACGGGGCCGCTGCAAACCGCTGCAACGCGCACCGGAGGGGCAATCCCGTGCGTCGGGGCAGCAAGGAAATGGGCACCTTCGAGCATACCTTCTGGGTCACGCCTGGGAAGGGTGAGACGGATCGGATCATGCACGCGACGAGGAAGGCGCTCGATGCTGCGAGGGGGCTACGGCGCCGAGCGCGCGCAGGTGAAATCGCACTGACAGCGTCCGAGCGATTGCTCACCAGTCTCACCGCTGGTGCCGTGCGCGTCATGCAAGAGATTTTGGACTTGGCGCGCCTGAATGGCGGGCGTGTGTATCCGTCCTACGACAGGATCGCGGAAAAGACCAATCTGGCCAGAAGGACTGTGTCGCGGGCGATCTCGATCCTAGAGGGTCTGGGCCTGATTCAGAAGCAGCGCCGCTTCACGATGCAGCCAGCAGACGACGACGCTAAGCGATACCGCCAGACCTCGAACGCTTACCGGCCGACGCTTCCCCAGATCGTCAGTCGCTATCTCCCCAAATTTCTCCGTCCGACGCCTGTCCCGGCAGACGCGGCATTCCTCGTCGAAGAGCATGCTCGGATCACCGCGGAGATGCTCGCATCCACCAGCTGCGAGCAGCGCGTCGACTTCCTGTTCGAAAGCGCTTCACCAATGGCCGAGGCCTTCCGACGCATGGCCGCACTTGTCGACAGTCGCGAGTGCCAAAATGGCTCTGAACCGCTACCGCAGATCATCTGATACCTTCGGTAATTGAAAGGCATCGCTACGCGATACGCTGATTTGATTGTCCCCTCCCCTTCATACGGTACGCCCACCCGCATACGACGCGCCCTCGGCGACTGTCGGCCGGTGCGGCTTGCGCCGCCCCGATGGCTTAGCGACGGGGACGAGCACGACCTGTGCCATTCGAATTGCTGCCGTTCCGCGCGCGGACGGGCTGGCTGCGTCGATCTGCGTCGCAAGCGCTCGCCAAAATCGCGGCGTTCTAACGCTGTTTTCCCCTCAGGAACCAATGGCGCGGTGCATGCGTCAAAAGCGCCACGAAAAGAGCGCGGGCGAGGCGGGGGGAATAGCGCGCAAATCGGGTCGGCAAAACTCGCCATCCTCTAAGTTCGCGCAATTTGCGGACCAGTCTGCGAGGCGTTGGTTTGGTCCGATATGGCGGTATGACACCGATGTGCCCGAATCAGATGCCTTGTCCCGTCTCACACCGCGCGAGCGCCGGTGCCTTGAGCTTGTCGCCCTGCATTTCGATACGGGTCAGATCGCCACGGAGCTCGGTATCTCGACCGCTACCGTTAATGGCTACCTGGCGGACGCTCGTCAGAAGCTAGGGGCACGGAACCGGAAAGAAGCCGCTAGGATGCTCCGTTCCGCTGGCGCTTCCAGTCGGGAAGCTACCCCCACCGAAGTGACCGGTAAAATTGATGGGGTTGAGGACGAAGCGACCGCCGAGGCAACCACCGTGCCGCAGTTAGAACCGGCAGCACCGGGGGCTAGGATCTCCCGAATGCTGTATCTCGAGCGAGCGATCGCGCCGTCCAAATTGGGGCTCGGACATCGCCTGCTCGTGATCATCGGCTTGGTCGTGGCGCTATGCGCTGCGCTCGCAATGTCGGTTGTCGCTGCCGTAGGACTCGTGGCCATCTTCACGAACCTGCGCCCATAACCAAGCTAGGGGGTTTCGCGATGGTTAAGCCGCTCCATCCGGTAATTACAGAAATTACGCGGGGACTTCTCACTGCGGAACAGTCCGCCGATGATGCCATTGTTTCCGCCGCCACCATGGTTCAGACGCTGGTAGCCGATCGTCGTCAGCTGCAGCTGAAATTCGGGATTATCCAGGCACCGCTCAACGACGCGGTCAAAGCGATGATGCTCACGGTCGAAGCGCGTGCCCACCTAGGGCGGTGTCACAAGCGGATGCACGAGATCGGTGTCGAGCATGACTTCTTCACCCCCACATCGCACGGCGATATCTTCCCGACGACCGGCGATCCTGAACCGATCAAGCAATCGCTTTCGCTGGTTGCCTGACGTCGTTCCATCAGCGTGAATGCCTACCTCTACCTAGCGTCTCTGCTGACTGTCTCCGTCTGGAGCTTTCGTCGGGGCGGTGCGCCGGAGCGCTTGGCTATGGCGGCAATCGTAGTTGCCGTTTTCGCGACGGCCGCGGTTGCGTCCCACCGCATCTTCGGCAGTCGAGAGGTGGGCGTTTTCGCAGTCGATACCATCCTCACTCTTGTCGTTATCGCGCTGGCATTGCTGGCGGAGAGGTTTTGGCTCCTATGGCTAGCTGCGATCCTGATCGTCAGCTTACTGCTGCAATTGGCAATCTGGTACGCGCCGCTCTATTATCGGGACGTCTATCTGATCC
The DNA here is from genome assembly GCF_001421585.1 of Sphingomonas sp. Leaf23. NCBI lineage: Bacteria > Pseudomonadati > Pseudomonadota > Alphaproteobacteria > Sphingomonadales > Sphingomonadaceae > Sphingomonas > Sphingomonas sp. Leaf23. Next base: position 328,179 of record NZ_LMKR01000001.1, on the reverse strand, counting down.
TGCATGCCATGAGCGCGTATCCAACGCTTATTCTTATCTTGATCGGCACGCTGCGCCATCGACACCGGCTAACGAAGGCGGGCCACGACCCATCTTGGTCCAAAAGAAGGCTACCGTGATGGCCTATCGCGCGCGCGCTATCCTTTCGTTTCGGGCAAAAGTCGCCGGCCTGGCATTCGCTCCAATGACGGACCCAATTCAGGATGCGCTCCTTCAGCTCTACATCGCCGAAGAAGAAGAAACAGAAATAGCCGTATCCGCGATTGGCCCTTTAATACGCGTGGCGCAAACGACTTGGCTCCGACATATGGCTTTGATGGAGGAGGCAGGGCTGGTAATTCGGACAAACGATCCGAACGACAAGCGCCGCTGCTGGCTTACCTTGTCTCGGGAATGCAAGGCGCGGCTGGACGAGTTCTTATCGGATTTCTGGTGATGCCACGTTCGACATAATATCAGATCGATCAGTACGCATTATAATCGATCTCGGCATGATCGAGCGCGGCCAGCGCCTCGCCATCGGCCTGCGCCTTCTCGAAATGGGCGCGGACATCGTCGGCGGTACCGCACCGGGGAAATGCGCGGTCGCGCCGTGCCTGGTCAGCGATCGCGTCAACCCAGTCGCCGCGATCCCGCTGCATCAACAGCCACTCGGCAAAATCCGGGCGGCGCTCTCCGTAACGATCGATCTCCATGCCACCGCTCCAGCGCGAGTCCATGGAAGGGATATAGATGTTCTCTTCTTGTTCCGCAATCGGCGATGCGTCGGCTTGGGCCCCGCCCCGCTCGGCACATTAATCATGAATGCGGGTTGCGGCCTCATCCTTTTGGACTAGGCTGCACCTATGCCCAGCAGAATCGGTAGGTTCGATAGGGACTTAGGCTGCTGCGCTGAACGGAGAGCCACCATGAAGAAGCTGTTGAAGCTCAGCGCGATCGCTGTCGCCGCACTGTCGGCCAGCGCGCCTGCCATGGCCGAAGCCGATAGTGGCGATTGCGTCACATACTCTGTCCGGGTGTGCATCACGTACGACACCTACGGCTACTCGACTCTGAAAGACTGCCGCCTAAACGAATACGCGCGGTGCATGGCCGGTGAGCCGCCGGTCGACGAGTACGCGTACAAAGCAGAGGCAATCACGGCAGATCGCATTCTCGCAGCCTGATCCTGAACAGCTAAGACAGAAGGATTAAGACGATGAAGAAACTCGTGACGATGGGTGCCGGCATGATGCTCGCACTCGCAACGGCCGCCGTGCCGATTGCTCCCGCGATCGCCCAAGAGGAAGGCGATCTCATGTACGAACGGTACTATTACGACGACGCCGACATGACGATCCAAGTCGGATACGAGCGCGACACCTGCAACCGCTACGGCGTCGGCGGTGGTCGCACGGAAGGTCGCTATGGCCCTTACGTCTACGCAAACCCTATCGCCCGCTGCGTCAACGGGCAGCTGCAACCTTACTGATCAAAGGGTGGCGCCGGCTCAACTGGCGCCACCCATCGCGACAAGCGACCCGCTATAGCCATTATAATGAACGGCAGATCGGCCGACGAAGTGTTCCTCATGCCGCGTCGGCATATTCCTCGAACATGACCGCCGGAATGCCCAGACGGTCGTTCAGACTGAGGAACACACGCTTTAGCGGCCTAATTTCGTTGTGTTCGAACATCCGCACCGCGTCGACCGGATTGCCGAACGCGGATCCTTGCGCCGGCACGATGCCGAGCAGCTGCGGCGGCACGCGGTGCGAGGCCATCACGTCGGCGGCCGAGGCGGACTTGATGCCGAGGAATTCGTCTTTAGCCGCGGCTTCCGCAATCGGGATGATCCGGATCGACTGTTCCTTGCCGTTCGGGGCATGAACGAACATGCTGCGGAAGTTACCCGGTCCCTTGGCCGCCTTCATCGCCTCCTTCAGCTTATCAGTATCGGCGACGTCGATGTCGCCGGTCGCATACATGATGTAGCCGGCATGCGCCCCGTTTAGGTAGTAGCGCCGGCGGAAAAGGGTCGCGGCTTCGTTCAGCAATGCTGCCTGCAGCGCTGACATGTACTCGGGTACGCCGTACAGCTCTTGGTTGACGTCCGGCTGCATCAACTGGATCACGCTTCCACGATCGAATTCCTGCTCCTGCGTCGATCCGGGAACATAGAACCACCGCCCCGCTTCCAAGCCCCGCCGCGTATACTTTGCCGGCGTATAGTCGAGCCGCATCGTGGTGCCGGCGATGTTGCGGACCTTCACCGCGAAACAGTCACCGAACACCAGATAATCCTGCACCAGCTTGGCGAAGGTGTCGCTGGATAGCCATTGCGTCGGCCGGAAGGAGCCGAGCAGCTGGTTTCGCTTGAAGATGATCGCCGACGAATGATGCGGCGACACCCGGAACGCCCGTGCGAGGCCCTGCCGCGACACCGGCGGTTCGTACCAGCGGTTGTTGTGCGGGCATTCCAGCATGTCGAGCAGCAGCGATCGGTCGAGCACCGGCTCGGGATCGCCGAAGCTGAACGCCTCGATCGCGGTGCTGCGGTCGTTCGCCGACACGATCGCGCCGACAGACGCGGCGCGGGCGGCACGCGCGCTCATCCGCTGGGTGCGCTTGCTCATTCGATGATCTCCATGGAGCCCTTGGGCTTTTCCTTGCCGTCGAGCGGCTCGTTGATGAGAATGTGCATCGCCGCCCAGGCGATATCGGCATGGCCATCCTGCCCGCCCCGCCCGGCCTTGAACGTGATGTTCCGGCCGCTGGTCGTGATCGTCTTCTTGATCGAGATGAACGAGGAGACGACGTCCATGTACAGGCTGTCGAACGCCAGGCGCCCACGGCGCACGATATTCTGCGCCTTCATGACCATCGCGGCCTTCACTTCGAGCGAATATTCGATCTTGGTCACGCCGCCGATGCCGCTGTCGGGTTTCGCCAGCAACTGATGCACGCCGGCGCCGACGCCGGTTGCGTCGATGCCGAGATACGTCACGGTGTAGCGCGACAGCACCGCCTTGATGAATTCGGCCTGCTGCTCGAAGTCGAGGCCGCGCAGCTGATGCCGTTCGAGGATCCGGAACTTGCCGCCGGCCGACGTCGGCGGCGCCATGATGACCAGCGCGGCATTATCACCATCCTCGCTGTTCTGCGGATCATAGCCCGCCCACACCGCACGGTTGCCATACGGTCGCGCCAACTCCGGATCAAAGTCGGTCCATTCGACCAGGCTGTCGCAGCCGAGCGCGACGAGGTCGTTGAACCGGAACGCCGACAGGCTGTCGTCGACGAACACGCACCCGAACAGGTTGGCGAACTCGTCCTCGGCATATTCGTCCTGCAGCTCGTCGAGGTCGACCAGGTCGAACCCCTTCTCGATCGCGTCATGGACGGTGACGATCTGCCGCCAGACCGCATCCTCGCACAGCCGGCCGTCCTTCAGCGCGGCATGGCTGACATCGATCTCGATCCGGTCGGCCTTGGCCTTGCGCCGGTTACGGCGCTCGCCGGTCCAGTAGGGATAGGCAAGGTGCGCGACGGTCGACGGCGTCGAGAAATACGTTTTCCGCCAGTGCTTGTGCGTCGCCATGCCGGACGCGACTTTGTTCAGCTCCTCGAACCCGTGGACCCAGAAGAATTCATCAAAATAGAAATTCCCGCTGCGGCCCTGCGCGGTGCGAAAATTGGTGCCGAGGAAGTGCAGCTCCGCCGCCGCCTCACCCTCGGGGCGTAGCGCGCTGGTGATGAGCATCGGGTCGCCCTTCAGGTCGACCCCCACCAATTTTGCGAAACCGACGATGTAATTGCGGAATTGGTGCGCCTGCGCCTTGCTGGCGCTGAGGAAGATTTGGTTGCGCCCGCTCTCGATCGCGTCGATCAGCGCCTCGAACGCGAAATAGTAGGTCGCGCCGATCTGGCGCGACTTCAGGATCATGCGGGTGCGGCGCGACAGGTTCGCCCACCACGTTTCCTGATAGCCGAACAGCTGATCGAGGAAGATCGCCTTCAGCTCGGCCGCCTGCTCGGCGGTGAAGTGGTTGGACTTCGCCTTTTCCTTGCGCGGACCGGAATTGCGGTTCGCAACCCGCTCGTTGAGGTCGCCTTCGTGACCGCCGGGCTCCTCGTACCGGCGGACCTTCGCCAGCGCCGCGACCTGACGCCCAAGCAGGTCGATTTCCTTGAAATCGCCGGGCGTCTTCTTGTCCTTGGCGATGAGCATCATCCAGCGCGCTTCGAGGCAGTCCTCCAGGCGCCGGATGCTGGGCACATCGTCCCATTTGCCGCGATCCTTCCACGACTGGACGGTGGTCCGCGCCACCTCCAGCTCATCCGCGATCTGGCTGACCTCCCACCCGCGCCAATACAGGCTGCGCGCGGCCCGCCGCCGGTCCTCGACCGGCAGCGTCAGCGGATTGCGCAAGAAAGGTGCGGAGGCAGGTTCCATCGGCCGCGACCCTAGCCACGTCCCACCCCCGCCCCGGAGCCACCGGCAATGGTAGAGACGCACTCTACCATTGCGCTCGCTTGAGATGCGGCCCGCCTTCCGCCCCTGTGATGCTTCCATTCAGCCGGCACCGCCCCGGCATCATCGCAGGACGCCGCCATGGGCAAGAAAAGCCAGTTCTTCCGCGCTTTCGTCGAAGGCAACACGATCAGCGACGGCCGCACCATCACCGCAGAGATGATCGATGAGGCCGTCGAGACCTTCAATCTCGACAGCTACACGCCGCGCATCAACATCGAGCACCTCACCGGCTTCAGCCCGGAGCCTCCCTTCAACGGCTATGGTTCGATCTTCGCCGTGAAGGCGCAGGACGACACGATCAAGATCGCCGGCAAGGATGAGAAGCGCCGCGCGCTGTATCTCCAGGTCGACGCCAACGACCAGCTGGTCGAACTGTCCGCGCGCGACCAGAAGCCGTTCCCCTCGGTCGAACTGACCCCCAGCTACGCCGGCAGCGGCAAGGTCGGCCTGATCGGTCTCGCCTTCACCGACACCCCCGCCAGCATCGGCACCCAATCGCTGAAATTCTCCCGCACCGCACCCGGGTCGATCTTCGCCGCTGGCACCGAGGCGCTCGCGATCGAATTCGAGGCCGACCAGGTCGACGCCAAGAGCATCACCGCCAGCGTCAAGGAGGGCGTGATGGCCGCCTTCTCGGCAGTCTTCGCGAGCCGCAAGGAAGAGCCGAAGCCGCCGGTGCAGGAACCGGTGAAGACGCCCGCGAACGACAACGACTTTTCGGCCATCGCGGCGGCCGTCGGTGACGCGGTCGCCGGCAAGCTGCAGCCGTTGATCGACAGCGTTGCCGGCGCCGACGCTCGCTTCAAGGCGATCGAAGACCAGCTCGCCACCACCGAGGCGCCGGACAATTTCAGCCGCTCGCCCGCGACCGGCGGCGACACCCCCGGCGTCGTGACCGACTGCTGATCTGCCCCCGCCCCCTGCCGCCACTTCCACCCGGAGACGTTCATGTCCCTTCGTAAATTCGCCCGCGTTGCACTCACCGCTTATGTCAGCCAGGTCGCGCTGCTGAACGGCATCGAAGCCAGCGAGGTCGGCTCGACCCGCTTCGCGATCGAACCGACCATTTCGCAGAAGCTCATCACCAAGCTGCAGGAATCGAGCGACTTCCTGTCGCGGATCAACGTGGTCGAGGTGCCCGAGCAGGAAGGCGAGAAGATCGGCCTTTCGATCACCACGCCGGTATCCAGCACGACCGACACCAGCGGCGACGGCGAGCGTAAGACGGTCGACCCGACCGGCACCGAAAGCCACAAGTATCGCTGCGAGAAGGTCAACCACGACACCCACCTGTCGTACGCGAAGATCGACGCTTGGGCGAAGTTCAAGGACTTCCAGACCCGCATCCGCGACCTGATCCTGAAGTCGCAGGCCCGCGACCGGATCATGATCGGGTGGCACGGCACGGCCCACGCCGCGACGTCGAACAAGGCGAACAACCCGCTGCTGCAGGACGTGAACTACGGGTGGCTGCACCACATCCGCACCAAGGCGCCCGCCCGCGTCATGGACGATGGCGAGCTGACCAGCGGCGCGACCAAGGCGATCTATGTCGGCGAGGGCGAGATCGGCAAGGCTGTCGACTTCGTGAACCTGGACGCGCTGGTCTATGACGCGATCAGCAATCTCGATCCGTGGGCGCAGGACGATACCGACCTGGTCGTCATCATCGGCCGCGACCTGCTGAACGACAAATATTTCCCGATCATCAACGCCGCCGGCGACAAGGCGACCGAGCAGGAATCGCGCGACCGCATCCTGCGCTCGGAAAAGCAGATCGGCGGCCTGCCGGCGGTGCGCGTGCCCGCCTTCCCGGCCGGCACCATCCTCATCACCCGCCTCGATAACCTGTCGATCTATCAGCAGGAAAACACCCGCCGCCGCCAGTTTGTCGAGGTCGCCAAGCGCGACCGCTTCGAAAACTACGAGAGCTGGAACGAGGCGTATGTGGTCGAGGACTACGGCTACACCTCGCTGGTCGAGAACATCGTCATGGGCAGCAAGCCGGCCTGACGCCGCACCGCCCCGCATGACACGTCACCCATAGGATCAGCGCAATGAGCCTCGCTCGCCGTCACCGGGAACGCATCCTGGCCGAACAATCGGCGCTCGCATCCATGGGCGACGTCAACGCCGCCACCGGTTCGCCGGTGGCGGCCCCCCTTCCCGTCGATCGCGCGGTCGCGACCGCCGCCGCGCAAATCGGTGCCCGCCTGCGTCACGACCTGCAGCGGCTGAAGGAAATTAAGTCGATCGATCGCAAGATCGCTGCGAAGCGCGAGATGCTGCCCGAATATGCCGACTGGGTCGCCGGTCTGCTGTCGGGCGCGCAAGCGGCCGGCGCCGGCGTGTCGGGCGACGTGCTGCCGACCGCCATGGTCTGGTCGATCGACGTCGGCGACTATGCCGCCGCAATGCCGTTGATCGAACATGTCCTCGCCCACAAGGTCGCCATGCCGCAGCGCTATGCCCGCGATGCCGCGACGCTGGTGGTCGAGGAAATCGCCGAGGCCGCGATAAAGGCGCAGGCCGCCGACAAGCCGTTCGACCTCGCCATCCTCGAACAGGTTGAGGCGCTGACGGCGCACGACGACATGCACGATGAGGTCCGCGCCAAGCTGCTGAAGGCGATCGGCTTCGAGCTGGATCGTGCCGCGCAGGCCGCATCGGGCACCGGCGCCGACGCCACCCCGCTCTTCGTCCGCTCGCTGACCGCCATGAAGGCCGCCCAGGGCCTGCACGACCGCGTCGGCGTGAAGACCACCATCAAGGCCGTCGAGAAGCGTCTCGCCGCCACCAAGCTGGAGACCGCAAATGGCGACACCTGACCTGCTCTTCCTCATCATCCTCATGCTTTTCATGTGCTGCATGGCGAACAGCCGCTGACACCAGCTCGCCCCCCGGCGTCTCGGGGGCAGGTCGCACGACGTGGGAGGGCCTTCGGGCTGTGGGCCACGCTCCTCCGGCCTCCACCCCCGAATTTATCGAAAGCCCGCCCCGTGACCCACGCCGCCCTCCTGTTTGCCCTCGCCGCCGCCCTCCTGCTCGGCGCGGTGCTGACCTTTGCCGGCGCGCTCTGGCTGGCGCAGGAACCGCGTATCGGCGGTGGCACCCGCGACCCCGAGTTCCGCCCGATCGCGCTCGCCGTCGGCGCATTTGGTCTGCTGACCTTCATCGCCGCCGCCTGCGCGATCGTCGGCATGATCGGCAGCGCATGAGCGGCTTCGGCACCATCGCCGGCGGCGAATGCCTCGGCTCGGTCATCCCCGCCCCGGTCACCGCGACCGAGGGCGAGATTGCGGCCGACTGGTATCCGGCCATCAACCTTGACCGCCTGCGGCTCGACCAGCGCATCGGCACGCGACAGGTCGTGACGCCCGAACGGCTGCGCGATGCTGTCCGCGCGGCACTGTTGTCGATCGACAATCAGCTCGGCGCGTGGGCGGCGGTGCAAACGCTCGCCGGGCATGCGAGCCTTGCCGACGTACCCGCCAAAAAGATCGACGGCATCAGCCGACTGGTCATCGCCTTCCACCGTGCCGTCGGCGCGCTGACCAAGGTCGAGCTGATCGAGCGGCATCGCGACCTCGACACCACCGCTGGCGGTGACCGCGACGCGGGCGCGCTCGATCCGACCATAGGCGAACTGCACCGCGACGCGGTCCACGCGATCCGCGACATCCTCGGCCGCACCCGCACTGACGTCGAGCTGCTGTGATGGCCGACACCGCCACCGCGCGCCAGGGCGATACTCTCGACCAGCTCCTGCACCGCGACCGGGGCCTGGGTCCAGAGGCGATCGACACCGTCCTGTCCGCCAATCCCGGCCTAGCTGCGCTGGGACCGGTCCTTCCCGCCGGCACCGCGATCCTGATCCCCGACGCCGCCGCGACGGCTCCGGCCACCCGCCCCCTCCTCCAATTGTGGGACTGACATGAGCAAACTGCTCACCATCATCGACACGATGCTCGCCTTGCTGGCGGGCCTGCTACCCGGCGCGATGGGCGCGGCGGTCAGCCTCGCCTATGAGAAGGGACTGACCTGGTCGGATCGCTTCCTGCAATTCACCATCGGCACCATCGTCTCGTACTTCGCGCGCGGCGTGATCGTCGCACTGTTCGACCTGCATACCTTTGTGGTCGACGGCATCGTCTTCACCGCCGGGATGATCGCCTTCCGCGCCACACCCCGCTTCGCCAGCGCCGTCATCGACGCGCTGGTGTCGTTGCCCGCGCTGGTTCGCGACCGCTTCTTCGGAGGCAGCAAGTGACGACCTATTCGATGCACAAGCTCGTGGCCGAGCTGACCCGCGACGAAGGGCTGCGGCTGAAGACCTATCGCTGCACGGCGGCCAGGCTGACCGTCGGTATTGGTCGCAATCTGGACGACGTCGGTATCAGTGGCAGCGAGGCCCGGCTCTTCGGATGCGATACGCCCGCCCAGGCGCTCGCCCATGTGAAGCGGCACGGCGTCACGAAGCTGCAGGCGGAATCGCTCTTCGCCAATGACATCGTCGGCTGCGAGCGCCAATTGGACCGTCGCCTGTCCTGGTGGCGCGGGCTGGATGACGTCCGGCAGCGCGTGCTGCTCAATATGTGCTTCAATCTAGGCATCGCACGTCTGCTCGGCTTCAAGAGCACGCTGCGCATGATCGAGCGTCGTGAATATGAGGACGCCGCCGCCGGCATGCTCGCGTCGCTGTGGGCGCGACAGGTCGGCGCGCGCGCACTGCGCCTGTCGACGATGATGCGAACCGGAAAGGACGCGCGATGATCGCCGCCGCCCTCGCCAAGATCGTCGGCAACCGCCAATGGCTGACCCTGATCGCGCTCGGCGCCGCCGCTGCCTTCCTGTACGTTCAGTGGTCGCGGGTGACCGGCGAGCGCGACCGCGCGCTGCAATGGTCGGAGATTGCCTGCGCCGCCGCCGGCAGCACCTATGCCGCCTCGGTCGAGACGGTCGACGGCAAGCGCGTGAAAGTCGCGACCGGTCAGCGCTGCAAGGCCGCGATCGCCGACCTCGCCGCCTTCCGCACCGACAGCGACCGCATGACCGCCGACAAGCTGGCGGCGGCGATGCGCGACCGTGACGCCCGCACCCACTCCGATGCCGCCCACGCCCGCGCCGCCGCCGAGGCCGCGCGCGCTGCCACCCAGAGAATGGAAGCCGCCGATGCAAAGATCGAAGCGCAAGCCAATGGCGCGAACCGCGTCGATGGCGATTGGTTCGCTGCTCTTAATGACCTTGCCGGCCTGCGTCCGGCAGGTGCCGGTCGCTAAGTCGGTGCCAGTCGTCGTCGAGATCCGCGACACGCCGCCGGCCGAGCTGCTGCGCTGCCCGGTCGCGCCGCTCGGCTATCCGGCTGATGCCGAAGCGACGATGCCTGCCAGCGTCCGCGCCGCGACGATCCGCATGGCGACCGCGCTGCGCGATTCCCGCGACCAACTGCTGCGCCTCATTGGCTGGCACGACGCTAGCGCCTGCAAGGATGCTGCCCGATGACCACGCCCATCGAGGAACGCGCGCTCGCCGCCGAGGTCGCCTCCCGCCCGATCGGGCAGGTCACCGAGACGCCGAACCCTCTGTCGCTGCTCGGCCGCGTCAAGGCGCTGGTCGACGCGGTGCTGCCCGCCCGCACGGCGAAGGCCGTCGTACCGAGCGATGGCGTCGCGCTCGATCCGATCCCGCGCGGGATCTATGTCGGCACCGGCGGCGACGTCACGGTGCGCCCGGCCGGCTCGGCGGCGGACGTCACGTACAAGAATATGAGCGACTGCTCGTACATCGGCATCCGCGTCAGCCACGTCCGCGCGACCGGCACAACCGCCGGCAATCTGGTCGCGGAAGCCTAATGCGCGCGCGGACCTCGGGCGCTCTGGCGGGGCGCGCAGCGGCGCTAACGCTGGCGTCCGGCTGCCGCCGCCCCGTCGACACCGCGCAATCGCCCATCACCGGAGCGGACGGCCCTGCCGTATCCTGGTGGATGGGCTTCCCCTGATCCTCCTTCGGAAGCACCGATATGTCTTTCGTCAGCAAAATGTTCGCGCACATGGGCGGCACGTTCTTGGGCAAACTGTGGGACGCCGGCAATGGCGGTCCGCTTACGCCTGTCAGCCTCGCCGTCGACCAGTACGGTACGCCGATCGATTTCTCGATCCCACCAATCATCGCCGGCCGGTACCGCAACTATAAGCTGGCTGCCGGCACGCCTGCCAAGGTCGGCGAAGGGGAGCAGACGGTCGTTGAGACCGATCCGTATGGCGCGATCCGCGTCAGCTTCTCGCAGGACGGTTGCGAGGCACCCGCGTTTCCGCTTCGTGATCCGGCGGGCGCACAGGTGTTCTCGAACACCCGGGCACCGGTCGTAGCTTCGCTGGGATTGTCGATCGACAGCCGCAACCAAAAGCCGACTGCGAACCGCGTCATCAATGGCGTCCACCGGTTCAACACTGTCGCGGCAGGCGTCTATTCCGACTTGGTCTATGCGGGAACTGCCCGGCTCGGACGGGTGCGCTTGCGAAGTGCCGCGACCTATCCGCTGTACCTCAAGGCGTATGACTCGGCGACCAAGATCGATGAGGCCGCGCTGCCCGCTCCGGTGATGATCTTTGAGCTGGAACCCAACGCGGTCACCGACATGTCGCTCGGCGACTATGTCGTGCTGAACGGCCTCGCCTTGCGCATCACCAAGGCGATCGAGGATAGTGACAAGACCGCCATCGCATTGGGCGATGTTCGGTCGTTTAACCTCCTGTACGCGCGATGATCCACCCGCTGCTCCTGCGCGGATCGTCGATCAATCGCACGCGCGATACGATTCCGATCGGCGGCATCAATTACCGCCGATCGTTCGCCTATGAGCGGCTGAACCGTTACCAGTTCAAGTTGCTGGGCGACGGCAGCATTGCAAGGTTCGAGCTGCGCGACGGCGACCTCGGCGATATTAGCAACCTGACGTCCGGCAATGAGCGGTCGGAAGTCGTGCCGATCAACCCGCTCGTCCCCGGCCATGGCGGCTCGATCTTCCAGTTCGAGGAGGACGGCTACCTGTCCTTCCAATTTCGCATCGACACGCCGACCACCGCCGAATTCTCGATCTGTGGCCAGTGGCACGACTATCCCGAACCCGACGACGTCCATATGTCGCCGCCGCTGGCGTTCACCGCCGGCAAGAGCTTCGTGCATGCGGACGGCACGACCCGCATCCCCGTCACGCTGTCGACATTCTTCGACGCCAAGCATGCCTCCCCCATCGCCAACCCGAACTACGTCAACCGTGGCAGTTTTCAGATGACGATGGGCAGGTGGCACCGCATTGTGCTGCATTTCCGCGCCAGCCTGAGGGACACCGGCGCGCTCGAATTGTGGGTCGACGGTGTGAAGGTCTCGACCCACCTCAACACCAGCTTCGGCTACAATAACGACAGCGGCTTCGGCTACTGGCAGTGGGGTGTGTACCGGAAGAAAGACCCGAACCGCTTCGTCTGCATGTACGCGAACATGGAACTGTCGCGCGCCAATCTGATCAATCGGGTCGCAAATCCGCTACCGATCGTGGAATGGTAAGGAGGGTACCGATGCGCGAAAATTTAGGCTTGGCGCTGGGTTTGGTCGGCTTCCTGCTAACCTTCGTTTACGGCGGTCTGCGCTGGCACGCGCATCGGTCCCGCACGTCCTCGCAATTCGCCGACGCGATCGGCGGTGCCGCGCTCCTGACAATCATCACCGCCTTCATTCTACTCCCGCCGGAGTGATACGATGCAGAAGCCCGAATCCTTGCGCCAGCTGCTGTTCGCCACCGCGCTGGGCGGCCAAGCCGAAAAGCTAGCGACCTTCATCGACCGCGGACGTGTGGAATGCCGCCGCGGCGCCAATCTGACCTTCAAATATTACTACACGCTCAACCTAGTCGTGCAGGGCTATGCCGGATCGGTCGACGCGCTGATGGTCCCAATCCTCGCTTGGGTCGCCGAACAGCAGCCGGACCTGCTCGACCGCGCGCCGAACGAACCGTTCGTGTTCGAAAGCGAACTGCTCGACGCCGACACCGCCGACGTCTCGATCGAGCTGGAGCTGTCCGAACTCGTCCTGGTCGAGCGCACCGGCAAGTCCGAGTTCAAGGCGACCCACGTCCCCGAGCCAATCATTGCCGACGCCTTCCCCGGCGTATGCGGCGTGTCGCTCCTGCAGGGCCTGCTCGATGACGGCATGACGATCGTGCCGGCATGAGCGACGACTTCCTGCAGATTGACCAGTTGGCCGGCACGCTGCTCCGCAACCTCGAAGGCGGCGCGCGGCGGCGGCTACTACGCAAGCTGTCGCGCGACCTGCAGGCGAGCCAGCGCCAGCGGATCACCCGGCAGGAAAACCCGGACGGCACGCCGTTCGCGCCGCGCAAGCCCCGCCGCGACCCCAAGGTCGGCCGGTTCCCGCGCCGATTCCTTTATCCGACCGACGGCGGTGAGATGCGCGAGGCGATCGTCAAATCCTATGTCCTTCAAGAAAATGGCAAGATCACCGGGTTCGACACCAAAGCTGGCGCCATCCGGACGTTCTTCCTAGACAAGATGAAGTCGTTGCCATGGGAAGGGACGAAGGCACCCGCGAGCGGCGGCAAGCTCCGACGCAAGGGTCGCATCCGCAAGAAGGCGATGTTCCGCAGGATGAAGGGGCACCGCTACCTCATCGCCCGGTCGAACGCCGACGAAGCGTGGGTCGGGTTCACTGGCTATGCCGCGACCATCGCCAACATCAATCAGGCGGGGGCGGTCGACCGGCCGGGGCCGCGATCGAAACCAACGCGCTACCCACAGCGCAAGCTGGTCGGTTTCACCGACGCCGATCGCAAGTCCATCATGGACGCGGTCCTTGCCGCGCTGGTCGACGGCGTTTCCTGATCCGGCAATGGTAGAGTGCGTCTCTACCATTGCCGCACCCTAGCCGATGCTGCCACCCGCCGCCGACATGGCCGGCGATGGACCTTGCCACCGCCTCCACCCCCGTCGACCTGTCGCGCCTGCCGCCGCCCATGCTGGTGGCGCAGCCGGGCTTTGAAGCGATCGTCGCCGACATCGTCGCGGCGATGCAGGCGGCCTATCCCGCCTTCGATGCCACGATCGACAGCGACCCCGTGGTCATGCTGGTCCAGATCGTCGCGTATCGCGAACTGCTGCTGCGCGCCGAATTCAACGACAGCGCGCGCCAGCTGCTCCTGGCCTTCGCGACCGGCGCGCATCTTGACCACCTCGGCGCGCTGGTCGGCCTGCCCCGCCTGGTCCTGACCCCGGCCAACGTCACCACCGGCACCGCCGCCGTAATGGAAGGCGACGAAGCCTTCCGCCAGCGCATCGTCCTCGCACCCGAGAGCTTCTCGGTCGCCGGTCCCGATCTGGCCTATGTCGCCTTTGCGCGTCGCGCCGATGGCGACGTCGCCGACGCCAGCGTCGTCAATCCAGCCCCCGGCGAAGTTCTCGTGACGATCCTGTCGGCCAAGGGGGACGGCACCGCCTCGCAGGCGCTGCTCGACAAGGTCCGCGCGATCGTGAACCGCCGCGACGTGCGACCGCTGACCGACGCAGTCACCGTACAGTCCGCCACCATCCTGCCCTTCGCGATCGACGCCCGTGTGTGGACCTTCTCCGGTCCCGACGCCGCGCTGGTCCTGTCGACCGGCCGCGCCACGCTCGACGCCTATGTCGCCGAGAGCCGCAAGCTCGGCCGCGCGATCCGCCGCAGCGGCATCGAGGGCGCGCTACAGGTCGCCGGCGTCGAGCGCGTCGAGCTGCCGGGCTGGGTTGATATCGTACCCGATAGCACGAAGGCGGCGCACTGCACCGCCATTCAGGTGATCCATGCCGGATACGCCTGACAGCCTGTTGCCACCCAACGCGACCGCCTTCGAGCGCGCCGTCGAATCGGCGCTGTCGCGCGTCACCGCGATCGACACGCCCGTCGCGACGCTGATGCACCCGGCCCAGATCGACGCATCCGTGCTGCCCTTCCTCGCATGGCACCTGTCGGTCGATCGCTGGGAGGCCGACTGGAGTGAAGCGACCAAGCGGGCTGCCGTCGCCGACGCCATCACCGCCCAGCGGCGCAAGGGCACGCCCGCATCAGTTGACGCGGTCCTTGCCGACTTCGATGATCTGCTGGAGCTGGTCGAGTGGCACCAGACCACGCCGCGCGGCACACCGCACACCTTCGAAATCCGCTTGCCGATCGGTGCCGAGGGCGGTCCCCGGTCGCGTGCCGCCTTTGCCGACGCCATCCTGCGCGACGTCGCCCGCGTCAAACCGGCGCGTAGCCAGGGCACGCTGGTCCAGCAGCTCGCCGTTGCCGGCCGCGCCGGTGTCCAGTCGGTCGCGCGGATTCTCGGCGACACCCGCATCGGCCTGACCTTCACCGATGACCAGTCCCAGCCTTGGGTGACGCTGCTCCAGACCGAGGATGGCGAGCCGCTCCAGCAAGACGACGGCACTTTTCTGGATACCGCGCCATGACCACCCCTTCCCTGTCCCTCGTCATCACCAAAACGGGGCTGCAGCGCTTCGTGGCCGCGCAGCTCGGCGAGGACATCGACATGACGATTTCGTCGGTCGCGCTGACCGCCGCGGCGTTCGTCGCCGCGCCGACGCTGACCGCGCTCCCCGGTGAATTCCGCCGGGTCGCCACCATTTCGGGCGTCGCCAGCAGCGCCGACACGGTGCACCTGGTCGTGCGCGACGCCGCCGAGCTGCGCTACGAGGTGCGCGGCCTTGGGCTCTTCCTCGCCGACGGCACCCTCTTCGCGACCTATGGACAGGCCGAACCGATCTTCGAAAAATCGGCGCGCTCCACCATGCATATCGCGATCGACCTGGTCTTTCCGACAGGCACCGCGACCTCGCTGACCTTCGGCGACACCAATTTTTTGCAGCCGCCGGCGACCGAGACGCTGGCCGGCGTGATCGAGCTGGCGACGCCGGCGGAGGTGACCACCGGCACCGACCCACTGCGCGCGATCACCCCGGCGACACTGGCCGGTCGGCTCGCCGCGCTGACGACGAACATCGACGCGGCCATCGCAGGCGTCCGCGCATCACTCGCCAGCGCCGTGGCATTGCTCGTGCCGCTCACCCGCCGCATCAGCACCAGCGGCCTTGCAATTGGCGGCCAGACGCTCGCCACCGACATGACGGTCACCGTGCCCCCGGCGACCGCCGATCAGCTCCGCTTTGCCACGGCCGGCAATGTCGCTGTCACTCCGGCCAGCTTTGGCGATCTCGGAAATGTGATCGCACCGACCGGTTCGTACACCCTCCCCGGCGGGCGGGTCGACAAATGGGGCAAGCACCGTGCCCGCGCCAATAGCGAAGTGACGGTCGCGATCGTCTTCGACCCGCCGTTCCCGGCCGAATGTTTCAACGTCAGCCTCACCCCCTTCATCACCTCGCCCAACCCGAGCGACGACTATTTCTGCCAGCTCGCCGGCGACCCCACCCGCTTCGGCTTCACCGTCCAGTACCAGTCCGACGACGCCAATGGCGGCCTGTCGGGCTTTGACTGGACCGCGATCGGACACTGACATGAGCAAGATTTCACAGCTCCCCGATCTGACGGCGCCGACCGGCCGCGAGCGCGTGCCGGTCGTCACGCCGGATGGCACGACCAAAGGCGCCGCGATCGGCGGCCTTGTCGATGCGGCGGCCAAGCCGTCGATCGACCGCGCCGATCTGGCGGCGGCACAGGCGGCGGCGGCGGCCGGCGACGCGCGCGGCGCCGCGCGCCGCATGGTCATCGCCTCCGATCAATTTTACGCCGGCATGACCCGCCGCTTTGCCTATGCCGTGGTCGACCGCTACGGCCGCGCGCGCGCTGGATTGGCGGGGGACGGCAGTCTGCACGCGCAGCGCCTGACCGGTCCCGCCGGGAAAGGGCGCTGGGCCTTCCGCGTGACCAATGCCTATGGCCGGGTCGGCTTCGGCGTCGACCGGCAAGGCGCGATCAGCGGCGGTGCGTCCAAAAACGGCTTCGCCTTTGTCGTGCGCAATGCCTATGGCCGGCCGGGCTTCGCGATCGGCAATGACG
Source organism: Sphingomonas sp. Leaf23 (assembly GCF_001421585.1). Lineage (NCBI taxonomy): Bacteria > Pseudomonadati > Pseudomonadota > Alphaproteobacteria > Sphingomonadales > Sphingomonadaceae > Sphingomonas > Sphingomonas sp. Leaf23. Next base: position 311,597 of record NZ_LMKR01000001.1, on the reverse strand, counting down.
GGAGCGTGTGGACGAAAGACGGGCTGCTCGGCAGCATTGCGGCCCCTGCCCGCACATCGATCAACCGCCTCGACGCCATGCTGACGGTGCGCGCGGCCGCGCCCGACCTTATCGAGCGCACGCCGGGCGTCGGCTTCTCGCTGCTGCTGCTCGGTGACAGCCAGTGGCGTGAGAGCTGGGGCGGTGCGAATGTGCCGCTCTGTCGCGCGCTGTACCGCCGCTATGGCTATGGCGGCCCCGGCTTCGTCGCACTGGCGACCGGCACCGGTACCGACGCCGGTGCGACCCGCGATCAGATCGTCATGACACGCTCGGCCGGATGGACCGAAACCGCCGGGGTGGCCTGGTCGCCGACTGGCATGGGCCTGCTGGCCAATGCGGCGGGGGTGACCGTAGCGCTGACCTATGACGGTAGCGCGACGATCGCCACCGTGCGTCTCCTGCATGGCGGCGGCGATCCCATCACCTACGCCTACAACGGCGGGGCGGAAACGACGGTCGACGTCGGCGCGGCACCGGGCTTTGTCGATCTGCCTGCCCCACCGGGTCGGGGATTTACGCTGACGCTGAAGACGACGGGCACCACCCGCCTTGCCGGCCCGGTCTTCCGGGCATCGAGCGGCATCGTTGTGCACAATGCCGCGATCGGCGGGTATGCGACCGCCACGTATCTCGGCCTCGATCAGGCAGTATGGCGCGCGACCCTCGCCCGCCTCGGCGGCGTCGATGCCGCGCTGGTCGGGCTTGCCGGCAACGACGAAGTGGGCGACGTGCCGCCCGACACCTTCGAAGCCCGCGCGCGTACCTTAATCGGCGCGCTGCGCGCGCTTGCGGCCGGACTGTCGGTCGGATGGATCATCCGGCCCCAGGCACCGCGAACCGACGTGCCCGAACGCATGGCCGCTTATGCCGACCGCATCCGGACGAAGGTCGGCCCTGACCTGCATGTCGCTTTGCTCGATGCGCAGCCGCGCTTCGGCGCGACCTATGCCGACTACGGCTACGGCAGCGCCAAGAACCCCCTGTTCCAGGCCGACCTTGTCCACGTCAATCGCCGTGGGGCGAATGTGCTGGGCGGGGCTGCGGCCGAATTGCTCTTCGCCTGAAAGGATTCCCATGGTCGCCGTCTACGCCCCCGATGCCGCCTTCGCCGGCTCCGTCCTGCCCCGCGACATCTACCTGACCACCAATCGCGCCGGTCTGGTCGGTGAGTATCTCTTCGGTCAGGATCTGATCCAGTCGCGCGAAAACAGCGCCACGCCCAACGCCACGCTCGCCACCGAGGTGCTGACCGGCGCCGCCGTTCCGCCGGTCTATGGCGATCATAGGGTCGAGCTGGGGAATGGTGCCGGACTCGCCACCGGTCTGATCGGCATGCCCGTGCAGACGATCTTGCTGTTCGCCGCCGTGGCCGGAAGCGACGCGCCGGATCTGACGCAAGTCCCGACCCCAAAGCATATTTTTCACGGCGCAACGGTCGCCGAGGCTGGGCGACTCACTATGACCACCAGCGTGATCAATGGGGTACTTTCAATCGGAGCGACGCCCAATGGCAACGCCTCCGATGCCCGATTCACCCCCGCCGCGCCGTTCACTGCGATCCGGGGAATCGCCTCCCGCATTTTCGGGCTTCTTGCCGGATCGCGGATCACCATGGACGAGTACAAGGGGGGCGCGCTCATCAATCACGCGGAGGCGGTGCTATCTGCGGATCGGCCAAATCCAACGTATGGCATCGTCGTCGGAAATTCCAACGCCGTTGCCGCCGGCGGCGACTTCCGCGAACGCGTTCAGCACGCCATGTGCCTGATCTGGTCGCGCTACCTGACCGACGCAGAGTTGCTCGCCGCCTATCTCGAAGCGCGCGCCAATCTCGCCTCCATGGGCGTCGCCGCCTGACACGGACCTGCCCCGGCAATGGTAGAGACGCACTCTACCATTGCCGCCCCCGTGACCTGACCCGGCGCACGCGCATGGTCGCAGCGTGACCCAGCCTGTCGACATCACCCGTCTCATCGGCGACCTGATCCGCGAAGGCGTCGTGGTCGCGCGCGCCGGTGCGCTGTGCCGCGTTGCGATCGGTGACATCGAGACGCCGGACATCCCATGGCTCGCCGGCCGTGCTGGATCCGCGACGATCTGGTCGCCGCCTTCGATCGGCGAACAGGTGCTGGTCCTGTGTGGCGAGGGCGATATTGGTCGCGCAATCGTGCTGCCCGGCCTCTTCTCCGACGCCCATCCCGCGCCGGCCGCTGACGATAGCTTCCATGCGAAGTTCGATGACGGCTGCTGGATCGGCTACGACCCGGCCAACGGCGAGGCGATGATCGCGCTGGGCGACGGCACCCGTTTCCAGGTCGCGCCAGGCAAGGTCCGCATTGACGCGGATCTCGAAGTCACCGGAAAGATCACCTCCAATGTCGACGTGATCGCCGACGGAAAGAGCCTGAAGTCGCACAAGCACTCCTTGGTTCAGCCAGGGCAGGGCGTGTCGGGCGCGCCGCAATGATCGGCATGGACCGCCACACCGGAGCCGTTTGCGAAGGCACAAACCATCTGCGCCAGTCGGTCGGCATGATCCTCGGCACGCCGATCGGCACCCGCGTCGGCCGCCGCGACTTCGGCTCGCATATCCCCGAGCTGATCGACCAGCCCCTGAACGCCGCCACGCGTCTCGCCGTCATCGCCGCCGGCGCGCTCGCCCTGTTGCGCCAGGAACCGCGCATCCGCGCGCAACGGATCCTGTTCGACGTCACCGGCGCCGGCGCGGCCGAGCTGCGCATCATTGGCACCCGCCTCGACGGCCCACGGCCCGCGCCGGTCGACTTCACCACCACCCTTCGCCCCGCCCGCGCCTGAAAGGATCCTCATGGCCACCGCCTTCCACCACGGTATCACCGTCACCGAATCGAAAACGACGTCGCGCATCATCGCGACGATCGCCACCGCCTGCATCGGCCTGGTCGTGACCGCGCCCGCCGCCGACGCCGCCGCTTTCCCGCTCGACAAGCCGGTGCTGATCGATGAGACGCCGGGTCACATCGACATGACCACGGCGCTGGCGAAGATCGGCGCGACCGGTACCGGCCGGACGGCGTTGGAGGCGATCGCGTCGAAGGTCCGCACGCCCGTCATCGTCGTGCGCGTCGCGCCCGGCGCAGACGCTGCGGGGACCGCCGCCGCCGTGATCGGCGCAACCAACGCCGGCGTCCGCACCGGCATGCAGGCGCTGCTGGCCGCCGAGGCGCAGACCGGCATCCGCCCGCGCATCCTCGCTACCCCCGGCCTCGAAAGCGTCACCGTCACCAACGCGCTGGCGGTGATCGCCGGCAAGCTCCGGTCGATGGCCTATGCCCGCGCGCTCGGCACCGATCTCGCCACCCTCGCCACCTATCGCGGCGGTTTCGACAGCCGCGAGCTGATGCTGCTCTATCCCGACATGAAGGTTACCGACGCCACCGGCGCGGTCGTGCCCAGCTTCGCCGCCGCCCACGCCGCCGGCATGCGCGCGTTGATCGACCAGACGCAGGGTTGGCACAAGACGCTGTCGAACGTCGCCATCCCCGGCGTCATCGGCATTACCGCTGATGTGCCCTTCGACCTGCAGGATCCCGACGCCGACGCCAATCGCCTGAACGCCGACGAAATCACCACGATCGTCCGCCTCGCCGGCGAGCTGCGCTTCTGGGGGTCGCGTACCTGCGCCACCGATGCCGACTTCTATTTCGAAAGTGCAACCCGCACCGCGCATGTCGTCGCCGACACCATCGCCGCCGGCCTGATCTGGGCGATCGACAAGCCGCTGACCCCCTCGCTGGCGCAAGACATCGTCGCCCTGTGCAATGCCAAATTCCGGGCGATGACGCATGCGGGCGAGATCCTCGGCGCGGAAGCATGGTTCGACCCGACCCGCAATCCAGTCAGCGAGCTGAAGGCGGGCAAGCTGGCGATCCGGTACAAATACACGCCGGTCCCGCCGCTGGAACACCTGCACCTGTCGCAGGAAGTCACAGACGAATTCCTCGCGAATTTCGCGACGCTCGCCGCCGCCGCCTGACCGCAGCCGCGCCCTGACCCTTTCCCCGGAGTATCCCCATGGCATTCCCTGAAAAACTGAAGCAGGCCGACCTCTTTATCGACGGCCGCTGGGTCGACGAAATGACGTCGGTCACCCTCCCCAAGATCGGCCGAAAGTTCGAAGACTTTCGCGGCGGCGGCATGAACCGACCGGTGAAGGTCGACATGGGCGCGGAGGCGATGGAGGCCGAATGGGTCGTCGGCGGCTTCGTCGCCGCCTTGATCGGCGGCTTTGGCGCGATGTCGATCGAAGGGCAGCAGCTGCGCTTCGTCGCCACGACGCAGGACGATCGCACCGGCGCGGTCCACAGCTGGGTCGCCGTGATCGGCGGTCGCCACGAAGAAATCGACATGGGCGAATTCAAGTCCGGCGAGGATACCGAAATGAAGGGCAAGACCGCCGTCGCCTTCTACTCGCTCCACCGCGATGGCGTCGAGCTGGTCTACATCGACGTGCTTGGCATGGTTGAGCGCTACGGCGGCATCGACATCATGGAAGCCCACCGCACCGCCCTCGGCCGCTTGTGATCCCCCGCGCCCCGGCCGCACGCCGAGGCCCCTGCCTCTTTTACGAAAGCCTGATCCATGACCGACACCAAGATCCGCGGCCTGACTCTCGAAAATGACATCGTGGTCGGCACCGATACCGTCCACAAGGCCGGCGACAAGATCACCGTCCGCAAGCCAGGCGCCGGCGAGCTGCGCGGTCTGCAGGTCAATGCCTTGATCCAGGGCGATTACAATGCGCTCGAAACGCTCGCACCGCGCATCACCAGCCCCATCCTCCACAAAGCGCATGTCTTCGCGATGGACCCGGCCGACTTCACCGCTTTCGCCGGAGAGGTGCTCGATTTTTTGCTGCCGACGGCCGCGAAACAGCCGGTCTACCAGGACGCGTAGAGCCGATCATGGCGGACATCTGGCTGATCCTGCGCGGACAGCCCGACCTGCAGGCGATGTCCGCCATGTCGCTGCCCGAGCTGATGGACTGGCACCGCCTCGCCGTCGAGCGCGCGCCCAAGAAGGAAAAATAGGATGGCCGATCGCGACCTGCGTCTGCGTGTGCTTTTCGACCAGGCCGATCGGCTCAGCAAGCCGCTACGCAGCATTGCCGGCGGATCACGCGCGGCAGCAGTAGCGCTGAAAGGCACTCGCGAAGAGCTGCGCCGGATCGATGACGCGCAGGGCCAGCTGAACAGCTTCACGACCCTGCGCGCCGGGATGCGACAGTCGGCCACCGCCGTCCGCGAGGCCGAGCAGCGCGTCGCCGCGCTCGGTCGCGAGATCGCGCAGACCGCCAAGCCGACCCGCGCGCTGCAGCGCGACTTTGCCCAGGCGACCCGCACCGCCGAGCAGCTGGCCGACAGCCACCGTCACGACACCGCCCAGCTGCGCGAGCTGCGCACCGCCCTGCAGGCCGCCGGCGCGAATACGCGTGACCTGACCCGCTACGAGACCGACCTTGCCCGCCGGGCGGCCGAGACGACGCGGGTGATGGAGGATCAATCCCGCACGCTCGAACGGGCGAGCAACCGCGAACGTCGGTTGGGCGATGCGCGGGACCGCTTCAGCCGCACCTCCGCGACCGCCACCAACATCGCCGGGGCCGGCATGGCCGCCGGCGCTACAGCCGTCGCCACCGCCGCGCCGCTGGTCGCGTCGACCAAGGTCGCCATGGATCTTGAGGAGGGCATGGCCGGTGTGGCCAAGGTCACCGGCCTTGCCGCCGGCCAGATCGACCTGATGCGCGGGAGCATCATTGATCTGTCGACGCAAATTCCCATGACCGCGACCGAGCTTTCGCAAATCACCGCCGCCGCCGGCGCGGCGGGCGTCGGGGCCGCCAAGAATGGGGCCACCCTCGCCCAGCGCCGCAAGGAGCTGATCGCCTTCACCGCCGATGCCGCGCGCATGGGCATCGCCTTCGACATGTCGGCCGAAGACGCCGGCAGCACCATGGCGAAGTGGCGACAGGCGTTCACCATGACGCAGCCGCAGGTTGTAGCACTGGGCGACCGCATCAACGCCTTGACCAACCGCTTCGGCGGCCAGGCGGGTGCCGTATCGGGCGTCATCACCCGCGTCGGTGCGCTGGGCGACGTCGCCGGCGTTGCCGCGCCACAGATCGCGGCCATGGCGTCGTCGCTCAATTCCATCGGTATCGAGGAGGACGTCGCCGCGACCGGCATCAAGGCGATCCTGCTGACATTGAATAAGGGTACATCCGCGACCAAGAGCCAGCAGACCGCGATGAAAGCGCTGGGCCTGGATGCGGTCAAGCTGTCGAAGGCGATGCAGGTCAATGGCAGCGGTACGATCGTCGACGTGCTGGAGCGTATCCGCAAGCTGCCGAAGGACCAGCAGGCCGCCAGCCTCAGCGAGCTTTTCGGCACCGAATCGGTCGGCGCCATTGCGCCGCTACTGACCAATCTCGACGCGCTGAAGGAGCGCCTCCAGCTGGTCGGGGACCGGGGGCAATATTCCGGATCGATGATGGGTGAATTCCTGTCGCGCATCAATACGACGAAAGGGGCCACCGATCTGGCCGCCAATGGCCTGCAGGCGGTGAACCTCGAATTGGGGCAGCAGCTGCTGCCCCATGTGAAGGCCGCCGCCCAGTACACCGCCGGTCTGGCCGGGCGGATGCGGGCCTGGGCGCGAGAAAATCCCGGCCTCGCGAAGGGCATCCTTTACATCGCGGCAGGCGCCGCCGGCCTTTTTGCCCTGTTCGCAGCTGGCGCGATCGTGATCGCCGCGCTGATGGCACCCTTCGCGGCACTGTCGTTCGCCTCGACCGCGCTGGGCATAAAATTTGGCGCGTCGATGATGACGATCGGCAAGGGCCTGCTCTACCCGATCCGCTTCATCCCCATGCTGGGGAAGGCATTTATCTCGCTCGCCTTCACGATCGCGCGGGCCGGCTTGGTCCTGCTCGCCAATCCCGTGACGTGGATTATTCTGGGCATCGTCGCGGCCGTCGCCCTGCTCGCCTACGGCGCCTACAAACTGTACCAGAATTGGGATGGGGTCGTTGCGTGGTTCGGCAATCTATGGACCGGCATCAAGGGCTTCTTCAGCAGCAGCATCGCCAACATCAGCGCGACGATCGCCGGGTGGACGCCCCTCGGAATCTTCTACAGCGTCCTTCAGCCGGTGCTGGGCTATTTCGGTATCCAGCTGCCCGCCAAATTCTCCGACTTCGGCCGGATGCTGATCTCCGGCCTCATCGCCGGCATCACCGGAATGCTCGGCGCGCTGAAGTCGACGATCGTCAGCGCCGCTGGCAGCGCCGCCGCGTGGTTCAAATCGAAGCTGGGTATCCGCTCGCCCTCCCGCGTCTTCATGGGCTTCGGTGGCTTCATGATGCAGGGGCTGGAGCGTGGCATCGATCGCGGCTCCGGCGGGCCGCTCGACCGCATCACTCGCCTGTCGCGCGAGCTGGGCGGCGCGATGGCGCTCGGCGCGGCCACCCCGTCGCTGGCGGCCGGCCTACCACCGCCCGGCACCGCCCCCGGCCCGGCCGGCGGCGCGCCATCGGCCCGGACCTACAATATCACGATCAATGCCGGCGGCGGCGATCCGCAGGACATTGCCGAGGCGGTGCGCAAGGCGATCGATGACATCGACCGTGAGGACCGCGCCGCCTCCTATTCGTCCTTCGCCGACCTTCCGGATTGGGAAGTCTGATGCTGATGAGCTTGGGGCTTTTCCCCTTCTCACTCCCCACCCTCGCCCACGACGACCTGTCCCGTCGCACCGCTTGGCGGCATGCGACCTCGCCGCGCGTCGGCGCACGCGACGCCACCCAATATGTCGGGCCTGGCGAAGAAACGGTCAGCATCGGCGGCATGGCCCATGCCGAGCTGGCCGACGGCCGCGCCTGCCTCGACCAGCTGCGCGACATGGCCGGCACCGGACAGGCATGGCCGCTGGTCGATGGCGCAGGCACCGTCTTCGGCGCTTTCATCATCCAGACGCTCGACGAAAAGCATCGCGCGCTCTTCCCCGACGGGACCCCGCGCGCGATCGACTTCTCGATCGAGCTGCTCCGGGTCGACGCATGAGCAATTTCCCCGACTATCGTGTCGAGGTGAATGGCCGCGACATCACGCCCCTCCTGCGCGAATCCCGCCCCGGCCAGCGCGCTGCCGATCGCCCCCGTACCCGGCTCATCTCGCTTGGCCTCACCGACAAGCGGGGCAGCGACGCCGACCAGCTCGATCTGGTCATCGACGACAGCGACGGCGGCGTCGACCTTCCCCCGACCGGCGCGACTATCCGCGTGTCGCTGGGCTGGCGCGCGGGGCCCGACGTCACGGTCGGACTGGTCGACATGGGCACCTACATCGTCGATGACGTCAGCCACAGCGGCCCGCCCGATCAGATCACCATCCGCGCCCGCGCCGCCGACTTCACCGGTGCGATGCGCATCCGGCGGGAGCGCAGCTGGCACGGCACGACGCTGGGCGCGATCGTCGCCGACGTCGCCAGTGCGCATGGCCTCCAGCCCCGCTGCGCCGCCGCTCTGGCCTCGATCGCGGTCATAGCCAAAGCACAGAGCCGGGAAAGCGATCTGGCCTTCCTGCGCCGCCTAGGGCGCGATCACGACGCCGTCGCCACGATCAAGGACGGCAATCTGATCCTGAAGCCGATCGCCGACCGCGCGACCGTCTCGGGCAAGGCGCTGCAGACGATCACCGTCCGCCGCCGCGATGGCGATCGGCACGATTACCAGGTGCAGAAGCAGGAGGAAGCGACCGGCGTGTCGGCCGATTGGCACGACCGGGCCTCGGCGAAGAAGAAGACCGTCACCGCCGGCAAGGCGGAGGGCGCGCGCAAGCTATCCCGCACCTATGCCAGCGAGGCTGACGCCCGCGCTGCGGCGAAGGCAGAGGCCGGCCGCGCCGCCCGCCAGCCCCGCACCCTGTCCCTATCGCTGGCACTAGGCCGCCCCGACCTAAAGCCCGAGACGCCGATCACCGTCTCGGGCTTCAAGGCGGCAATCGATGCCCAGCGCTGGGTACTGGCAGAGGTCACCCACACCCTCGGCGACCGGGGCTTCGTGACCGGCCTGAAACTCGAAAGCGCCTGACCGCCGCTTCGCAATTTCAACCCTTCGGCTTTGGCCAGGCATCGAACATCGGTCGTTGTATCGGGCAGTGTTTGCCGCGCATGTCATCCGCCTTCGCCTTCCGCCGTTCCTCGCCATACCGCTTCAATGCCTCAGTAACGAACCGGCGACTCGCATTCGCGTCGTCGCTCATTCGACGACAAGCTCGGCCGGGATCGACGCCTTCAAATCCCCCGCGCTGACACACCAGGCCCGCGCCAGCGCGTCGATTTCGGCCAGCGAAACACGATCCCGCTGGCATAGCGTCAGCAACCGCTGCTGCGGGATGCCGGTTACCCGCGACAATCGATCTATCGGCGTCGCCTTTTGCGTCAGCCACGCCTGAAACCACCAGGTGCCCGTCGCGATGCTGCGCGCCACGGGGTGGCTGTCCGACCAGCTGTCCAGATAGACCGGCAACGGCCGCTCTCCCTTCCGTCGCATTACAATAGCGCGTCCAGCGCCAGCTGCTCGCCGGGCGACGCCAGGACGGAGCGGACCTGGCGGGCGGCGTCGACGGATTGACGATATTCAACCGTGCGATGGCGTTCGGCGTCCTCGAAGCCCAGGCGGGCCCAGTCGTCCGATGGATAGCAGGCGTCGTACACCGCGCGCGCGGCGGCCCGCATCTGGGGATCGTGATGCATCCCTTCGCTCCCTTTCACTCGAATCGCCGTCCAGGCGGCGGATCGCAAAAGTAGAACAATACGAGAACATTCCGCAAGGGATCACCGCTGTGGCGCCGATCACGCAAATTCCGCAAAACCGCCAAGTCACTTGCATTGAAGGAACTGGCCGGCTTCGTCCGCAAGAGTACGCAATTCCAAAAAAACGACGCCGAAAGCGCGAGCATTAAGGTTTCGTTGTCGAAATGAGCACAGTTGGGTTGCGCAATTTATACGATTTTACAGGAAGAGCCTCATGGTCCGCTGGTTCAAGGCCGATGCCCCCATTCGCCAAAAGTTTGTCGCTCTGACGCTGTTGGCGAGCGCGCTCGCATCGATGCCGCTTGCCGCCGCGATCCTGTGGGGCAGCGCTCCGAACGGCGCGACGGCGATGATTTCCACCGCCCTCGCTGCGCAGGTTTCGATCTGTGCGCTCCTGCTGATCGCGCGCAAGCTCATCTGCGATCCCTACGTCAGCACCGTCGTCCGGATGGAGGCGCTGGCGGCGGGCGAGTTCGCCGAACCGATCCGCTTTTCCGAATATCGCGACTGCGTTGGCCGCATGTCCCGCGCGATGGTGACGTTCCGCGACAATGGCGTGCGGCTCGCTTCCGCCTCCGACGCGCAGCAGCTCGTCGTCGTGTCGCTGGGTGAAGGGCTCGACCGGTTGGCCGGCAACGACCTCAGCTATCGCATCGACACCGATTTCCCCGGAGAAACCGATCGACTGCGCCAGGACTATAATCGCGCGATGGCGGCGGTGGCCGAAGCGCTGAACGCGGTCACCGCCGTCAGCGAGAACATTCATGGCGGCGCGTTCGACATCAGCCGCGCGTCCGACGACCTGTCGCAACGTACCGAGCAGCAGGCCGCCAGCTTGGAGGAAACCGCCGCCGCGATGGACGAGATCACCGCCATGGTCCGCCAGTCGGCGACCGGCGCGGCACAGGCAAAGACGATCGTCGCGCTGGCCCGCGACGAAGCGGAACAGTCCGGCGCCGTCGTCAACCGCGCGATCGACGCGATGGACGCCATCGAACGCGCGTCGAACGAAATCGGTGAGATCATCAGCGTGATCGACGGTATCGCGTTTCAAACGAACCTGCTGGCGCTGAACGCCGGCGTGGAGGCCGCTCGGGCGGGCGACGCGGGCAAGGGCTTTGCCGTCGTCGCCAGCGAGGTCCGCGCCCTCGCCCAGCGATCGGCCGACGCCGCCCGTGACGTAAAGATGCGCATTACCGCGTCGGGCGAACAGGTCAGCACCGGCGTCGCTCTGGTCAACGAAACCGGCGATGCGTTGACGCGGATCGTCGGCCGCATCGGCGAAGTCAGCACGCTGGTCCACGGTATTGCCGAAACGTCCGGGCAACAGGCCAGCGGCTTGCAACAGGTCAATGCCGCCGTGTCGGAAATGGACGGCGTGACACAGCGCAACGCGGCGATGGTCGAACAGGTGACCGCCGCCGCGCGCACGCTGGCCGCCCATGCCGATCAGCTGGCGGCGCAGGTCGGACGCTTCAACCTGTCCCGCGATCCGGTCCACGCCGCCGGTGCCGGTAACGCCCCGATCTATGTCGATTTTCAGCGGGGTCGGGTTGCCTGATCGGCCATCGCGTTCGCCCTGACTGGTTAGCGCACGCCGCGGCGCCTATCTTGGGCGGCATGTGCAATCGAGCGCGCTTTGACGGCGAACCCACCACCCTGTTCGGATCGGCGAAGAAGCTGTTTTCCGAACGCCCCCGCGACAACCGGTTCAACCCGAAGGAGCTGCGGCCGAAGGGGCGCGCCTATGTCATCCGCGAACAGGATGGCGAACGCGCGTGGGACGTGATGGCGTGGGACGTGCTGGGCGGTCAGGCGGCCTGGCCGATGACCAATGTCCGCAACCTGAAGCTGCCGCAGTGGCGCAAGCTGGCGGCGGACCCGGCGAACCGCTGCCTGATCCCGCTGACCGAGTTTTGCGAATGGACGCCGGACAAGCACGACCTGGACGACGGCAAGCCGCCACTGAAGGGCGAGATGTGGTTCAGCGTGACCGATCAGCCGACCTTTGCCGTGGCCGGCTTCTGGCAGGCGACGGCCGAGGGCAACGGCTTCACCATGGTCACCTGCGATCCGAACGAACTGGTCGCGCCGATCCATCCGAAGGCGATGATTACCATCCTGCGGCCCGAGGATTGCGACACCTGGTTGCGGGGTAGCTATGACGAGGTCGTCACGCTGCAGCGACCATTTAAATCGGCTGGTATGGCTGTCCGGGGACCAGCGTTTCCCACGCGTTCCTAAACAGTTGCAGAGGGAGTATGCGTACCGAGGGCACCATGAGCGCCAAGTCTCATGTACCGGTGCTCACATGGCTTGTGATACGACGCGCGCTGTTTTACTGCCGCCAGATGAGGAATGCCGCTTTGGCTACGCATCTGTCGTTAGGCATCCGCTGTGACCCCGTTTAGTAAGAACGAAGCTGCTGAGCCAAAAGCCAAAGCAGCGCTTATAGATTTCCTTCGTTCCAACGGCTGTATTCCAAGGAAATCAGCTGTTGCGACAGAATTCAATATAAACCGGTATGCAAATCGTGCGGACGTCGTTCTTGCTAACGACGACGGTTTGCATTTTTTTGAGATTAAGACTGAACGGGATACGCTTCATAGGCTAGAGAGGCAAATTGAAGCCTACTCGTTACACGCTAATTTTGTAACTGTTGCGCTGACGAAAAAGCATGTGGACGTAGCATATCCGCTGCTGCCTGAACATGTTGGACTGCTTCAGTTGCCATGCCCTTTTTTTGGGAACGAGGTTAAACTGCTTCGAGCAGCAAAGCCGTCACCGTCATATGACGCTGTTGCGATGCTATCGTTACTGCCCGCGGATGCTATTAATTCGCGGCTTTTACAATCTTCTCGCAACCGCCGGAGAGCTGATCTCGTACGGGAAGCCGCAGCTCTACCAACCGAGGCCATCCGCGCGGCAACCCTGGCATTCGTCATAGATAGATATAGACTGACGACGGCAGCGCTTTTGAAGGCGACGAAAAACCGCACCATCAGATCTGCCGATTTAGTACATCTAAAAAAATGGGACCGATCGAACCGCAAACCGACTGAGGCCACTGGAGTAGCACCTCCGATGACGACCGCTGCGATTGATGCGGAGATTTACCAATACGTTGGCAAATCTTTTGGACCGGTTCCGGCTGAAATTACGCAACTTCTGGGACTAACACAGAACTTAATCTGACCAAGGTTCATCATTATTGGTTGAGCTCGCAGACGCCGTTGCTTGCGTATGCATGTGTATATTTAAACGAATTGTCGTCCATTTGTTGGCGGCATTCAGGCCCTTCATGTTACCTGCAGCAGCCTCACGAATCCTCTGCGCCCCCCAGCACAAATTGGTGTCGTCCCACTTTGGATCATTTCGGACGCGAAGGGCCGCATCTGCAAAACCTTCGCGCCGACGATGGTAAATCCATTCGCCATGTAGAGGATAGTCAACGCGGGGAACCCCCCGAAACGCAGGCTCCCGATCAGAGGCAAAAACTGCGGCATGATCGCCATAATGCAAATCTATACCGGCGTTTGTAAGAGTTGGGCTAGTACTAAGCATTTGGAACAGCATTCGTTCTCGAATTGCCAAGCAAGCATACTCTTCGCCTGTCACCGTAAATTGATCCGGAAAACTGGAAGCCTTGAAAACGTGGGTTCTGTTCCCGCCGTTTATCAATGATTTGGTTGCTAGAATTCCGCCCTGTATGCCGAGGCCAATCGCGGTTAGATCATCGTTACGGCTAATTTGCTCGTAATCATAAACCATGAGTATCGGCACATCTCCCAACGGCATCGCACTCAAGGCAGACGCCTGGGCCAAATTCCATCCTCTCGTTCTTCGAAAACGGAAGATTATGCCCCTGCCTAGAGAAGCTAATCGAAGCACCTGAGATTGGAGATTGATAGCTTCGTCGGTCCACTGGACGACCGGTACCCAGCGCTGATCTTGCTCAATCAACTCGCACCAAGAGCTGAACCCGTTGGCCGAACGATGAAGTGCGGCGACCTCGCTCCTACCTAGAAGCGCCCAATCCTCGCGCTTTTTGTCGCTGTAGACTTTAGCCGGCGATGGCAAAACAGCCGCCAAATCGAGACCGATAGGACGCGCCCCGAACGCCTCTGACAGATGATCGATTGACCGTTCGACCGGACCACCCTGCCCAGCCTTCGGATGGGGCCAGCACTGAACGCGAGCGATTGGGAAAATTGCGTCCTTCGTTGGTTCGGCAAGCCGACGCAAAGCCTCGCATTCACTTTGCCGAATTGTGAGGCTTGGAAAGTAATTCGCAATAGGCAAGCGGCCCTCCCCCAACGCTTTTTGTTATGTAAGCACACCCAATCGAATATTGAGAGCAGCCGTCGACACTTGAAGCGCGATAGCTAGCTTCTCAACATCCGTTTCTCCGTTCTGCATTAACCGGGTTAGTAATGGCCACGGCATGAGTATTTCTGCAGCTAACGCGTTGGCCTCATACTCTCGCCGTTCTGACAACCCACTACGGTAAAATGTGTCGTCTACGAGCTCATTCCCAATAACATCTCTGTGAAGTACAAAATGAGCAATCTCGTGGGCAATTGTAAACCGCTGCCTATTTCGGTGCTCGTGCCTATTTACTTTAATAGTCCACGTTTTTCGATCGGACGGGTCAAGCGTTAACATACCGGAAACCGCCAGCGGCAGATCGCTGATGAGAACCTTCACTCCCAGATCAGCCGCAATTGCGCCCACCTTTACCGGAGCAACGGCCTGATGCCGTGTGATGGCTTCCGCTGCGTACGGTGGTAGCTTTGATATGCTTAGTCGCGCCATTCTTCATCTCGTGTTTGGTGTTCGGGAGCGACATTCGCCCCGAGGACCGAGGTGCCAAGAACGTCCTGTACGGCGTCTCTTGCTCTCGCCTCCATCGCAACCGCGATTGCCGCATCTACGGTTCGCTTAAAATCTTCCGACGTTAGGTAAGTTTGACTACCAGACTGTGAAGTTTCAATGGCGAGCTTCTCAGCCATGCTTCTTAGGGTTTGATAGCCGAGGATCGCTGCCACGGCGACGATGAAACCAATAAAGGTAACGATAAGGGAGACAACACTTAATAGGACTGCGATGAGGTCTTTATACTCCCACGCACCTGGCTTGATGAGAGATGCACCCTGAGCGTCCAGCAGGATGAGCAGCAGCACGAACATTGCAACATTGCCAATGACAATGCCGCGTTTAACCCAACGCATAATCGACAAGCCTCATGATGGGTCCCAATCGTCAATTCGCCGTTTATTGAAAGTGAGCTCCACCCCTCTCAATTGGCAGTCACCCGTCACGTAATCAGCCTCACTGACCCAGTTCCGAATCTCGCGGGTTGTCACTTCACCTTTGGAATTCGTGTATGTGAAGCGTGCGCTAGGACCCGACGTTCCCGGCCGAATCCTCGCCCTTCGCCGAGGTTTTTCTGCTGTTTCGAAAGATACAGGCGGAGGAGGAGAAGGCGGACGCCGGTTTCGTTCGGCCATCCGTCGTATGGAGGCTTGCCTTTCGGTAAGCACTTGCTCCGACGTTAAGGGAATCGATGGCGGCTCCTTTCCCATCACAAGAATGTATAGCCACCTCGGGATTTTCATCCGCCCTGCCCCACGGTAAGCGACCTTCCCCAAGGTCACAGTTTGAAAAAATATGTCGTCTACTCAAGGCTGTGTCGAGCCTGATTGTCGCATCCGATCCAATTCGGATGTTGTTTGGGCCTGATCGGGTTGAAAGCGCTTTCCTACAAGGTTTGAGCGCTTCAAACGGAACATTATGAGAACGAATGAAGCAGTTGCATGAACCGGCCCATCTTTCGGTCTGCGCCTGGGTGCGAGTTGGCTTGTCCCCAGTGTGAGGTGATGTGCGCCGTCCTCGCTAGGACGCGCGACGAGGCGTGGCGGGCTTTGGAGACGGCTTGTCGGGAACGGGGGTTGGCGTCGGGTCCTGAGGCGGACGACCGGGTCCGGCAGCGTCGATTGAGGCTGGAAGCTGCTGAGCGAACGTTCGTGCGGTATCTGAGAGAGCGTCGCCCAGATCGAGCGGCAGAAGCATTGCTTCAAACATGCGCGCCAACGCATCTTCACTAGGCAGGGCGATCATGCCGTCGACACTGGTGGCCTTGCCGCCCTGCATCGCCCCCGCGACGTAGCGCAATGCGCACTGCCCGTTGAATGGGAGGGCGCGAAAGCTCTGGAGAATATCCGCCTCAGCCGCATCGAGCATACCACCGGTTTGGTGGTTGCCGGTCAAAACGAACAGAACGTCGACGCCAACGGCCGCGATCGCGCTGAGATAGTCGCCCCGCAACTCGCGTTTCGACGTCTCATAGAGGCTCTGCTTTTGGCTGTCGGTGCCGACCAACGCAGCAAATTCGCTCTGCGTCTTACCCAGCCGACGTCGCTCAGACGCTAAACGTTCACCATAACCCATTGGTTATGTCGATTCCCTATTGACGACTCATCGGTTTTCAACGAATCGTTCTGCTACATTCTGCAATTACGAGGCATTGCACATGCCAACCGGGTCTGTCTCCCCTGTCATTGATCGTGACCGGGTCGCCGCCGCTCGTGCCCGGCTGTCCGCCGTGGGCGACGGCATCGGCGACTGGGCGCGCCGCCACGGCTTCGCGCCGAAACTGGTCTATTCGGTGCTGTCCGGCACGCGCCGCTGCGCGCGCGGCCAGTCGCACCGCATCGCCGTCCTGCTCGACCTGAAGGAAGGCGAGCTGGACGACATTGCCCAGCGCGGCGGCGGGTCGCCGGTGCGTCTGTCGAGCGCGCCCGATGCGCGCGGCTGACCGGGCTATGCCTCTCCCCCTTTCTCCTGCGTCGAGTGCCGACCTCCCCGGCGACGTAGCAACTGGCGCGGCGGTGGTCGTCTGCAATCGCCGCGCCCTTTCCATCGCATGGGCAGGCCGCGCGATCGCGCTGCTGCTGGTGGCCGCTTGTACGCCGGGCGCGCCGGACAATCCGGCCTGCGATCGCCGCGCGCCGCCATGGGACAGCGCACAGTGCCGGGGCACCGCCCGATGACCCGCCCGCGTACCCCCAACACCAGCAGCCATGCCGTGCTACGCATCGCCGCGCGGCTTGGCGGGTTCGATGCCGCCGCCACGGTCGCGCGCCGCTCCGAACGCTGCGTGCGCGACTGGAGCGATGAGGCGACGCCGAGCTGCCCCAGCTGGGCGCAGGCGGTGGCGCTCGACGCGGCCTATCGCGCCGCCGGGGGCGAAGGCGCGCCGCTGTACGAGGCGTATGGCGCGCAGCTCGACCTGCGCTTCAACGACCTGACCGCGTGTCATGCCGCGCTCGCCACGAACCTTGCCGAGGCGTCGCGCGAATGGGGCGAGGCGATCGGCGCGGCCACGATGCTGGCGGTGCCGGGCTTTTCGCCCAATCAGGCGCTGACCGCCGATATCGAACTGGATCAGGCAGAGACGCGGCTGAAGGGCCTGCGCCGCCTGGTCAAACGCTTTCTCCCCGGCGCCGTGCCGGGGAAGCCGGGGGGTGCCCAGTGAAGAAGCAACGTCCGCCGCTCGTCCCGTGTCCGCATTGCGGCACGCGGGCGATCATCCGTCGATCCGAACAGATCGCGCCGCTGGTGCGTGAGGCGGATTATCGCTGCGACAACATCGCCTGCGGCCATACCTTCGTGGTCGAGCTGGCGATCGTGCGAACCATCGTGCCCAGCGCCTGTCCGCGCGCCGGCATCCACCTGCCGCGTGGCAACCCGAACCTCGGGCCGCGCCGCGCGCCGGTGCCGGCCAACGACGATACCCGTTCGCCCGCGAATGATCCCGGCCCGCTGACCCCGGCGGCCACCGACATGAGCGGCTGAGCCTGCGCGGCCCGCGCGCCGCGTTCCCCGACCCTTTCCCTGATCGCGTGACCCGGCGGCTTCACCCCCGCCGCCGGGACCGCCCCCGCCTTGCCTGAACCGGAGACGCCCGATGTACCTCAATCACGACTTCCCCGTTGCCAAGTCCCGCCCGCCCCTGCGCCGCATCGCCGATCCCAAGCCGATGACCGCCAGCGACTATATCCGCCTGCGTCGCCGCGCCGCCAAGCTGTCGGAACATGACCTCGCCCAGCGCATGGCCGCGCTCTACGTCAGCACCGCGAAGCGCCGCCCCGGCGATACGGTACCGAAGCTCGTCACGGCGATGGTGCTGATCCTGCGCGCGATCGAGCTGCCCGGCGCGGTCGCGCGCCGCCGCCGCACGATCGCATCGCTTGCCGCCGTACTGCCGTTCGACGTCGACGTGTACTGGCAGCTCGCCCAGTGCCCGCCCGAACGCCACCCGCGCGTTTGTCGCGGCTGCGGCACCTCGGCCCACGATCACGACGCGGCACGCTGGGCGACGCGCACCAGCTGCGAGCGCTGCGATCCCGCCGGGGACGGCCTGTGACCGCGCCGACCTCCCGAAAGGCCCGTGCGCTGCGCATCGCCGGCCTCGTCCTGTCCGTCGCGATCGCGCTGCTGTTCGTGCCGATCCTGATCGCCAAGACGATCGCCGACGCAAAGGGGGCACGTTGATGCCCGCCGCGCCCGCAAAGCCACGGCGGGGCGGATGGCGCGCTCAGCGCGTGGTCGCCGCGATGGATCGCCTCGCCGATCACATCGCCGACGGCGGCACCTTCCCCGCCTTCGCCATCGCCGAAGGCACGTCCCGCGCCCGCCCGCATCAGCTCTGGAAGATGATCTGCGCCGATCTCGGTGAGCAAGCCGCATGAAGCGCGCAAAAGCCCAGTTCAAGCAGATCGACGTTACCCGCGCCGTACGCGGCGCGTTGGCCGGCGGCGTGCCCGTCTCGCGAACCGAGATCACCCCGGATGGCAAAATCGTGATCTTCCACGATCAGCCGTCCCACCGGCCGGGAAACCCCTTCGATCGATGGAAGCAGAATCATGCGGGTTAAGCTGAAGGGCCTGACGACCACACGCAAACGCCTCGCCGATGGCAGCATCAAACGGTATTATTACGCGTGGCGCGGTGGCCCCCAGATCACCGAAAAATTCGGGACGCCGGAATTCGTCGATGCCTTCAATCGCGCGGTGAGCGCCCGTATTGCCGCGCCTGTCGATGTCCTTCGCTCGCTCTGCGACGCCTTTATCGATTCATCCGATTTCATGGCTCTCGCCGCAGCTACCCAGTATGACTACCGGCGGCACATCAAGATCATCGATGCCGAATTCGGCGACTTCCCGATTGCGGCACTGACCGATCCCCGGTCACGTGGCGAATTCCTCGCATGGCGTGACCGCCGATCGCTGAAATCGCGCCGTCAGGCCGACTACGGCTTCGCCGTATTGGCGCGCATTCTGTCATGGGCCGTGGATCGCGGTCTGGCGCCGCTCAATCCATGCAAGGCAGGCGGCGTGACCTATCGAGCGAAGCGCATGTCGTCGGTATGGACTGACCAGGACGAAGCCGCCTTCTACGCCAAGGCGCCTGCCCATCTGCACTTGGTCCTGCGCCTGGCGCTGTGGACAGGCCAACGTCAGGGCGATCTGCTTACGCTGACCTGGGCGCAGTATGATGGCGACTATATCCGCCTGACCCAAGGCAAGTCGGTAAGGCGGGGCGACACCGACAATGCGACCCGCGTCGTCATCCCTGTCGCCAAGCCGCTTCGCGAGGCGCTGGACGCCGAGAGGGCACGCCGCGCGACGATGTCCGGGCTGCACCGGGCGGATGCACGCCATATCCTGCTAACGTCGCGCGGAAAGCCGTGGACGCGCGATGGCTTCAAGACGTCTTGGGGTCGGGCCTGTGCCGATGTCGGGATCGCAGGGCTTACCTTCCACGATTTGCGCGGCACCGTCGTCACGCGCCTCGCCCTGGCAGGGGCCAGCCCGCCGGAAATCGCGACCCTGACAGGTCACTCACTCCGCGACGTCAACGACATCCTCGACCGGCACTACCTCAATCGCGACGTCCGCATGGCAAAGGCTGCTGTGGGCAAGCTCGAATCGAGCGCGAAAAAGGCCCGCACCAACCAGCGGAAGCCCACGACGCGAGCCGAAAAACGACCCGACGACGGATGATTTTGCAAACCACACCGCAAACCGGCGTGTCCGCTTCAACCAAACCATCATATCGAAAATAAGGAAAGCGCAGGCTTTACAACGTCTTGCCTGCCATGGCGGGTGGTAGCGAAGGAGGGATTTGAACCCCCGACCCCAGGATTATGATTCCCGTGCTCTAACCAACTGAGCTACTTCGCCCCGCCGTTTCCCCATCGGGGAGGCGGCCCTATACGAACGCGAATCGCGTCGGTCAAGCGAACTTGTGTCGGGAAAGTTCTTCCCATGGGCCGCCGCGATACCACCAGCTTGCCAGACCGGCGATTTTCAATGGCCTGGGGCTGAATCCGGCCGACAGTTCGGCCAGCAATGCCCTAGCGGCGGCGGGTTCGACCTTGTTCTGGATCGTGACGTGCGGACGCCAGCCGGCACGGTCCTGCGGCGTCAGCATCGATGCGAACGCATCGGCCAGTTCGGCGCGCACCGATTCGAGTTCGGGCGATTCGATGCGATAGGCGACGCCACGCCCCAGGTTCATCAGCCCGCCGACCCGCGCAACCGGCGCGGCCACGCCGCGCGTCAGCGCATTCATTCGCTGCTTGAGTTCCGGCCCCAGCTCCGGAGCCAGATGGTGGAACATCGTGCAATGCGCCACCAGCACGTTGCGTTCGGGCGGAAAATAGGCGCGACGTTGCCGATCGAACCACGCCTGATCCTCATGCCCGAACAAGGCGGTCACGATGATCGGCGCGGGTCCGGGCGGCGTCAAATCTCCACCTGGCTGCCGAGTTCGACCACGCGGTTCGTCGGCAGGCGGAAAAACTCCATCGCGCTTTCGGAATTCTGCAGCATCCACGCGAACAGCTTTTCGCGCCAGATTCGCATCCCCGGCCGCGACGACGGCAACAGCGTCTGGCGGGCGAGGAAGAAGCTGGTGTCCATCATGCGGAAGTCACCGCCACAGCATCCCACCGCCTTCAACGCGCCGGGCACATCGGGGTCCTGCATGAACCCGAATTTCAGGATCATGCGGTGGAAGCCCTGACCCAGATCCTCGTTCTTCGTGCGAAGCTCCGGATCGACATAAGGCGTGTCGGCGATCTTGACGGTCAGCAGGATGACGCGCTCGTGCAGCACCTTGTTGTGCTTCAGGTTGTGCAGCAGCGCGTGCGGCACGCCATCCGGCGTCGAGGTCATGAAGACGGCGGTGCCGGGCACGCGCGTCGCGCTACTGGCCGCCGACTGGATGAAGACCTTGATCGGCATCGCCGCCTCACGCATCCGCTCGATCATCAGCTTGCGCCCCTTGGCCCAGGTCGTGAGCAGGACGAAGACGATGAGCCCGACCAGCAGCGGGAACCACCCGCCATCGGGCACCTTGGTCAGGTTCGACGCGAAATAGGCGCCGTCGATGCACAGGAAGATCGCCATGAACGCGGCGACCGCCGCGACCGGCCAGTTCCACACCCGCTTCACCAGCACCGCGATCATGCAGGTGCTGATGAACATCGTGCCGGTCACCGCAATGCCGTAGGCAGCGGCAAGGTTCGACGATTCCTGAAAGCCGAAGATCAGCAGCAGGACCATGACCAGCAGCGCCCAGTTGACCGCCGGGATATAGATCTGCCCGGCCGCATCGGCGCTGGTGTGTTCGATCCGCAAGCGCGGCATGAGGCCGAGCTGCACGGCCTGCTGCACCACCGAGAACGCGCCGGTAATCACCGCCTGGCTGGCGATGATCGTCGCCAGCGTGGCGAGGATGACCAGTGGGAGACGGAAATCCTCCGACGCCATGAAGAAGAACGGGTTCGACGCCGCATCGGGGTTTTCGAGCAGCAGCGCGCCCTGCCCCAGATAATTTAGCATCAGCGCGGGAAATACGACGTAAAGCCACGCGACCGAGATCGGGCGGCGGCCGAAATGGCCCATATCGGCGTACAGCGCCTCGGCCCCGGTCACCGCCAGCACGACGGAGCCGAGCGCGAGGAACGCCATGATCCCGTCCTGCGCGAAGAATCGCACCGCCCAGATCGGGTTCAGCGCCTGAAAGATATCGGGGCGTTCGAGGATGTTGAGCACGCCCAGGAACGTCAGCGTCGCGAAATAGGCGATCATGATCGGCCCGAACAGCCGCCCGACGCTGGCCGTGCCCACCGCCTGCAGCCAGAACAGCCCGATCATGATGACCACCGCGATGGGAATCACGAACGCGTTGAAGCCGGGGTTGACCGTCGCCAGCCCCTCCACCGCCGACAACACCGACACCGCCGGCGTAATCATGCAGTCGCCGAAGAACAGCGCGGTCGCCAGTACGCCGAGGATGACGAGGCTGGACGTCCAGCGCCCGCCACCGCTCTTGCGCTGGATCAGCGCGAGGAGCGCGAGGCTGCCGCCTTCGCCGTTATTGTCGGCGCGCATGATGATGAAGACGTATTTCAACGTCACGATCAGCATCAGCGACCAGAAGACGAGACTGACCACGCCGAAGATGTTCAGCTGATCGACCGGCAGCCGGTGATGGCCGACGAACGTCTCCTTCATCGCATAGAGCGGCGAGGTGCCGATATCGCCGTACACGATGCCGAGCGCACCCAGCGAAAGCTTGGCGAGCGACTGACGCGGACCATGATGGCCCGCGCCCGTATCGGGCAGGTCGGTGGCTTCCGATGAAGCCTCTCGGGAGAAGATCACGGGCGCGGGAACCGCGCCAAGGAGGCAACGAGTTTGGTCATGTCGACCGCGTCCCAGTGGTTCAAGGCCGGGCCGTTAGCACGCGCAATATGGCTGTGCAATCGTCCACGGTGGATGGTGAGGGCTGCATGGAAGATGAACGGAAGCATCCTCCGTTCCGGCACGCCATCTTTTCAGAGAAAAGGCGGCGACCTTTGGTACGTTCGGCGCCTGCCGGACGCCGTACGTCACCCCGGCCATGTACCGGGGTGACGAAACGCGTGGCGAGTCGATCAGCCCGCCAGCAGCGCGCGAATCGCGGCAAGCGCGTCGTCGCCCTTGCTGCCATCGGGCCCGCCACCCTGCGCCATGTCCGGGCGACCACCGCCGCCCTGCCCGCCCAGCGCCGCGACCGCTGCCTTGACCAGATCGACCGCGCTGATGCGGCCGGTCAGGTCGCTCGACACGCCGACGCCGACCGAGGCACGGCCATCGTTGACCGCCACCAGCGCGACCACGCCCGACGGCACGCGCGCGCGCGCTTCGTCGATGGTGCCGCGCAGAGCCTTCGCATCGAGGCCGTCGATCACCTGGCCCAGGAACGCGACATCGCCGACCTGTTCGGGACCGGCCGGCGCCGCACCGGCACCGCCGCCCATCGCCAGCGCCTTCTTGGCCTCGGCCAATTCGCGCTCCAGCCGGCGACGATCCTCGACCAGCTGCGCCACGCGTGCGGGCACTTCGTCGGGGGTGGCCTTCAACGCCGCCGCCGCCTCGCGCAGCTTGGCGTCGCGATTGCCGAGCCACTGCCGCGCAGCCTCGCCGGTCAGTGCCTCGACGCGGCGGATGCCCGAGGACACCGCCCCTTCGGACACGATCTTGAACAGACCGATCTCGCCCAGCGCGTTGACGTGGGTGCCGCCGCACAATTCGATCGAATAGGTGCTCTCTGCATCCTGTCCCATCGACACGACGCGCACCTCGTCGCCATATTTCTCGCCGAACAGCGCCATCGCGCCCATTTCAATCGCATCGTCGGGGGTCATCAGCCGGGTCGTCACCGCCCCGTTGCCACGCACCTGCGCGTTGACGTCCGCCTCGACCAGCGCCAGCGCATCGGCGGCAATCGGCGAAGGCTGCGAAAAGTCGAAGCGCAGG
This sequence comes from Sphingomonas sp. Leaf23, assembly GCF_001421585.1. NCBI lineage: Bacteria > Pseudomonadati > Pseudomonadota > Alphaproteobacteria > Sphingomonadales > Sphingomonadaceae > Sphingomonas > Sphingomonas sp. Leaf23. The sequence goes on along the minus strand of NZ_LMKR01000001.1, from coordinate 287,829 downwards.
CGCTCAGGTGCGACCATCGACCCCTTTTGCGCGACATGGGTGCCGAGCCGTTCGCGCAGCGCCTCATGCAGCAGGTGCGTCGCCGAGTGATTGGCGCGAATCTGGGCACGGCGCACGGTATCGATGGTCAGCGCGACGCTGTCGCCGACCTTCAATGAGCCTGCCTCGATCGTCACGACATGGGCGTGGAGCTTGCCGAGCTGCTTGGCGGTGTCGGTGACAGTCGCCTTCAGCCCCGCGTCGGTCGCCATGGTGCCGGCATCGCCGACTTGGCCGCCGCTCTCGGCGTAAAAGGGCGTCTGGTTGGTCAGCACCAGCACCTCGTCGCCGGCCGCCGCCGATTCGACGCGCGCGCCGTCCTTGACGATAGCGACGACCTGCCCCTCGCCCGCCTCGACCGAATAGCCGATGAATTCGGTGGCGCCGGCGGTTTCGAGGACGTCGAACCAGACGTCGTCCGATGCCTTGGCCCCCGAGCCCTTCCATGCGGCGCGGGCGGCGCGCTTCTGCTCGGCCATCGCCGCGTCGAAGCCTGCCCGGTCGACGCCATAGCCCTGCGCACGCAGCGCGTCTTCGGTCAGGTCGTAGGGGAAGCCGAAGGTGTCATAGAGCTTGAACGCGGTCTCACCGGCCAGCGTCGCGCCATCCGCCAGATCGGCGGTCGCTTCGTCGAGGAGCTTCAGCCCCTTGTCGAGCGTGCGGCGGAACTGGGTTTCCTCCTGTTGCAACGTCGCTTCGATCAGCGGCTGAGCGCGGACCAGTTCGGGGTACGCCGCGCCCATTTCGGACACCAGCGACCCGACGAGGCGGTGCATCAACGGTTCCTTCGCGCCCAGCAGATGCGCGTGGCGCATCGCGCGGCGCATGATGCGGCGCAGGACATAGCCGCGCCCTTCATTGGCGGGCAGCACGCCGTCGGCGACAAGGAAGCCCGATGCGCGCAGGTGATCGGCGATGACGCGGTGGCTGGCCTGCGTCGGCCCTTCGGCGCGGGTCGAGGTCAGCTCGCACGATGCAGCGATCAGCGCCTTGAACGTGTCGGTGTCGTAATTGTCCGACACGCCCTGCATGACGGCGGCGATACGCTCCAGCCCCATGCCGGTGTCGATCGACTTCTTGGGCAGTTCGCCGACGATCTCGTTCGCGTCCTGCTCGAACTGCATGAACACGAGATTCCAGATTTCGACGAAGCGATCGCCATCCTCATCCGGGCTGCCGGGAGGGCCGCCGGGAATATGGTCGCCGTGATCGTAAAAGATTTCCGAACAGGGCCCGCACGGGCCGCTGTCGCCCATCGCCCAGAAATTGTCCTTGGTCGGGATGCGGATGATCTTGTGATCGGGCAGGCCGGCGATCTTCTTCCACAGCGCGAGCGCTTCGTCGTCGGTGTGATAGACGGTCGCGGTCAGCTTGTCCGCCGGGATACCCCAGTCGCGGGTCAGCAGGGTCCAGGCGTTCAGGATCGCCTGTTCCTTGAAATAGTCGCCGAACGAGAAATTGCCGAGCATTTCGAAGAAGGTGTGGTGCCGCGCGGTATAGCCCACATTGTCGAGGTCGTTATGCTTGCCCCCGGCACGCACGCATTTCTGCGACGACGTGGCCGTCACATACGGCCGCGTTTCCAGGCCGGTGAACACGTTCTTGAACGGCACCATCCCCGCATTGACGAACATCAGCGTCGGGTCGTTCTGTGGAACGAGCGGCGCGGAGGCGACGCGGGCATGGCCGGCCTTCTCGAAAAAATCGAGGAACGAGCGGCGAACATCGTTGGTCGAGGTCATATCGGCTCGATACGCAGCAGCGCGCCACTTGCCAAGATGCCCGAATGCACCGGGGGTTGACCCGGACGAAACATTCCCCTCCCTTTGCGCGCAAACGAACAGGGACGACGCATGGCCAAGCGGCTCACGACTTTCATTCTCATCGCGCTGGTATCGGGCCTCGTGCTCGGCTGGGCGCTGAACGCCGGGCTGGACGATGGCGGCGGGTCGGGCACCGCACTGCTCAAGAATATCGCCTACTACCTGTCCGCCGTGACCACCGTGTTCCTGCGGCTCATCAAGATGATTATCGCGCCGTTGGTGTTTTCGACACTGGTCGTCGGCATCGCGCACATGGGCGACAGTTCGTCGCTCGGCCGCGTCGGGCTGCGGTCGTTCGGCTGGTTCGTGATGGCGAGCTTCATCTCGCTGATGCTGGGCCTGTTGCTGGTCAACCTGTTGCAGCCGGGGGTGGGGCTGGGCCTGCCGGTGCCGCCGGTCACCGCCGATACCGGCGTTGCCAAGCCGGCGTTCGATTTCGTGAAGTTCGTCGGCCACATCTTCCCCGCGTCGGGCGTCGAGGCGATGGCGACCAACGAGATCCTGCAGATCGTCATCTTCTCGCTGTTCATCGGCGTCGCGCTGACCGCCGTGGGCGACAAGGGCAAGCCGCTGGTCCGCGGCCTCGAAGGCCTCGTCGCCGTCATGTTGCAGGTCACCGATTACGTCATGCGCTTCGCCCCGTTCGCGGTGTTCGCGGCGGTGACGGCGACGCTGGCCGAGCGGGGGCCGGGGATCATCGGCGACCTCGCCTATTTCATGGGTAGTTTCTACCTTGGCCTCGCGACGCTCTGGGCGGTGCTGATCGGCCTCGCGTTCCTCATCATCGGGCCGCGGGTGAAGATGCTGCTGCGCTATCTGCGCGATCCGATCCTGCTGGGCTTTTCGACCGCATCGTCGGAGGCCGCCTATCCGCGCACCCTCGAAGCGCTCGACCGGTTCGGCGTGCCGCCGCGCATCGCCAGCTTCGTGCTGCCGCTCGGCTATTCGTTCAACCTCGACGGGTCGATGATGTACATGACCTTCGCGTCGATCTTTATCGCGCAGGCGTACGGCATCGACCTCAGCTGGGGTCAGATGATCCTGATGCTGCTGGTGCTGATGATCACCTCGAAGGGGATTGCCGGCGTGCCGCGCGCCAGCCTGGTCGTGATCGCCGCGACGCTTGGCATGTTCAACATTCCCGAGGCCGGGTTGCTGCTGATCCTGGCGATCGACCATTTCCTCGACATGGGCCGCACCGCGACCAACGTCGTGGGCAACGCCATCGCCGCCAGCGTGATCGCGAAGTGGGAGGGCGGGTTCGATACCCCCGAATCACCGGTCATCGAGCCGTTGCCCACCCCCTCGGGCCGTCCGCGCACCGATGCGCCCGACAGCTTCCGTGACATGGGCGGGCCGCAATAATGGAGAGCCGTGAGGCGGATCGGCCTGCGCCGCCGGAACGCGGGCCGACCTATACCAGCTATCTGCAGCTCGACACGCTGCTGGATTGCCAGACCCCGCTGTCGGACACGCATGACGAACTGCTGTTCATCGTTATTCACCAGGCATCCGAACTGTGGATCAAGCTGTGTCTGCACGAGTTGGAGGCGGCGCGGCAGGCGGTGATCGCCGATCGGCTGGGCAGCGCGTTCAAGATGATGGCGCGGGTCGCCCGCGTGCAGCAGCAGCTGATCCAGAGCTGGGAAGTGCTGGCGACGATCACCCCGGCCGATTATTCGGCGATGCGCGGCAAGCTGGGCGGCAGTTCGGGCTTCCAGTCGGTCCAGTACCGACAGCTCGAATATATGCTGGGTGCCAAGAAGGCCGGGATGCTGGCCGCGCATGAGGGCGACGCGTCGGCACAGGCGGTGCTGACCGACGCACTGGCGCGCACCAGCCTGTACGACGAATCGCTGCGCCTGCTCGCCCGGCGCGGGTTCGACATTCCTGCCGACCGGCTGGAGCGGGACTTCACCCAGGCCTATGTCGCATCGCCCGCGGTAGAGGCGGCGTGGCAGGCGGTATACCGCGACCCCGATCGCTGGTGGGACCTGTATGAGCTGGCCGAAAAGCTCGTCGACCTCGAATATCGCGTGCAGCTGTGGCGGTTCGGGCATCTGAAGACGATCGAGCGGATCATCGGCTTCAAGCGCGGGACCGGCGGTACGGCGGGTGTCCCCTATCTGGCGAAGGTGATCGACGACGTGTTCTTTCCCGAATTGCTGGCCGTGCGGGTCGCGTTGTGAGGTCGCTCGCTGAAGCAGAGGCGCTCGACGCCGCCGATCCGCTGCGTGGGTTTCGTGACCGTTTCGCCTTGCCCGAGGGGGTGATCTATCTCGACGGCAATTCGCTGGGCGCCCTGCCCCGCACCACGCCGGCGCGGTTGCAGGTGGTGGCGACCGGGGAGTGGGGCGAAGGGCTGATCCGCAGCTGGAACGCCCATGACTGGATCGGCGCGGCGCGGCGGATCGGGGGTGCCATCGCGCCGTTCATCGGCGCGCGGGCACACGAGGTGGTGGTGGCCGATTCGACCTCGGCCAATCTCTACAAGCTGCTGGTCGCCGCGTTGAAGGCCCGGCCGGATCGCAAGACGATCCTGTCGGAACCCGGCAATTTCCCGACCGACCTCTACATGGCTGATGGCGCAGCGTGGAGCGTCGGCGACGCCCGCGTGCGCACGGTGCCGGTTGCCGAGATCGTCGAGGCGATCGACGATGACGTCGCGGTCGTGCTGCTGACCCATGTCCATTACAAGAGCGGCGCGATGCTCGACATGGCGCGCATCACCGCCGCCGCGCAGGCGAGGGGTGCGCTGGTGCTATGGGATCTCAGCCACAGTGTCGGCGCAGTGCCGGTCGACCTGAATGGCTGCAACGCCGATCTGGCGGTCGGTTGCGGCTACAAATATCTGAACGGTGGCCCCGGCGCGCCGGCGTTTCTGTATGTGGCGGAGCGGCATCAAGCGACGTTGCGGTCACCCTTGTCCGGCTGGATGGGCCATGCCGCGCCGTTCGACTTCGCCGACGAATACGCGCCGGCAGCCGATATCTCGCGCTTTCAATGCGGTACGCCGTCGATCCTGGCGCTCGCCGCCCTCGAAGAGGGCATCGCCCAGTTCGAGGGCGTCGATCGCGATGCGCTGATCGCGAAGTCGCGCGCGCTGGGCGATGCCTGTATCGCATTGGTCGAGGCGCAATGCCCCGAACTGACGCTCATCAGCCCGCGCGACGCGGCGCGGCGCGGCAGCCATGTGTCGTTCCGCCATCCCCAGGCCTATGCGATCTGCCAGGCGCTGATCGATCGCGGAGTCATCGGCGATTTCCGCGCGCCCGACGCGCTGCGGCTGGGCTTCGCGCCGCTCTATATCGGGTTTGCCGATCTGTGGCGCGCGATCGATATCTTGGCGGATGTGCTGGACCATCGCCGCTGGGACGATCCGAAATATCATGCGCGCAACGCCGTGACCTGACGGAACGAATTGGGAACAGATCGGTTGGTCGCGGTGAAAGGAATTCACCCGTGACCGACCATCCGAACCCCAAGAGCGAGCCCTTTTCCAACGCCGAGAAGGACCCGGACGACTGGACCACCGGCGACGAAAAGATGACCGGCGCGCAGGCGTCCTATCTGAAGACGTTGAGCGAAGAAGCCGGCGAGCCGTTCGACGATTCACTGACCAAGGCCGATGCGTCGAAGGCGATCGATGCATTACAGGCCAAGACCGGGCGCGGTGCCTGAACCATCGCGCGGTCGGGTGGCAGCTGCCGCCCTACCGCGCAGGTGCCGCCCTACCGCGCAGGTGCCGCCGGCCGCATCGCCATCAACCGGTCGAGCAACACCAGCCGCATCGCGAAATCCTCGCGGTACGATGCTTTCTGCGGTGCGCGGGCGAGCGCCGCCAACCATGCCCGTTTGGCACCGGGCAGGTCGCCGGTCTGGATCAGCGCCATCCCGTAATAGAAATAGGGACCGGGATGATCCGGCGCGGCGGCGATGCCACGGGCAAAGGCGGCGCGGGCAGCGGGCGACAGCACCTGCCCGCCATCATGGGCAAGGATCGCGGTGCCCAATCGGGTCCATAACCGCCCGCTTTCCGGCGCACGCTGTAGCCCACCCAGCACCGCATTCGCCGCCGCCTGCGTCGCCCCGGCACGCGCCAGCCCGTCGGCAGCCACGGCATAGGCATAGTCGTAGGTAAAGCGCCCCCAGATCGCATCGCGCAGATCGTCGGCGGCGATATCGGGCGCCTGGACGACCCGTTCGGCGGCGCGCGGCACGCCGGGCAGCGTCGGCCGCCCCTGCCACGCATAGCCCGCCGCGCCCAGCATCAATGCCGCACCGACGAAGCCCCAGAGCGGCTTCGCAACCCGCATCGCGATCAGCAGCGCAAAGACGGCGAGCAGCAACAGGGCAAGGATCAGCCAACCATTCATCGCCGCCGTCCCTTCAGGCTGCGGCGCGCCAGCAGTCCACCGATGACGAGCAGAACGAGCGGCGCCAACCACAGCGGCCCCGTCGCGCCCGACAGCGGTGGGTCGTAGCTGACATATTCGCCATAGCGTTCGATCAACCAGTTGCGCACCGCGACCGGCTGCTCCCCCGCCCCGATCCGCTGCCGCACCAGCGCGCGCATGTCGGCGGCCATGTCGGCATCGCTGTCGGCGATCGACTGGCCCTGACAGACCAGGCAGCGCAGCGTTTCCATCAATGCCTTGGCGGATCGCTCCTGCGCCGGATCGGCCAGTTGCGTGTCGGCCAATGCCGGTGGCGGCACGCGCGACTGTCCGAACGCCGGCGCGGCGATCAGCAGCGCAAGGGTGAGCAGCACCCTCATTGCGCGGCCTTCAGCTTGTCGAGCAGCACCGGCACATCCCCATCGGTAATTGCGCCGATATGCTGGTGGGCGATCCGCCCCTGCCCGTCGATGACGAAGGTTTCGGGCACGCCCGACGATCCGAGCGCGAGCTGGACCGAGCTATTGCGGTCGTCGCCGATCGCGGCAAAGGGATCGCCTTTGGTCGACAGGAAGCGGGCGACATCCGCCGGCGTGTCGCGGATCGCAATGGCGTCGATCGTCGCCCCGGCCTGTGCCAGCTTGGCCAGTTGTGGCGCTTCGGCGGCGCAGGGCACGCACCAGCTGCCAAATACATTGAGCAGCCGGGGCTTGCCGGCCCGGAACGTCGCGGTGGCGAGACCCGGCTTGCCCGGCGCGGCAGGCGGCAGGCTGAACGCGGGCAGCGGCTTGCCGACCAGGCGCGAGCGCACCTGCCGATCGCTGGGCTGCGACAACATCCACGCGAACAGCCCGGCGATCGCGACGAAGGCGAGCAGCGGTATCCAGAGCAGGCGGCGCTTCATCGCGCCCGCCGCCGCCGCACGCGCCCGACCAACGCGATCGCACCGCCCAGCGCGATCAGCCCACCGCCGGCCCAGATCAGCGTGACGAACGGCTTCCACCACAGCCGCAACTGCCGCCGCCCGCCCACATCGTCGCGGCCGAGCACCGCATAGAGCTGGCCATTCCAATAGGTCGCAAGCGCGGCCTCGCTGGTTTCGGTCGGCGGATTGGCGAAGAAACGCTGTTCGGGCCGCATCACGAACGGCCCGCCGGCACGCAGCGTAACGGTCAGATGCCCCTGCACCGCCGACCAGTTATCGCCGACCACCGGCTTGATCCCGTCGAAGCGCACGTCGAACGGGCCGACCGTGTGATGGTCGCCGGGCGCGGCGGCGACCAGCCGTTCCTGCGTAAAGGCGCTGTCGCTGGCCATGCCCGCCAGACTGACCGCGATGCCCAGATGTGCGACGACCATGCCCCAGATCGGCAGCGGCGTGCGCCACGGGCTGCGCCCGACCAACGGCAACACGCTGGCGACCGCCAGCCCGGCGGCCAGCGCCAGCCCGGCCTTTGGGAGCCAACCGCTATCGACCCACAGCATCGCCGCGAGGAAGACGGCGAGCGTGATCGCCCCCGGCACCGCGACCCGCCGCAGCACCGCCGTCCCCTGATCCCGCCGCCAGCGCAGCAGCGGCCCGATTGCCATCCCTGCGACCAGCAACAGCGCGATCGGCCCGGCGGCACGATTGAAGAACGGCGGCCCGACCGACAGCTGCACGCCGAACGCCTCCGCGACCAGCGGATATAGCGTGCCGATCAGGACGATGCCGAGGATGACCGACAGCAGCAGGTTGTTGAGCACCAGCCCGCCTTCGCGGCTGACCGGTTCGAACAGCGCCCCCTGTCGCACGGTGCCTACCCGGAACGCGAACAGCGCCAGCGCACCGCCGATATAGAGGACCAGCAGCGCGAGGATGAACCCGCCGCGCGTCGGATCGACCGCAAAGGCGTGCACGCTGGTCAGGATGCCCGATCGAACGAGGAAGGTGCCGACCATCGACATGGAGAAGGCGACGACCGACAGCATGATCGTCCATGCGCGCAGACCGTCGCGGGTGGCCAGCACCGTCACCGAATGCAGCAGCGCGGTCGCCGCCAGCCATGGCATCAGCGAGGCATTCTCCACCGGGTCCCAGAACCACCAGCCCCCCCAGCCAAGTTCGTAATAGGCCCAGTAGCTGCCCGCGGTGATACCGATGGTCAGGAAAATCCATGCCCCCAGCACCCATGGCCGCATCGCCCGCGCGAAATCGCGCCCCACGTCGCGGGTGACCAGCGCCCCGACCGCGAAGGAAAAGGCGACCGACAGCCCGACATAGCCTAAGTACAACGTCGGCGGGTGGAAGGCGAGGCCGGGGTCCTGCAGCAGCGGATTGAGGCCCAGACCGTCGCGCGGCACGGGCGACAGGCGCGCAAACGGATTGGAGGCGAACAGCAGGAACGCGTAGAAGCCGGCGGCAATCGCCGCCTGCGCGGCCAGCGTCGCGGCATGGGTGCGCGTCGCCAGTGACCGCTCGAACAGCGCGACCCCCGCCCCGGCCAGCGCCAGCACGGTGACCCACAGCAGCATCGACCCTTCGTGATTGCCCCAGGTCGCGGCAACCTTGTACAGCAGCGGCTTGGCCGAATGACTGTTTTCGGCGACCAGCAGCACCGACAGGTCGGTACGCGCGAACAGTGCGATCAACGCGGCGAACGCCCCGGCGGCCAGCAGCCCCTGCGCCACCGCGACCGGCCGCACCGCCGCCAGCAGGTCGCGCACGATCGCCGGCGGCTCGGCCGCGCGCGACGACAGTGCGATGGCGGCCACCGCCAGTTGCAGCACCGCCATCGCCGCCGCCAGCCACAGGGCGGCAAGACCCGCTTCGGCGATCACGGCTCGATACTTTCGCTCTTGTGCATCTTGCCGGCAACCTGCGGCGGCATGTAGCGCTCGTCATGCTTGGCCAGCAGATTGTCGGCGACGAACCCGCCGCCCTGCACGAAGCGCCCCTCGGCCACGACGCCGGAGCCTTCGCGGAACAGGTCGGGGACGATCCCGGCGAAGCGGACGGGCACCGTCGCCTTGCCATCGGTCACGGTGAAGCGGATCGTCACGCCATCGCTCGCCCGCCGGACCGAGCCGGCAGCGACCATGCCACCCAGCCGCACCGGCTTGTCGATCGGTGCGGCGGCGGCATCGGCGGGGGCGTAGAAGAACGCCGCCTCATCGCCCAGCGCCGACATGGCGAGCAGCACCGCGCCGAGGATCGCGACCACCGCCAGCAGCGCCAGCGTCATGCGTTGCCGCTTCGGACTCATCCCCGCTCCGCGCGGCGCATCGCCACCCAGGATGCGAGAGTGATGGCCGCGATCCCACCCAGCGTGACGACATAGGCGGCGGTGATGAAGGCCCAGTGATTCATGCCGCCGCCCGCCGGCGCATCCGCGCCTCCGCCTTGATCCGCGCCAGATCGGTGCGCATCCGCATCAGCACGATGCCGCCGAACAACAGGCTGGCCCCGCCCGCGGTGAAAAACAGCGGCCACAGGATCGCCGGATCGATCGTCGATTTGGTGAGGGTGATGCTCGGCCCCTGGTGCAGCGTCCGCCACCACAGCACCGAATAGCGGATGACGGGTAGCAACGCGGTGCCGGCGATCCCGAACAGCGCCGGAATACGGCCATCGCCGTCGCGATCGGCATCGGCGCGGGCGAGCGCGAGATAGGCGAGGTAGACGAAGAACAGCAGCAGCATCGACGTCAGCCGCCCATCCCACTGCCACCACGTTCCCCAGGTCGGCCGCCCCCAGATCGATCCGGTCAGCAGGCACAGCGCGGTGAAGAGCGCGCCGGGCAACGCAATCGCGCGGGCGGCGACGGCGGCCAACGGGTGCCGCCACACCAGATAGACGATGCTGGCGACGGCAAGGCTGGACCATCCGCCCATCCCCAGCCACGCGGCGGGCACATGGACATAGAGAATGCGGACGCTGTCCCCCTGCAGATAATCGGCCGGAGTCTGCGTCAGCCCGGCCCAGCAACCGAACGCGAACAGCGCCAGCCCCGCCCACACCAATATCGGCGTCAGCGGACGGGCGATCGCAAGGAATCGGCGTGGATTGGCAAGGGCGTGAAGGCTGGGCACGATCGTGCCCTGTCTATGCAAGGCGCAGGCAAACGGCAATGCGGATCGCGCCCTTTGGTGCAATGGGGGATCGCGACAGGTCGGTTCGCATTTGCCTTGTCATCGACGTCGTGGAACACGTGGCATATGACGATCATAGCGAATGGCGCTGCCGGGCGCCCGGAAATCTCCGCCCCCGGCGAAAACCGGTTATTGGCTGCGTTGAGCCCGGCGGACCGGGCGCTCCTCGATCCGGCGATGGAGCGGGTATCGGTCGTCGTGGGCGACACGCTGCTCAGCGTCGGCGAACCGATCGAGCATGTCTATTTCCTCGAAGGGGGCATCGCCGCCGTACTGGAGGTGATCGACGGCGAACGGCAGCATGCCGTCGGGCTGCTGGGAGCCGATGGCTATGTCGGCTGGCCGATCCTGCTGGGCGACGATCGTTCGCCGCACGACGTGGTGCTGCGCGCCGAACCGGGCACGGCGCTGAGGATATCGGCGGCGCGATTGCTGGCGGCGACGGAACAGAGCGATACGCTCCGCGCGGCGATGCTGCGCTTTATTCAGGTGTTCCTGATCCAGATGGGCCGCACAGTGGTCTCGGCGCTGTCGCATCCGGTCGAACGGCGGCTGGCGCGGTGGATTCTGCTCTATCACGACCGGGTCAGCGGTGACGAAATCTCGATGACGCATGAGGAGTTCCGCCTGATGCTGGCCGTCCGGCGCAGCAGTATCACCGATGCGCTGCACAAGCTGGAGGAAACCCGCGCCATTCGGTCGATACGCGGACGGGTGATCGTGCGCGACCGCGACAAATTGCTGGAAATGGCGGCGATGACCTATGGCCCGCCCGAAGAGGCCTATCAGCGGCTGGTCGTCACACCGACATCATAAGGGGAAAGGCGGCGCCCCGGAAACCGGAACGCCGCCTGTCCGTCAGTTCGACGCGCTCGAACGGATCGTCCCGTTGACGCCGTTCGGGAAGAACCCGCCCGCCGTCTTGGCCGTCCGGTCGAGATAGACGATGTTCAGCACTTGGCCCGGCGTCCGGCTGAACGCGATGCCGCTGCCATCGGTCGGCACGATGTTCGACGCGGTGGCGTTGCCGCTGCCGGTCGCACGGACGCCCTGGTCAAGATCGCTGCTGCCATCGAGGCTGTCGCGTGCCGTCGAGATCGCTTCGGTCGCATCGATCAGCGACGGGGTCGCCACGCCCTTGCGATACAGGACCGTCCGGACCAGCCCGGCATGATAGGCTTCTGCCGCATGGATGCCGGCCGCCGCTTCGAGGAACGTCTTGTTGCTGATGAAGCCAACCGCGCCCTTATAGGCGGTGACGCCGACGTCCTCGAAGATGAACGCGCCGAGCAGGAAGTTCTCGTCGGTGGCATAGACGTCGAACGCCGCACCCGATCCGATCAACCCGGCGGCGCGTGCCGCGTTCGAAAAGGCGCTGGTCGCGGTCACGCCGATATCGATCGCCGGCTGCGCGACCGCCGATGATCCCAACGCACTGCGCAGGAAGTTGACGTGCGCGATTTCGTCCGCGGCGATTTCACGAGCGTAGCGAGCGACCAGCGGATCGGTGAAGTTCACCTGCCGCCCGCCGGACACCGTGCCCTGCGTTCCCGTCCCGCTCAGGCTGCTGTTGGGCAGGCCCGCGCCGGTTGCGGCGAACGAGTAGAATTGCGCCTCAAGATATTCGAGGTTCAGCGCGAAGTTCAGCACGTCCGCATCGGTCAGCGCCGTGGTGGCGGTCGGCGTCGGGGTCGGCGTGGGTCCGGGGGTGATGAAGCCGCCGCCGCTGTCGCTGCATGCCGACAGCACCGTCGCACCCGCCGTGGCGATCGCCGCGCCACCGGCATAGCGCATGAAGTCGCGACGCGCGTTGCGCCGCTGGTCGCAGGCTTCGAGGACCTGCAGGATCGGATCGTTATGCATGATGTCTCTCCGTCAGGTTCAGTTGGCAGCGCTGGCGCGGATGGTGCCGTTCACCCCGTTGGGGAAGAAACCGCCGCCATTCACCTGGGCGTTGTTGAGATAGACGATGTTAAGCGTCTGTCCGGCCGACCGGCTGTACGCGATGCCGTTGGTGTCGAGCGGCACGATGTTGCTGGCGTTCGGATTGCTCGACAGCGGCGAGAGGCCCTGATCGAGATCGGTGCTGCCATCGAGGCTGTCGCGCGCGTTCGAAATCGCGTCGGTCGCCTGGATCAGCTGCGCCGATGGGGTTGCAATCCCCTTGGCATACAGCGTCGTGCGGACGATCGCGGCGTGATAGGCCTCGACCGCAAGGATGCCGGCAGCAGCCTCAAGGAACGTCTTGCTGCTCAGCAGCGGTGCGGCGCCCTTATAGGCCGTCACCCCGACATCCTCGAAGATGAATGCGCCGAGCAGGAAATTCTCGTCGCTGGCATAGGGATCGAAGGTCGCGCCGGCACCGATCAGGCCCGCTGCGCGCGCGGCGGAGGAGAAGGCGCCGGTCGCCGACGCGCTGATGTCGATCGCGGGCTGGGAGACCGCTGCGGTGCCGAGCGCGGTGCGGAGAAATTCGACGTGCGCGCGTTCGTCGGCGGCGATTTCGCGGGCATATTGCGCGACCAGCGGATCGGAGAAGCTGACCTGGCGACCACCCGTGACCGCCCCTTGCGTGCCGGTGCCCGTCAGGATCGAATTGGGCAGTCCGCTGCCGAACGCCGCGAAATAATAGAACTGCGCCTCGAGATATTCGAGGTTCAGCGCGAAATTCAGGATGTCCGCGTCGGTCGGCCCGGTCTGTGCCTGCGCGTCACTTGCCTGTGTCATGACGAAAGCGGCGCCGCCAACCGCAGCAGCACCGCCCAGCATCTTGAAGAAATCGCGCCGTTCCTCACGCCGCTTCGCACGCGCATCGAACGCGTGCGTCACCAACATCTGCTCGTCCATGACACCTTCTCCCTGGATCGTTGTGACGACCTAACGAACCGAAGAAGACAAACGAGCCATAACGCATGACGGACGTACGGTTCCGTACAGGGTGCATTCGATGGCTGGATTGCGTCAAATCTTGCAGGCAAAAGACGTGAAATGGCGTTTGCAGTGAATATCGATCGCGTGGGCGAGGTGTGTACTACCCTGCCCACGACGGACAACAGGCTGTTGGGTGCCATGCGCCCCGACACCCGGCGCAAACTTGCGGGCGTCGCCTACCGTGTCGCGTTGCAACCCGGCGAGATCCTGACGCGCAGCGGCGAGGCGATCGACCGGCTGGTGTTCCCCGAGGGAGCGCCGGCGATGCTGTCGCTGTCGACCGGCGGATCGTCGCAGGATGTCGGAATGATCGGACGCGACGGAGTCGTCGGCTGGTCGCGCCTGTTCAGCGATCAGCCCACCCCGTTCACCGCCCGCGCGCATATCCAGCCGGGCAGCGCCATCGTCATCCCCGCAACCGCCGTCGTCGAGGCCGCGAACGAGGATAATGCGCTGCTGAAGGCGATCCTGACCTTTGCCCAGCGCTTTTCGATGCAGATGGCGCGGACGCTGGCATCGGCGCTGCGCGACATACCCGAACGTCGCATCGCCCGGCTGCTGCTGATGATCGACGACCGGATCGATGGCGACACCATGTCGGTGACCCATGCGTCGATCGCGTCCACGCTGAACCTGCGGCGTGCGACCGTCACCGATTGCCTCCATATCCTGGAGGGCGAACATATGGTGCGGTGTTCGCGCGGGCGGATCGTGATGCGCGACCGTGCCGCGCTGGAGGCGCGTGCCGGCCTCGCCTATGTCTCGGACGACGGGCTGGACTGACCCCCGGTTATTGGCCGCGCAGGCTGCGCAGGTCGATGCCCAGCCGCTGGACCTTGTAATAAAACGTCTTGCGCGGGATGCCGAGGCGTTCGATCGCCGCGCCGATTTCCCCGCCCGTCGCGGCGATCGCCGACAGGATCGCTTCCCGTTCAAACGCGGCGATCCGTTCGGGTAGCGGGCGCGTCGCATCGGTGCCAGCCTCTCCCGCGCCGGTCCCCTCCAACCCCAGCACGAACCGGTCGGCGAAATGGGCAAGCTCGCGAACATTGCCCGGCCAGTCGTGGCGCGCCAGCAGGTCGCGGGCAGCATGCGTCAATGCCGGCACCTCACGCCGCAACCGCTTTGCCGACAGGTCGACCAGATGCGCGAACAGCAGCGGCACGTCGTCGCGGCGTTCGCGTAACGGGGGCATGCGCAGCCGGACGGCGGCAAGGCGATACAGCAGGGCCGGTGCGATGGCATCGGGGCCGCGCTGCCCCTCCTCCGCCGCCGTGGCGATGACGCGGATATCGACCGGCACGGCATCGCGCGGCCCCCGGATCGCGCGATCCTCGATCAACTGGGTCAGGCGGCCCTGCAATCCGCGCGACGCCTGATCGATATCGTCGAGGAACAGCGTGCCGCGCTGCGCACCGACGATCCCGCGATCGCCGACGCTCGCGAAGAGTTCATCCTCGATCGCCTGTCCGGGCAGCGCGGCGCAGGCGATGGTCAGGAACCGGTGCCGCGCGCGGCGGCCGGCGCGGTGGATCGCGCGGGCGAACAATTCCTTGCCGGTGCCGGTTTCCCCCTCGATCAACAGGTCGATATCGGCATCGGCGAGGACCGGGATCATCTCACGCAGGCGGGTGATCGCGGGGGAGCGGCCGACCAGCGCCGTGTCCTCCCCGCTCGCCGCCTCGGCCCGCAACCGCCGGTTGTCGAGCGCCAGCGACCGGGCCGCCATCGCGCGGGTCGCCGCCGCGATCAGCGCGTCGGGATCGAACGGCTTGGACAGGAAGTCCCATGCCCCGCCCTTGATCGCATCCACGGCGGTTTCGACATCAGCATGGCCGGTGACCAGCACGACCGGCAGCGTCGGGTCGCGTTCGCGCAAGATCCGGAACAGCTCGATCCCCGACATGTGCGGCATCCGCACATCGGTGACGACGATCCCGTCGAAATCGGCGTCGATCGCTAGCAGGGCCGGGGGTGCGGCGGGAAAGGCGACGACATCAAACCCGGCCAGCGTCAGCAGCTGCGCGGTCGATATCCGCAGGTCCTCGTCATCCTCGACCAGCGCGACGCGGCCGCCACGGGGGTTGTCCGACCCGCTCATGCCACGCGCCGCAACGTCACTTCGAACCGCGCTCCCTGTTCCGACGGCAACGACCGCAACGTGCCGCCCAGATCGGTCATGATATCCTGCGCGATCACCAGCCCCAGCCCCAGACCGGCGGCGCGGCTGGTGACGAAGGGCGTGAACATCCGCTCCGCCACGGCCGGATCGATCCCCGGCCCGTTGTCGGCGACGATCAGCGACACGGCCTGCGGCTCGATCCCCAATTCGATGGCGATGCGCGGTTCCGGGGTTTCGCCCAGTGCCTCGGTCGCGTTCTGGAGCAGGTTCACCAGCACCTGTTCCAACCGCACCCGGCCCGCGACGACCAGCAGGTCGTCGGGCACCGGCGGGAGGATGAAGGCAACCTCCGACAGCCGTTCCTTCAGGATCAGGCGCGCGCCGTCGATCACGTCGATCAGGCGCACCGGCCCGATCGTCCCGCTGCCCTTGCGCGCAAAACCACGCAGTTCGGCAGTCACCAGCCCGATCCGGTCGGTCAGCCGGGCGATCGCGCCGAGGTTGTCGTCGACCGCCGAATGATCGCCGCGTGTCAGCAGCTGGCGCGCGGTCGCGACATAGTTGCGGATCGCGGCCACGGGCTGCGCGGTTTCATGCGCCACGCTGGCGGTGATCTGCCCCAGCGCGGCAAGCCGGTTGGCCTGTCGCAGCCCCTCGCGCAGTTCGGCGGCGCGGGCTTCGGCGGCGGTGCGCTCCTCGATCTCGTCGCGCAGTTCGCGGGTCCGGTCGGCAACCGCCGCTTCCAGCTCGACCGTGCGCAGCGCCCGGCGTCGCGAGCGCTCCCACAGGCCCCACAGCGCGCCGACCAGCGCCAGCGTGACCGCCGCCGCCGCCAGCGCGCTGGTCCGCGCCGCGCCGCCGATCGCCGGTGGCAACGGCATCGCCAGATGCACCTGCCACCCCTCGTCGCCGGGCGCGGTCACCGCGTGCTGCATCGTCCGGCGCTGGCCATTGAGGCGCAGTTCGTCGTCGATGATCGCGAACGGCGGCTGCTTGAGCGCTGCGGCACCGCTATCCGCGCGAACCGCGGCGGCGACCGATGGTTCGATCTGCCGCGTGGTCGCGAACCGCCAGCGCGGATCGCTGGAAATCAACACCACCCCGGCGGCATCGGTAACGAACGTAATTCCGCCCGCCGCGCGCCATTCGCCCTCGATCCGGTCGAATTCCAGCTTCACGACGACCACGCCCCCCTCGGGCGTGCGGCGGCTGAGATAGAGGCCCGGACGATGGCTGACCGTGCCGAGCGCGAACTGGGTCCCGGCCCCCGTCCGCACCGCGTCGCGATAATAACGGCGAAAGCTATAATCGTTGCCGACGAAGCTCTGCGGCTCCGCCCAGTTGCTCGCCGCGATCGCCCGCCCGTCGCGCCCGACGACATAGATGACGCTGGCCGAGGTCGAGCGTGCGAGGGCGGTCAGCTTCCGGTCGAGCGCCCGCCGTGCCGCGTCGCCGCCGCGCACCGCCGCAACGACGTCGCGATCATCGGCCAGCGCCAGCGGCAACAGGCGGAACCGGGCAATCTCACTGGTCAGCAGCACCTGCCGCAGCCGGGCATCGCTCTCGATCTCGGCGAGCGACTCGGCCTGCGCCCGGCGTTCGACCACGCGCCCGACCAGCGCGGCGGCGGCGATGCTCAGCAGGAAACCGCCAAGGATCCACCCTATCCACCATGTCCGCGCCCCGCCCTGCATGACGCGGTTGTAGGTGTGCCGTCCGCCATGTGCAACAATTTGCACCTTTGCCGCCGCAACTGGCGAAAAACTGGCTATTTTTGCCACGCCCAAAATATTTTATTCTGCAATATCAGTACTATGGGTACAGCGATTGCGTTTGTGACAACGAGGGATGCAGCGGATTAAACCATTCCTGTCGCGCCGACCGCCAGCAAGAGCCGGGCCGGGCGCTTACAGAGGATGAAAGGTCGCCGCATGAAATTTGCAACCGACGCCGCCCACCCGCCCGTGCCGCCCGCCGCGAAGCCATGGTACCGGCATCTTTATGCCCAGGTGCTGATCGCGATCGTCGCCGGCGTGCTGCTGGGTCACTTCTACCCGTCGACGGGTGAAGCGCTTAAGCCGATCGGCGATGCCTTCATCAAGCTGGTGAAGATGATTATCGCCCCGGTCATCTTCCTGACCATCGTCACCGGCATCGCCGGCATGCGCGACCTTGCCAGCGTCGGCCGCGTGGCGGGCAAGGCGTTCGCCTATTTCCTGACCTTCTCGACCCTCGCGCTCATCATCGGCATGATCGTCGGCAACGTCGTCCAGCCGGGCGCGGGGCTGAACATCGATCCCGCGACGCTCGATACGTCGAAGGTCACCGAATATGCCGCCAAGGCGCATGACACGACGATCACCGGCTTCCTGACCGGAATCATCCCCGACACGTTCCTGTCGGCGCTGACCGAGGGCAACATCCTCCAGACGCTGTTCGTCGCGATCCTGTTCGGCATCGGCCTCGCCATGATCGGCGACAAGGGCGAACGCGTGCTCGACGCGCTGAACGACATCTCGATCGCCTTCTTCAAGGTCGTCGCGATCGTCATGAAGGCCGCTCCGATCGGCGCATTCGGCGCGATGGCGTTCACCATCGGCAAATACGGCATCGGCACGCTGTTCAGCCTGGCGGCGCTGGTCGGCACCTTCTACCTCACCGCCTTCCTGTTCGTCACGATCGTGCTGGGTGCGGTCGCGCATTTCTGCGGCTTCTCGATCTTCAAGCTGATCTCGTACCTGAAGGCCGAACTGCTGCTGGTGCTCGGCACCTCGTCGTCGGAAAGCGCCCTGCCCTCGCTCATTGAAAAGATGGAGCGCGCCGGCATTCCGAAGTCGATCGTCGGCCTGGTCGTGCCGACCGGCTATTCGTTCAACCTCGATGGCACCAACATCTACATGACCATGGCCGCGCTGTTCATCGCCCAGGCGTGCAACGTGGACCTGACGCTCAGCCAGCAGATCCTGCTGCTCGCCGTCGCGATGCTGTCGTCGAAGGGCGCAGCGGGCGTGACCGGCGCGGGCTTCATCACGCTGGCCGCCACGCTATCGATCGTCCCCTCGGTGCCGGTCGCCGGCATGGCGCTGATCCTGGGTGTCGACCGCTTCATGAGCGAGTGCCGCAGCCTGACGAACTTCATCGGTAACGCGGTGGCAACCGTTGTCGTCGCAAAGTGGGAAGGCAAGCTCGACAAGCACCAGTTCGACGAGGCGCTGGCCGGTCGTGCGGTGCGCGTCGACCAGATGCCCGAAGGCGCGGTTGCCGCCGAGTAATTCCCGTAAGGGCCGGTTCGGGCACAGCCCCGGACCGGCCCCTGCCGACCAGCGCCCTTAAAGGGCGGACAAAGGTATGCCGAGATGAAGACCCTTTTGCGGCTCTGCGCCGCCACCCCGCTGATCGCATCGGCGATCGCCCCCATCGCGGCCCGTGCCGCCGAACCCGCCGCCCCCGCCACGACCCAGCTCGCCGATCGCGGCAATGCCCGCCCGATCGCGCAGGAATATCCGACCGCCGGGGTCGGCGACGGCATCACCGCCGGCGGCTACAACCAGTCGCGCTGGGCCGAGGACTGGACCAAGTATCGCGATCCCAAGAAGCGCGACGACGTGCTCGACCGGCTGAAATACATCCCGATCGCCGGTGACGACGTGTACCTGACGCTGTCGGGCGAGTTCCGCTACCGCGTCAACCTGACCACCAATCCCAACCTGCGCGACCGCGAGGGGCAGCGGCAGGACATCAACCGCATCGTCGGCGGTGCCGACCTGCATCTGGGCGATCATGTCCGCCTGTACGGCGAACTGGCCCATGCCGGCATGTCGGGCCGCAACCTGGGCGTGAAGGCGGGACAGCTGCACAACGACCTGGTGGTGCAGCAGAGCTTCGTCGACGTGACCGGCACGGTCGGCGGCGTCGACCTGGGCGTGCGCTATGGGCGACAGACCTTTGCCGACGGCCCGAACCTGATGGTCGTGCCGCGCGACAACAACACGATCTTCTTCGTCTATAACGGCGTGCGCGCCTGGGCGAAGGGCGACAAGGTTCGCGGCGACGTGTTCGATTTCAAGACGACGCGGCTGGGCGTCGGCGGCACCGGCGACGACATCGTCGACGACAATCGCCGCTTTTCGGGTGGCACCGCTGGATTCGTCCTGCCGAAGTCGCTGCTGGGTGGGTCGAACCTCTATTTCGATCCGTTCTTCTGGCGGCTGCGCAACAGCAACGCGACCTGGGGCACGCGCACGACCGAGGAAGTGCGCAAATTCTACGGCCTGCACCTCTATGGCGATAGCGGCCCGGTCAACATCGACTGGACGGTCAACTATCAGGGCGGCGAGTTCGACAACCGGCCGATCTCGGCATGGCTGGTCCTGCTCCAGCAGACGTACAAGGTCGGCAAGTCGAAGACCGCACCGCGCGTCGGCTTCCACTTCGATTATGCCAGCGGCGGCGGGGCCTATGGCAACGGTACGCTGAAAACCTCGCTCGCGCCGTTCGGCAACAACATCTACTACAGCTACCAGCTGTATGCGACGCCGACGAACCTGATCGCCTTTGCGCCGAGCGCCCAGTTCCAGCCGACGCCGAAGCTGCGCATCGCGACCGAATATCAGCTGTCGTGGCGCGACAGCCTGAACGACGCGGTGTACCGCGCCAACGGACAGGCCTTTGCCGGCACGCAGCTCGGCAATGCGCGCAAGGTCGCCGATACCATCCGCTTCCAGGCGATCTATGCCGTCAGCCCGCGCGTCAGCCTGACCGCGCGCTACGAGCATCTGATCGCCGGCCCGGCGCTGACCGATGCGAACTACAAAAGCTCCGACTTCCTTGCAGGCTGGATCAGCTTCCGCTTCTGAGTTCCTTGAGCAACCTTCTCGCCCCGGCGGCTTCCGCCGGGGCGTTTTCGTCTTTTGAATCGAAGGGTCCGATCATGTCCCCCGCCGCCCACGCCGCCGCCCGCGCGCTGCTCGCCGATCCGCTGACCAACAAGGGCACCGCCTTTACCGAGGCGGAGCGCGACCAATGGGGGCTGCACGGCCTGCTCCCGCCGCATGTCGGAACGCTGGACAGCCAGATCGAGCGGCGGCAGCGCGCGCTGGCCGGAATGCCCGACGATTTCCACCGCTACAGCTTCCTGCGCGAATTGCAGGATTCGAACGAAATCCTGTTCCACGCGATGGTGCAGCGCGACCTGCCGGCGATGCTGCCGCTGGTCTACACCCCGACCGTCGGCGAAGGGTGCGAGCGGTTCAGCGATATCTGGCGGCGGCCGCGCGGGCTGTTCCTGTCATGGCCCAATCGCCAGCGCATCGCCGAAATCCTCGCCGATCCCGCTCTCGACCGGGTGAAGGTGATCGTCGTCAGCGACGGCGAACGCATCCTGGGCCTGGGCGATCAGGGGGCGGGCGGCATGGGCATCCCGATCGGCAAGCTGGCGCTCTACACCGCCTGTGCCGGCATCCATCCGTCGGAGGTGCTGCCGATCCTGCTCGACGTCGGGACCGACAATGCCGCGCGGCGCGAGGACCCGCTCTATGTCGGCTGGCGTCACCCGCGCATCCGGGGAGCCGAATATGACGCGTTCGTCGAGGATTTCGTCAGCGCCGTCGCCGACCGCTTCCCCGGCGTACTGCTGCAATGGGAGGATTTCGCCGGGCACAACGCGTACCGTCTGCTGGAGCGGTATCGCGACCGGCTGCTGAGCTTCAACGACGATATCCAGGGTACCGCCGCGACGGCGGTCGGGACGCTGCTGTCGGCCATCGGGCGTACCGGCGTTCCGCTGTCCGAACAGCGGATCCTGCTGTTCGGCGCGGGGGCTGCCGGATGCGGCATCGCCGACATGCTGGTGCAGGCGTTGCAGGCCGATGGCCTGTCCGCCGAACAGGCCCGCGCGCATATCTGGGCAGTGGACCGCGACGGGCTGATCCTGTCCGACATGGATGATCTGTCGACCGGGCAGCGCACCTATGCCCGCGATCCCGCAGAGGTGGCGGACTGGACCCGCACGTCGCACGGCGCGATCGACCTGTTCGATGCGGTCGCCAATATCCATCCAACCGTCCTGATCGGTGCCTCGGGCCAGCATGGCGCGTTCGGCGAAGCGGTCGTGCGCACCATGGCCCAGTCGGTCGAGCGCCCGGTGATCTTTCCGCTCTCCAACCCGGTCTCACGCGCCGAGGCGCATCCGGTCGACCTTGCCCGCTGGAGCGCCGGACGCGCGGTGATCGGCACCGGTAGCCCATTCGGCATCGCCGATGTGACGCAGGTGAACAACGTCTATATCTTCCCGGGCGTCGGGCTGGGCGCGCTGGCGGCACAGGCGCGAACGATCACCGACACGATGTTCATGGCCGCCGCCCGTGCGCTGGGCGCGATGGGGGGCGATACGACGCTGCTGCCGCCGATCGAGCGGCTGCGCGACGTGGCGCTCGACATCGCGGTCGTGGTCGCGGCACAGGCGGTGGCGGACGGCGTGGCCGCCCCCGACGTGGTGATCGATCGCGACACCATCGCGGAGCAGATGTGGCAGCCCGCCTATTGATCGCCGCAGCGAATCGGGAACCATCGACCTGCATGGAGTCTTTCTGACTGCTGTCAATCCTGTCCAGCAGGGGTTCAGGCGAATCCCGGCAAGACAGCGGCAGAGAGGAAGCATCATGAAGAAGTTGATGAACATTTTTGCCGGCATCGGCCTGACCATCGCCGGCTTGACCGCCGTTCCCGCCGTTGCCGACGCACAGCCGGGCCGCCACGGGTACCGCGACCACGGTCCCCGCGCGCATCACGACGATCGTCGCTGGGACGATCGCCGCCACTGGGACAATCGTCGCGGCTGGGACAACCGTCGCGCGTATAACGACCGTCGCCGCTGGGACGAGCGTCGCCGGTGGGACGCACGTCGCGGTGACCGCTACGGCTATCGCGGGGAACGGGTCGTCCCCGGCTGGTCGCGCGAGGCCGCCGCGATGGGCGTCGATTATCGTGGCCCCTGCCGCTACGTGATCCGCAACGGCCGCCGCGTCTGCGGTTAAGCGAAACGCCCCCTTCCGGCCCGTGCCGGGAGGGGGTTATTTCTTGGGCGTGACCCACACCGATACGGGCACCACGACCTTGCCCGGTGCCGGCTTGCCCACATCCACCCGGTCGGCGGTGACCAGTTCGCCGGTTTCGAGGTTGAACGAGGCCCAGGGCTTCGGCATCCGGCCAAAGGTCATCTTCTGGATCGGCTGGCCGGTGGTCGAATTCATGATAGTGGCAATAACAGGCATGGGCCGCGCCTAGCCCCCGCCCCGCCCCGCTGTCCAGCCCGACTCAGAACCGCATGTCCCAGCCCAGCGTGAACGTCCGCCCGCGCCCGGCGAAGAACGCGAAATTGTCGTTCGGCAGGCGGGTGTCGCTGCTATAGTCGATATAGAAGCGGTTAAAGATGTTCTGCGCGCTGAGCGACAGCCCGCCGAACTTCGTCTGGTACCGGATCGACGCGTCGGTGACGTCATAGCCACCGAAGTTGTTGTCGGGGCTGGGGTTCGCCTTCCCCCGGAAGTTGCGCGACAGATAGAATTGCGTCTGCACCCGCGCCGTCACCGGCCCGGTTGCCAGATCGGCGGTAAGGTTCAGCCGGTCGGGGGAGATATTGGTCCCGTCCAGATCGGTATCGACCACGCCATCCGCCGGGCTACGGTCGCTGTCATAGCGGCCGAGGATATGGGCATAGCCGGTCGAGACGCGGAGGCCGGGCAGCGGCGTCTGCACCGCCAGGTTCACCTCCAGCCCCTCGATCTGGACGCGCTGGCGCTGCACCTCGAAGATGCCGTTGCCCTGCGCGACCAGCAATTGCCCCCGGTCGCTCGAAGACCAGAAATAGGTCGCGCCGGCGTCCAGTGGCCCGCGCTTCACCTCGACGCCGACCTCCCGATTGTTCGACACGACCGGCTGGATGTCGAGGAAACTGTCCAGCCGGACGCCCGGCGTCGAAATCGCGCGGGTGATGCGCCCGATATCGGCCATGGTGAAGCCTTGCGCATAGCTGGCATAGGCGCGCACCCCGGTCAGCGGCTCGACGATCAGCCCGCCATTGAACAGCACGTCGCTGAATTTGGGCGTGCCGCCGGTCACAGCGACGCCGGCATAGGTCCGCGCATTCCTGCCGTCATAGGTGGTCGATGCCAGCGTGCGGAAATCGTCGATGCGGACCTGCACATTCTCCCACCGGGCACCGCCCGCCACGCGGACCAGCCCGTCGGCAAGCTTCAGATTGCCTTGCACGAACGGCGCAAGGCTGCGGAAATCGGCGGGCGGCACCCAGATGCGGTTGGTGGCGATCAGCCGCTGCTCGGTCTTGTCGAACAGCGCGTCGAACCCGATGGTCGCGACCAGTGCCTCGAACCCCGGCACGGCGCGTTCATAGCTCGCCTTTGCGCCCAGCTTGCGCGAGCGGTTTTCCGACTGGTCGAACAGCGTGCCGACCGGCGCGATCGCCGGGTCCTGAAACGTCGCCTGGATCGCGACCTCCCCGCCGAAGGTGTCGTGGGTGCGGTTGAAGAACAGCTGCGTGACCAGGTTCCCGCCCAGCACGTCGCTGTCGGTGTAGGATAGCGACAGCGCTTCCGCGCGGTTGGCGGCGGGCCGCCCCGGCGGGGTTCCGCGCACCGCGCTGGTCGGCACGCCGGTGCGGCGATTGCCGGCGATCGCGAGATAGTCGCCATCGCCCTTCAACTCGAACCGGTTGGCGATCAGGTCGAGCCGCCCGGTCGCGCCGACCTCCATCCCCAGCCGCGCAAAATAATCGGTCGCACGCGAACCCTGCGTTTCGCCTTGCGTCAGGTTGATGCCGACCCGCCGGTCTTGCGCGTCATAGAACGCGCCGCGCCGTTCATGGCTGGCCCCGATCGTGGCATCGAACCGGCCCGATTTCGATTGGACCAGCCCGGCGACCTTGCCACCGACGCCATCACGCTCGAACCCGTCCGATGCCGTGCCCTGCACCAGCGCGCGACCGCTGACACCCTCCTGTCGCGGGGCGCCAACCGTCACCTGGTTGACGATACCGCCGGTGCCGCCGACGCCCTGCAACGCGTTCGATCCATAGATCAGCTCGACCCGATCGATGAAGAAGCCATCGATGGTGAAGCCGTCGCGGCTGCCGTCGCGCAAGGGGGTCGTCTGCGGAATGCCGTTGATCGCATAGAGTGGCGAGCGTCCGCGCAGCGTCTCCCCCGCGCCCGACAATTTGCCGCGCGTGGGCGAAAAGCTTGGGGTCAGTGTCGCGACGGCATCGGTGATGCTGCCCGATATCGCGATCTGCTGGTCAATCGCCTGCTTGTCGAGGATGTCGATGGTCAGCGGCAGCGCATTGGGCGGCAGGATGGTACGCGCGGCGGTAACGACGATCTCTTCGTCGGCCGGCGGGGCTTCGGCGGTGGGCGACGCCGGGTCGGTGCCCTGCGCCATCGCTGGTATCGCCAGCAGCGCCAGACCCGCTACACTTGCCATCAACGGCAGGCGCGTGTTCCACCCCATTGTCATTTCCCTTGCGTAATATTGACCCCGAACTGTCGCGCCGCTAACGCGATCCATTATCAATATCAAGTCTGTTTGAGCCTGCCGCATGACCCGGAACATCCTGTTTCAGATTCACTGGTTCCTCGGCATCACCGCCGGCCTCGTGCTGGCGGTGATGGGCGTGACCGGTGCGACGCTGAGTTTCGAGCCGGAAATCCTGGCAGCCCTGAACCGCGACCGTCCGGCGGCGGTCTCGGCGCAGCGCCTGACGGTGCCGCAATTGATCGCGCAGGTTAAGCGTCAGCGTCCCAACGCAAAGATCAGCCGCCTCACCATTCCGACCGTGCCCCGCGAGATGACCACGGTGTCCTATCAGCGGGGCCCGTCAAAGGACCGCGTGGTCGAGCGGGTCGACCCGTTTACCGGCACCCTGCTCGGCGAACCGCGCGGGGCGGAGGTGCTGGAGGTCGTCGAGCACCTGCATCGCTGGCTGGCGCTACCGGGCGAAGGCAACGGGATCGGGCGGCAGATCACCGGCTTTTCGGCGATCGCGCTGATCTATTTCGCGCTGTCCGGCCTGTATCTGCGCTGGCCCAAGCGTCCGCTCGACTGGCGCAACTGGTTCGTACTCGACCTGCGCAAGACCGGGCGCAACCTTTACCGGATGCTGCATGCCGTCATCGGCGGCTGGGTGCTGCTCTTCTACCTCGTCAGCGGCTTTACCGGGCTGTGGTGGTCGTACGACTGGTATCGACAGGGCGTCCGTGCGTTGCTGGTCGCCGAAGCGCCGACCGAAAAACATGACGGGCCAAAGGACGCACCGGTCGATCTGGCGCGCGCATGGGACGGCTTCGTCCGCGCGACCGGCGGTCGTTCCTATGATCGCATTACGATGAGCGTGCGCGACTATGGCGAGGTGCAGTTCCGCGCCAAGCTGCCGGATGCGCGGCACGACCGGGTAAGCGACGAACTGACCATCGACGGCAGAACCGGCGCAGTGATCGACGATCAGCCCTATGCTACCCGGCCGCTGGGCGAGGATATCGTCACCAGCGTGTTCGAAATCCATCGCGGTGCCTATTTCGGGATCGTCGGGCGGATCGCGATGCTGCTGGCCAGCCTGACCATGCCGCTGTTCACCATCACCGGCTTCCTGCTCTATTTCGCGCGTCGCCGGCGCAAGGCGGCGCTGGCACAGGTCGTCGCCGATGCCACCGACGTGCCCGTCGAACAGGCAACGACGCTGGTCGCCTATGCCAGCCAGACCGGATCGGCCGAGCGTATCGCCCGGCTGACCGCCGACGCCCTGCCCCACGCCGCCGCGCTGCCGATCACATCGCTCGACCATGCCACGCTGGCGCGCGCCAGCCGGTTGTTCGTCGTCGCCAGCACCTATGGCGAGGGCGAGCCGCCCGACAATGCGCGGGGGTTTGCCCGGACGATGGAGCGCGATGCGCCCGACCTGTCGCATCTCGACTATGCCGTCATGGCGCTCGGCGACCGCGAATATGCCGAGTTCTGCGCCTTCGGCCACCGGGTCGATCGCTGGCTGCACGACCACGGCGCCACCCGCCTCTTCGACGCGGTGGAGGCGGACGGCAACGATGACGATGCGCAGCGCCAATGGCAGCACCAGCTGGCCGGGCTTGGCGGGCGTACCGATCAGCCCGATTGGGCCCCCGCCGCGATGGAGGACTGGCGGCTGGTCGACCGCCGCCTGCTGAACTCCGGCAGCCTAGGGGGCGAGGCGTGGCAGATTACGCTGGCACCGGTCGCGAACGCCGCCCAGTGGATGCCCGGCGATATCATCGAAATCCTGCCGCAGCAGGATGTGCGGAGGGTCGATGCCTATCTGGCCGCGACCGGTCTGGCCGATACCTCCGACAATCGCGCGATGCTGATGACCAGCATCCTGCCGACCGGTGCGGGCGACGTCGCCACCCGCAAGCCGATCGGGCACCGCGAATATTCGATCGCGTCGATCGCCGAATCGGGCCGGGTCGAGCTGATCGTCCGGCGCTGCACGGCGAGCGACGGCTTTGACGGGCTGGGATCGGGCTGGCTGTGCCATGGCGCACCGCTTGGCGGTATCGTGCAGGCGCGGGTGCGATCGAACCCGGCGTTCCACCCGCCCGCCGACAACAACATCCCGTTGATCGTGATCGGCAACGGGACCGGTCTTGCCGGCCTCCTCGCCCATCTGCGCCACCGCGCGGCATTGGGAGGCGCTCCGGCGACGCTCTATTGGGGTGAGCGGCATCCTGCGCAGGACGACTTCCTCGCCGACGAGCGACAGGCGCTATGCGATGCGGGTGTCCTCGCCGACCAGCACATTGCCTGGTCACGCCGGCCGGGCGGCTATCGCTATGTGCAGGATGCCGTGGGGGCGCATGCGGACGCGATTCGGTCGGCGATCGATGCCGGCGGGGCGATCTATGTCTGCGGCAGCGTGCAGGGCATGGCGCCCGGCGTCCATGCCGCGCTGGCCACGATCCTCGGCGAATCGCTGCTGGAGGAGATGCTCGGCGACGGTCGCTATCGCCGGGATATCTATTGAACGGTGCCGCCCCTCAATGCCGGTGTTCGTGGCGCAACTGGTAGCGGCCATCGGCGTAATCGTCGAACAGCCCCCGGATCGCGGGATGGTCGACCGGCTCCTCGCTGTCGTCGACGATCAGGTTCTGCTGGCTGACATAGGCGACATAGCTCGCCTCGGCATTTTCGGCGAGCAGGTGGTAGAAGGGCTGGTCCTTCCGCGGCCGCGCATCGGCGGGGATCGATTCATACCATTCCTCGCTGTTCGCAAAGACCGGATCGATATCGAACACGACCCCGCGAAAATCGAACAGCCGGTGACGCACGACCTCCCCGATCGAGAAACGGGCATGGGCGATCGGCGGCAACGGGGTACCAAGGTCGAGCAGCGGGGCAGAAATGGCCTTCATGCAAAATAATCTAGGGTCGATGTGCGTTTGCAGCAAGGATGCGCTTGCACATCCCGAATCCTTGGGCTAACCGGCCTCCCTCGCTGACCAACGTGCCGCGTCAAACACGGCATATGAGCGGAAAACCTCTGCGGAGAGGTGGCAGAGTGGTCGATTGTACCGCACTCGAAATGCGGCGTGCCTTTACGGGTACCGAGGGTTCGAATCCCTCCCTCTCCGCCACTTACCTGACAGTCCGAACCACGCGCCGCCCTGCAACGGGCCGCTTGCGCATCGCGTTCGTCCGCGCCAAGCAGCGGCGATGCGTATCGCGCTTTATGAACCCGAAATCGCGGGCAATGTCGGGGCCGTGCTGCGGCTGGGGGCCTGTCTGGGCGTCGCGGTCGACCTGATCGAGCCGCTGGGCTTTGCATGGGACGATCGCCGCGTGCGGCGGACGGCCATGGACTATATTGACCATGTGTCGGTAACGCGCCACGCCGACTTCGCCGCGTTCCAGGCGGCGCGGGCCGGCGCGCGGCTGATCCTCTTCACGACCAAGGCGACGCGGTCCGCCTATGACTTCCGGTTCGAGGCCGACGACGTGCTGCTGTTCGGCAAGGAAAGCGCGGGCGTGCCGCAAGGCGTCGCCGATCGCTGCGACATCGGCCTGCGCCTGCCAATCCGGGCAGAGGTCCGCTCGATGAATCTCGCCACTGCCGCCGCACTGGCGCTGGGCGAGGCGCTGCGCCAGACCGACGCGCTGCCGAAATAAAAAGAGGGCGCCGGTCCCGCGACCGGCGCCCCTGCCCCGTCACCCCAGAACGGCGTCGCCCAGATGGCGCCATTCGACGACCTGCTGCGTCTGTTCGCCCAGCCCGGCGATGCCGAGCGTCATCGTGTCGCCGGCCTTCAGATAGATCGATTGCGGCTTCTTGCCCTCACCCACGCCCGGCGGGGTGCCGGTAATCATCAGGTCGCCGGGATAGAGGGTGATATATTCGCTGACATAGGAAATCAGCTCGGCCACGTCGAAGATCATCGTGCGAGTGTTCCCGGTCTGCATCCGTTCGCCGTTCACGTCGAGGAACATGGCGAGGTCCTGCGGATCGGCAATCTCGTCGGGGGTCACCAGCCACGGGCCAACCGGGCAAAAGCTGTCATGCCCCTTCCCCTTCGACCATTGCGTGCCGCGCTGCTTCTGGTTGAAGCGTTCCGACACATCATTGGCGATGGTGTAGCCGGCGACGTGGGCAAGCGCGTCCTCCTTGCTGACATAGCGTGCGGTCTTGCCGATCACGATGGCCAGTTCGACTTCCCAGTCGGCATGGGTCGATCCGCGCGGCAGCATCACCTCGTCGTTCGGGCCGGTCAGCGACGACAGCGCCTTCATGAACATCATCGGTTCGCTCGGCACTGGCAGGTTCGATTCGGCGGCATGGTCGGCATAGTTCAGGCCGATCGCCACGATCTTGCCGATCCCCTTGATCGGCACACCATGGCGGGGCGCACCGTCGACTACGGCCAGGCTGGCGATATCGACCGACAGGTCGCGGATCGTGTCGACGGTGATGTCGTCGATCACGCCCGACAGGTCGCGGACGCGGCCATCGGCATCGACCACGCCCGGCTTTTCCGCGCCCCGTTCCCCATAGCGACAGAATTTCATTGCACGTCTCCCGAAGATTCGCAGCGCCCGCGCGGTGCCGTTTCGTCGCTTCCCCTCGCTCCGCGCCCGAACCACGTCAAGCGGTGGTGACGGGCCTCGACGGATAGTCATCGGCCCGCCATGTTGCCCGCGTAACGGCCACGGGGATGGGCAGAGAACGCGAATGACGACCGGCACGGGCACTTTATTGGGCCGCCGCGCCCTGATCGGCGGAGGTGTCGCAGCGGGCCTCGCCGCGACGCTGCCGGCGCGGGCCGCTGCGCCGCTGCGCTTCCGCCCGATCTGGCCGAGCGGCCCGCCGGGCAGCGCGGCGGTGCATGTCGTCGAGCAGGAAGTGCCACGATCGGCGACCGGCCCGGCGGACGATACTGCCTTCGTCCATGTCCGCACCCCGGCGCTGGCCCATGCCGTGCCGTTGCGGCCGAATGGCGCGGCGATCCTGCTGATCCCCGGCGGCGGCTATCGGCGGGTGGCGGTGGGGCACGACGGACGCGATATGCTGCAGTTCTTCGCCGATCGCGGCTATCACGCCTATCTGCTGAAATATCGTCTGCCGAGCGATCCCTGGGCCGGTGGGCCCGATACGCCGCTTCAGGACGCGCAGCGGGCGTTGCGGGTCATCCGAGCGGAGGCGACAGCGAACGGCGTCGACCGGGATCGGATCGGGGTGATGGGATTTTCGGCGGGCGGGCACCTTGCGGCGATGCTCGCCTATCGGATCGATGCGACCTACCGCGCCGCCGATCCCATCGACGCGCAGCCGCTGCGCGCGCGGATCGCTTGCCTGCTGTATCCGGTCGCGTTGATGGGGGCCGCCGGGACCCATCGGGCATCACAGGACCAGCTGCTCGGCCCGAACGCCCCGCCCGAACAGGCCGCCTATTACCGCACCGACGCGCGGATCACCGCCGCCAGTCCGCCCACTTTCCTGACCCATGCGATCGACGACGGCATCGTCGCGGTCGACAATACGCTCGCGCTGCTTGCCGCGCTGCGCCGGTCGAAGGTCGCCGCGGAGGCGTATCTGCCGGAGCTGGGCGGGCATGGCTTCGGCGTATTGCGCGACGGCCGCGCCGCGCCATGGACCGCCCTGTTCCTCGAATGGGCCAGACGACACGGTTTATAAGGATTTGACTGTCACCGGAACGACCCGGTTCGCGCATACGTATTGCGCGTGACAAGCGTTCGACATTCGATACTGTCGTTCGTATCCCGTTTCGAGGAATCCGCGTGACCCAGCCTGCCCTTGCCGCCGTTGCTCCGACCACGCCGCCCCTTGCCGATGCCATCCTCGAAACGCTGGTCCACCGGATCGGCAAGGATGCGCAGGCCGCGCTGCCGCACGACTGGCTGGCCGCGACCATCCTGACCGTGCGCAACGACATCATCGAACGCTGGATGGCGTCGAGCAAGCAGGCCCATGCCGCCGGTGCCAAGCGGGTCTATTATCTAAGCCTCGAATTCCTGATCGGGCGGCTGCTGCGTGATGCGATGGCGAACCTGTCGCGCACCGACGAAGTGCGCGAGGCGCTGACCTCGCTCGGCGTCAACCTCGCCGATCTGGAGGGCGAGGAACCCGACGCGGCGCTCGGCAACGGTGGTCTCGGCCGGTTGGCGGCGTGTTTCATGGAAAGCCTCGCGAGCCTCGACCTGCCTGCCTATGGCTATGGCATCCGCTATGTGAACGGCATGTTCCGCCAACGGATCGACAATGGTTGGCAGGTCGAACTGCCCGAAACCTGGCTGCGCCACGGCAATCCGTGGGAATTCGAACGCCGCGAAAGTGCCTATCGCATCGGCTTCGGCGGTGAAGTCGTCGGCGACGAGAATGGCGACATCCACTGGATGCCGGGCGAAAGTGTCGAGGCGGTTGCGGTCGACACGCCGGTGATCGGGTGGCGCGGGGCGCGAGTAAACACCCTGCGCCTGTGGACCGCGCGGGCGCGTGATCCGATCCGGCTCGACCGGTTCAACGCCGGCGACCATGAGGGCGCGCTGGCGGCGTCGGTCCGCGCCGATACGCTGGTCCGCGTGCTGTATCCGGCGGATTCTACCCCGGCGGGACAGGAGTTGCGGCTGCGGCAGGAGTATTTCTTCTCCTCGGCATCGATACAGGACATCGTGCGCCGCCACGTCCAGTATTTCGGCGACATCCGCACCCTGCCCGACAAGGCCGCGATCCAGCTGAACGATACCCATCCCGCGGTGTCGGT
Source organism: Sphingomonas sp. Leaf23 (assembly GCF_001421585.1). NCBI lineage: Bacteria > Pseudomonadati > Pseudomonadota > Alphaproteobacteria > Sphingomonadales > Sphingomonadaceae > Sphingomonas > Sphingomonas sp. Leaf23. The sequence continues at coordinate 256,076 of NZ_LMKR01000001.1, read as the reverse complement.
CGCCGAGTTGATGCGCATCCTGATCGACGACCATGCACTCGATTTCGACGGCGCGTGGGAGATTACCAAGGCGACGTTCGGCTATACCAACCACACGCTGCTGCCCGAGGCGCTGGAAAGCTGGCCGCTGCCGCTGTTCGAACGGCTGCTGCCGCGCCACATGCAGATCGTCTATGCGATCAATGCGAAGGTGTTGCGCGAGGCACGGGCACAGGGGCAGGACGATGGCGCGATCGCCGCGATCAGCCTGATCGACGAGGGCGGCGAGCGGCGGGTGCGCATGGCGAACCTGGCGTTCACCGGCAGCCACAGCGTCAACGGCGTCGCCGCGCTGCACACCGACCTGATGAAGCAGACGGTGTTCGCCGACCTGCACCGCCTCTATCCAGACCGGATCAACAACAAGACCAACGGCATCACGCCGCGCCGCTGGCTGTTCGAGAGCAATCCGGGGCTGACGTCGCTGATCCGCGAGGCGATCGGCGAGGCGTTCCTCGACGATGCGATCAAGCTCGCCGACCTGAAGCCCTTCGCCGCCGACGCGGCGTTCCGCGAAAAGTTCGAGGCGGTGAAGCGGGCGAACAAGGTCCGTCTGTCGCAGCATCTGCGCGAGGTAATGGGCGTCCGGCTGGACCCCGACGCGATGTTCGACGTGCAGGTGAAGCGCATCCACGAATATAAGCGCCAGCTGCTCAACATCCTCGAGACGGTCGCGCTGTACGACCAGATTCGCAGCCATCCCGACCGGGACTGGACCCCGCGGGTAAAACTGTTCGCGGGGAAGGCAGCGTCGAGCTATCACAATGCCAAGCTCATCATCAAACTGGCGAACGACGTCGCGCGACGGGTCAATGCCGATCCGGCGGTGCGCGGGCTGCTGCGCGTGGCGTTCGTGCCGAACTACAATGTGTCGCTGGCCGAACTCATCATGCCCGCCGCCGACCTGTCCGAACAGATCAGCACCGCGGGGATGGAGGCATCGGGCACCGGCAACATGAAGCTGGCGCTGAACGGCGCGCTGACCATCGGCACGCTGGACGGTGCGAACGTCGAAATCCGCGACCATGTCGGCGCCGACGACATCGTCATCTTCGGCCTGACCGCCGACGAGGTCGCCGAAAAGCGTGGCAATGGTTACGACCCGCGCGAGGCGATCGCCGCCTCGCCTGAGCTGCAACAGGCGCTGTCGGCGATCAAGGGCGGGGTGTTCAGCCATGACGACCCCACCCGCTATGCCGGGCTGATCGACGGGCTGGAGAATAGCGACTGGTTCCTGTGCTGTGCCGACTTCGACAGCTATGCGCAGGCGCAGCGACAGATCGACGCCCGCTGGAGCGACCGCGCCGGGTGGAATGCCAGCGCGATCCGCAATGTCGGCGGGGTCGGCTGGTTCTCGTCCGACCGCACGATCGGCGAATATGCGCGTGACATCTGGAACGTGATGTGACGCCCGGCGACGACGCCATCGCCGCGCTGCTCGGCGGGCGTCATGCCGATCCATTTGCGCTGCTCGGTCCCCATGCCGGGCCGGCGGGCACGTTCGTGCGTGCGTGGTTGCCCGGTGCGCAGAAGGTGCTGGCCCACGACCTGTCGGGCAAGGTGCTGGGCGAGCTCAAGCCCGTCGGCGACGGTATCGTCGAGGGGGTGGTCGACGCGCCGCCCCAGCCGCTCTGGTATTACGCGCGTGGCGGCGGCGGCGAATGGTGGGTGAAGGACCCCTATTCATTCGGCCCGGTGCTGGGGCCGACGGACGATTTCCTGCTGGCGGAAGGCACGCATCTGCGCCTCCACGACAAGCTGGGCGCGCATCCGATCCGGCATGAGGGCGCGGACGGCATGCACTTCGCCGTCTGGGCGCCCAATGCTCAGGTCGTCAGCGTCGTCGGCGACTGGAATATGTGGGATGCCAAGCGCCATCCGATGCGGCGGCGGAGCGATGTCGGCGTGTGGGAAATCTTCCTGCCCGATGTGGGGCCGGGTCAGGCGTATAAATTCGCGATCATCGGTGCGGATGGCGAGCGCCTGCCACACAAGGCCGATCCGTTCGCCTTCGAAAGCGAGCTGCGCCCGGCCACCGCATCGCGCACCGCCGCCCCGCTCGACCATGACTGGCGCGACGCGGCGCACCGCGAGCACTGGGCATCGATCGATGCACGCCGCGTGCCGATCTCGATCTACGAAGTCCATGCCGGCAGTTGGCAGCGTGGCGACGATGGCTGGTTCCTGCCGTGGGACCAGCTGGCCGACCGGCTGATCCCCTATGTCGTCGAAATGGGGTTCACCCATATCGAATTCTTACCCGTCAGCGAACATCCCTACGATCCATCATGGGGATATCAGACGACCGGCCTCTACGCCCCGTCCGCCCGGTTCGGCGATCCGGCCGGGTTCGCGCGGTTCGTCGATGGCGCGCACAAGGCCGGGGTCGGCGTGCTGCTCGACTGGGTGCCGGCGCATTTTCCGACCGACGCGCATGGCCTGGCGCGCTTCGACGGCACCGCGCTCTACGAACATGAAGATCCGCGGCTGGGCTTTCATCCCGACTGGAACACCGCGATCTACAATTTCGGTCGCCGTGAGGTGTCGCAGTTCCTGATGAACAACGCACTGTTCTGGGCCGAACGCTATCATGTCGATGGCCTGCGGGTCGATGCGGTCGCATCAATGCTATATCGCGACTATTCGCGCAAAGCCGGCGAATGGATTCCGAACGCCGATGGCGGGCGCGAGAATTGGGAAGCGGTCGAGTTCCTCCGCGACACCAACCGCGCTGTATACCGCGAACATCCCGGCTTCTTCACCATTGCCGAGGAATCGACCTCGTGGCCCGGCGTGTCGAAACCGGCCCATGAAGGCGGCCTGGGCTTCGGGTTCAAATGGAACATGGGCTTCATGCACGACACGCTCGCCTACATGGCGCGCGAGCCGGTGCACCGGGCGCACCATCATGATGAAATCACCTTCGGCCTTACCTATGCCTTCAGCGAGAATTTCGTCCTGCCGCTGAGCCATGACGAAGTGGTGCATGGCAAGGGATCGTTGCTGACCAAGATGGCCGGTGACGATTGGCAGAAATTCGCCAACCTGCGCGCCTATTACGCGCTGATGTGGGGCTATCCGGGCAAGAAGCTGCTGTTCATGGGACAGGAGTTCGCCCAGCGCCGCGAATGGTCGGAAGAGCGCGCGCTCGATTGGGAATTGATGGAGGCGCCCGCACATCGCGGTATCGCCACGCTGATCCGCGATCTCAACCGGCTGTATCGCGATACACCGGCATTGCATGCGCGCGATTGCGAGGGCGACGGCTTCTGCTGGGCGGTAGTCGACGATGCGGCCAATTCGGTCTTTGCATGGGAACGCCGCGCACCGGGCGAGGCGCCGGTACTGGTCGTCAGCAACCTGACGCCGGTAGTGCGCGAGGGATACCGCGTGCCGGTGTCGGCGAATGGAACGTGGCGCGAAGTGCTGAACAGCGACGCGCCCGTCTATGGCGGTGGCGGCATCGGCAATCTGGGCGCGGTTACCGCTGCCGACGGCACGGTTACGCTGACCCTGCCGCCGCTGGCGACAATGTGGTTCGAATATAACGCGTAAGTTTTTTGGGGGAGAGTACTGCGTGGAGAGGCGAGGACAACCATTGGCGCGTGACGCCATGGCCTATGTATTGGCGGGCGGCCGGGGTAGCCGCCTGTTCGAGATGACCGACACCCGTGCCAAGCCGGCGGTCTATTTCGGGGGCAAGAGCCGGATCATCGACTTCGCGCTGTCGAATGCGATCAATTCGGGCATCCGCCGCATCGGCGTGGCGACGCAGTACAAGGCGCACAGCCTGATCCGCCACCTCCAGCGCGGCTGGAACTTCCTGCGCCCCGAACGCAACGAGAGCTTCGATATTCTGCCCGCCAGCCAGCGGATCAGCGAGTTCCAATGGTATGAAGGCACTGCCGACGCGGTGTTCCAGAATATCGACATCATCCAGAGCTATGGTCCGGAGTATATGGTCATCCTAGCCGGGGACCATATCTACAAGATGGACTATGAACTCATGCTCCAGCAGCATGTTGACACCGGTGCCGACGTGACCGTCGCCTGCATGGAGGTGCCGCGTGCCGAGGCGGTCGGGTTCGGCGTCATGCATGTCGATGCGAACGACCGGATCATCGATTTCGTCGAAAAACCGAAAGACCCGCCGGCGATCCCCGGCAATCCCGACATGGCCCTCGCCAGCCTCGGCATCTACGTCTTCCGCACCAAGTTGCTGTTCGATCAGCTCCGCCGCGATGCGGATGCGGAAGGGTCGAGCCGCGATTTCGGCAAGGACCTGATCCCCTGGCTGGTCGAACATGGCCATGCGCAGGCACACCGTTTCTCTTCCTCCTGCGTTCGTAGCCCGGAAGAGCCGCGTGCCTATTGGCGCGATGTCGGCACGGTCGATGCCTATTGGGAAGCGAACATCGATCTGACCGATGTCGTACCGCAACTGGACCTGTACGACCGCAGCTGGCCGCTCTGGACCTATTCGGAAATCACCCCGCCGGCCAAGTTCGTCCATGATATCGACGGACGGCGCGGCAGCGCGGTGTCGAGCCTGGTCGCGGGCGACTGCATCGTGTCGGGATCGACCGTCCATCGCAGCCTGCTGAGCACCGGGGTCCGCGCGCACAGCTTCAGCAGCATCGACGAATCGGTAATCCTGCCGATGACCCGGATCGGGCGGAATGCGCGGCTGACCCGTTGCGTGGTCGATGCCGGCGTCACCATTCCCGACGGGCTGGTGATCGGCGAGGACCCGCTGCTCGACGGCCATCGCTTCCGCCGCACGGAACGTGGCATCTGCCTGATTACCCAACCGATGATCGACCGGCTGGAGGTTTGATGCAGCCGATCCATATCCTCCCCGGCACGGGGAGGGGGACCATGCGCAGCATGGTGGAGGGGGCTGGCCTGCTCCACAGCGCGTCTTGTGTGCGGACATCCCCCTCCACCGTCCTGCGGACGTCCCCCCTCCCCATACCCGGGAGGATTTAGATGCGCGTTCTTTCCGTCGCTTCCGAAGCCTATCCGCTGGTCAAGACCGGCGGCCTTGCCGATGTCGTTGGCGCCCTGCCCGCCGCGCTCGCCCCGCATCGGATCACGACGACCACGCTGCTGCCGGGATACCCATCGGTCGTGAAGTCGCTCGGTCGAGCCAAGGCGGTGCGCCGGTGGGACGACCTGCTGGGGGTCCCGGCCCGGTTGCTGGGCGGAAAGATCGACGGCCATCCGCTGCTCGTGCTCGACGCGCCAGCGCTGTTCGCGCGCGACGGTGGCCCATATGGCGATGCGACGGGCCGCGACTGGGACGATAACTGGCGGCGCTTCGCAGCACTCGGCCGGGCGGCGGCGGACCTCGCGCCGCAGTTCGACCTGGTCCATGCCCATGACTGGCAGGGGGCGATGGCACCGGCCTATCTGCGCTATGATGGCGCGCGCGTGCCGAGCGTCCTGACGATCCACAATATCGCGTTTCAGGGGCGCTATGACGCCGCCGTCTTCGCCGGCTTGGGTCTGCCCGACAGCGCCTTCGCGCTCGACGGCATCGAATATTATGGCGGGATTGGCCTGCTCAAAGCGGGCCTCGCCTCCGCCGACGCCATCACTACCGTGTCGCCCAGCTATGCCGAGGAAATCCGGCGGGGCGAATTCGGCATGGGGCTGGAGGGATTGATCGAGGCGCGGCACGACCGGGTGTCGGGCATCGTCAACGGCATCGATCCGGCGGTGTGGTCGCCGGAAACCGACGCCGCCCTGCCCGCCCGCTATACCGCGCGCACCCTGCCCCGCCGCCGCACCAACAAGCGCGCGGTCGAGGCTGCGTTTGGCCTTGAACCCGGCGACGGCCCGATCTTCGTCGTGGTCAGCCGGCTGACGTGGCAAAAGGGCATGGACGTGCTGGCCGGCGAGTTAGACGCGCTGGTCGCCATGGGGGGCCGGCTCGCGCTGCTCGGCTCGGGTGATGCCGCGCTCGAACAGGCGTTCGTCGCAGCGGCCGCCCGCCATGCCGGACGGATCGGCGTGCGGATCGGCTATGACGAAGGCGTCTCGCATCTGTTGCAGGGCGGCGGCGATGCGATCCTGATCCCGTCGCGCTTCGAACCCTGCGGCCTGACCCAACTCTACGGCCTGGCCTATGGCTGCGTGCCCGTCGTCGCGCGCACCGGCGGGCTGGCCGACACGGTGATCGACGCGAACGAGGCGGCGGTGGCAGCGGGTGTAGCGACCGGGGTCCAGTTCGGGGCGGTCACGCCGGACGGGCTGGCACAGGCGCTTCGGCGAACGATGGCGCTCTATGCCCGGCCCGATTGCTGGACGACCCTGCAGAAGCAGGGAATGCGCGCGGACTTTTCCTGGACGCGCAGCGGCGCACGCTACGCCGAACTCTATCGGAGCCTGTTGGCCGCATGACGCCGGGTGCCTGTGCGATCCCCGGCGGCACGCGCTTCGCCGTTCGAGCGCGCGAAGCGGCCGGCGTCTGGTTGTGCCTGTTCGATGGCGATGCCGAACGCCGCGTGGCGATGGCACGCGACGGCGACTGGTTCGTGGCGGAGGTTGCCGGCGTAGGTCCCGGCCAATGCTATGGCTACCGCGCCGATGGCGAATGGGCGCCCGACCGGGGCCGCTGGTTCGATCCAGCCAAGCTGCTGGTCGATCCCTATGCCGTCGAACTCGACCGCCGCTTCGCCTACGACCCGGTCCTGTCGGCGTTTGGCGTGGACACCGCTGCCATCGTGCCCCGCACGATCGTTCCGGCGCTGTCCGCGGCTGCCCCGGTCGAGCGGCCGCTGATCGATCCGGCGCGGCCGATCTATGAACTGAATGTCCGGGCGTTCACGATGCAGCATCCCGACGTGCCCGAGGAACAGCGCGGGACGATCGCCGCCCTCGCCCATCCCGCCATCATCGCCCATCTGCAAAAGATCGGCGTCGGCACCGTCGAACTGATGCCGATCGTCGCGTGGATCGACGAACGCCATTTGCCCCCGCTGGGCTTGCGCAATGCCTGGGGCTACAACCCGGTCGTGCCGATGGCGATCGATCCCGGTCTCGCCCCCGGTGGCGTCACCGAACTGCGCGACACGATCGCCGCGCTCCACGCCGCCGGGATCGGTGTCGTGCTCGACCTGGTGTTCAACCATAGCGGGGAAAGCGACCGCGACGGGCCGATCCTGTCGCTGCGCGGGTTGGACGATCGCAGCTATGCGCATGCCCCCGACGGCAGCCTCATCAACGATACCGGTACCGGCAACACGCTGGACGCGGGCGATGCCGGGGTGCGCGATATGATCCTTGCGTCGCTGCGCCATTTCGCGGCGCTGGGCGTCGACGGATTCCGCTTCGACCTCGCCCCGGTCATCGCGCGTTCGCCCGGTTTCGATCGCCATGCCCCGATCTTTGCCGCCATCGCCGCCGACCCGCTGCTGCAACACAAGGTGATGATCGCCGAGCCGTGGGATATCGGACCCGGCGGCTATCAGCTGGGCAATTTTCCGGCCGACTGGCTGGAATGGAACGACCGCTACCGCGACGATGTACGCCGCTTCTGGCGCGGTGATGGCGGCGTCGGGCACTTGGCGACGCGGCTGATGGGATCGGCCGATATCTTCGGCCCCGTCACCCGCAGCGTCCATTTCCTTGCGGCGCATGACGGCTTCACCCTCGCCGATCTCGTGTCGCACATCGATCGCCACAACCATGCCAATGGCGAGGATAATCGCGACGGGCATGGCGACAACCTGTCGTGGAACCATGGGGTCGAGGGGCCAAGCGACGACCCTGCCGTCATCGCCGCGCGCGCCGCCGATCTGCGCGCACTGCTCGCCACCTTGTTCGCGACGCGCGGCTATATCCAGCTGACTGCCGGCGACGAATTTGGCCGGTCGCAGCGGGGCAACAATAACGCCTATGCGCAGGACAACGCGATCGGCTGGGTCAACTGGCGCGCGCGCGACGTGGCGCTGGAGGAGCATGTCGCGACGCTGGCTGCGTGGCGGCGCGATCGTCCCGCCGTGTTCGATACCGATGTGCCGCAGCAGGCAACGTGGCTGGCACTCGATGGCGCACCGATGACGGCGGAAGCGTGGGAAGCGCCCGACTGCCCCGGCTTCGAACTGCACCTGCCGGGCGCGACGATCCGGGTGGATCGCCCCGCCCGGACGGTCACGCTGCGATAGGCTCGCGCACCCGCAGCATCGCCACCGCCGCCAGCGCCATCACGGTCGCCGCGACCAGCATCGTCGTGGCCGGCTGGGTCGGGAACCACGTCTTGATGACCCCGCCCATGACGGTGGCGACGATCAGCTGCGGCAGTACGATGAAGAAATTGAAGATGCCCATATACACGCCCAGCTTGCGCTGCGGCAGGGCGTTGGCGAGCAGGACATAGGGCATGGTGAGCACCGATGCCCACACGATGCCGATGCCGATCATCGGCACGATCATGCCCAGCCGGTCATGCGTCAGGTAGATGCCGATATAGGCCGCCGCCCCGATAATCAGGCACAGCATATGCGTCCGCGCCGCCCCGATGCTGCGCGCGAGCAGCGGCAGCGCAAACGCCGCGACCGCCGCCACGCCCGAATAGATCGCGAACAATACGCCGACCCAGCTACCCGCCTGGTTATAGCCGTCCGACGCCGGATCGACCGTGCCCCACACCTGCTGCGCGATGACCGGCGTCGTATAGACCCACATGATGATGAGCGCGCCCCAGGTGAAGAACTGCACCAGCGCCAGCCGCCGCATCGTGTCGGGCATGGTGGCGAGGTCGCCGATGATGTGGCTGAGCACATTGTCTCCGCGCCCGGCCCGCACCAGCGCCGCCGACACCATTTGCGCCACGCCGTACAGCGCGATGCCGGCCGCGACGAAATACGCCTCGCGCCCGCTTTCCAGCGCGCCGCTCGCCTCCGCCCATGCGATCAGCGCGGCGACGATCACGCCACCGACGATCCACAGTGGCCCGCGCGCCGGCACGACCGGCGGGGCGGTATCGACCGGCTCCTCGGTTTCCTCGCCGAACGCCGCCAGCTCTGCCGGGCTGTATTCGCGCACGCTCAGCACCGTCCACAGTACCGCCGCCAGCAGCATCGCCCCGCCGAAATAGAAGCCATAGCGTACTGCATCGGGCACCTGCCCCGCCGGTGCTATGTTGCTGACGCCGAAGACATTCTCCAGCACATAGGGCGCGATGCTAGCGACGACGGCCCCCGCACCGATGAACCAGGTCTGGAACGCATAGCCCGCCGGTCGCTGTTTCGGCGCCAGCATGTCGCCGACGAACGCCCGGAACGGCTCCATCGATACGTTTAGCGACGCATCGAGAATCCATAGCGTGATCGCCGCCGCCAGGATCGTCGGCGAATTGGGCATGAAGAACAGCGCGCAGGTGCACAGGATCGCACCGACCAGGAAATAGGGTCGCCTGCGCCCCAGCCGCCCCCAGGTGCGGTCGGAGTAATGGCCGATCAGCGGCTGGACCAGCAACCCGGTCAGCGGGGCGGCGATCCACATCAGCCCCAGCTGATCGATCGGCGTGCCCAGCGACTGGAAAATGCGGCTGGCGTTCGCGTTCTGCAGCGCAAAGCCGATCTGGATGCCGAAGAATCCGAACGAGATATTCCAGAGCTGGGCAAAGCCGAGCGTCGGGCGGCTGTTGGTCGTCATAAATCCTCCCCGTTCACGGGGAGGGGGACCGTCCGCAGGACGGTGGAGGGGGATCGCCCCACCCGCCACCGTCACGTTGCGGGGCCACCCCCCTCCACCACCGCTTTCCGCGGCGGTCCCCCTCCCCGTGCCGGGGAGGATCGTTTATCGCTTCTTCGGTGCCACGAAACGGATCGCCTCGCCACCGCCGGGTGCCAGCGCGATCGTCAGCGTGTCGCCCTTCTTCACCTGCCGCTGTTCGATGGTGATCGAATGGCGCGCATCGGTGCGATAGTCAGCACCCGGACCGTCGCGATAGATTTCGGCGGTATAGGTCTTGCCCGCATCGAGGAAGTCGAGCTTCACCGTGCTGCTGCGCGCTTCCTCGTCCCCGATCGCGCCCAGGAACCAATCGTTGCTGCCCGCCGCCTTGCGCGCGATCGTCGCATAGTCGCCGACCTCGCCGTTCAGTACGCGGGTGTCGGACCAGTCGGTCGGCACGTCGCGGATGAACTTGAAGGCGGCCGGATAGCGTGCGTAGTTTTCCGGCGTATCGGCCGCCATCACCACCGGCGAATAGAGCGTGACGTACAGCGCCAGCTGCTTGGCGATGGTCGATTGCAGGAACACGCCGGGACTGCCGGTCAAGCTCAGCACACCCGGCGTGAAGTCCATCGGCCCGCCCAGGAACTGGGTGAACACCATGTTCGACTCATGCTCGGGCGGATTGTTGTTGCCGCCGCCCCATGCGTTATATTCCATGCCGCGCCCACCCTCGCGGCTCAGCCAGTTGGGATAGGTCCGGCGCAGCCCCGTGTCCTTGACCGGTTCGTGGCTGTCGATCGACACCTTGTACCGGGCCGCGGCGTTCAGGACGCGCTGATGGTGGTTCACCATCCACTGCCCCTCATGCCATTCGCGATGCTTCGACCCGTCGGCATCGACGCGCTCGATCTGGCCCGCATCGGTGACATAGCCGGTTTTCACGACCCGCTCACCATGGTCCGCCGCCCATTTGAACGCGGTGTCGAGCTGCCGATCATAATTGCTGACCGACCCGCCGGTCTCGTGGTGCCCGATCAGGCGAACGCCCTTCGACTTGGCATAGGCCGCAAGACCGGCCGCGTCGAAATCCTCGGTCGGCTGGCTGAAGTTCATGTCGTTGCCGTTGCCGAACCAGTCGCCGTCCCAGCCGACATTCCATCCCTCGACCAGCACGCCCTGAATGCCATTGGCTGCGGCGAAGTCGATGTAGCGGCGGACATTGGCGGTGGTGGCGCCGTGCTTGAGCCCACGCGCCCAGCTCCATTCGCCCTTGATCATGTTCCACCACACGCCGACGAACTTGCCCGGCTGAATCCAGCTCGACGTATCGCCCAGCTTGTTCGGCTCGTTCAGGTTCAGCCCGATGCGGCTGGCGTTATAGAGGCCCGGCGCATCGTCGGCGATCGCGATCGTCCGCCATGGCGTCGAGAAGCCGGCGGCGCGCGATACCTTGGGACCAGTCGATCCCGGGGTCAGCACCGCGCGGAACGTGGTGCCCTCTGCCCGCGCCAGGTTCATCGCCGAATAATCGCTCAGCGCCGCTTCATGGATCGCGACGTGGCGACCGCTGGCAAGCTTCACCGTCATCACCGTCTGCGCGGTGCCGACCGCGTCCAGCGGCGTCTTGTTATAGAGATATTCCTCGCGGTTCCATTCGAACGCCGGCTTCCACCATGCGGTGCCCGGTTCGGCAAAGGCGAACTGGGTCAGCTCATCGGCGATGTTCACCGTCGTCAGATTGGCCTGCTTGGGCAGGGTGTAGCGAAACCCGACGCCATCGTCGAACAGGCGGAAGGTCACCGCCATTTCGCGCTTCAGGTTCTTGGCTTCGCGGAACGTCACCGTCAACTCGGTGTGGTTGTCGCGGATCATCTTCCATTCGCCGAACGGCTGGGTCCAGCTCGTATCGGCGCGGTCGCGCTTCGTGCCCGCGAGCGTCAGCCCGCGCTCGATCTTCGGCGCGTCGGTGAACAGGAAGCCGAGCTTGCTGTCGTTCAGCACGGCGCGACCGTCCTTGGCGATCGAATAGCTCGGCCGCCCTTCGCCATCGAGGCTGACCGCCACGGTCAGCTTGCCATCGGGCGAGGCCGCCCGCGCGACGACTTCGGCAAAGGCAGGCGAGGCCATCGCAGTCACGCCGGCCAGTGCCAGCGCCAGTTTCATCATCCTCATCGCCTTCTCCCTTGTATCTTGTATCAGTCGCGCACCGCGACGCGCGCCGCGAACGGGCCGAAGCGGTCCCCGTCGACGTCGCCGATGGTTTCGATCGCGCGCGTGGCTTCGCCGCCGGCAAAGGTCGCAGGTGCGTCGGACAGGTTGAACACGCACAGCAGCCGCTGCCCGTCCAGTTCACGCTCGAACGCGAAGATCGCGTCCGATGCCTCGATGATCGTCATGCTGCCCGATCGCAGCGCCGGATGGGAGTTGCGCAGCGCCAGCACCCGCCGGGTAAAGGCCAGCAGCGACTGCGGATCGTTCGCCTGCCGGTCGACCGCCAGCGCGCGGTGCGCCGGGCCGGTCGGCAGCCACGGTTTGCCCGCGCCGAAGCCGAGATTGTCGGCATCGGCCGCCCATGGCATCGGCGTGCGCGCACCATCGCGTGACAGGGTGAGCGGCCAGTTGGCGATGGCTTCGGGGTCCTGCAGGTCCTCGAACGCGATCTCCACCTGCGGCAGGCCCAGCTCCTCGCCATTATACAGGAAGATATTGCCGCGCAGGCAGGCAAGCAGCAGCATCTTGATCCGCCCGAATGCACCAGCATTTGCGGGATCGGTCAGCCAGCGCGAGACGGCACGCGGCGCATCGTGGTTCTCGAACGCCCAGCTCGGCCACGGCGCATCCTCTCCCCAATTGTCGAGCGCATCGCGCAAGATCCGGGGGCTGAGTTCGGGCGCGTAGAGGAAATCGAAGCCATAGGCGGTGTTGAGCCGATGGTCGCCCGCGCAGAACAGCTTCATCTCGCGCGTCGCATCGTCGCCGCCGATTTCGGCGACGGTGAAGCGGTCGCCATAGCTGTCGAGCAGCGCACGAACCCGTTCGAGGAACGCCGGAATGTCCGGATGCCCCTGATTATACAGCTTGCACTGGAAATCGAACGGGCGGGTGCGTGTCTTGCCGTTGCTCGGCATCGGCGGATTGTCGCGCAGATCGGGGTCGTGCATCGCGAAGTTGATCGCATCCAGCCGGAACCCGTCGACCCCCCGGTCGAGCCAGAAGCGCGCGGTGTCGAGCAGCGCCTGCTGCAACTCCGGATTGTGGCCGTGGAGCTGCGGCTGTTCCTTCAGGAAATTGTGCAGATAATATTGCCCGCGCCGCGCGTCCCACGTCCATGCCGGGCCACCGAACACCGACTGCCAGTTGCTGGGCGGCGACCCGTCCGGCTTGGCATCGGCCCAGACATACCAGTCGGCCTTGGGGTTGGTGCGGCTCGACCGGCTCTCGACGAACCAGGGGTGTTCGTCGCTGGTATGCGACCAGACCTGATCGATGATGATGCGCAGGCCCAGCGCATGCGCCTTGGCGATCAGCGCTTCGAAATCGGCCAGCGTGCCGAAGATCGGGTCGACATCGCAATAATCCGCAACGTCATAGCCGAAATCCTTCATCGGCGATGTGAAGAACGGCGACAGCCAGATCGCGTCGACACCCAGCGCCGCGACATAGTCGAGATGCGCGGTGATGCCGGGCAGGTCGCCGATCCCGTCGCCGTTGCTGTCGGCGAAGCTGCGCGGATATATCTGGTAGATGGTCGCACCATGCCACCACGGGCGGGCGGCGGCGGGTTCGGGGGCGATCGCCCGGACGGCAGCTTCGGTCATTATCGGGTCTCCGCGGCACATACCGCATAGCCAAGGGCAGGAAGGTCGACGCGGATCGCGCCCGGGGCGGTCACGGTGCCGCAGCGGCCGGCCAGCGCCCTGAACCGGGTAGAGGCGGTGTCGACCTGCACGTTGCGGGTGATCGGCGCATCGGCGGTGTTGAACAGCAACAGGACTTCGGCATTGCTGGTCGGATCGAAGCGCGAGATGGCGAGCAGTCCGGGCTTTTCCTCCCGTGCGCGCAGCAGTTGGCGACCGCGCGTCAGTGCCGGGGTCGCCGTCCTGATCTTCGCCAGTTCGGCGATCTGCCGGTACAGCGGATGGCTCGGCGTGAAGTTCGCGGTCGCGGTGGTCGCCTTGGTACCGATCAGCTTGTTGTCGTTATACGACGCGACCTGCGAGGCGAACATGTCCTCGCGCGCGTCCTGGTCGTTGCCGTCGCCGGCAAAGCCCTGTTCGTCCCCCGAATAGATGGTCGGCACGCCGCGCAGGCTCAGCAGCATCGCGTTCGACAGCATCACGCGCTTCAGGATTTCGGCATCGCTCGCCTGCGGCCGCGCCTGCCGCAGATAGAAGGCGAAACGGCCATTATCATGATTGCCGGTAAAGGTCGGCAGTTGCCGCGCCGTCGCCTCGCCATTGACATAGAGGACGTCGCCGTCGAACACCGTTTCGAACACGTCGGTGCCCTTGGTGCCCGCAACGCTTTGTAGCACGGCTTCGCGGAACGAGAAGTCGAGCACGGCCGGGAATTTGCCCGTCCTGGTCCAGGCGGCAAGGCCCCCCGCATCGAGCGACGACAGCGCGACTTCGCCAAAGACGTGGAAGTTGGGAATGCCCCGCGCCTTGGCCCGCGCCTGCATGGCGGGCACGAACGCTGCCCAGAATTCCGGGTTCACATGGCGCGCGGTATCGATGCGATAGCCGTCGATACCGAACCGGTCGATCCAGCCGCCAAAGATATCGATCATCCCCGCCACCACGCGCGGGTTTTCGGTCATCAGGTCGTCCAGCCCGACGAAGTCGCCCATCTGCGAGCTTTCGTTGCTGAAGGTCGTGCTACCGCGATTATGGTAGTAGATCGGGTCGTTGAGCCATGCCGGCACCTTCACCGACCGCTCCGCCGCCGGCACGAACGGGGTGTAGGCGAAGGACGGATCGGTCAGCTTCGCGAAGTTCTCCGCCGTCTGCACGCCGTCGCCGGCAAAACTCCGGTTCTTTCCCTTGGCGGCATAGGGATAATCGGCGCGGCTGCGATAGACGCACGCGGCCTGCCCCACGCATTCGCGATACTGGATCACGTCGGCGGTGTGGTTGGCGATGATGTCCATATAGACCTTCATGCCCCGTGCGTGGGCCGCATCGACCAGCGCCTTGAATTCGGCATTGGTGCCCAGATGCGGATCGACCTGGGTAAAGTCGGTGATCCAATAGCCGTGATAGCCGGCGGACTCATTGCCCGCCCCGCCCTGCACCGCCTTGTTCTTGAAGATCGGTCCAACCCAGATCGCGGTGGCGCCCAGCGACTGGATATAGGGCAGCCGCGCCGTCAGCCCTTTCAGGTCGCCGCCATGATAGAAACCCTTCGACGTCGGGTCGAAACCGGTGACCAGCCGGTCGCCGGTCATGCCGCCCCGGTCGTTCGCCGCGTCACCATTGTCGAACCGGTCGGGCAGGACGAAATAGATCACCTCGTCCTCCGGCGCGCGCGCGCGGAAATCCTGCGCGGTGGCGGCAACGGGCAGTGCGCTGGCCCCCAGGGTCAGGGCGAGGAGTAGGGATCGGATCACGCGGCAACCTTTGGATCGGGCGCCGGGCAGTGGGCGCGCAGGAACTGATCATGGGTCGGCATCCGCGCGACCGTGGCGGCGACATGTTGCGCCGAGATGTCGAGGAACTGGTCGCGCCGGTTGGCCGGCAGCGCGTCGGCGAGCGGGTGATAGCCCTTTGCCACCACCCCCTGCCCGATCAGCAGTTGTAGCCACGCCACTTCGGCGAACAGCTCATGCTCGTCGCGGACGATCCGGCCGGATTGCTCGAACAGGGCGATGCGTTCGGCCAGGCTGTCGGGAAGTTGCGTCGCGCGGCGTTCCTGCCAGAATGGCTCGTCCCGCCCGTTCAGCGCGTAATGCGCGATCAGGAAGTCGCGGATGCTCAGCCATTCGCGCGCCGACTGGCGGTTGAACTCGGCGATATCGGAGGCACGTGGGATAGCGGCCGGCCACAGCGCCAACAGCCGCGCAATGCCCGACTGCACCAGATGGATCGAGGTGGACTCGAGCGGTTCCATGAACCCGGCGGCCAGCCCCAGCGCGATGCAGTTGCCGATCCACGGTGCCTGCCGCCGACCGGTGGTAAAGCGCAATGGTCGCAGGTCGCCCAGCGCCGCCCCGTCGAGATTGCCCAGCAAGGTCGCGGCGGCTTCGTCGTCCGACAAATGCGCGCTGGAATAGACCAGCCCGTTGCCGGTCCGCTCCTGCAACGGAATACGCCATTGCCAGCCCGCCGCATGCGCCTTCGCGCGGGTGTAGGGCGTGATCGGCGATACCGACGCGCAGGGTACCGCCAGCGCCCGGTCGCACGGCAACAGCGCCGACCAGTCGTCCCAGCGATCGCCCGCCATCCGCCCGATCAGCAGCGCGGCAAACCCCGAACAATCGATGAAAAAGTCGGCCTCGACCAGGCGACCATCGTCCAGCGTGACGCCGGCGATCAACCCGGTCTCGCCGTCCTGCGCGACATCGACCACGCGCCCCTCGACCCGCACGACGCCCCCCGCCTCGGCCAGCTCGCGCAGATAGGCGGCGTAGCGTGCCGCGTCGAAATGATAGGCCCAGGATACACCCGACGGCGCCTGCGGGCTGCCGGGATCGCGGTCGAACCGGTTCTGTGCTGCCGCGACCGCACAGGCACTGTGCGACCAAAGCGACTGCGCCCGATCCCCGCCGCCCGCCGCCAGCCAGTAATGCTGGAACGGGACCAGCCCGACCGCGCGGCCGACCGTGCCGAATGCATGGAGGTAGCGGCTGTCGGCACCGTTCCAGCCGGCAAATTCGATGCCCAGCTTGAAACTGCCGCCGGTGCGGGCGACGAAATCATCCTCGTCGATGCCGAGGTTATGGTTGAACAGGCGCAGCTGCGGGATGGTCGCCTCGCCCACGCCGACCGTTCCGATCGCATCGGATTCGACCAGCGTGACGGCGGTACCGGCGGGCAGGAAGCGGGCCAGCGCCGCCGCCGTCATCCATCCGGCCGATCCGCCCCCGATAATGGCGACGCGCCGTACCGGTTCCTGATCGATCGCCATCCCCGCCTCCATCCGTTCGGCCCGCCCGCCCTGTGCGAGGGCGGGCGGATGCAGTGCATCAGAACCGGAACGATGCCCCGGCCAGGAAGCGCCGGCCATAGCTCTGATAGTCGATCACGGCGAGGTCATAACCCGGATCGACGGTCGAGAAGCGCTCGTCGGTCAGGTTCTGCCCCTGTACGAAGATCGACAGTCCTTCGAGGGCGGTGCCCTTCTGGAACTCATAGCCGACCTGCGCATCGATGATCGTCTCGTCCAGCGCGCGGCGGCGCTGGCGATTGCCGCCAAAGCCCGACAGTTCGCCGACGAAGGTCGAGCGGTAGCGCGCCGATCCGCGGGCGCTGAAGCCCCACTTCTCGAAATACGCCGTGCCGTTGATGACCCACTTCGAATAGCCGGGGATGTTTTCCGGCGGCGAGTTGGGATCGGGCTTGATCTGCGTCTTGGTCCACGAACCGCCACCGGTCACGCCGAAGCCGTCGAGGAACGACGCGAACGTGCTGAGCGGCAGGGTCGCAGCCAGTTCGACGCCATAGATGCTGCCACCCTCGCCGTTGATCGGCCGGTCGACGCGGCCCAGCGTCGGCGTTCCGGCGGGGGTGCCGGTCGGCGTCGGGAACGCGAAATAATCGAATGGCAGCGTCTGGTTATATACGTAGGACTTCAGGTCCTTGTAGAAGCCCTGCGCCGCGATGTAGCCCGACCGCCCGAAATACTTCTCCAGCGTCAGGTCGAACGAATTCGATCGGATCGGACGCAGCGAGGGATTGCCGCCGCCGCCCGTAATAATCCGTTCGTTCGGATTATAGCCATAGCCCAGCGCGACGCGCATGTCGTCCAGACGCGGACGCTGCACCTGCCGCGCCGCACCGGCACGGATCACCCAGTCGCCGGGCATGCGCAGCGACAGGTTAAGGCTGGGCATGAGGTCCCAATAATCCGCGCCGCGGGTTACCGGCGACAGCGCCCCGTTGGCGGCGATCAGACCCGACGACTTCTGCTCGGTCGCGACTGCCTGCACGCCGATGTTGCCGGTGAGCACCGACCCGCCGATATCCTGGTTGATGTCCGCCTGGGCGTACATCGTCATCAGGTCTTCTTCGATCCGGAACGCCTTTGCCGGGACGTCGGGGCTGGTGTTCGGGTTCAGCTGATAGATCCCGCCCGCCAGAAGGTCGCGCGGATCGTAGCTGAGCATCGGGCCGAGACCCAGGTAGCTGAGGCTCGTCGGCTCCTTCACATACTGATCCGGAATGCGCAGCTGGCGCAGGCCACCGCTCAACGCCAGCAGCGCTTCGTCAGGCGTCAGCGATTTGTCGCGATCGGTATAGTTAAGCCCGACCTTCACCGCGCTGAAGAAGCTGTCCAGCTCTTTCTCGACCTCGAAGCGATACTGGGCGATCCGGTCCTTGACGATGCGGTCGTTGAAATAGCCGGCCTGCAGGTTGGTGCCACCCCAGCCGAGCGGATCGGTCAGCAGGATCAGGTTCGGATCGGAATAGTTCAGCGTCGGCTTGAACACGGTGCCGGTCTTGCCGCTGGTGAAGGAGATCGTGTCCTTCGCGCCGACATTCTGGCCGTATCCGGTGCCGGCATAGCTTTCGAGGATGATCTCTTCACGATCGGTCTTCGAATAGCTGGCGTCGAGCGTCGCGTTCCAGCCGTCGTCGCCGCGCCATGCCATGTTGTAGCCGAACGAATACAGCTTCGCCTTGCGCTCGAACGCGTCGTTGCGGACCACGCCCTCGACATTGCCGAACGTACCCGACGTGACGAACCCGTCGCTATTGGCGGTGGTGCCGGTCAGCTTCACGCCATTGGCATTGTTCGGATTGTTGAAATCCTGACCATAGCCCAGCGGCAGTTCGATGCCGCGCTTGATCTGGTCGTCGTTGAAGTCCGAATAGAAGCCGTCGACCGTCACGGTCAGGTTCGGCACCGGCCGGTACTGCAGCGTGCCCGACAGGCCGAGGCGCTTCAGACGGGTCGAGGTGACGTACGACTTCGATCCGCCGATCACGCCCTGCCCGTTGAAACCGGCATAGCCCCAGGCGTTGAATTCCTGAATCTGGTACGGCTCGTCCAGATAGTTGCCCGACAGCGCGACGCCGATCTTGTCGTCGGCAAACTGGTCGATGTACGTGCCGCTGACGCGGTAGCCCTTGTCACGCGACCCGGCGTTCAGCTTACCCAGATCGGCATAGGTGCCGCGCGCGCCGATCGAGATCGCCTGGCGACCATATTCCAGCGGGCGGACGGTGCGCAGGTCGACGGTGCCCGACAGGCCCTGTCCGACCAGGTTCGCCTGACCGGTCTTGTAGACCAGCACCTGGCTCATGATTTCGGCGGGATACTGGTCATATTCGACGGCGCGGTTGTCGCCGGTCGACGTCTGTTCGCGGCCATTCAGCAGCGTGGTCGAGAAATCGGGCGCGAAACCGCGGATCGAGATCGAGTTCGACCGGCCCGAAACGCGCTGCGACGTCAGGCCCGGCAGGCGGGCGATCGATTCCGCGATCGATGCGTCGGGCAGCTTGCCGATATCCTCGGCCGAAATCGATTCGACGACCTGGTCGCGATTCTTCTTTTCGGCGACGGCATTTTCCAGGCTGGCACGGAAGCCGGTGACGACGATATCGACGTCTTCTTCGGCCGCCGGGGTCGCGGTCGGATCGGTTGCGTCCGTCTGCGCCGGTGCGGTCTGCGCGAATGCGGTGCCGGCCCCTGCCAGCAGCCCTGCGACCATCAATGCCGTGATGCTCGACCCCCGCGCCAATTTGGCGCACGTCGACGCTTGCGATGAATACCGCATGATCCAATCCTCCCCAACGATGGTTGATTCCCCGGCTCTTTCGCCCGGTTCGTCCGTACCGTCCTATTGAAACCATTGCGGGTTCTTGAGAAGCGGACAGCATACGTATTCAGTCGACTCTTGCCGGTACCGATGCGTCGCCGCTACACCTGCCCGAAATCTGGATCGAAGAGGACAATACGGCATGGCGGCGGGCGACAAGCCGACCTCGTTCGACATCGCCGCACTGGCGGGCGTGTCGCAACCGACCGTCAGCCGGGCGCTGCGCGGAGACCGGACGGTCAGCGCCGCCACCCGCCTGCGGATCGAGGCGATCGCGCGCCAGCTGAACTACAAGGTCGACAAGAACGCCTCCGCCCTGCGGCGCGGGAGCACGTCGACGCTGGCGCTGCTGTTCTTCGAGGACCCGGCACCCGACGGGTCGCGGATCAACCCGTTCTTCCTGTCGATGCTGGGGTCGATCCTCCACACCTGCGGCGCGCGCGGCTATGACCTGCTCACCTCGTTCCAGCAGTTGTCCGCCGACTGGCATGTCGATTACGAGGACAGCCGGAAAGCCGATGGGCTGATCCTGCTCGGCTATGGCGATTTCGACGATTATTCGCGGCGGCTTGACCAATTGGTGGCGCAGGGGACGCATTTCGTCCGCTGGGGATCGGCCGATCCGGCGCATCCGGGTACCGTCATCGGCTGCGACAATCTCGGCGGCGGGCGCGATGCCGGACAGCATCTGATCGATCGCGGACGCCGCAGCATCGCCTTTCTCGGCGACGCTTCCAGCCATTATCCCGAATCCCGCGACCGCTATCGCGGCCTCGCCGCCACGCTGCAGGCGGCGGGCCTGCCGGTCGATCCGGGGCTGCAGGTCGATGCACTGTCGAGCGAGGCGTCGGGATATGATGCCGCCAGCCGTCTGCTCGCACGGGGGATCGCATTCGATGCGATCTTCGCCGCGTCGGACATGATTGCGCTGGGGGCAATGCGCGCGCTCAGCGAAGCGGGGTTGCGCGTACCGGGCGATGTCGCAGTCGTCGGGTTCGACGATATCCCCGCCGCCTCGCTCGCCCAGCCGCCGCTGACCACGATCCGACAGGATTATGCGCGCGCCGGGGAATTGCTGGTCGACATGCTGATCCGCCGCATCGACCGGCGAGACACGGCCCCCGCCCTGCTCCCGCCCGAACTGGTGGTCCGCAAGTCGAGTTGAAGGGGTTCCCCCCCCACCACGTCACCCCGGGCTTGACCCGGTGTCCCGCTTCTTCTTCCAACGCCGGTAAAAAGCGGCCCCCCGGGTCTAGCCCGGGGTGACGATATGGCGAACCTTGTCGTCAAACCTTTTAGCATGATGACTTCATGCTCACTCGTTTGTCCTGAGGTGCTACTGAGCTTGTCGAAGGGGCGCATCGAAGGACTGCCGACCAAGTGCTTCGATACGGGTCTTCGACTTCGCTCAGCCCCTACTCAGCACGAACGGGCAGGTTTTATGTCATCAAGGTCTAAATCCCAACCGAAATCTCCGTGCCCGCCACCCCCGGCACATCGACCTCGAACTGGAACAGATTGCCTGCCAGCGGTTGCGCGGCGGCCTGTTCCGCGTCGTGATGCTTGTTGGCGGTCGTGGCGAACACCGTCCGCCGATCCGGCCCGCCGAACGCGATCTTGGTGATCGCATCGACCGGCATCCGCACCGTCTCCAGCAACTCGCCCGCCGGAGAATAGCGACGGATGCCCCAACCGGCATACAGCCCGATCCACACGCAGCCCTCGGCATCGACCGCCGGTCCGTCGGGATAGCCCTCGTCGTTCGGGATCGACACGAACAGCCGCCGGTCGGTCAGCGCCCCGTCCGCCGCAACGGTGCAGGCATAGACATGCCCGCCCAGCGTATCGACATGGTACAATGTCCGCCCGTCCGGGCTGACCGCCGGGCCGTTGGTGATCGGCACCGCCGGCGCGGAAGCGACCGCGCGGCCATCCGCGCCCAGGCGATAGACCACACCGGTCGTGGCACGTTCGCCATCGTCCATCGTCCCGAACCACAGCCGCCCCGACGGATCGACCGTCGCATCGTTCAACCGGTTGCCCGGCAGGTTCGGTTCGGGATCGACCAGCAGCTCAAACCCGCCGGTTACCGGATCGAACCGATGCAGCCCGGTCTGCAACCCGGCAATGAACTTGCCGTCGGCGGAGGGCAGCACGAACCCGCACTGCCCCGGCGCGGCCCAGCTGCGCCGCTCGCCGGTCGCCGGATCATAGCGGTGGACGCGTGGCGTCTTGATACAGCCGAACCATAGCGCCTGGTCGCGATCGACCCAGATCGGCCCTTCGAGCAACGGCGCCGACAAATCCCAAACGCTGACCGGTTCCGAACGCTGCACTGTCGTCATGTTATCGCCACCCTGCATCCACGAAGAAGCTATGCCCGGTTACCAGCCGCGCATCGTCGGAGGCAAGGAACAGGATCATCGCCGCGATGTCGCCGGCGACCAGCCGCCCGTTCAGGCACTGCGCCTTCACGATCTCCGCCTCGCCCTCCGGCGTGTACCATTTCAGCTGGCGCGGGGTGCGGACATTGCCCGGAATGACGCAGACCGAACGGATGCCGTCCCCGCCCAGTTCACGCGCGAAGCTGCGGGTCAGCCCCTCGATCGCGGCCTTGGCGGTCTGGTACAGCGTCAACTCCTCCAGCGCGAGGTGCCAGCTGATCGATCCCATGTTGACGATCACGCCCTTGCCGGCCGCCTTCATCCCCGGGATAACCGCCTGTGCCGCGAAAAACAGGTGGCGCAGGTTCACGCCCATGCGGTTGTCCCAATAGGCTTCGTCGACCTGTTCGATCGAATGACGGTCGTCGCTGGCGGCGTTGTTGACCAGCACGTCGAAGGTGCCACCGTCCGCAATCGCCTCGGCGATCGCCGCCTTCAGCGCCGCGATATCGGTCAGGTCGACCCGCTTGAACGTCGGCACCGGGCCGGCGCCGGCCAGTTCCTCGATCAACGCCAGCGAATCCGCCTCGGCTATGTCGAAGAAGGTGACGTGCGCGCCCTGCCGCACGAACCCCTCGACCACGCCCGCACCGATCCCCGATCCGCCGCCGGTGATGAGCACGCGCTTGCCGGCGAGCGACGGGTAGGAGGCGCGGGCTTCCGGCGCGATGGGGTAGGCGAAATCGTCAGGCGACATGGGGAGTTTCCAGCAGAGAGGGTTCAGGCGGCGATCAGGCCGCGGCGCGCAAGGTTGCGCATCAAATCGCGAATGCCGAAGCCCCAGGGCTCGGCCGCCTTCGACGTGGTAACAGTGTTGGCCAGCTCACCCAGCGAGGGGGTGGAAATGCGTACCACATCGCCCGGCTTGTGGGTAAAGCCACGGCCGGGTTCGTCGCGATCCTGCACCGGCGCGAACAGCGTGCCGAGGAACAGGACGAAGCCGTCGGGATATTGATGTTCGGACAGCGCCTGGCGCACCAGATCCTCCGGATCGCGGCTGATCTCGCGCATGGTGCTGGTGCCGGTCAGGACATAGCCTTCCGGACCATCGATGCGCAGGTCGACCACGGCATCGCGCACCGTGTCCATGGTGAAGTCACCATCAAACAGGCGGATGAACGGCCCGATGCCCGTAGAGGCGTTGTTATCCTTCGCCTTGCCGAGCAGCAGCGCCGAACGCCCTTCGAAATCGCGCAGGTTGACGTCGTTGCCGAGCGTCGCGCCGACCGCCTTGCCGTCGCTAGTGGCGACGATGACGATTTCCGGCTCGGGGTTGTTCCACGACGAATCCGACCGGATGCCGACCTCGCCACCCCAGCCGATCGTCGACAGCACCGGCGCCTTGGTGAACACCTCCGCATCCGGGCCGATCGCGACCTCCAGATATTGCGACCACATTCCCGCCTCGATCAGCGCGGCCTTCAGCTCGGCGGCTTCGGCCGATCCCGGCTTCACCGAACGAATGCCACCACCGATGCGCGCTTCCAGATCGCCGCGAATGCCCTGCGCCGCATCGGCATCGCCGCGCGCGCGTTCCTCGATCACACGTTCCAGCGCCGACACGGCGAAGGTCACGCCTGCCGCCTTCACGCATTGCAGGTCGATCGGCGACAGGATCGGCGGATGCGCGCCATTCGGGTCGGCCAGCGCCGCCACATCGCAGACGACCGGTCCGTCGAGCGTCGCCACGTCGCTGCGTTCCAGCAGGTCGGCGACGGTCGCGGCATGCGCCGACACGTCGATGACCTTGCCGCCCTTCAGCACCACCGGCGTCGGCCCGTCGGGCAGTTGCATCCGGCCGACCAGCAGCGCCCTGTCGTGATCCGCCGGCAGCATCCGCGCGGCATGTTCGGTCTTCATGTCCTCCACCCCTTAGTGATTGTGGCGCGGCGTCGTCTCCGACGTCCGGCGATAGTTGAGCGCGAGATCGAGGACGCCGCCGTCACCCAGCTGGCCGACCTTCTCGCGGTAGATTTCTTCCCACGGCGTCTGGCTGGGCGGCACGGGCGGAATGCCCTCGCCCTTGCGCCGGGCGATTTCCGCATCGTCCACCAACATGTCGCAGCGACCATGGTTCAGGTCGATGCGGATCGTGTCGCCGGTGCGCAGCCACGCCAGCCCCCCGCCGACCGCGCTTTCGGGCGAGGCATTCAGGATCGACGGGCTGTCCGACGTCCCCGACTGCCGCCCGTCACCGATCGTCGGCAGGCTCTGGATGCCCCGCTGCAGCAACGCCGCGGGCGGCTGCATGTTGGTGACCTCGGCCGACCCCGGCCAGCCGATCACCCCCGCGCCGCGAATGACGAGGATGCAGTTCTCGTCGATGTCGAGCGCCGGATCGTCGATGCGGTGATGATAGTCGTCCGACCCGTCGAACACGATCGCCCGCCCCTCGAAACAGCCTTCGTTGCCCGGCTGCGACAGATAGCGCGCGCGGAAATCGGGGCCGATCACGCTGGTCTTCATGATCGCCACGTCGAACAAATTGCCCGACAGGACCAGGAACCCGGCCTGTTCCTTCAGCGGCTGATCATAGGGACGGATGACCTCGCGATCGGTCACGACGCGGCTGGCGACATTCTCGCCCAGCGTCTTCCCGGTCACCGTCGCGACGTTGCCGTCGACCTTCCCTGCCGCGATCAACTCGCTCAGCACCGCCGGCACCCCGCCCGCGCGGTGGAAGCGTTCCCCGAGGAACCGCCCGGCCGGCTGCACATCGACCAGCAACGGCAGGTCATAGCCGAACTCCATCCAGTCGGACGGCTTCAGCTCGATCTCGGCATGACGCGCCATGGCGTGCAAATGCGGATGCGCGTTCGAGGACCCACCGATCGCGGTGATCAGCGCGATCGCGTTGAGGAACGACTGGCGCGTCAGGATTTTCGACGGACGCAGGTCGTCATAGGCCATCTCGACGATACGCTTGCCGGTCTCGTACGCGATCTGGCCCCGCTCGCGGTACGGTGCGGGGATCGCCGCACAACCGGGCAG
Organism: Sphingomonas sp. Leaf23; assembly: GCF_001421585.1. Taxonomy (NCBI): domain Bacteria; kingdom Pseudomonadati; phylum Pseudomonadota; class Alphaproteobacteria; order Sphingomonadales; family Sphingomonadaceae; genus Sphingomonas; species Sphingomonas sp. Leaf23. The sequence goes on along the minus strand of NZ_LMKR01000001.1, from coordinate 230,936 downwards.
CGACATGCCCAGCCCCTCGGCGATGGCGTTCATCGTCGACGCGGTGCCCATCGTGTTGCAATGCCCGGCCGACGGTGCCGATGCGGTCGCCGCCTCCAGAAACTCCTCTTCGGTGATCTCGCCCGCCGCCAGCTTGCGCCGCGACCGCCAGATCACCGTGCCCGACCCGACGAGTTCATTGTCGTGCCAGCCATCCAGCATCGGCCCACCCGACAGCACGATCGCCGGAATATCGACGGTCGACGCCGCCATCAGCGCCGACGGCGTAGTCTTGTCGCAACCGGTCGTCAGCACGACGGCATCGATCGGATAGCCGTTCAGAATTTCGACCAGCCCGAGATAGGCGAGGTTCCGGTCGATCGCCGCGGTCGGGCGGCGGCAATTCTCGAAGATCGGATGGGTCGGGAATTCCATCGGAATACCGCCCGCCGCCTCGATCCCGGCCTTCACCCGCTTGACCGTCTCCAGGTGGATGCGGTTGCACGGCGTCAGGTCCGACCCCGACTGGGCAATGCCGATGATTGGCCGCCCGCTGGTCAGTTCCTTGGGCGTGATGCCGTAGTTCATGAACCGTTCGAGGTAGAGCGCGGCCATGTCGAGGCGGCCGGGCGCAGCGAACCATTCGCGCGAACGAAACGGGCGGGCGGGAGTGCGGGTCATCATGTCCACTCGATCAGATGAAAAAAGCCCCGCCCGTCGCGAAACGGGCGGGGGCCGGGATCAGCCCTGCATGTCCTCCAGCTCCTTGCCCTTCGTCTCATGAATGAACTTCTGGACGAGGAAGAAGCTGATGACGGCACAGGCGCCATAGAAGCTGTAGGTGACGGTCAGGCCCAGCGCCGATGCCATGATCGGAAAGCTCTGCGCGATCAGATAGTTGGCGAACCACTGGGCAAAGCCGCAGATCGCCAGCGCCGAACCGCGCATCTGGTTCGGGAACATCTCGCCCAGCATGACCCACATGATCGGGCCCCAGCTGACGTTGAAGAACACGACGTACAGATTGGCCGCGATCAGCGCGACGGTGCCGAGATCGGCCGACAGCTGCAGCTTGCCCGCCGCATCCAGCGTGCCGTTGTGGAAGCAATAGACCAGCGCCCACAGCGTCACCGCCATGCCCGCCGACCCGATCAGCAACAGCGGCTTGCGACCGATCTTGTCGACCAGCGCGATGGTGACGAAGCACGCCGCGATCGACACGACGCCCGACAATATATTGATCTGGAGCGACTGGCCTTCGGTAAAGCCTGCCAGCTGCCACAGCGTCGCGCCATAATAGAAAATGACGTTGATGCCGACCAGCTGCTGGAACACCGCCAGCACGAGGCCGGCCCAGACGATCGGGCGAATGCCGCCCTTCACCGGGTCCATGATGTCGCGCAGCGACGGCTTGTGGTCCTTGCTGAACGACGCCTCGATGTCGCGCACCTTGGCAGCGGCCGCCGCCGGGCCGAACAGCCGGGTCAGCACGATGCGCGCTTCGTCGATCCGCCCCTTCTGCACCAGATAGCGTGGGCTTTCCGGAATGAAGAGCAGCGCAACCAGGAACACGGCGGCCGGAATCGCCTGCATCCAGTACATCCAGCGCCACGCCTCATAGCCGCCCCACCAGATCGAGGTGGAGGCACCGGCCGCTGCGGCGAGGTAATAGTTCACGACGAACGCGGCGGTCAGGCCGGTGATGATCATGATCTGCTGGATGGTGGTCATCCGCCCGCGAATGTTCGCCGGGGCGACTTCGGAGATATAGGCGGGCGACAGCACCGATGCCGCACCGACCGCCATGCCGCCCATGAAGCGCGCCACGACGAACAGCAGCTGGACATGGCTGAACCCTTGCACCAGCGCACCGATCAGGAACAGCACGGCGGCGAGCATCATCACCTTGCGGCGGCCCATCGCATCGGCCAGCTTCCCCGCCAGGAACGCGCCGACGAAGCAGCCGATCAGCAGCGAGCCGACCGTGAAGCCCAATCCCGCTTCGCTCAGGCCAAAGGCGGTCTTCAGCCCTTCCTGGGTCCCGTTCACCGCACCGCTGTCATATCCGAACAGCAAACCGCCAATCGTCGCCACCGCGACGATGGCGATGACAAGCGCGATGTTCACGCGCTCCCCGCTCGCCTCTGTCATCCCCATCCACTCCCAGTCTCACTGCCGCGCATGACGGCGTGTTAGCGGTAACGGTGGCGAATTATTATGATAATTGCAAGCGCCGCGAGCAACCCGTCGCGTCGATTGCGACGATGCGCGGGCGTGGCCCATCCTTAGCGGGGCGCAGGCCCCGATGATTCGCGCACGACCAGCTCGTGGTCCAGCACCCGATCCTCATTCTCGCCATCGTCGACGCCAGCGCGACGGTCGCGAATCCGCGCCAGCAACATCTCGACCGCCGCCTCGGCCATCGTCGCGATTGGTTGCCGGATCGTCGTGATCTCCGGCCAGGTCGTCGTGGCAAGCGACGTGTCGTCGAACCCGACGATGCTCAGATCCTCGGGCACGTGCAACCCGCGCCGATGCGCCACGCTAATCGCCGCCGCCGCCATGTCGTCGTTGCTGGCAAAGATCGCGGTCGGCCGGTCGGGCCGGTCGATCAGCCCCTCGGCCGCATCGATGCCCGATCGATAGGTGAACAGCCCCTGTTCGACCGGCATGTCGGCCAGCGACAGTCCGGCCCCCTCGACCGCCGCGACGAAGCCGCGCCAGCGCTCGCCGCTCGCCCCGTTATTGGGATTCCCGCGCACGAAACCGATCCGGCGATGGCCAAGTCCGATCAGGTGCTCGGTCATCGCCTTTGCCGCCGCATAATCGTCGATCCGCACCGAAGCCCGCCCCGGCTGCGCCATGCCGACCGCGACCGCGACCGACGGCGTACCCGCCGCGTCCAGTTCGTCCTGCACCAGCGCCGCATCCGACAACGGCGGCGGCAGGATCACGCCCTGCACCGGCGTCGATGCAAAGCGCCGCGCCCCCTCCGCCTGCGCCTCCGGGCTATCGCCGTCACAGGGTTCGAGGACCAGATGGCAGCCGACCTTGCGCGCGCCTTCCAGCGCACCGATCAGGAATTGCGAGAGATAAGCCATCGACGGATTGGCATAGAGCAGACCGATCTGCGCGGCCTCCCCCGCCGCCAGGCTGCGCGCGGCGCTGTTCGGCGAATAGTTCAGCTGGTCGATCGCGGCCAACACCGCCTCGCGCGTCGACGGGCGGACATTCGCCCCGCCATTCACGACTCGGGATACGGTCATCGCCGAAACTCCGGCGGTTCGCGCAACATCCTGTATCGTGATGCTGCCCCCGCTGCGGCGACTGGGTTTATCCATGAAAAGTGTTGGCTCCTTCATGACGCTGATTATGGCGCGGCCGTGCCGATTGCAAATCGCGACCATCGGTTGACGCATCGCGGCCGGCTCGATAGCTGATAGCGCTACCAAATACGGTGACGGCATGGCCGGACGCCGAATGTCATGGGAGAGAGATCGTGACCCTTGCGTCCAAGCCCGTTCGCCTTGCGCTCGCCTGCCTGCTGGCGACCGCTGCCACCGGCACCGTCATCGCACAGAACCGCCCTGCCCGTCCCGCTGCCGCCGACAAGATGCTCTACAAGGACGCATCGCAGCCGGTGCAGGCGCGTGTCGAGGACCTGCTGCGCCGCATGACGCTGGAGGAAAAGGTCGCCCAGATGATCGGCATCTGGGAGAAGAAGGGCGACATTCAGGACGCACAGGGCAATTTCTCGGCGGCAAAGGCCGCCCGCGCCTTTCCCAACGGCCTGGGACAGATCACCCGTCCGTCGGACAAGCGCGGTGTGACCGTCAGCAACAATGCCGCCGGTGTCGCCGCGGATGCGGTCAACCGCACCGCGCAGGAAACCGCCGACTATATCAACGCCGCGCAGCGCTGGGCCGTCGAGCAGACCCGGCTGGGCATCCCGATGATCATGCATGAAGAGGCGCTGCACGGCTATGTCGCGCGCGGTGCGACCAGCTTTCCGCAGTCGATCGCGCTGGCATCGAGCTGGGACCCGGCACTGGTCGAGCGCGTATTCGGCGTGGCCGCGCGGGAGATGCGCGCGCGTGGGGCCAACCTCGCGCTCGCCCCCGTCGTCGACGTCGCCCGCGACCCGCGCTGGGGCCGGATCGAGGAAACCTATGGCGAGGACCCGCATCTGGTCGGCGAGATGGGGCTGGCGGCGATCCGCGGGTTCCAGGGCACGACCCTGCCGCTGAAGGCGGACAAGGTCATGGTCACGCTCAAGCACATGACCGGCCATGGCCAGCCCGAAAACGGCACCAATGTCGGCCCGGCCAACATCTCCGAACGGACGCTGCGCGAGAATTTCTTCCCGCCATTCGAACGCGCGGTAAAGGAACTGCCGGTGCAGGCGGTGATGGCGTCGTATAACGAGATCGACGGCATCCCCAGCCATGCCAACAAATGGCTGCTCGACGACGTGCTGCGCCGCGAATGGGGGTATAAGGGGTCGGTGGTCAGCGACTATTTCGCGATCAAGGAACTCAATACCCGCCACCATCTCTATGGCACCGACATGGCCGCCGCCGGCCGCCGCGCGCTCGACGCCGGGGTCGACATGGAGCTGCCCGATGCGGAGGGCTGGTCGACGCTCGCCGCGATGGTGAAGTCGGGTCAGGTGCCGCAGGCGCAGGTCGACAATGCCGTCCGCCGTATCCTGACCATGAAGTTCCAGATGGGGTTGTTCGAAAACCCCTATGCCGACGCCCGCACCGCCGAGGCGAAGACCGCCACGCCGGACGCGATCGCCCTCGCTCGCGAAGCCGCCGTGCGATCGATGGTGCTGCTCAAGAACCACAACAACCTCCTGCCGCTCGACCCGGCCAGGGTGGGCAAGATGCTGGTCGTCGGTACCCATGCCCGCGACACCCCGATCGGGGGCTATTCGGATGTACCCAAGCACGTCGTCAGCGTGCTGGAAGGGATGCAGCAGGCCGCGCAGGGCCGCTTCTCGGTCGACTATGCCGAAGGCGTCCGCCTGACCCGCAGCCGCCAATGGGCCGCTGACAAGGTGGAACTGGTCCCGGCCGCCGAAAACGCCCCGCTGATCGAGGAAGCCGTGCGCAAGGCCGCGCAGGCCGACACGATCCTGCTGGTGCTGGGCCAAAACGAACAGCTCAGCCGCGAAGCCTGGGCCGACAACCATCTGGGCGACCGGCAGAAGCTCGACCTGATCGGCGAACAGAACGAACTCGCCCGCCGCCTGTTCGCGACCGGCAAACCGGTGGTGGTGGTTCTGCTGAACGGCGGACCGCTCGCCGCAACCTACCTCGACACGACCGCCCCCGCGATCGTCGAGGGGTGGTATCTGGGTCAAGAAACTGGCCATGCCGTGGCAGATGTAATCCTCGGCCGCGCCAACCCCGGCGGCAAGCTGCCAGTGTCGGTGCCGCGCAGCGAGGGACAGCTGCCGATCTTCTACAACCACAAGCCGACCTCGCGGCGCGGCTATCTGTTCGACAGCACGGCACCGTTATACCCGTTCGGCTATGGCCTGTCCTATACCAGCTTCACCGTCGGCGCGCCGCGGCTGGCCAAGACAACGATCGGCCGCGACGAAACCGTCCGTGTGTCGGTCGATGTTGCCAATACCGGCCGCCGCGCCGGCGATGAGGTCGTCCAGCTGTATGTCCGCGATGATGAAGCGACGGTGACGCGCCCAGTGCTCGAACTGAAGCATTTCCAGCGCGTCACGCTGCAACCGGGCGAACGCCGGACAGTGACGTTCGATGTGAAGCCGAGCGATCTCGCCTTCTGGAACGTCGACATGCACCGTGTCGTGGAGCCGGGTACCTTCACGATCAGCGCGGGCAACAGCTCGACCCAGCTGAAGACCGCGACCTTGACCGTTCGCTGACCGATCATGATTGCGACAGCCGAACCGTCGACGATGGGCGACGGTTCGGCCGGTGCCGCCGGGCCGGAAGCGATCCACGAGCAGCGCTGGCGCGGAGGAGCGTGCTATTCTCCTCGCTCAAAGGAATTCCGGATCGCTGACGCTCGAGCAAAATTCTAATGACTTCTGCCCTACGGCATTGGGTTTTTTCTGTTGGCGCCCGCCTCAAACTGAATGGCGACCAGCCATGGCGAAGAAAGGCTTTAGCCCTTGGGAACGGCAACCCAGACTGACTGGTATCAGCGGCGACCGGCCATCGCTTCAACAGATTTGATGCAGTTGGCGAGTGCTCGCGGCCATGAACCGCGTCGTGCTTGGACCAGCGACAGACCCGCAAGGCGCGGAAACCGTGCCGGCGCTCCGAGCCTAGCCAAACTCAACCCACCGCTCCGGCCTCTACGTCCACTGGGGCATACGCCCTCAAGTTATCGTAGCGTTTATGATGCTCGGCGGGCAGGCGGCAGACGGTGCTGAGGACTTAGCGACTTACCCAAATCGCGCTCGTGCAGGCGTTTGCGCCATGCATATTGAACGCCGACCAGTCATCAACGACCCAAGGCGTTGGCCGAGCCAGCGAACGGCTGACGTGGTCGCAAATAAAGATCAAGCGATCAGCGACACCTAGGAAAAATTCCGGAAACACTCACTGGTAGGCCGCGCCGCAGCCAACCTGCGCAAAAGCTCATGCGTCGGCTTCGCGATCTCCTGCGATCAGCGAGTCGGCAACGGCAACAACGAGAGCATTGTCACCACAACCCCTCGCCGCACATGCCGATCAATGCCCGTCAGGTCGGCAGCGTTGACGGCGACATTCCTGCCTTCGTCATTATCTGCACCGGCGGGCACCTGCTCACATCCGAACATCCTGCCGTTTTACCGCCCGAATGCTAACGCAAACCACATCCCCGTTTTCGCCCGGCCCTGCTGCAAAAACTTACTGGATTAGGGAGGTATCAAACCAAGCAGCGGACATCGAGAGCGGCATTGCGTGCCGAGCCAGGAGACGCGACCGGATTATTCGCAACCAACTGATTCACCCGATCGATCCGGCTTCCCTTCGAGTAACCGGATCGATCGACCCGAAGATCAGCGTGCGGTCAGCTGCATCGAGCTCGGCTGGTCGAGCAAGCGTAGGCCGCGGCGGGCGACGTCATGCGAGCTCGCCACCTGCGAGGAGGGCATCACCAGCGACGCGTCCTTGGCGTCCAGCACGCGCTGATACAGGTCGCGTGCTTCGGACGGGCGCTGCGTCATGGCGTAAACGGCAGCGAGGTTCAGCAGCACTTCCGGCTCGCGGCTTCCAGCGCGGGTTTCGCGCTCGAGCGTGCGTTCGGCGGAAAGCAGATTGCCTGACTTGATCGCGGCATGGGCATATTGAGCATCCTGGGCGTTCGCGCTGGTGGCGATCCCCATCACCGCCAGCGCAGAGCCAAGCAGTGCGCGCGTTCCGATTCGCATGACATCATCTCCTGTTTGTTACATCGTGATGACATCAATGTTTCACTTTAAAGACGGTTGCACAAGCGCCTTGCCCGCGCGCAGACACAAAAAAGGGCGACCCGAAGGCCGCCCCTTGATCCGCCGTTTGACCGGCCGAGCGATCAGCGATCAGAAATCGCCGCGATACTGCTCGTTGCCGACGAAGCCAAGCTTCGTCACGTTGGCACGCTTGATGATCGCCAGCACGCCGTCGACCACTTCGTACCGCGCAGTCGCGTCGGGCTGGAAGTGCAGTTCGGGCTGCGGGCTCATCGCCACCGTCTGATCCAGATACTGGGTCAGCGTCACCTCATCGACCGGCGAACCGTTCCAGAGGGTCTGCCCCTGCGCGTTGATCGAGATCTTGTTCTTTTGCGGGTCGATGTTGTTCTGCGGCCGGTTATCCGGCTGCGGAAGGTCGACCTTCACCGCGTGGCTCTGGATCGGAATGGTGATGATGAACATGATAAGCAGCACGAGCAGCACGTCGATCAACGGCGTCGTGTTCATATCCATCATCGGTTCGTCGTCTGCGCGACCGCCACTGCTCATTGCCATGTCAGGCTACTCCTATTGACGCGTGCGCGGCGTGGTGTTCGGGTCCGGTTCCGAAATGAACCCGACCTTCGTGAACCCGGCCGCCTGCATCGTGTAGATCGTGCCGCCAATGCAACGATACGGCGTGTTCACGTCGCCGCGGATATGCACTTCGGGCAGTTCGAGGTTCGGGTTGCCGACGCCACCCTGACGGGCAACTTCGTCTTCCAGCTTCTTGACCGCACGAGCGCGCAGCTCGTCCGCCGTGACGCGGGTCAGACCCCAGTATACCGCGCACTGGCCATCGAGACCCTGCACCGACAACGAGACGTTTTCCGGCTTGGTCGTCGTCGGTTCGAACACGACCTTCGGGACCTTTAGGCCGCTCACCTGCTGGACCACGACCGGAACCGCGATCAGGAAGATGATCAGCAGCACGAGCATGACGTCAACGAGCGGCGTGGTATTGATGTCCGAGAGGGGGGCGTCATCGCCGCCGTCGCCAACACTCATCGCCATGAGGCTATCCTATCCACTTCTACTCAATCGAACCGCCGGGCCCGATCACGGGCCCGGCGGTGTAGCGCCGTCAGATCAGACGCGCGGTGCGGTCGGCACGCCACCAGCCTGGCCGGCGGTGGTGCTGCCGACTGCCGGCTTGGCGACCGGAGCCGGGCCACGAGCAGCGACGGTCGGACGAACCGCACCGTTCGAAGCAAGGAAGCCAAGCACGTCGTTCGAGAACGACGACAGGTCCTTCTGGATCGACTTGTTGCGGCTCTGCAGCCAGTTGTAGGCGAGAACGGCGGGAACCGCGACGACCAGACCGATGGCGGTCATGATGAGCGCTTCACCGACCGGACCGGCGACGTCACCAATGGCGGCCTGACCGGCGGCACCGATCTTCACCAGCGCGCGGTAGATGCCGACCACGGTACCGAACAGACCGACGAACGGCGAGGTGGCGCCGACGGTCGCGAGGAACGGCAGGCCGCTGTTCAGCTTCGAGTTGATGGCCGATTCCGAACGGGCGAGCGAGCCGTGCAGCCAGTCGTGTGCTTCGACCGGATCGGTCAGCTTGCCGTGCTGTTCCTGTGCCGCGAGGCCGTCGTCGACGATCTGCCGATAGGCCGAGTTCTTGTCGAGCTTGGCGGCGCCTTCACGCAGCGAGTTCGACTGCCAGAACTGGGCGCGGACGCGCTTCGCCTGGTTCATGATCTTCTGCTGTTCGAACAGCTTGGTGAAGAGGATGTAGAACGAACCGACCGACATGATCACGAGAATAGCCAGCGTGCTGATCGCGATCGCGCCGCCCTGCTGCAGTGCCTCGTAGAAGCCGAAGTTCGGAGCCCCGGCAGGCGCACCGGCGGCAAGGATGGGGGTCAACATCGAATAGTTTCCTTAAGAGCTGATATGTTCTGGAAGAATATTGCCCCGGACGTCCCCGCGACCCGAAGGTCGCGAGGTACCCGGTCTTACCGATCGGCCGGCAGCTGCCAGCGAACGCGACGCGACGAACTCGACCGGATCGCATTGCCGGACTGATCGAGCGCCGGGCTGTACCGACCGCGACGGGTGATCGCGGAGCAGGCGGCGCGATCGAGCGCAGCCGAGCCCGACGACGACGTCACGCGGCAGTTTTCGACGCGACCCTGCGCATTGATGTCCCAAGCGATGCCCGTCACACCCTCATCGCCGCTGTTAAGCGCGCTGGGCGGATAGTCGTCGTTGGTGATCCACTGCGCCGGATCGCCCTTTGCCCCTGCTGCCTTGCTGACCACCGGTGCCGGCGGCGCCGGTGGTGCAACCGGTGCCGGCGGCGCGGGCGGGCCGGCGGTCGGAATCGGGTTGTAAGCTGGAGGCGGCGTCGTCACCGATTGAATCACCACAGGCGGCGGGGCCTGTGTGCGAACGATCGGCGGCGGCGTCACGACCGGCGGCGGCGATTGCGGCTGCGGCTGTTCGGGCGGCGGCGGGGGAGGAGGAATCTCCTCGGGCGGGGGCGGCGGTTCCTCGACGTCGAACGTCTCGGTGTCTTCAACCGCCTTCTTCACATATTTGTAGGCAAGGCCGGAGATGAACGCGTACCCGATCACGACGTGGAGAATCCCCACGATGATCAGCGCGACGATCCGGCCACTACCTGCTTTTTGGTCAGCGTAAGCCATTCAGCAACCAAACTCCTCTAGCCCGGTACATTGGGTCACTCCGTCCGGCCAAAACCGGCGCGCAACGACCGCGTGTCCGGGGCTACGCGGCATTCCGGACCACGATTGTCTATCGCGGCCTTTTAAACGACGCAAACGCTTTGTCGGACGAAACATTCGTACAATCGCCCCATGACCGAAATAAGTCTGTAACCACAGTTTTCCGGGCGGTAAGAGCGAGTGCATGAAACGCACGCCGCTCGCTACCGCAGCAATCTCGCTTTGCATAGTCGCATGTTCACCGGTTTCTGCACGGCAGGGTGGACCCGCCCCTGTTACCGCTACCCCCGATTCGGCGCCGGTCGCCTATGCCCGCCTCGCCCGGCTGGCGCTGGACAGCGACATCGTGCTGGATGCGACGATTCGCTCGGTCGCGCGGATCGCACCGGACGAGGCCCCCGGCCTGGCCGCAGGATATGTGCGTTTCTATGTCACGGCCGATGTCGGCGCCCTGATTCGCGCGAATGGCCCGCTGCCCGCACGGGTTGGCTATCTTGTCGACGTGCCGTTCGATCCGCGCGGGCGCGCGCCCAACCTCAAGCGGCAGCGGGTCATCGCCTTTGCCCGAGCGGTGGCGGGGCGTCCCGATCAGGTACAGTTGGTCACCCCGGATGCGCAATTCGCGTGGGCGCCGATGCTGGACCAACGAGTGCGCGAGGTGGTGCGCGAGGTGATCGCCCCCGATGCCCCGCCAACGATCACCGGGATCGGCAATGCCTTCCACGTGCCCGGCACCCTGCCGGGCGAAGGCGAGACGCAGATTTTCCTTCAGACCACGACGGGCGCGCCGGTGTCGCTGCTGGTCCTGCGCCGGCCGGGCGAGCAGCGCCGCTGGGCACTGTCGCTGGGCGATATCATCGATGAGGCCGGGGGTGCGCCGAAGCCGGACACGCTGGCCTGGTACCGTCTGGCCTGCGGCCTGCCCGCCGCGCTGCCCGACGCCAGCCTGCAGTCGCAGGACGCGGACAATGCGGCGATCGCTCGCGACGACTTCGCGTTCGTGCGCGAATCGCTCGGCCGGTGCGAGGACGGGCGGGCCGGCTGACCCCGGTTCAGCGGGCGAGGTGGACGAAATCGCGTTCGAACGACACCAACCCCGCCCCGCCATCGACGAAAAGCACCTGCCCGGTCGACGCGCCTGCCCCCGCAAGGAACAGGACGGCATCGGCCACCTGATCCACCGTCGGCAGCCGTTCGAGCGGCATCAGCGCGGCCAGGCGATCGACCTGCCCCGCGCTATAGTCCTCGGTCGCGAGCGTCAGCCCCGGCGCGACTCCGTTCACGCGCACCCGCGGTGCCAGAGCCAGAGCCAGCGTGCGCGTCGCCTCCCCCAGCGCCTGTTTCGACAGGGTATAGGCCAGCTGGTCGCGATGCGGATGAGCGATGCGCTGGTCGAGGATATTGACCACCGCGCCGCCACCCTGCGCCGCCAGCGCCGTCGCCAGCATAAAAGGTGCGGCGGCATTTACCGCGAAATGCGCCACCAGCGATTCGGCCGTGGGATGGTCGGCATCGTCGGCGCGAAAGCACGAGGCGTTGTTGACCAGCAGGTCGACCCGCCGTCCGAACTGCGCCGCGACGGTAGCGATCAGCCCCGCCGCGACATCGCCCTCGCCCAGATCGGCGGCGAAGATATGATGCGCCGCCCCCGCCGCCGCGATCGCCGCGACGACGTCCGCATCGGGGTCGCCCGGATGCGATGCATGGAGCGCGACGTCATGCCCGGCCTGGGCCAGCCGCACCGCGATATGCCCGCCCAGCCGCCGGAAGCTGCCGGTGACGAGCGCCAGCGGGCGGCTCACCGCCGGTGCCGGACCATGGTGACGCCGATCGATTCGCCCGCTTCGGCGATGGCGAGCTTCACGATGCGGATCTTCACCCGCTGCACCCGCGGATCGGACAGGAACAGCGTGTCGACGATATGGTCGGCCACCCCCTCGATCAGCGTGAAATGCACGCCGGGCGGCAGCGAGGTGGTCGCCGCTTCCTTCAGGTCCATATAGCTTTTCGACGCCGACAGCGGCGTGTCGGGCGTAAAGCGTTCGGGGCAATCGAGGTCGACCGTCATCGAGATGCGCAGCGGCTGCGGCAGATGGGTTTCCTCGGAATAAATGCCGGTCAGGACATTCACTTCGACATCATGGACTTCTAACTGAAGCGAATCGCGCAAGCGGCACCTGTCATCATCTGGGAATATGCGCGCGATAGCAGAAGGGGGCGGAGACGTAAGCCGCCGCCCGAATCTTCGCTTGTGCCCCGCCCGCGCGGCGGTACAGGCGCCCAGCATCCGACTTGCCGACTGGACCGACCCTTGACCGACCTGTTGCCGCTTGCCGCCGTTCCCGCCGCCGAGGTCGAGGCGCTGCTCGACACCGCCTTCGGTCACGACCGGCGGGGCCGAACGGCCTATCGCGTGCGCGCCGGGCTGTCGCCGATCGCGGCGCTGAGCTTCGCACTGGTCGAGGATGGACGACTGGTCGGATGCATCCAGTGCTGGCCGGTGCAGCTGGATTGTGACGAGGGCGGCGCGCTGCCGCTGGTCATGGTTGGCCCGGTCGCGGTCGCGCCAGATCGGCAGGGCATGGGGATCGGCCATGCGCTCATGCACCGGGCGATCGCGACGGCGGGGGACGACGCGCCGCTGATGCTGGTCGGCGACGCGCCTTATTATCACCGCTTCGGCTTTACTGCCGATCGCACCGGCGGATGGCGCATGCCCGGTCCCTACGAGCAGGCACGGCTGCTGGCGCGGGGCGACATCCCTGTACGATCGGGCATTCTCGCCCCCAGGATCGCGCTCGCGGCCTGACCCCCTTGTCGTGGGCGGGCAGAGCGAGCTAACGGATTTTCATGCCCATGCAGCCCCCCGCCGATTTCGCTTCGCTGTCGCTTGCCGAGGTTGCGCGCCTTGCCGCCGAGGCGAAGCTGCCGCCCGTCGATCGCTGGAACCCCACGCATTGCGGGGATAGCGAGATGCGGATCGCGGCCGATGGCAGCTGGTTCCACCAGGACAGCCCGATCACGCGGGCGGAGATGGTTCGGCTGTTCGCGACGATCCTGCGGCGCGAACCCGATGGCTCGCACGTGCTGGTCACCCCCGTCGAAAAGCTGTCGATCGCGGTCGACGATGCGCCGTTCGTCGCGGTCGAGGCGAAGCTGTCGGGTGAGGGCGAGCAGGGCCGCATCGCGTTCCGGCTGAATACCGAAGAGGTGGCAGTGGCCGACGCCGACCACCCGATCCGGATCGAGGGGACGATGGACGCCCCCCGCCCCTATCTGCGGGTGCGCGGCGGCATGGACGCATTGATCGCACGAACCGTCTTCTACGAATTGGCCGAGCAGTTGGTCGAAGGACCCGACGGACGGCGCGGATTGTGGAGCGAGGGCGCGTTCTTCCCGTTCGAACCGGCATGACGCTGGCGGAGCGGCTGCGGGCACGGCTCGCGGCGCCCGCCGGGCCGCTGCTGGTGGGGGATTTGAACGGCGAGGCGCCGATGCCCGAGGGCGGATGGCGTGCGGCGGCGGTGCTGATCGCCGTGACCGACCGGGCGGACCCCGGCGTGCTGCTGACCCAGCGTACCGACGACCTGCGCACCCATGCCGGACAGGTGGCTTTTCCTGGCGGCAGCGTCGACCCGAGCGATGCCGGCGCGATCGGCGCGGCACTGCGCGAGGCCGGTGAGGAGATCGCCCTGCCAACGGGCACCGCGGAGGTGGTGGCGACGCTCGACCGCTATCACACGGTGACCGGGTTCGAAGTGACGCCGGTGCTGGCGACCATTCCTGCCGACCTGCCGCTGGTGCCGCATCCACGCGAGGTCGACGCGATCTTCGAAGTCCCGCTCGCCTTCCTGCTCGACAGCGCGAACCACGGACGTGGCAGCCGCTGGCACGAAGGGCGCGAGCGGCATTATTACGAACTGATCTTCGGGGATCGGCGCATCTGGGGTGCGACGGCGGCGATGATCGTCAACCTGGCGCAAAGACTGAGATGGCCGTGACCGAAGCTACCACCCTGCCCCCGGCCGACTGGATGACGCGTCCGGGGCTCGACCGGCTGGCCGCGGCGCTGGGCGACGGCGCGGCGCGCTATGTCGGTGGCGCGGTGCGCGACACGCTGCTCGGGCTACCGGTCGCCGATATCGACGTCGCGACGATCCACCCGCCGCACGAGGTCGTGCACCGACTGGAGGCGGCGGGGATCAAGGCGATCCCTACCGGCATCGCGCACGGGACGATCACCGCCGTCACCAGCGGCACGGTGGTTGAGGTGACGACGCTGCGCCACGACGTGACCACCGATGGCCGCCATGCCGAGGTCGCCTTCACCGACGACTGGCAGGCCGATGCCGCGCGGCGCGATTTCACGATGAACGCGCTCTATGCCGATATGGCCGATCACCGGCTGTACGACTATTTCGGCGGCGTCGCCGATCTGCGTGCCGGGCGGGTACGCTTCATCGGCGATCCGCTGCGCCGGATTGCCGAGGATCACCTGCGCATCCTGCGCTTCTTCCGCTTTCTTGCGCGGTTCGGCGACGCGCCCGATGCCGACGGGCTGGCGGCTTGCGTCGCGCGGGCGAACGATCTGATGGCGTTGTCGCGCGAGCGGATCGCCGACGAACTGCTCAAGCTGCTGGTCGCGCGTGGCGCCGTCGACGTGCTGCGGCTGATGGTCGGACACGCCATCTGGCAACCGGTCCTGCCCGAACTGGACACTGCCGCCGTTGATCGGCTGGCGGCGCTGGTCGCGGCGGAAGCGGCGGGGGATATCGCGCCCGATCCGATCCGGCGGCTCGCCGCGCTGCTCGACGCCGGCAATGCGGAGGGGGTTACTGCCCGGCTGAAACTGTCCAATGCGCAGCGCAAGCGGATTGCCGTGGCGCTGGGCGACGGGACGGACAGTCCACTGGCGCTCGGCTATCGACTGGGGATCGAGGGCGCGGTCGATCGGCTGCTGCTGCACGACGACGCGGCGGCAGCGGCAACGGTCGCCGGCTGGACGCGGCCCAGCCTGCCGTTGTCGGGCGGGGCACTGGTCGAACGCGGGCTGGCGCGCGGGCCCGATGTGGCGCGGGCGCTGCGGCAGGTCGAGGATCGGTGGATCGCCGAGGGGTTTCCCGACCCGAACCGGACGGCGGCAATCGCCGACGAGGTGGTGGCTCAGGCGTTGCGGGCCAGCAGCAACGCATAGGCGGCATCGGCATCCACCGGCCGCGAATAGAAATAGCCCTGGCCAAAGGCGCAGCCGAGCGCGACCAGCGTATGTTCCAGCTCCTGTGTCTCGATCCCCTCCGCCGTGGTGCGCAGGCCGAGCGCCTGGGCGAGACTGAGGATCGCGCGCACGATCGCAACCTTGTCGCGGTCGGCCAACATGCCGGTGACGAAGCTGCGGTCGATCTTCAGCTTGTCGATCGGCAGCTTCTGCAAATAGGCGAGGTTGGAATAGCCGGTCCCGAAATCGTCCATCGCGATCGATGCGCCCATGTCGCGAAGCGCCAGCATCGTGCGCAGCGTGCGGTCGGGATCGACGACGAACGCGCTTTCGGTCAGTTCGATGGTGAAGCGGTCGCCCGACAGCCGGTGCTCGGCCAGCACTTCGGCGAACATCGCCTCCACATTGTCGCGCTGCAACTGCACCGCCGACAGGTTCACCGCCATCCGCGCACCGCAATCGCCGCCGGCCGCTGCGTCCCACGCCGCCAGCGTCCGTGCCGCCTCGTCCATCGCCCAGCGCCCGAGCGGTACGATCAGCCCCGATTCCTCGGCCACCGGAATGAAATCGACTGGGGAGATATCCTCCCCCTCCGGCGTGCGCCACCGTGCCAGCGCTTCGAAGCTGCTGATCCGGCCGTTGGACAGGTCGCAGATCGGCTGGAACGCCAGATGGAGTTGCCGGTCCTCCAGCGCATGCCGCAGGCGGGTTTCGATCGAGAATTGGCTGCGCACGATGTCGAACAGATGCGGGCGATAGACTTCGGTCTGCCCGGTGCGCTTCGATCGCTTGACCGCAAACTGGGCGTGACGGATCACGTCCTCCGCCTCGGCATCGGCGTCCTCGCCGAGCGCAATGCCGATCGAACATTCGACGCGGATGCTGAAATCGGACAGCTGGAACGGCTGCACCAGCGCCTGTTGCAGCCGCGACGCCGCGTGCAACGCATCGTCGGCCCCGTCGCGCAGCCCCAGCAGCACCGCGAATTCGTCGCCGCCGGTACGCGCCAGCACGTCGCAGCCGCGCAACACTCCCTTTAGCCGGCGGGCGACCGAGATCAGCAATTCGTCGCCCGACAGCGACCCCATGCAGGCGTTGACCCGGCTGAACCGGTCGAGATTGATTGCCAGCACCGCATAATGCGCGCGGTCGCCGGCGGCGACCCGTTCCTCCACCAGATCGCCGAAGCCGGTGCGATTCGGCAGGCCGGTGAGCGAATCGGTGCTCATCTCGCGGCGCAGGCTGGTTTCGGTGCGCTGTTCGGGGGTCTGGTCGACCAGCGACATCATGCAGCGGGCGATGCCGGCGGATTCCGGCCGCCGGGCGAGCGTCACGTCATAATGGCGGCTGTCGACCGCATCGCCGAGGCGCAGCCGCATCCGCCGCTGGGTGTCCGCCGACAGCAGGAACGCCAGCACCGCGTCGCCGATTTCGTGCAGCAGTGCCGCGCGCCCCTGGCTGGTGGTGAAGCCGGCGGCGCGGAACGCGCTGTTGACCGCTTCGAACACCACCCGATCGGCATCGGCCGCGACGATCGCGGTCGGCAGCGGCAGCAAATCGAGGATCGGTTCGCGCGGGTCGGCGACCGGCCGATCCGGCGTCGGCGCGACGCAGGCAATAGGCACGCGATTCCCGTGTTCCGGAATCGGAAATGCCTGCGACCTGAATGCCGAAAGTATCTGCCTGCCGAACGCCATCGGCTACCGATATGGCCGATGGAGGTTAAGAGCTTCTGAAACCCGCGGTCGCGCGATCAAAAACGATTATCGCGCGGGAAACCGTTCGGGGGCATCCGTCCGGCGGCACCGCGTGCCGCACGCCACGGTGACAGGTCGCTTTCGGTACGCATCCGCCCGGTTTCCCCGCCCATGGTCCAGTGCAACCCGTCGGCGAAGCGCAGCGTGCGCGCGTCGGACAGGCCACCATCGCGGAAGCGCTGCAATTGCACCCCCTGCCCGCGCGCCATTTCCGCCAGTTCGGCCAGCGGGAACAGCACCAGCTTGCGATTGTCGCCGATCGACGCGACATAATCGTCGTCGGCGGCGATCGGCCGGACGACCTTCAGCTTCGCCCCCGGACGCGGCGCCATCACCTGCTTGCCCTTGCGCGTTTCGGCCAGCACATCGGCCACCCGCACCATGAAGCCCCGCCCGTCGGTCGCCGCCAGCAGCAGCCGTTCGGACGCAGCGGCGCGCGACAGGGCAACGATCCGCGCTTCGCCGTCGAGGTCGATCATCGCCCGCACCGGTTCGCCAAAGCCGCGCCCGCCGGGCAGCTTGTCCGCGCCCAGCGTGTAGAATCGCCCGCCATCGGTCACGAGCAGCAGCTTGTCGGTGGTATGCGCGTGGAAGGCAAAGGCCGGGCCGTCGCCTTCCTTGAACCGGGCGGTGTCCGCCGACGCCAGCTCGACATGACCCTTGAGCGCCCGCACCCAGCCGCGCTGCGACAGGATGACGGTCAGCGGCTCGCGCTCGATCATCGCCTCGGCCGGGATTTCGCGCGCCGGCGCAGCTTCCTCAACCGTGGTGCGACGCGCGCCCAGCACGGTGTCGTGGCCATAGCGGTCACGCATCTTCGTCAGATCGCGCTTCATCCGCGTCCGCTGCCGCGCTTCACTGGACAGCAGCAGTGTCAGTTCGGCCTGCTCCTTTTCCAGCTTCGCCCGCTCGCCGCGGATTTCCATCTCCTCCAGCTTGCGCAGACTGCGCAGCCGCATGTTGAGGATCGCTTCGGCCTGCCGGTCGGTCAGCGAAAACTCGGCGATCAGCACCGGTTTCGGTTCGTCCTCGGTCCGGATGATCGCGATCACCCGGTCGAGGTTCAGATAGGCCGCAAGATAGCCGTCGAGCAGTTCGATCCGGTCGGCGATCTTCGCCAGCCGGTGTTCGCTCCGCCGGCGCAGCACGACGAACTGGTGGTCGACCCACGCCTTCAACGCCTCGCGCAGCGGCATCACGCGCGGGGTGCGATCCTTGTCGAGCACGTTGAGGTTCAGCGGCACGCGCGTTTCGAGGTCGGTCAGCCGGAACAGCCCGTCCATCAGCACCTGCGGGTCGACCGTCCGGCTGCGCGGTTCGAGGACGATGCGGATCTCCGCGTCCGATTCGTCGCGGACGTCGGTCAGGATCGGCAGCTTCTTGTCGTTGATGAGCGCGGCGATCTGTTCGATCAGCTTGCCCTTCTGCACGCCGTACGGGATCTGGGTGACGACGATCTGCCAGCCGCCGCCCTTCTCCCGCTCGATCTCGTGCCGCGCCCGCACGCGAAAGCCGCCGCGTCCGGTCGCATAGGATTCGCGAATCGCGGCGGGCGAATCGACGACGATGCCGCCGGTGGGGAAATCGGGACCGCGCACATGCGCCAGCACCGCCGCATCGTCGGCTTCGGGCTGATCGACCAGCACGATCGCGGCGTCGAACAATTCGGCGGCGTTGTGCGGCGGCACGCTGGTCGCCATGCCGACCGCGATGCCGCTGGCGCCGTTGGCCAGCAGATTGGGGAACATGCCGGGGAACAGCTCCGGCTCCTGCTCCTCGCCATTATAGGTCGGGCGGAAGTCGATCGCGTCTTCGTCGAGGCCCGCCATCAGGTCGATCGCGACCTGGGTCAGCCGCGCCTCGGTATAGCGGTACGCGGCGGCATTATCGCCGTCGATATTGCCGAAATTGCCCTGCCCGTCGACCAGCGGATAACGCAGCGCGAAATCCTGCGCCAGGCGTACCATCGCGTCATAGACCGACTGGTCACCATGCGGGTGATATTTGCCGATCACGTCGCCGACGACGCGCGCGCATTTTTTGTACCCCGATGCCGGGTCCAGCTTCAGCAACCGCATCGCCCACAGCAGACGACGATGCACCGGCTTCAGCCCGTCACGGACATCGGGCAGCGACCGCGCGGTGATCGTCGACAGCGCATAAACGAGGTAGCGTTCGGACAGCGCGCTGTCGAACGGTGCATCGAACACGCCGATCGGCGTTCCGGGGTCGGTCAGATCACTTGCCATCGCACCTGCGATAGCAGGGGAATGCGCCCCCCGCGAGGGGCGAAATGGAACGAACCGGGATCAGGCGGCCTGTCGTCCCGACTCCCGATCCACCTGCGGCAGTTTTCCGTCGACCAATGCCCAGATATCGGCGACGATCGAGTGCCATTCGTCGCTCTTCATGTCGATCAGCCCGAACAGCCGCATCAGGAACGCCCCCTCCATCGCGACGAAGGCGAGACGTAGCCAGCGCCCCTCATCGGTCGACAGGTCGATCGCGTCGATGCGGTTGCGGTACCAGCGACGCACCTGCATCATATGCTGCGGCGAATTGAGCAGCGAGACCAGCAGCGTCGGCGCGCCCCGCTTCGACCGGTCCTCGTAATTGGCGCCATAGGCGATATGCGCCCGGACGCGCGATGCCTCGTCCTCGGGAACGGCGCCCAGTTCGATCATGTGCTCGGCATATTCCTGCTGCCAGCGTTCGAACATCGCCGCGATCAGCGATTCCTTGCTACGGAAGCTGTACTGGACGCCGCCATTGGTGATGCCCATCCGTTCGGCCACCGCCGCGATGGTCAGGCCCGTCGGCCCCTTTTCCATCGTGACCGCTTCGGCGGCATCCAACAGCTTGTCACGCTCGATCGTACGAATTCTACCCACGGTACACGCCCCCTGCTGCCGTCCACAGGACAGCGCTGCCCTTCCCCACTGCCTCTTACCGCCAACCGCCCGGCAAGTCACAATTTATTATACGATATTACAGTTTGATTGTCGTTTCGCGGCAGCTGTTGCAAAATTGACCATATGACACCGCCCCGCAAGCCCGACATTCCCTGGACCCCGATGGAGTGGCCCGACCTGACCGCGCGGTCGCGGCCCGACCCCGACCATCAATTCCGCTATGGCGACGACAGCCTGCAGGTCGTCGACCTGTGGCTGCCCGCCGGGCGGCCCGCCGCCGGGCGCTGGCCTACGATACTGATGGTCCATGGCGGATGCTGGCAGAGCGCGATCGCCGATCGGCGGCTGATGGACTGGGTGGCGGCGGACCTGCGGGAACGCGGATTCGCGGTCTGGAACATCGACTATCGCGGCGTCGATCGCGATGGTGGCGGATATCCGGGCACCTTCCGCGATGTCGCCGACGCCGCCGACCTGCTTCGCATCCATGCCGATGCGCACGCCCTGAACCTGTCACGAATCGTTGCGCTCGGCCATTCGGCGGGCGGGCATCTGGCGCTGTGGCTCGCCGCGCGCCATCGCCTGCCGGCGGGCAGCATGCTGGCGCAGGGCGATCCGCTGTCGATCGCGCAGGTCGTCAGCCTCGGCGGACTGCCCGATCTCGCCGCGGTCGAGGCGAGCCCCGACAACGGCTGCGGTACCGAGGTAATCATGCAGCTGGTAGGCGATCGGCCCGATCGCTTTGCCGATACCTCGGTCACCTGTCTGCTGCCGCTCGGCGTGCCGATCGATCTGGTCAACGGGCGCGACGACCGCATCGTGCCGGCCCGCATGGCACCAGCCTTTGCCGCCTTGGCGCGCGAGCGGGGCGACACGTTGACGCTGCACGAGATCGCCGACACCGGACATGTCGAACTCATCGCGCCGGACACCGCCGCATGGGACGCGACGGTCGCGATGCTGCACCGGATCATGCCCCCGGCTTGACCACTCGCCATATTTACGCCACATTTCAGCCTCAATTAAGGCAAAGGTGGCGTATGCGGTACCGAGTTCCTGTTATGGCGGCGTTGATTCTGGCCGGGTGTAGCCAGGCGCCGCAGGATATGTCCGACGAAGCAGCCCCCGGCATCAACGTCACCGCCGCGCCGGGTGTCGCCTTCTCCTACCGCTATGGCTTTCGCCTGCCCGCCGCGCGGATCGCCGCCATCCAGGAAGCGCATGCCGCCACCTGCGAACGGCTTGGCATCGCGCGCTGCCGCATCACCGGCATGCGCTACAGCCGCAGCGAGGAGAACGAGATCACGGCGACGCTCGGTTTTTCGCTGGCACCCGACGTCGCGCGTGCGTTCGGCCGGGACGGCATTCGCGGGGTAGAGGCAGCGGACGGCATGCTGCTCGATTCCGAGATCACCGGCGAGGATGCCGGCGCAAGGATCGACCAGCTGGCACAGGCTCGCGAGGCCGCATCCGCCGAACGGGCCGCGATCGATGCCCGTAGCGGCGTGACCACCCACGAAGCCCGCGCCGAGCTGGAGCGGCAACGCGCCGCCGCGACCGGATCGGAACGCGATGCCGCCGCCGCCATCGCCGAACAGCGCGCCGCGCTGGCCGCGACGCCGGTCGTGTTCGAATATCGTTCGGGCCAGGCGATCCGCGGCTTCGACCCGGCATCGCCCTTTACCCGCGCCGCCGACCTTGCGGTCGCCTCGGCACGCTGGACGATCGGAACGGCGCTCGCGCTGATCGGACTTGCCCTGCCGCCGTTGCTGCTGGCGTTGCTCGGCCTGCTGCTGTGGCGGCGCGTCCGTCATCTCCTGCCGGCCAAGGCACCGCGCGCGGGCTGATTGCGCGGGCGCGCCCCTTCGGCTATGCGGCGGCTTTCCGCAGGGGGCCGGACACGACTGCTCTGGCCCACGCCGTTTCGTTGAAGGGAATCGCATGGCTCGCCGCCGCCAGATCTACGAAGGCAAGGCAAAGATCCTCTATGAGGGTCCGGAGCCGGGTACGCTGATCCAGTATTTCAAGGACGACGCCACCGCCTTCAATGCCCAGAAAAAGGGCACGATCAACGGCAAGGGCGTGCTGAACAACCGGATTTCCGAGCATGTCTTTACGCTGCTCGGCAATATCGGCGTGCCGACCCACTTCATCCGCCGCCTGAACATGCGCGAGCAGTTGATCCGCCAGGTCGAGATCGTGCCGATCGAGGTCGTGGTGCGCAACGTCGCCGCCGGTTCGATCAGCAAGCGGCTGGGCATCGAAGAGGGGCAGCAGCTCCCGCGCACGATCATCGAATATTATTACAAGGACGACGCGCTCGGTGATCCGATGGTGTCGGACGAACATATCCTGTGCTTCGGCTGGGCCGCGCAGGACGAACTGCACGAGATGGCCGACATGGCGATCCGCGTGAACGACTTCCTGTCGGGCATGTTCGCCGCGATCAACATCCGGCTGGTCGACTTCAAGCTCGAATTCGGTCGCATCTGGGACAATGACTTCAGCCGGATCATCCTGGCCGACGAGATCAGCCCCGACGGTTGCCGCCTGTGGGACATGACCACCAACGAAAAGCTCGACAAGGATCGCTTCCGCCGCGACCTGGGCGGCGAAGTCGAGGCGTATCAGGAAGTCGCGCGGCGGCTGGGCCTGCTGCCGGAGGGTGCCGATTCGGCGGTCCTCGACCTTGAGACGCATCGCAAGAAGCGCGAGAAGTAAGGCGCTAAAGCCAAAATAGTATCGTACCCCCGCCTGCGCGGGGGTACGTATTTGCTAGGTCCTACCCCCGCGCGAACAGCGCCGGGTCGAGCGCCATGACCGAATCCGCCCCGCCCTCGATCTTGCGACGAAGCGCGCCGGCGTCGGGAACGATCCGCTCGGCATAGAAACGCGCCGTCACCCGCTTGCCCTCGATGAACGCCGGATCGCCCTCGCCCGCCGCCGCCAGCGCCTCCGCCGCGGTCAACATCCGCAGCCACATCAGGCCGGTCGCGACGATGCCCATGATGTGCATGTACGAATGCGCGCCGGCCCCGACATGGTTCGGGTTCTGCATCCCGTTGGCCATGAACCACATGGTCGCGGCCTGCAGGTCCTTGAGGCCCCGCTCCAGCCGCTCGGCGAAATCACGGGTCGCGTCGGCTCCCTTGGCGGCCGCGATCTCTTCGGCGACGATGCGGAAGAAATGCTGGATCGCCCGGCCGCCATTCTGCGCGAGCTTGCGACCGACCAGATCCATCGCCTGCACGCCGTTGGTGCCTTCATAGATCATCGCGATCCGGGCATCGCGGACATATTGCTCCATGCCCCATTCGGCGATGTAGCCGTGCCCGCCATAGACCTGCTGCGCGTTGGTCGCGACGTCATAGCCCTTGTCGGTGCCATAGCCCTTGATGACCGGGGTCAGCAGCCCGACCAGATCGTCGGCCAGTTCACGCGCCGCCGCATCCTCGCTCATATGCGCCAGATCGACCTGCAACGCCCCCCATAGGCACAGCGCGCGCAGCCCCTCGGTCAGCGCCTTGCCCTCCATCAGCATCCGACGGACATCGGGGTGGACGAACAGCGTGTCGGCCTTTTCCTGCGGCTGTGCCGGGCCGGTCAGCGCCCGCCCCTGCCGCCGGTCGCCCGCATAGATCACCGCGTTCTGATACGCGGTTTCCGCCACGCCCAGCCCCTGCAACCCGACACCCAGCCGCGCGGCGTTCATCATGATGAACATCGCGGCCAGCCCCTTCATCTCCTCACCGACCAGCCAGCCCTTCGCCCCGTCGTAGTTCATGACGCAGGTCGAATTGGCGTGGATGCCCATCTTGTGCTCAATCGAACCGCAGGAAACAGGGTTGCGCTCCCCCAGCGATCCGTCGTCGTTGACCAGGAACTTCGGCACGACGAACAGCGAAATCCCCTTCGAGCTTTCCGGCGCGCCCGGCGTCTTGGCGAGGACGAGGTGGATGATATTGTCGGTAAGGTCATGCTCGCCCGACGAGATGAAAATCTTGGTCCCGGTGATCGCCCAAGACCCGTCGTCGTTCGGTACGGCGCGCGTCTTGATGAGGCCCAGATCAGTGCCGCACTGCGGCTCCGTCAGGTTCATGGTGCCGCCCCATTCGCCCGACACCATCTTGGGCACATACATCGCCTGCTGTTCGGGCGAGCCCTTCACCAGCAGCGCAGCAATCGCGCCGTGGGTCAGCCCCGGATACATCGCGAACGCCATGTTGGCGGAGATCAGATATTCCTCGAACGCAGTCGCGACGACATGCGGCATCGCCTGCCCGCCAAACTGCTCCGGCGCAGACAACGTGCCCCAGCCCGATTCGACGAACTGGCGATAGGCGTCCTTGAACCCGTCCGGCGTCGTCACGCTGCCATCGGCATGGCGGGTACAGCCCTGCTGATCGCCCGAAGCATTGAGCGGGAACAGCACTTCCGCCACGAAGCGCCCACCCTCTTCCAGCACCGCCTCGACGGTATCGGGCGTGGCATTGGCAAAGCCCGGCAATGCAGCATGGTCGCCGATCTTCAGCACATGGTCGAGGATGAAGCGGGTATCGCGAACCGGCGGGGTATAGCTGGGCATGGGTTCAATCCTTCTCCGGGGAAACGCCCTCTTGCGGGGCGGTCTGATGGGGTAGCGCCTCGATCGTCGCGACGAATTCGCCCAGTTCGGCGATCGCGGCGTCGATATCGCGGCGCTGGTTTTCGAGCAGGGTGATGCGGTCGCGGCACTTCTGCATCGTCACCTGCCGCTGCACGACCCGGCCATCGCCGATATCGTACAGGTCGATCATCTCGCGAATGTCGGCCAGGCTGAACCCGACGCGCTTGCCGCGCAAAATCCACGCCAGCCGCGCGCGGTCGCGCTGCGAATAGATGCGGGCAAGGCCCCGCCGCTCCGGCGCGATCAGCCCTTCATCCTCGTAGAAGCGCAGCGCCCGCGCCGTGACGCCGAACTCGTTGCACAGGTCGGTGATCGAGAAGCGGTCGGCCTCGTTCGAGTCGGCGATGAGAACGGGGGAAGCTGCCATCCCAACAAACTGCCTTACGTTGACGTGAACGTCAACTCTCTTCCGCAGCCGGGGTCGCGGGCGGACAGTCCGCCCGGCGCTTGGGCTTGCGCTTCACCGCGGTGGTCGCGAACTCGCCGGCGTCCAGCGCGCCATCCCGCCCCCTGTCGGCGGTCGCGAACTTGGTGGTTGTCTTGGCCGCCCATTCGTCGAAGCTCAGCCGTCCGTCGCCATTGGTGTCGAGCTTCGCATAGGCCTTGCGTCGGGACGCCAGATATTCGTCGCGCGTGATCCGCCCATCGCGATCCTTGTCATAGCGGTCGAAACGCTTTTGCTCACGCGTGCGCGCCGTCGCGGCGGGGGGATCGTCGGGCAGCGGCGCGTCCACTTCCGGAAGGGCGGCGGCCATGGCCGGCGGCGGGGGCAGTTTCTCGGTCGCCGCGTCGCTACGGAACAGGAAGAGCCCCGCCGCGACCAGCGCCAGCGCCGATCCCACCCCTGCCAAGAATCGCCACATCGCCCGTCCCCCTATTGCGCACCCGTTACACGCGAACCGTCACCGTCCGGCAAGCCCGAACCACATCAGCCGCGCGGCGCGCTTCGGCCCGCCCTGCGGCACGCCGTCCAGTTCCAGCCGGGCGGACAGCGCCAACATGCCGAGCGACCGCGCGACTCCGCCAAGCGGCCCGGCCAGCCTGACCCCGGCCTGCCGATCGGCCCGCGCCGCGACGGCGGCATCGCTCTGGTGCCGGGCAAGGTCGAACAGCGCCCATCCCTGCCCCAGCCGCTCGGCCACGGCCGCATCACCACCCAGCATCGCCGCCGCCAGCGCGAACAGCCGCCCGCCGCGTTCCACGGCGAAGCGCTCGAGCGCCGCATCGTCCAGCGCCTCTTCCTCGATCAGCACGTCCCAGCCATCGACGATCCCCGACAGCGCGCGGCCGCTCACCCCCCGCGGAAGAACATCGCGCGACAGTGCCTCCAGCACCGGCATCGCCGGCGGTGCGGCATCGTCCAGCTTCACCAGCTGCTCGCGCCACCATGCCAGCCGGATCTGCCCCAGCGCGGGCTGCGTTGTCGATCGCACCACATCGCCCAGCGCCGCGTCGAGCGCCAGCAGGGCGGACAATGCGGCACGACGACCGTCATCGGGGGCATAGGCCAGCGCGAGGCCGCGTTCGGGATCGTGGTGCATCGCGGCGATCAGCCCGCATCTTAAACATCCGTCAACCCCGCTCGGGCATGAAAGCCTGTGATATGCGCAGGTCTCGATTCCTGCGCCATGGCAATCGGACTGGGCGGGCATGATCGGATCGGCGGACGGGCGGCACAAGGAACAGGCCGGGGGCATCCTCGGCCGGCTGGCGCGCGACCGCCGCGGCAACACCCTCGCGATGATGGCGATCGCACTGGTGCCGCTGGTCGGGATGGCCGGATCGGCGATCGACACCGCCCGCGTATATTATGTGAAAGTGCGGCTGCAACAGGCCTGCGACGCAGGCGTGCTGGCCGGTCGCAAGTTCATGAACGGCACCGATTTCAACGCCAATGCGCAGCAGCAGGCGCAGGCGTTTTTCGCCAATAATTTCAGGGCCGGGATGATGGGATCGCAATCCCCGTCGTTCGTGCCGGTCAAGACAGCCGAAAACCAGGTGGCCGGAACCGCGAGCGCTACGGTGCCGATGACGCTGATGCGGATGGCCGGCTTCGCACCAGTGAGCCTTTCGGTCGCCTGCGAGGCGAAGCTGGAAATCCCGAACCTCGACATCATGTTCGTGCTCGATACCACCGGGTCGATGGGTGACACCAACCCCGGCGACAGCGCGAATAAGATCACCGGCCTGCGCAAAGCCGTAGTAAACTTCTACGATACGGTTGAGTCGGCAAAGAAAACCGGGACTCAGGTTCGCTACGGCGCAGTCCCCTATTCGTCCAACGTCAATGTCGGCATGTTGCTGAAGCCGGAATGGATTGCCGACCGATGGACATATCAGTCGCGCATTCCTGACGGGACCACGACCAGCAGCTCATCCTACGTCGACAACAATCCCTATGTCTGGGATGGCTGGTCTGGGTGGACGAAGGAAAGTGGCGATAGCGGCCGTCGAATAACAAAGACCGCGGCCGAAACTTGCGCTGTTCCCGGTAATAGCTACAAAGAAACCCCTATCAAATATGATGCTTGGACTGGGCCAGCAGACGGCCGCCAATCCCAATCCAGTCGCTGGAATATTACCGGTAGCAAGTTCACAGGGAACCTTGCGAACGGGATTTGCACCGTTACCGAGGATTGGTTCGACAATACGATCCAGACGAGAATCGACTATCGCAAACCAAACCCGAACAAGGGAAAAACGGTTACCACCAATAAGACCAACTATGTTTGGCAGTATCGTCCGGTCGAATATGACGTGCGTGCCCTGAAGGGTACGGGGTCGACGGTCAGCGGCGGTACGATCAGCGTCCAAGTCGGCGACAATCACACGTTCCGCGATATTTCGTGGGATGCGAGCACGGCGTGCATCGAAGAGCGGCAAACCGTCAAGCAGGATACTTATCCGAGCATCCCCGACGCCGCGTACGACCTCGACGTGGACATGATACCGACATCGGATCCGGCGACGCGATGGAAGCCTTGGCTACCCTATCTGGTGTATGTTCGGAACAATCTTTACGACTGGCAGACAGCGATGGTCAGCACGACCAGCAATCTGCAAAACGTCGGAAGCTATAACACCAATGGCAACCGACTGGCCTATTGCCCGACCCCCGCGAAAAAACTGGCGGTTATGAACCGTGGGAACATGGTCAGCTATGTAAACTCGCTGGCTGTCGGTGGTGGCACCTACCACGATATCGGATTTCTCTGGGGCCTGCGACTGATCTCGCCGAACGGGCTGTTCGCTAGCGAAAATGCGACTGCTGCGAATGGCAGCCAGATATCGCGTCACCTGATCTTCATGACGGACGGGCAGACCGATACCGGCCGACAGATTTACGACGCCTACGGCCTGCCCGCGCTGGACCAGCGTCGTACCAACGGCATGCCGACGGATGATCAGCAGAACACGATCGTGGCCAACCGGCTGGGCGCGCTGTGCGACGTCGCGCGCCGCAAGAATATCACCGTCTGGGTCATCGCGTTCGGCACGACGCTCAGCCCGATGCTGGAGCAATGCGCCGCTGACGGGCGCGCGTTCCAGGCCGCGAATACCGCGCAGCTGAACACTGCGTTCAGCAATATCGCGGCGCAGATCGCCAAGCTGCGGGTATCGAAATGATCCGCCGCGTGCTTGGCGACCGGCGCGGTGCGACGCTCGTCGAATTCGCGCTGCTCGCCCCGGTCATGCTGCTGCTGCTGATGGGGCTGTTCGACCTGTGCTACCGCTCCTACGCACAAGCGATCCTGACCGGCGCGGTGCAGCAAGCCGCACGGCGCGGCACGCTGGAGGGTAATAGCGGAAGCGATACGCTGGCCCGGATGGACACGGCTGTCATCGCTCAGATGCGCCCGGTCGCCAACAACCTGACCTGGCAAAGCAGCCGCAAATATTATCGCGGCTTCGCCAGCATCGCGCCCGAGACGTTCGACGACGCCAATCATAATAATCGCTACGATCCCGGCGAATGCTTTTCGGATATCAACGGCAACAAGCGGTGGGATACCGATCCGGGCAATGAGGGACAGGGCGGTGCGAACGACGTCACCGTCTATACCATGCGGGTCACCTATCCCCGGCTGTTTCCGCTGACGGGCCTGATGGGCCTGCCGCCGACGCAGGAAATCTCTTCCTCGACCGCGCTCAAGAACCAGCCTTACGGCTCGCAAGGCGTCAATGCGCCGGAGACGATATGTACCTGATCCCCCGCAATCCCGCACCGGCGCCGGCATTGCTGGCCCGCCTCCGCCAATTCTGGCGGGACCGGCGCGGCGTCGCCATGCTCGAATTCGCGCTGTCCTTGCCGGTCGTGCTGCCGATCGGCCTGTATGCGGTCGAACTGTGCAATTTCGGCATCGCCCAGCTGCGGCTGAGCCAGTCGACGATGGCGCTGGCCGACAACATCTCGCGCGTCGGGGTCGACACCAACATGGCGACGCAGCAACTTCGCGAATCCGATATCAACGAGGTGATCGAAGGGCTGCGCCAGCAGGCGAAGAACCTGTCGCTGACCGCGAACGGACGCGTCACCATCTCCAGCCTGGAAAAGAAGAACGGCGCGCAGTGGATTCACTGGCAGCGCTGCGTCGGGGTGAAGTCCGGCCCCGGCTATGATTCGAGCTTCGGCAAAGAGGGCGATGGCGGCACGTCGGGCAGCGGGTTCACCGGCATGGGCAGCGGCGGCACGAAAGTCGTGGCACCGGACAATTCCGCGGTGATCTTCGTAGAGGTCAATTACGACTATCAGCCGCTGATCTCGCCCTATTTCCTGGGCGCGCGCAAGCTGCAGCAGACCGCATCGTTCATCGTGCGGGACAATCGCGAACTGCTGACCGGGGTAGTCGATTCGGTGCCGAAAGTGACGCAGCGGATGCTCTGCACCTTCTACACCGAATGACGAAGCGGCCGCTGCGAACCGGTATTCCCGATCCGCAGCGGCATCGCCTTACTTGTAGGTAACCTTCTTCACCGCCGCGACCACCTTGTCACTGGTGATGAGTGCCAGCTTTTCGAGGTTGGCGGCATAGGGCAACGGCACGTCCTCGTTGGTGACGCGCAGCACCGGCGCGTCGAGGTCGTCGAAGCCTTCTTCCATGACCACCGCCGCGATTTCCGACGCGATCGAGCAGGTCGGCCAACCTTCCTCGACCACGACCAGGCGGTTGGTCTTCTTCAGCGACTTCAGCACCGTCTTGGTGTCAAGCGGGCGCAGCGTGCGCAGGTCGATCACTTCGGCGTCGATGCCGTCGCCGGCCAGCTTCTCGGCGGCTTCGAGCGCGAGGCCGACGCCGATCGAATAGCTGACGATCGTCACGTCCTTGCCCGGCTTCATGATCCGCGCCTTGCCGATCGGCAGGACGAAGTCGTCGAGCTTCGGCACGTCGAACGAGCGACCGTACATCAACTCGTTTTCGAGGAAGACGACCGGATCGGTCGAACGGATCGCTGCCTTCAGCAAGCCCTTCGCATCGGCCGCATCATAGGGCGCGATCACGATCAGGCCGGGAACGCTGGCGTACCACGGGCCATAGTTCTGCGAATGCTGCGCGCCGACGCGGCTGGCCGCGCCGTTGGGACCGCGGAACACGATCGGGCACCGCATCTGGCCACCGGACATGTAGTTGGTCTTGGCCGCCGAATTGATGATGTGGTCGATCGCCTGCATGGCGAAGTTGAACGTCATGAACTCGATGACCGGCCGCAACCCACCCATCGCCGCACCGGTACCGATGCCGGCAAAGCCGTATTCGGTGATCGGCGTGTCGATGACGCGACGGTCGCCGAACTCGGCCAGCAGACCCTGCGTGACCTTGTACGCGCCCTGATATTCGGCGACTTCCTCGCCCATCACGAAAACGCGGTCGTCGGCGCGCATTTCCTCGGCCATCGCGTCGCGCAGCGCGTCGCGAACCGTGGTCTTGACCATCTCGGTCCCTTCCGGGATCTCGGGCGCGGTCTCGCCTTCCTGGTCGGCGGCGTCGAACAGCTGGCGGGCGCCGGTTTCGGCGTGCTGCTGCGACGTGCCTTCGGGCGTCGGCGGGGCCTTGTCGTCGTTCTTCTCGTCGGCCTTGGGCGTCGCGGCGGCGGCATCGCCGGCACGCGCCTCGGACGGCTGCGCCGACTTGGCGGCGTCGACGTCTTCGCCCTCGGCGGCGAGGATCGCGATCACCGCGCCGACCTTCACGTTGTCTGTGCCCTCGGCGACCAGGATTTGGGCGATCGTGCCCTCGTCCACGGCTTCGAATTCCATCGTCGCCTTGTCGGTCTCGATCTCGGCCATGATGTCGCCCGACTTGACCGTGTCGCCTTCCTTGACGAGCCACTTGGCCAGCGTGCCTTCTTCCATCGTGGGCGACAGCGCCGGCATCTTCAGTTCGATCGGCATCTCAGTAGGTCTCCACCAGCACGTCGGTGTACAGTTCCTTGGCGTCCGGTTCCGGCGCGCTCTCGGCGAAGTCGGCGGCGGCGTTCACCACCTTGCGGATTTCGGCCTCGATCGCCTTCAGCTCGTCTTCCTGCACGCCGGCGGCGTTCAGCTCACGCTTCAGGCCCTCGATCGGGTCCGAATTGTCGCGCATCGCCTGCACTTCGTCGCGGCTGCGATACTTGGCCGGGTCGGACATCGAATGGCCGCGATAGCGATAGGTCTTCATCTCGAGGATGATCGGCCCCTTGCCCGAACGCACCCATTCGAGCGCGGTCTCGGCGGCACCGCGGCATGCCAGCACGTCCATGCCGTCGACCTGGATGCCTGGAATACGGAAGCTCTCGCCACGCTTGTACAGCTGGTCCTCGGCCGAGGCGCGGTTGACGCTGGTGCCCATGGCGTACTGGTTGTTCTCGATCACGAAGATGATCGGGAGCTTCCACAGCTCGGCCATGTTGAACGATTCGTACACCTGGCCCTGGTTCGCGGCGCCATCGCCGAAATAGGCCATGCAGACGCCGCCGTCGTTGCTGTACTTGTGCCCGAAGGCCAGCCCCGCGCCCAGCGACACCTGCGCGCCCACGATGCCGTGGCCGCCGTAGAACTTATGCTCGGTCGAGAACATGTGCATCGACCCGCCCTTGCCGCGGCTGATGCCAGCCTCGCGCCCGGTCAGCTCGGCCATGATGACCTTGGGATCGATACCGTAGGCGAGCATGTGGCCATGGTCGCGATAGCCGGTGATGACCGAATCCTTGCCGGATTCGAGCGCCGACTGCAGGCCAACCGCGACGGCTTCCTGGCCGATATACAGGTGGCAGAAACCACCGATCAGGCCGAGGCCGTACAACTGCCCCGCCTTCTCTTCGAAACGGCGGATCAGCAGCATTTCCTTGTAGAAGGAAAGCAGCTCTTCTTTCGACGCTTCGTACCGCTTTGGCTCCCCCGGCCGTTCGCGATTGGGAATGACGGGTTCGCTCGTGCGGCCTTGCGCCGGTGCTTTTGCCACGGTTCGGATGCCTCGTTCCTGAAAGGATGGGTTAGGAGCGCCGCCTATGGCGTGATTTCCTGTCCCGCGCAACCAACGCGGCGTACCTGACGCTGCGTAAATCAGTCGTCCAGCCGGATTCCGCAACGCGACCGCGCCGCCGCCTCGCCGGCGATCGGCACGATGAATTCGTCGGGATGCGCGACGTTCAGCTTCCGGCGGACCAGCTCGTCGACCATATCGGGATCGGCGTGGCGCGGATCGAGCAGCTCGACCCGATTGCGCAGGTCGGCGCGCACCTTTTCCAGACACGCATATTGCGCCTTCCGCATGGTCAGCTTGCGCTGATAATCGCGGTACGCCAGCACCCCGTTCGGCCCCAGCACCGCGTGATAGGCGAAGAACCCCATGACGAGGATCACCAGCGCCGGCCATCCGGCACGCTTGAGCATCTGGCGAAGGGGAGAGGAACGCGGCATGGCGCGTATGTCGGGTATAGGCCCGTTGCACGCAAGCCGTATGTAAAGCGGATCGGAACCGATATGCACCTTGTCCACGACCCTGCACAGCTGACCGACCCGACCGATTTCGACACCTTCCTGAAGGTCGACATCCGCGTCGGCACGATCGTGTCGGCCGAACCCTATCCGGAAGCGCGCAAGCCGGCGATCAAGCTAGTCATCGACTTTGGCCCCACGATCGGGCGGAAGCGGTCGAGTGCCCAGATCACCGAACATTACGACTGCGCGGGGCTCATCGGGCGACAGGTCGCGGCGGTGATCAATTTTCCACCGCGCCAGATCGGGAAATTCGTTTCAGAAGTGCTGACACTCGGCTTTCCTGATACGAACGGTGCCGTGGTACTTTTCGCCCCCGATCAGAGCGTGCCGGACGGCGGGCGGCTATTCTGACGCCGGTTGTCGCAGCGCGAGCGCAGACCTGCCGATCTGCAGATGGACGTACGGCCAGCTAACCATGACAATCATTGCGGTTGAGAAACAAGGGGGAAGGCTACCGTGAAAATCGGGATGATCGCGGTGACGTTGCTAGCCAGCGGCTGCACGCTAGCGACGATGGAGGGTTTCGAAGCAATCGCGCCTGCCGGGCAGCGGGTCGACATGACCGGCATTCCGGGCTGGCAGGATGGCGATTTCCGGCTGGGCGGCGCGCAGGGTCATGTACGTCGCCGCGCGGTCGGTGCGACGCGCGAATGGAGCGATGATCCGTGGGGCGAGGTGACGCAGGCGGTGGTGGCGCGCACCGGCACCCTGCGCTTCGACCTGTCCGGTAGCGAAATCGATGGTCGGATCGAGGGACGCTGCCGCTATGGCCGGTTCGAGGGACGGCAGCAAAGCGGCGGGTTGAGCGTCAGCGAACCACTCCGCCCGATGCGCCTCGCCTGCGCCTATCGCGTCGATGGCCGCGACGCGGGCGGCATGGACCTGTCCGGCATCCGGCCGCTGCGGCCGACACTGGCCGCACCGCGCCTCGGCACGGTCGACATCGACGGTACGACACTGACGATCGAGTCGCGCCACGCGATGACCAACGGTCGCCAGCCATTGGAGGCGCCGATCGGCTATATCCTGTCCGATCGCAATGGAAGCGTCGTCGGCGCCATCGAAACCAACGGCACCGGGACCCGGCGGCTCATCCTACCACGTGGCGCGGCGGAGCGCCGGGCCGCGATCGCAGCGATGGTGACGCTCGGACTGTTCTGGGACCCCGGCGATACCGATTAGGGGCCCACGAAAAAGGGCGCCGGCCTGCGCCGACGCCCCTTCCTGTAGAACCGTGTTCGCTCAGCGCAGGATCGAACGCCCGGCATAGCGCGCCGCACCGGCCAGCTCCTCCTCAATGCGGATCAGCTGGTTGTACTTGGCAAGCCGATCCGAGCGTGCCAGCGACCCGGTCTTGATCTGACCGCAGTTGGTCGCAACCGCGAGGTCGGCGATGGTCGAATCCTCGGTCTCGCCCGAACGGTGCGACATGACGGCGGTATAGCGGTTGCGATGCGCCAGATTCACCGCTTCCAGCGTCTCGCTCAGCGTGCCGATCTGGTTGACCTTCACCAGCAGCGAGTTGGCGAGGCCCTGCTCCAAGCCCATGGCCAGACGCTTCGGATTGGTGACGAACAGATCGTCCCCGACCAGCTGTACCTTGTCGCCGATCTTGTCGGTCAGCGCCTTCCAGCCTTCGAAATCGTCCTCGCCCATGCCGTCCTCGATCGACAGGATCGGATAGCGTGCGGCGAGGTCTGCCAGATAATCGGCCATCTCGTGCGGGGTCAGCGACTTGCCTTCGCCGACCATTTCATAGCGACCGCCCTTGAAGAATTCGGTCGCGGCGCAGTCGAGCGCCAGCATGACGTCCTCGCCCGGCTTGTATCCGGCGCGTTCAATGCTCTGCATGATGAAGTCGAGCGCATCGATCGTGCTGTTGAGCGCCGGGGCGAAGCCGCCCTCGTCGCCGACCGAGGTCGACAGCCCCTTTTCCGACAGGCCCTTCTTCAGCGTGTGGAAGATTTCCGAACCGCAGCGAACTGCTTCGGCGATGCTGTCCGCACCGACCGGCATGACCATGAATTCCTGGAAATCGATCGGGTTGTCGGCATGTTCGCCGCCGTTGATGATGTTCATCATCGGCACCGGCAGCAGGTGCGCCGAAACGCCACCGACATAGCGATACAGCGGCAACCCGCGCGCATCCGCCGCCGCCTTCGCGACCGCAAGGCTGACACCGAGGATCGCGTTCGCGCCCAACCGGCCCTTGTTCTCGGTCCCGTCGAGCTGGATCATCGCCTCGTCGATGTCGCTCTGGTCCTCGGCATCCATGCCCAGCACCGCTTCGGCAATGTCGCCATTGACCGCTTCGACGGCGGCCAGCACGCCCTTGCCTAGATAGACGCCCTTGTCGCCATCGCGCTTTTCGACGGCTTCGTGCGCGCCAGTCGATGCGCCCGACGGAACCGCGGCGCGGCCAAAGCTGCCGTCTTCCAGCAGCACATCGACCTCGACGGTCGGGTTGCCACGGCTGTCGAGAATCTGGCGGCCATGCACCTGGATGATTGCGGTCACGTAACGACTCCTTTTATGTCCGTGCGAAACGGCTTTGTCGCGGCTCCTCTATCCATTCGGCCCGCCGCCCGCAAATCCTCTACGCACGACGGAACCGCCGCACTGCCGCATGGTTTTCCTACCGAAACGACGAAAGGATTCGTTATGACCGACTTCAATCGGACCGGTATTTCGCCGACGAGCAACGACAGCAGTGTCGTGATCGACACCGACCTGCCCCCCGTTACCACGACCGGCACCAACGACACCGTGGGCGGTGCCAAGCAGACGCTGAAGGACGAAGCATCGAAGCTGTCGGCCAAGGCAACCGAAAAGGCACGCGGCCTGGCCGATGAGGGCAAGGCGCGGGCGGCCGGCGCACTCGATGAATTTTCCAAGCTGATGGAAGATGCCGCCGGCACGGTCGATGAGAAGCTCGGCGAACAATATGGCCAGTATGCCCGGTCGGCCGCCAAGGCGATTTCGGGCTTTTCCGACGGCCTGCGAGACAAGGAAGTCGAGGACCTGCTCGCCGATGCCAGCGATTTCGTGCGCAAGAGCCCGGCGATCGCCATCGGCACCGCCGCGGCGCTCGGCTTCGTGCTGGCGCGCATCGTCAAGGCCGGGGTCGATACCGACACCACCCCGTCGATCAAGGGCTGAGCCCGATCATGGGGGATGAGGGACTGGGAACGGTCGTCACCCGTGTTGTCGACGACGCCAAGGCGTATGCTCAGGCGGAGATGACGCTCTGGAAGACGGTGGCCAGCACACGCGGGTCGCAGGCCGGCATTGCGGTGGGAATGGCGGCTGGCGCGGTGGTGATCGCCCTGTCGGCGGTCGCTGCGCTGCTGGTCGGCGCGATCCTGTCGCTGCAACCGGTAATGGGACCAGGTTGGGCCACGTTGCTGGTCGTCGTCGTGGCGCTGGCCATTGCCGGTTTGCTGGCCAAGATGGCGGTGACCGGCTTCAAGCGGGTCACGGCACCACTCGGAGACCGACATTGATCCCGCCCTCGCTCGCCGCCGCGCAGGCCGATGTCTTGGTCAAGCGTGCCCGACTGAAGGCCAGTCTGGCCGAAGCAAGGCATCGCCTGTCGCCCGCCACCATCGCCTCGGGCGTCGCAGACGACCTGCGCGACAAGGCTGAAGAGGGCGTGGCCGTCATCCGCGAACGTCCCGGCGTCGCTGCCGGCGTCGCGACCGGCCTGGTCGCGCTGCTTGCCCGCAAGCGGATCATGGGCCTGTTCCGAAAGGCTCCTCCGCCCCCGCCCCTGCCACCGACCGCCCCGAACAAGGATTAGCATCATGAGCGAACTCAAGACCGCCCCGACCGCGACCACCCCCGGCACGATCGACACGATCAAGGACAAGGCCGCAACCGCCGCCCACGCGACCAGCGACGCAGCGCACGACGCAGCGAAGCGCGCATCGGACGCCGCGCATGACGCCGCCGTGCGGGCGCAGGACACGATCGAGACGCACCCGCTCGCCGTTCTGGCCGGTGGCTTGGCCCTCGGTGCTGTTGTCGGCGCGCTGCTCCCACGCACCGCGCAGGAATCGAAGACGCTGGCACCGCTCGGTCGCAAGCTGTCGGCAGCGGCGACCGCTGCTGCGACGACGGCACGCGACGTCGGCAAGGAACAGCTCGCCGCCGCGCTGCCCAGCAAGGACGGCGCGAAGGAGCAGCTGCGTTCGGTCTTCTCGAACGTGGTCCAGGCCGCGACCGATAGCGGGAAAAGCGCGATCAAGGGCTGATCCGCACCGGCTTCGGCAACTTATGGGTTGAAGGGTACGCTCCGTCCGCTATGCGACGGGGCGTATTCTTTTTTGCACTGCGGGAACGACCATGAGCAAACTCCACCTCGTCTTCGGCGGCCGCGTGGCCGATCCGCGCACGCTCGATTTCGCCGACCTGAAAGCGATCGATATCGTCGGCATCTTCGGCGATTATGCCAGCGCCGAAAAGGCATGGCGCGCCGCCGCCCAGCGGACGGTCGACGATGCCGAGATGAAATATGTGGTGGTGCATCTTCACCGCCTGCTGGAGCCGGAACTGCCGGCGGCTTAAGCCGCTGCCCGGCTCGTCCGTTTCGAGCCTGCCGGGAAGCAACCGTCGAGAACACCTCGCTTGGGGTGCCCATCTCTTGGCTGCGGTTCTCGATAGGCTCGAAGCGAACGGGTGAGGCCGCTGAAGGTGCAGCAAACTAAGCCGCCGTTTGTCGCCCCCAGCGCCACAGCAACAACGGCCGCAACAGCACCATGCCGGCAATGAACCCGCCGACATGCGCCGCGCCGGCGATCGGCATCTCGCTGCCCGCACTCGACCAAGCGATGAACAGGTTCAGCGCGGTCCAGAATATGCCTAGCCAGATCGCATGAACGACATGCGCGGGGATCGGCCCGATCGGCTTGGCCTTTGCCCCGCCGAACAACAGCGCATAGGCCCCGATCAACGCCGAGATCGCGCCGCTCGCCCCGATCATCGGCGCGGGCGAGGTCGGCCCGGCCAGCCACTGCGCCGCGATCGAAGCATAGGCTCCGACCAGCAACAGCACGATCACACCCCGTAGGCCGACCGCCCGCTGGGTCGGCGTCCCGACGATCGCCAGGCTCAGCAGGTTGAAGCCGAGATGCAGCCAACCATCATGGATGAACGCGGCGGTGATCGGCGTCAGCCACACCGGCACGAACGGCGCAAACCCTTCGATGGATGCGATGTTGCTGGTCAAACGCAACGGCACGAAGCCCGCCGCGATCGACGCGCTCCACACCCCGCCCGTCAGGATCAACCACGCGCTCACGCACGCGATCAATCCGCCGATCGTCAGGATCGCCGGTGACGAACGCTGTTCGAACATGGCGGTTTAGATAAACTCGATCTTCGAAATCTGGTAGTAGCGGTCACCCGACGGCACCGTCACCTCGACATCATCGTCGACCTTCCGCCCGATCAGCGCGCGGCCCATCGGCGAATTGTACGAGATACGGCCCGACTTCGCGTCCGCCTCGGTCTGGCCCACGATCTGGTACACGACCGTCTTGTCGTCTTCGTCGAGCAGGGTGACGGTCGCGCCGAACACTACCTTGTCGCCCGACAGGTCCTTCGGATCGATAACCTGCGCGCGCGACAGCTTGTCCTCGATATCGGCGATCGACGCCTCGATCTGGCCCTGCCGTTCCTTCGCCGCATGATATTCGGCGTTTTCCGACAGGTCGCCGTGCGCGCGTGCTTCCTCGATCGCGTCGATGATCTGCGGCCGTTCCACCTTCAACTGCTTGAGGTGCACCGTCAGGCGGTCATAGCCCTCCTGCAACATCGGCATCTTTTCGACCGTCGCCATCGCGCGCGCGTCCCTTTTTCTATCATTGCCCCCGCCACACGGACGGACCCGTCAAGGCCCGTCCGCGCGCAACTTTTCGCTGATGGGGATCAGTTGTGCGATTGCGAATAATAGGACTGGAGCGGCCGTACTTCAAGGGACCGGGCGCCCAGCGCCTGAATGGCCTGCGCCACCGCGACGCTGGCCGGGGCCGTCGTGAAATACGGCACCTTCTGCGATTGGGCCGAGGCGCGGATCGATTCCGAATCCTTCAGCGACTGCCACCCTTCGGTCGTGTTGAAGATCATCGCGATATCGCCGTCGAAGATCTTGTCGACGATGTGCGGACGGCCCTGCGCGACCTTGTTGACCCGTTCGACCGGCACGCCGTTTTCGGACAGGTAATCGGCAGTGCCGCTGGTGGCGACGATCCGGAAGCCCAGCTCGACCAGCAGCTGCACGCCCGGCAGGATCACCGGCTTGTCGCCATGCTTGACCGACACGAACACCGTACCGCTCTTGGGAAGGACGATGCTCGCGCCCATCTGTGCCTTGGCGAAGGCCGTGGCGAAATCGCTATCGATTCCCATGACTTCGCCGGTGGACTTCATTTCCGGCGACAGGACCGGATCGACGCCGGGGAAGCGACCCCACGGAAATACCGCTTCCTTGACCGCGACATGATCGATGTTGCGGTCGATCACCGGCAGGTTGGCCAGCTTCTCGCCAGCCATCACCCGCGCCGCGATCTTGGCGACCGGGGTCCCGATCGCCTTGGCGACGAAGGGCACCGTGCGGCTGGCGCGCGGATTGACCTCGATCAGATAGACCTTGCCGTCCTTGACCGCGAACTGGATGTTCATCAGGCCCTTGACGCTCAGCGCCTTGGCCAGTGCCACCGTCTGCCGTTCGATCTCGGC
Organism: Sphingomonas sp. Leaf23; assembly: GCF_001421585.1. Taxonomy (NCBI): domain Bacteria; kingdom Pseudomonadati; phylum Pseudomonadota; class Alphaproteobacteria; order Sphingomonadales; family Sphingomonadaceae; genus Sphingomonas; species Sphingomonas sp. Leaf23. Next base: position 191,518 of record NZ_LMKR01000001.1, on the reverse strand, counting down.
GATGACCTCGGCCGAGAGCGAATAGGGCGGCATCGAGCAGGCGCTGTCGCCCGAATGGACGCCGGCTTCCTCGATATGCTGCAGCACGCCGGCCACAACCACGTCGTCGCCGTCGGCGATCGCATCGACATCGACCTCGATCGCGTCGCGCAGATACTGGTCGATCAGCACGGGGCTGTCGCCCGATACCTGCACCGCGGTCTGGATATAGTCGTCCAGTTGCTGGAGTGAGTCGACGATTTCCATCGCGCGGCCACCCAACACGTAGCTTGGCCGCATCAGCACCGGATAGCCGATCCGCTCGGCGATCACCGCCGCTTCGTCGCGGCTGCGAGCCAGGCCATTGGCCGGCTGGAGCAGGCCGAGCGAATTGACCAGATCGGCGAAGCGCTCGCGGTCCTCGGCCAGGTCGATCGAATCCGGCGTGGTGCCGAGGATCGGGATACCGGCGGCTTCGAGTGCGCGGGCGAGGTTCAGCGGGGTCTGACCGCCGAACTGCACGATCACCCCGACCAGTTCACCCTTCTGCTGTTCGACATGCAGGATTTCCAGCACGTCCTCTGCGGTCAGCGGCTCGAAATACAGGCGATCCGACGTGTCGTAATCGGTGCTGACCGTCTCCGGGTTGCAGTTGACCATGATGGTTTCATAGCCGGCATCCGCCAGCGCGAAGCACGCATGGCAGCAGCAATAATCGAACTCGATCCCCTGCCCGATCCGGTTCGGACCACCGCCGAGAATGACGATCTTCTTGCGGTCCGACGGCTGGCTTTCGTCCTCCGGTTCGCCAAAGGTCGGCGCTTCGTAGGTCGAGTACATGTACGGCGTCTTCGCCTCGAACTCGGCGGCGCAGGTGTCGATGCGTTTGAAGACCGGGCGCACGCCCAATTTGTGGCGATGTTGGCGCACTTCGTCTTCGGTCACGCCGCCGGTCATCATCTTGACGACCTCGTGGATCAGGCCCGAGCCGCGCTGGATACCGCGTTCCATGCCGCGCAAGTTGGCGGACTGCAGCGCCAGCCAGGCAAGGCGATTGTCCGAAAAGCCCATCGATTTCAGGCGACGCATGCCCGCCGCATCCTGCGGAAGCCCGTTGGTGCAAACTTCGGTCTCGGCAGAGACGATTTCCGCCATGCGCTCGAGGAACCACGGATCGTATTTGGCGATGGCGTGGACTTCGGCGACTGTGAAGCCTTCGCGCAGCGCCTGGGCCGCGACCAGCAGCCGGTCGGGCGTAGCGACGGCCAGCGCCGCCTCGATCTCCGCGCGGGGTGCGCCGACCAGCCGATCGACCTGATTGAAGCCCGACAGCCCGGTTTCGAGGCCGCGCAGTGCCTTCTGCATCGATTCGTGGATGTTGCGACCGATCGCCATCACTTCGCCGACCGACTTCATCGCGGTCGACAGCACCGCCTGCGACCCCTTGAACTTTTCGAAGGCGAAGCGCGGAATCTTGGTGACGACGTAATCGATCGTCGGTTCGAACGACGCCGGCGTCGCGCCGGTGATGTCGTTGGTGATCTCGTCCAGCGTATAGCCGACCGCCAGCTTGGCGGCGACCTTCGCGATCGGGAAGCCGGTCGCCTTCGACGCCAGCGCCGACGAGCGCGACACGCGCGGGTTCATTTCGATGACGATCAGGCGGCCGTCCTTCGGATTGACCGCGAACTGTACGTTCGAACCCCCTGTTTCGACGCCGATTTCCCGCAGGACCGCGATCGATGCGTTGCGCATGATCTGGTATTCCTTGTCGGTCAGCGTCAGCGCCGGGGCGACGGTGATCGAGTCCCCGGTGTGGACGCCCATCGGGTCGATATTCTCGATCGAACATACGATGATGGCATTGTCGGCGCGGTCGCGCACGACTTCCATCTCATATTCCTTCCAGCCGAGCAGCGATTCCTCGATCAGCACCTCGGTGGTCGGCGACGCGTCCAGACCTTCGCGGACGATCTTCAGGAATTCGTCGCGATTGTAGGCGACGCCGCCGCCGGTGCCACCCAGCGTGAACGATGGGCGGATGATCGCGGGCAACCCGACATGCTCTAGGCCCGCCAGCGCCTCCGCCTCGCTGTGCGCGATGTGGCTGCGCGCGGATTCGAGGCCGATCTTGTCCATCGCGACCTTGAACTTCTGACGGTCCTCGGCCTTATCGATCGCTTCGGCATCGGCACCGATCATCGTCACGCCGAACTTTTCGAGCGTCCCGTCATTGGCCAGCGCGAGCGCGGTGTTCAGCGCGGTCTGTCCGCCCATCGTCGGCAGCACCGCATCGGGGCGCTCCTTCTCGATGATCTTGGCGACGATCGCCGGGGTGATCGGCTCGACATAGGTCGCGTCAGCCAGTCCCGGATCGGTCATGATCGTCGCGGGGTTGGAATTGACAAGGACGATGCGATAGCCCTCCTCCTTCAATGCCTTGATCGCCTGCACGCCCGAATAATCGAACTCGCAAGCCTGGCCGATGACGATCGGCCCTGCGCCGATGACGAGGATGGACGAAATGTCGGTGCGTTTTGGCATTAGAAGTGGTCGTCCCCGAGAGCGACAAATTTGCGGAAAGCGGCTTCATCAAGGCGGATTGTCTGAGACAATTTCCCTGGAAACTCGCGCGATGCGCGACCGAATGTATCGATCTGTATCATCTTCTCACCATCACATTCGACTAAGCGAACGACAGCGGTCACCTCTTCCTGCGGCTTTGCGATACGCAGCGTGTCAGTTTCAAACTTACGAACGGTAGCCATCAGTTATTCCCGGCTACTGGTTCGCGCATCATGCCGACGAACCGCTCGAACAGATAAAAGCTATCCTGCGGACCCGGCGATGCCTCCGGGTGATACTGCACGCTGAACGCACGGCCACCGTCCGTTTCGATCCCGGCATTCGATCCGTCGAACAGCGACACGTGCGTTTCGCGGACGTTCCCCGGCAGGCTATCGCGTTCGACCGCGAAGCCGTGGTTCATGCTGGTGATCTCGACCGCGGCGTCCGACAGGCGCTTGACTGGATGGTTCGCGCCGCGATGACCCTGGTGCATCTTGGTGGTCTTCGCGCCCAGCGCGAGGCCGAGGAGCTGGTGGCCCAGACAGATGCCGAACAGCGGCTTGCCGGTGTCGAGCAGTTGGCGGATCACCGGCACCGCATATTCGCCGGTCGCGGCGGGATCGCCCGGGCCGTTGGACAGGAAGATGCCGTCCGGGTTCGCCGCCATCACCTCTTCATAGGTGGCGGTGGCTGGCAGCACGGTGACTTCGGCACCGGCGTGAACCAGGTTGCGGAAGATATTGCGCTTGCTGCCATAATCGATCGCAACGACGTGCGGGCGGCGGGCATCGGCGGACGGCGCTGCGCCCGATGGGCCGGTGCTGTCGTCATAGCCCTTGCCCAGATGCCATGCCCCGCCGGTCCAGCCATAATGGGTTTCGCACGACACAGTCTTGGCAAGGTCCATGCCCTCCAGCCCCGGCCATGCCTGTGCCTGTGCCAGCAGTGCGGGAATGTCGAATTCGCCGGTGGCCGAATGGGCGATGACGCCGTTCGGCGCGCCACCCTGCCGGATGCGGCGGGTCAGTGCGCGGGTATCGATGCCGGCGAGGCCAATGCGGTTGTGCCGCGCCATCCAAGCATCCAGATGCTCGTTCGAGCGGAAGTTCGACGGCGCGGTCACGTCCTCGCGCACGATCATGCCCAGCGCATGGGGGTCGTTCGCTTCCACATCGTCGACGTTGGTGCCGACATTGCCGATATGCGGGAAGGTGAAGGTGATGACCTGCCCGGCAAAGGACGGATCGGTCATGATCTCCTGATAGCCGGTCATCGCGGTGTGGAAACACACTTCGCCGACCGCGGCGCCCTCTGCGCCGAAGCCACGGCCCCACAGCACGTCGCCATTGGCAAGGACGAGGACCCCGGTGGCTCCTTCGGGCATGGCGAATGGCTTGGCGTCGGCCATGATGGGCGGGCACTCCTGGGTAAATCTGATGATGTCGCTAAGCGGTGGCGGCTAGTCCCAACCCCGCGCCGCGTCAATCCTGTGATCGTATGACGAATGCGGCTAAGGGTGATCGCTTATCCAAACGAACGACATCGGAACCGCCATGATTCGCGACACCATCAAGGACGCGCTCGTCACCGCCATGAAGGGCGGGGACAAGGAAACGACCGCCACGATCCGCCTGATCCAGTCGTCGATCAAGAACCGCGATATCGAGGCACGCACCGGCAAGGCCCCCGACAGCGACGACGCGCTGGTGGTCGAAGTGCTGCAGAAAATGGTGAAGCAGCGTCGCGAATCGATCGAGATGTACGAGAAGGGCAATCGCCCCGAACTGGCCGCCGCCGAAGCGCGCGAAGTGACCGTCATCGAACGCTTCCTGCCCGCGCAGATGGACGAGGCGCAGACCGCAGCGGCGATCGAGGCGATCAAGGCCGACCTGAATGCCGCCGGCATGAAGGACATGGGCCGCGTGATGGCCGAGCTGAAGTCGCGCCATGGCAGCGAGCTGGACATGAGCAAGGCTAGCGCGGCGGTCAAAGCGGCGCTAAGCTGACCGGCCGATAGCGGGCGCGAGCACAGGAAGCCATGACCCTATCCCCCCAGTTCCTTGACGAGTTGCGCACCCGCACGACGCTGTCGGCGCTGGTGGCGAAATCGGTGAAGCTCCAGCGCTCGGGCAACGAGTTCAAGGCGTGCTGCCCGTTCCATACCGAGAAGACGCCGAGCTTCTGGGTCAATGACGACAAGGGCTTCTACCACTGCTTCGGTTGTGGGGCGCACGGCGATGCGATCCGCTGGATGACCGACCAGCGCGGCCTGCCCTTCATCGACGCGGTGAAGGAGCTGGTCGCGGCGGCGGGCATGGAGATGCCGGCACAGGACGCGCGTTCAGCCAAGGCGGCGGAGCGGGCCAAGGGCCTGCACGAGCTGATGGCCGATGCGCAGACCTGGTTCGCCGACCGGCTGGGCGATGAGGGCGGCATCGCCCGCGAGGCGCTGGCCAAACGCGGGATCAAGCCGGAGACGGCGCGGGCGTTCGGCATGGGCTTTGCCCCCGATGCGCGCGGCCGGTTGAAGGCGGCGCTGGCGTCGTACGGCGATCCGATGCTGGTCGAATCGGGGATGCTGATCTCAGTCGAGGGCAAGGAGCCGTACGACCGGTTCCGCGGGCGGCTGATGATCCCGATCCGCGATGCGCGCGGGCGGACGATCGCGTTCGGCGGACGCATCCTGGGCGATGGCGAGCCGAAATATCTGAACTCGCCGGAAACCCCGCTCTTCGACAAGGGGCGCACGCTCTACAATATCGACCGGGCGCAGGCCGCCGCGCGCAAGGCCAAGCGGGTGATCGCGGTCGAGGGCTATATGGACGTCATCGCGCTGGCGCAGGCCGGCTTCGATGAGGTCGTGGCGCCGCTTGGCACCGCGCTCACCGAGCATCAGCTCGAACGGCTGTGGCGGATGGCCGACGTGCCGATCCTGTGTTTCGACGGCGATGCGGCAGGGATCAAGGCGGCGCGGCGCGCGGCCGAACGGGCGCTGCCGCTGTTGCAGCCGGGCAAGAGCATTGCCATCGTCACCATTCCCGATGGCATGGACCCCGACGATCTGGTTCGCGCAGAAGGTGCGCAGGCATTCGAGGATCTACTCGCGCGGCGCGAATCGCTGTCCGATTTCCTGTGGCGGCTGGAACTGGCGACGCTCCCGCCCGGCGCGGGGCCGGACGAGCGCGCGGCGTTCGAGCATGAACTGGCGCGGCTGGCCGGCATGATCACCCATGAAGGTATTCGCCGCGAATATTTCCGAACCTTCAAGGATCAGTTTTTCGCGCTGTTCGGGGCGAAGGACCGCCGCCTGCGCATCGTTGCCAACGACATGGCGGCAGCGGCCGAGGTCCAAAAGGTCGATATGGTCTTCGCCTTCCAGCGGGCGATCCTGATGGGGCTGATGCAGCATGTCGACGTGCTGAAGCGCCACTGCGAACTCGTCGCGCAACTGCCGATCGTGAACGGGCTGCTGCGGCGCTGGCGCGATCATCTCATCGACCTGGCCATTTACCGCAGCGACCTGACTGAAAGCCTGCTGACCGACACGATCGCCGCTGACCGGCAGCTGGTCGACATGGCGCGGCGGAACAAGGAAACCGATCTCGCCTTCAGCTTCTGGCTGCGCGATACCGAAGTGGAGACGGCCGAAACCGACCTGTTGCGGGTGATCCAAATCCTGGTCGACGAACAGGCGTGCCGCCGGGCGGAGAATGCGGCGGCCGAACGGTGCCGCCAGGATACGACCGAACGGACCTTCGCCGACTATCAACAGGCGCGATCCGACCACGCCGCCGTGCAGGCGCGCATCCGGAGCTGGATGGAGGAACTGGACGAGGCGGCTTGATCCCCTCGCCCTTGCCTCCCATATCGCCGTCGTACAATTACCGCGAATCTACCTCCGAACCGCTTCATTGCGCGCTCTTGGCTTGCAAAACGCGCGGTGCCGGACAAAGACGACGGGTAAAATAGCGCCAGCGCGGTTGTGCTGCGTGACATTTCTTGAGGGTTATTGATGGCCAAGGCGAATGGTGGCGGCGACGACACGATCGATACCGGCGACGCGCCGCTGATCGACCTGAACGAAGGGTCGATCAAGAAGCTGGTCGCCCGTGCGAAGAAGCGCGGCTACATCACCGTCGACCAGCTGAACGAGATGCTGCCGCAGGATCAGATGACCTCGGAGCAGATCGAGGACATCATGTCGGCGCTGAACGACATGGGCGTCAACGTCGTCGAGAACGAGGACGCGGGCGAGGACGGCGAAGGCGAGGAACGCGCCAAGCAGGAAGAGGACGGCGACGACGAAACGTCGACCGACCAGGACGATGCGTCCGCCGCGTTCGAACCGGTCAAGAAGAAGGAAACCGTCGACCGGACCGACGATCCGGTGCGCATGTACCTGCGCGAGATGGGTGCGGTCGAACTGCTGAGCCGCGAAGGCGAAATCGCCATCGCGAAGCGGATCGAGGCCGGTCGCGACACGATGATCTTCGGCCTGTGCGAATCGCCGATCACGTTCAACGCGATCATCGGCTGGTCGACCGCGCTCAACGAAGGCACGATGCAGCTGCGCGAGATCCTCGATCTCGACGCGATGCTGTCGAAGGACCCCGCGCCGGAATCGCTGTCCGATGACGAGGACGCCGACGACAACGGCGAAATCTCGTCGAAGAACGCCGGCCCGTCCTTCAAGGAAGAGGAAGAGCCCGAGGAAGCATCGGCCGACGAGGACGAGGACGGCGAGCGCCGCACCCCGCGCCCGAGCGACGATGACGATGAGGACAACACCCTCAGCCTCGCGCAGATGGAAGAGCAGCTGAAGCCGCAGGCTTTGGAAAAGTTCGCCAACATCACCGCGATCTTCAAGAAATTCTCGAAGATGCAGTCGCAGCGTCTCGACGCGATGGCGGCGGGCGATGGCCTGAGCGCGGCGGAAGAGCGCAAGTACCAGAAGCTGCGCGAAGAACTGACCGCCGAGGTCGAGAGCGTCCAGTTCCATCAGGCCAAGATCGAATATCTGGTCGATCAGCTCTATGCCTATAACCGTCGCCTGACGGCGCTGGGCGGGCAGATGCTGCGTCTGGCCGAGCGTCACAAGGTGCCGCGCAAGGCGTTCCTCGACAGCTATGTCGACCATGAACTGGACGAACAGTGGCTGACGTCGGTCGCGACGATCGACAAGAAGTGGAAGGCGTTCGCCGAGAACGAAGGCGCCGCCGTCGACCGCATCCGCACCGAAATCGCGGAAATCGCACAGCAGACCGGCATGGCGCTGGGCGAATTCCGCCGCATCGTCAACATGGTGCAGAAGGGCGAGCGCGAGGCGCGGATCGCCAAGAAGGAAATGGTCGAGGCGAACCTGCGCCTCGTGATTTCCATCGCCAAGAAGTACACCAATCGCGGCCTGCAGTTCCTCGACCTTATCCAGGAGGGGAATATCGGGCTGATGAAGGCGGTCGATAAGTTCGAATATCGCCGCGGGTACAAGTTCTCGACGTACGCGACGTGGTGGATCCGGCAGGCGATCACCCGCTCGATCGCGGATCAGGCGCGGACGATCCGCATCCCGGTTCATATGATCGAGACGATCAACAAGCTGGTGCGCACCAGCCGCCAGTTCCTGCACGAACAGGGCCGCGAGCCGACGCCGGAGGAGATGGCCGAGCGCCTTTCCATGCCGCTCGAAAAGGTTCGCAAGGTGATGAAGATCGCCAAGGAGCCGATCTCCCTCGAAACGCCGATCGGCGACGAGGAGGATTCGCATCTGGGCGACTTTATCGAGGACAAGAACGCGATCATCCCGGTCGATGCCGCGATCCAGGCGAATTTGAAGGAAACGGTCACCCGCGTCCTTGCGTCGCTGACCCCGCGCGAAGAGCGTGTGCTGCGCATGCGCTTCGGCATCGGCATGAACACCGACCATACGCTGGAAGAAGTCGGCCAGCAGTTCAGCGTGACCCGCGAACGCATCCGGCAGATCGAGGCAAAGGCGCTCAGGAAGCTCAAGCATCCGAGCCGCAGTCGCAAGATGCGCTCCTTCCTCGACCAGTAAAATCCCCGCCCCGGCCCTTGTCAAAGCGCCGGGGCGGTTCGTTTCGGGACAGTTCCGAACCGCTACTTGCGCGCGACATAGCGGTTAAAAACCCGGCAACCGTGTTCCTACGCGCTTGGGTTATCTATTGTCGCCATACCCGTCCCCGTGAAGTCATGGGAGCCGGCGGTTGATAGTGGCGATTGCAAACAGGGATGGTTGCGACACGGCGGAACGTCTGTTGCGGATCGTTCTCGCCGATGGCAGTGCCGGGCATGTCGCCCCCGACCTGCTGTCGCGCGGCGATGCCCTGTTGCGCGATGTAGCCGATGCGCTGCATCAGCTCTGTTCGCTGCACGGGCGGCATCCGGGCGTCGTCGACCATGCGGCCGGGTCGGAACTGCATCCATCCGCCGCGCCGTGGCTGGCGCAGGCCGCGGCAGGGTTTGCCGAGGAACGCGCCTATCTGATCCGGGTATCCGCCGCCGTCGGCCCGCCGCCGGGTACGCCGGGACAGGCCGCCGCCGAAGCCGCGCTGGCGGCGCAACGGCATGCGATCGACCTGCTCGCGCGATCGGTGCGACCCGGCTGTGCGCTGGGCGCGGCGATCGCCGTGACGCTCGACTGGCCGGAGATCCGCCGCCCGCTGGACGCCGCCGCGATCCGGATGGGGCTGGAGACGATGCCGGTCACCCTGCCCTCCACCGCGCAGACGCTGCGCCTGATCGACACGGTGACTGCGGAGGCGCCGATCGAGCGCGCCATGACCTTTGGCCTGCAGCAGCTGCTGGCCCAGCATCGCGGGCTGTGGGACCTGTTGGTCGCGCGGGCGGAAAGCCGCGGGTAGCGCACGCCCGCATCCCCGCCTATCGTAGTGGCCATGACGATACCGCCGATGCGCTTCAAGGGAACCGAGGGTTATGTCGCGACCGACGATCTGAAGGTCGCGGTGAACGCGGCGGTGACGCTGCGCCGCCCGCTGCTGGTGAAGGGCGAGCCCGGCACCGGCAAGACCGTGCTGGCGCAGGAAATCGCGCGCGCGGTCGGTGCGCCGCTGATCGAATGGAACGTCAAATCGACGACCCGCGCGCAGCAGGGGCTATATGAATATGACGCGGTGGCGCGGCTGCGCGACGGGCAGCTGGGCGATCCGCGCGTCCACGACATCGCCAACTATATCCGCCGGGGGAAATTGTGGGAGGCGTTCACCAGCCCCACCCTGCCGGTGCTGCTGATCGATGAGGTCGACAAGGCCGATATCGAATTTCCCAACGACCTGCTCCACGAACTCGATCGCATGGCGTTCGACGTGTACGAAACCGGCGAGCGGGTGACGGCGCGCGAACGGCCGATCGTCGTCATCACGTCGAACAACGAAAAGGAACTGCCCGACGCGTTCCTGCGCCGGTGTTTCTTCCACTATATCCGCTTCCCCGATCGCCCGACGATGCAGGCGATCCTCGACGTGCATTTCCCGGGTATCCAGACGCTGCTGGTCAACCGCGCGCTCGACCTGTTCTTCGCGGTACGCGACACGCCGGGGTTGAAGAAGAAGCCGTCGACCAGCGAACTGATCGACTGGCTGAAGCTGCTGCTGCACGACGACATGCCGCTGGAGGTGCTGGCGTCGCATGATCCGGCGAAGGCGATTCCCCCGCTGCACGGCGCGCTGCTCAAGAACGAGGCGGATGTCATGCTCTTCGAACGGCTCGCCTTCCTTCATCGGCGCAAGGGCGGCTGATTGCGACCGGTCGTGGCGACGTAGCGGTGGGCTGTGACGGCAGGGTTTCGTTAACCATGATCGCCAACCGATTGGCGACCATCGCTCGCCCACAATCGTGCCCGTGTTCGGTTCGCTTTTCCGGGGCCTCCTGCTCCTCGTCTTCGCCGGTGCCGCCAGCTTCCCGCTCGAGGCGCGATCGCTGCTGGATTATGTCGGGCAGTGCGTGCCGTTCGCGCGCGCTGCGTCGGGGGTGGAAATCTATGGCGATGCATGGACTTGGTGGGATCAGGCGCAGGGTCGTTATCCCCGCGGCCACACGCCCCGCGTCGGTGCCGTGCTGACCTTTGAAAAGACATCGCGCCTGCCGCTCGGCCACGTCCTCGTCATCAGCCGGGTCGTCGAACCGCGCGTGGCGATGGTCACGCACGCCAACTGGTCGCGGATCAACGGCGTGCGCGGCGGCGTGGAGCAGGACGTCACCGTGTTCGACGTGTCGGCCAAGGGCGACTGGACCAAGGTGAAGGTGTGGTATCGCGATTCGCAGGGGTTGGGCAGTTCGGTCTATCCGACGCACGGCTTTATCTATGGCCCGCGCCCCGCGACCGAATTGAGCAGCGCAGCGCCGGACTATGTCGGGTCGCTGATCGACGCCTACGCCCGTTGAGAGCGTGACGGCCGTCGGATTTGTCGGGTAGACCCGCGCCCATGGGGATGGGCATGCAGCGGGGACATTGGCTTTGGATCGCCGGCATCACGCTGGCGGGGCTGGTGCTGCGGTGCCTGGCCGCGCGGGGCGGATTGTGGCTCGATGAGGCATGGTCGGCGATCTTTGCGCAGGAGGTGACGACACCCGCCGGGGTGCTGTTCCAGATCAATCACGACAACAACCACCATCTGAACACGCTCTGGCTCCAACTGGTCGGGCCGGCCGCGCCGCCGATGCTGCAGCGCGCGCTGTCGATCGTCAGCGGCACATCGACGATCGTCATCGCCGCACGGATCGCAGCACGGCGCGGGCCAGCGCCGGCGGTCGTTGCGGCCGTCGCCTTCTGCGTTGCGCCATTCCTGCTGACCTATGGTGCCGAAGCGCGCGGCTATGCCCCGATGCTGCTCGCCTGGGTCTGGGCGATCGACGTCGCCGATCGCTGGCTGGCCGATCCTGCCCACCCCCGGCCCACGACGGCGCTCGCCATCGCTGCGCTACTGGGGTGTCTGGCGCAGGCGACGATGCTGTTCGGCCTGTTCCTATTGGGATTGTGGGTCGTGCTGGAACGGTGCTGGGACGCCGGCTGGCGACAGGGCCTGCGCGATACCGTCGTCTTGCTGGCTCCCGCCGCTGCCGTCTCGCTTCTGCTGATTGCGACCGCCTGGTTCGCGGCGTCGGCCGGGGGCACCGGCTTCCACCTGGGCAACCGCGAACCGCATGACTGGGGCAAATGGTTCGATGCGATGGGCCAGTTGATCGGCGGCACGATCGGTCCGGCCGTCGTTCTGGTGCTCCTAGCCTATCTGGCGCGGGACGTATGCGACCGACTGAAGACGCTGGCGGCCATCGCCTGGGCATTTCCGCTGCTGGTGGCGCTGCTCGCACTCCCGAACAGCGGGGCCGCACGCTATTATATCGTCATCGTGCCGCCGCTGCTGCTGTTCGCGGCGATCACCCTGCCGGCGGCATGGCACCGGCACCGGTCGGTCGACCGATGGCTGGCCGGCGGGATCGTACTCGCGTTTCTGGTGCAGGCGGGGTTTGCCGATAGCGTGATGGTCCGCAATCTACGCGGCGACCCCGGCCGGGCAATCGCGACGCTCAGCAGGGTCGCGCCGCGCGGCGCCACCGTGTCGGTCGACTATGACCGGTCGAGCGCGATCCTGATCGCGGCGGCATGGTCGCAACAGTATCCGCTCACGCTCGCCGCCAGCCCCTGCCCGCCCGCGCATTTTCATTTCGTCGAGCGCGATGGCGACGCGGCCTTTCCCGGCAGCCCCGGCTGGTGCGGCCGCGCCTATCGCGAGATCGCGCGGGGTGATCCGGCGGGGCTGTCGGGTACGCACTGGCGCCTGTACGCGGCGATGCGGTAAACAGCCGCGATGTTCCATTCGTTCGTCGAAGCGCTGCGCCGGGCCGGCCTGTCGGTCGGCATCCGCGAGCATCTCGTCCTGATCGACGCGATCGATCGCGGCGTCATCGAACCGACGCTCGACGCCTTCTACCACCTCGCCCGGACGACGTTCGTGAAGGACGAGGGCGTAGTCGACCGGTTCGACCGGGTGTTCGGCGAGGTCTTTGGAGGGATTGCCGCGCCGGCCGGAGTCGATCCGGTGGCGATCCCCGCCGACTGGGTGCGCGCCATCGCCGAACGCTATCTGACGCCCGAACAGATGGCGGCGATCGACCCGACCGGCGACTGGGACGCGCTGATGGAGACGCTGCGCCAGCGGCTGGCCGAGCAGGACGAGGCGCATCATGGCGGATCGAAATGGATCGGCACCGGCGGCACCAGCCCGTTCGGCCATGGCGGCTACAACTCCGAAGGCATCCGCATCGGCGGGCAGAGCCGGCACAACCGTGCGGTAGAAGTCTGGGAACAGCGCGAATTTCGCAATCTCGATCACGACCGTGAGCTGGGCACCCGCAACCTCAAGATCGCGCTGCGTCGCCTGCGCCGGTTCGCCCGCGAAGGCAGCGCCGACGAACTCGACCTCGACGCGACGATTGCCGACACCGCCCGGCGCGGCTGGCTGGACGTCGCGATGCGACCGGCGCGGCGCAATGCGGTGAAGCTGCTGCTGTTCCTCGACGTCGGCGGGTCGATGAACCCGTTCATCGAACAGGTGGAGGAACTGTTCTCGGCCGCCACCGCCGAGTTTCGCCACCTCGAATTCTTCTATTTCCACAACTGCATCTACGAAGGGGTCTGGCGCGACAATCGCCGCCGCTTTGCCGAGCGGTTATCGACCGCCGACCTGCTGCGGACCTATGGCCCCGACTACCGCCTGGTCGTGGTCGGCGATGCGGCGATGAGTCCCTATGAAATCGTCCATCCCGGCGGGTCGGTCGAGCATCATAATGACGAAGCCGGCGCCGTCTGGCTGCAACGGCTGACCGCGCACTGGCGGGCGGCGGCGTGGATCAATCCGGCCCCGCAGGCGCATTGGGACTGGACCCATTCGACCCGCCTGATCCGCGACCTGTTCGCCGACCGGATGTATCCGCTGACCCTCGACGGGCTGGAAGCGGCGATGCGCGAGCTTTCACGCCGCCGATAGTCAGAAGCGGTCGACCGCGCGGTGCAGGCGGCGCAGCGTCGCCGCATCGCCCACCGGGGCCAAAGCCGCCTCCGCCGCCAGCGTCATCAGCCGAACCGCGCCGAAGCTGGCGGCCAGCCCTTTCAGGCGGAATGCCGCCCCGGCCCATTGCTCGCCGGTCGCACTTTCCATGGTGGTGAGGACCCGCCGGGCGCTGTCGATGAACGCCCCGCGCAGTTCGGCGATCAGTAGCGGTTCGTCGCCGACCGCCGCCGCCAGTGTCGCATCGATCGCACCGGGATCATAAGCCATGGAATCGGGATAGCGCGAACGGGGTTAACGGATCGTTACCCGGCTGTCGCTGCCCATCCGATCGTGATAGACCCCCGGCCATGAACGGGGGTTCGATCACCGGGCTGCATCAGCATCGCCACGACGCCGACGACGGGTTCACGGTGCGGGACACCGTGACCGACGACACGCAACACTGGCTGGCGGAGGCCTTTCCGGAGGCCGAGCCGATCCGCCGCAACTGGATCGGACCCGGCCTTGCCGGGCTGGCGGTGGCCGCGTGGATCGGCGGCATGCTCGTGTGGAGCGCCCCCTCCGTCCCCGCGCTCGGCCCCGTCGGCATTACCTCCTTCATCGCCGCATTGTGCGTGCCGCCGATGCTGATCGGCATCGCGTGGCTGTTGCTGCGTCGGAACAGCCGGAGCGAAGCGCGACGTTTCGCCGCCACCGCGCAATCGATGCGGGCTGAAGCGTTCGCGCTGGAACAGGTCCTCGAATCGGTGCGCCGGACGCTCGCCGAATCGCGCACCGAAGTTGTCGAGCAAAGCGCGGCGCTGATGATGCTGGGCGATGCCGCGACCGACCGGCTGCGCGGGATCAGCGCCGACATGCGCGAACAGATCGCCGCTATCGGGGAAACCACCGCGACGCTCGACCGGATGAGCCTGACTACCGAACAACGGCTGTCGACGGTCCTCGCCACCCTGCCGCGCGCGCATGCCGAAACGGCGGAGATGGCCGCGCTACTCGATGCGACCGGCCTGACCGCCAGCGAGCGCGTCGCGGCGCTCGACGCGCAGCTCGCCGGGGTCGCGCAACGCTCGCGCGAAGCCGACGATCTGGCCAGCGGCGCGGCGCAACGGCTGGCGGCGCATATGCAGCGGATGGAGGCGACCAGCGAGAGCGCGGGCGTACGTCTGGAAAGCGTCATCGGCACCATGTCGGGCGCGATCGACGCGGTGCTCGACCGCGCCGCCGCCGCGATCGACGAATCACGCAAGGCGATCACCGCGCAGGGTGATGCTACCATCGCGATGATCGAGGCGAACGGGTCCGCGATCGAACGCGCCGGGCGCGAGGGTGCGGAACTGCTCGCCACGCGCGTCGCCCAGATCGACGGATCGATCCGCAGTCTGGCCGGGCAGCTCGACGACCGCCGCCGCGATAGCGAGGCACTGCTGACCCTGCTCAACGACGGCCTGTCGGGTGTCGACGAGCGGTTCGACCGGTTGCGCACCACCGGCGTCGAGCGCGCGCAGGCGGTGGCCGGATCGGTCGGCGCGCTGACCCAGGTCGCCGACGCGCTCGCCGAGGCGCTGGCCAATGGCGACGACACCGCCCGCCGGGTCATCGCGACCGCCGAAGAGGTGCTGACCGCGCTCGATTCCGCCGCCCGCGAAATGGACGAAACGCTGCCGGGCGCGCTCGACCGGCTCGATGCGCGCATCGCCGACAGCCGCGCCGTGGTTGCCCGGTCGAAGCCCGAATTGCTGGCACTGGTCACCGCTGCCGAAAGCACGCACGACGCGATCGAGGCGATTGCCGGGGTCGTGGCAATGCAGCGCGATACGCTGTCGACCGTGCAGCAGTCGCTGCTCGACACGCTCGATCGCGGCGCGGAGCGGATCGAGGGCGTGCGTACGATCGTTGACGATACCATCGCCACCACCGTCCGCTTCGCCGAAGACGCCGCCCCGCGCCTGTCCGAAGCGATGCTGCGCATCCGCGATACTGCCGAAGCCGCCAGCCAGCAGGCGCGCGACACGCTGGCCAAGGTGCTGCCCGACGCCGCCCGCGATCTGGAGACGCAGGGCGCCCGCGCGCTGGCCAATGCGGTCGACAATGCGGTGACGTCGCAGGTCGCGGAATTGTCGACGATCGCGAACCACGCCGTCGCCTCGGCGATCGAGGCATCCGAGCGTCTGTCGCGCCAGATGCTCGACATCGCCGATACCAGCAAGCTGCTGGAAGACAGGATGGCCGCCGCACGGGCCGAGCGCGAAGCAGCGGACAGCGACCAGTTCTCGCGCCGGGTATCGCTACTAATCGAGGCGATGAATTCGGCCGCGATCGACATCGCCCGCTCGCTGTCGACCGATGTGTCGGACACCGCCTGGGCCGCCTATCTTAAGGGCGATCGCGGCGTCTTTACCCGCCGTGCCGTTCGGCTGATCGACGGCGCGCAGGCACGCGATATCGCGCTGCTCTACGATCAGGACGACGGCTTCCGCGATCAGGTGAACCGCTACATCCATGATTTCGAAGCGATGCTGCGCCACATCCTGACGCTGCGCGACGGATCGCCGATGGGGGTCACGCTACTGTCGTCGGACATGGGCAAGCTGTACGTCGTGCTGGCCCAGGCGATCGAGCGACTGCGTAGCTGAAACGGCTACGGGGCAACACGTTGCCGTCGCACGGCGTTGCGACGGCTGTTCTCTACAACGCGCCTGACTGTTCCCTGAAGAGAGCGCGGACCTGCCCGGCACCGATCCGTGGCAGGTCGTGCGTTCCGGTCTGCGTCCGACGACGCTGATGGAAACGACGCATTTCCAGTCATGCCGGGGATTTGTTTGCTGTCCCTACGATCTCGTCGCGACGATGATCGGCCGACTTCAGCGGTAGAAGTCGAGCATGTCGGCGGTCACCCACCCGAACACGAAGTTCAGATAGAAGAGCGCGAACAGCACGGTCGCGACGATCGTCGTCCGCCATGCCATTCGGCCGAAGCGGAACCCGGCGGGCGCGCTGTCGGCCTGTCCCGGTACCGGGGGTTCGCCCGCCTCATGCGTCGTGCGAACCCCGAACGGCAGGACCAGGAACATGGCGAACACCCAGAAGAGCAGGTAGATCGCCAGCGCCGACTGCCACGCCATCTGCGTCAGGCCGGGATGATGAGGACGTCGACCACCGGCTTCTTGCCGGTCCAGCGGGTCGCCACGCGGCGCACGGCCAGGCGGATCGCCTCCGGCAGCTTGCCACGTTCGCGGCCCTTCGCCGCGACCGCTTCGGCGGCGGCATCCACCGCTTCCTCAAGGAACGGTTCGCGGTCTTCCTCGACCGGCACGCCCTGTACGCGGATCTGCGGATCGCCGATCAGCTGCCCGCGCCGGTCGATCGCGACCGCGACCGACATATGGCCATAGGCGGCCAGCTTGCGCCGTTCGTTGATCGTCGTGCCGTCGGCCGGCAGGATCACGTCACCGTCGAGCGCCAGGCGACCGACCGTGGCATGGCCCACCTTCACCGGATTACCCGGCGCCAGGCGCACGATGTCGCCATTGGTCTGCACCAGCGTCTGCTTGATCCCCTGCGACAGGGCAAAGCGGGCATGTTCCATCAGGTGGCGCATTTCGCCATGCACCGGCATCAGCACCTTGGGCCGCAGCCAGCCATAGAGCTTGGCCAATTCCGGCCGACCCGGATGGCCCGACACGTGGACATGCGCCTGCCGGTCGGTAATCATTTCGATGCCCGCCGCCGCCAGCTGATTCTGGATGCGGCCGATCGCGACCTCGTTGCCCGGAATCTGCTTCGACGAGAAGATCACCCGATCGCCCGCCTCCAGGCTCAGCTGATGCTCGCGATTGGCGATGCGGGCCAACGCCGCGCGCTGCTCACCCTGCCCGCCGGTCGCGATGATCAGCACCTGCTCGCGCGGGAGGCGCATCGCGGTGTCGAAATCGACCGTCTGGGGAAAGCTCTTGAGATAGCCGGTGGCCTTTGCGACCTTCAGGATGCGGTCGAGCGAGCGGCCCGCCACGCACACCTTGCGGTTCGTATCGCGCGCGACCTCGCCCAGCGTGTGCAGGCGTGCGGCGTTCGATGCGAAGCTGGTGACCATCACCCGCCGCCCCTTGGCCGACGAAATCTGTTCGAACAGCCCCTTGCGCACATCCGCCTCGGACCCCGACGCTTCGGTGTTGAAGACGTTGGTCGAATCGCAGACGAGCGCGAGGATGCCGTCATCGCCGATCGCGGTCAGTTCCGCCGGGGTGGCCGGGGTCGCGACCATCGGGTTCGGATCGAGCTTCCAGTCGCCCGAGTGGAACACGTTGCCATGCGGCGTCGAGATCACGAGCGAGGTCGATTCGGGGATCGAATGCGCCATCGGCACGAACTTCACGCCGAACGGGCCGACATTCACGTTGCCGCCCAGCTGGACGATCTTCAGCTTCACGCGGTCGGCGATGCCTTCCTCGTCCAGCTTGCCGCGGATCAGCCCAGCGGTGAACGGCGTGGCATAGATCGGCACGCCCAGATCGGCGGCCAGATAGGGCAGCGCCCCGATATGGTCTTCATGGCCATGGGTGATGACGATGCCGAGCAGCTGGTCGCCGCGTTCCTCGATGAATTGCAGGTCGGGCAGCATGACGTCGATGCCCGGATAGGCCGGGTCGGCAAAGGTCACGCCGCAGTCGACCATCAGCCATTTGCCGGCGGTGCCGTACAGGTTGACGTTCATGCCGATTTCGCCCGATCCGCCGAGCGCGACGAAGAGCAGTTCTTTCTTAGGTGTCACTCAATTTCTTTCAATGCCCGCGCCCATTCGCGGGTTCGGTTTGCTTCGTTAATTCGCTGTAGAGATATGGGTGCGGCGCCACAGCATCGCCAGTCCCGTGATGGTCAGGTCCTGTTCGATCGAATCGAACACCTGCGTATGTTTCTCGAATAGGATCGCCAGACCGCCGGTGGCGATGACGCGAACCGGGCGGCCGATTTCCGCCTTCATCCGCGTGACCAGCCCCTCTATCATGGCGATATAGCCCCAATAGATGCCGATGTGCATCTGGTCGGCCGTATTGCGGCCGATGACGCTGGTCGACAGCGGCGCCTCGATCGCGATCCGGGGCAGCTTCGCTGCCGCCGTCACGAGCGCGTCTAGCGACAGATTGATGCCCGGCGCGATGATCCCGCCCTTGTACGCGCCCGAATAGTCCACGACGTCGAATGTCGCGGCGGTGCCGAAATCGACGACGATCAGGTCGCCGGGATGCGCGGCGTGCGCGGCAATCGCGTTCAGCGCGCGGTCGGCACCGACAGCATGTGGTTCCTCGACGTCCAATGCGATGCCGAAGGCCGCCGCGCCGCGTCCCGCGACCAGCGCCTCAACGCCGAAATATTTGATCGCCAGCACTTCCAGATTGTGCAGCGCGCGGGGGACGACGGTGCCGATGATGACCGCGGTCACGACCGACCGGTCACGCCCGTCGAGGGCCAGCAACTGACTGAGCCACACCGCATATTCGTCCGCCGTCCGGCGAGGATCGGTCGCAATACGCCAGCGCGCGACGATGCCGTCGTCGCCATCGACCAGTGCAAACACGATATTGGTATTGCCGGCGTCGATCGCTAGCAGCATCGAATTTCCTCGCCATGCCCGAATGGCACGCTACGTCCTGCGGTATAGCTTGTACCGACCGACGACAAGCACCGCATGGGATGCCGCCGCTGCAGCGTTGCTCGCCCATCGTCAGCCACAGACGTCTCCGGCGTGCACCATCGTCACCGCGCCATCCCGGCCGATCAGCCGCAAGGCACCATCATCGCCCAGCCCGCCAAAGCCACCTTCCCGTTCACCGCCATCGGGCAGGCGGACCCGCAGCGGCGTTCCCCGCGGATGGGCCATGCCTTCCCACGCCATGCGAATGCCGTGGAGGTCTCCCCCCCGCCACCGGGCAAGCCCGGCGGCAAACCGGTCGCGCAGCAGGTCCAGCATCACCGCCGGGGCGACCGCGACGCCATGATCGGCAAGGCTGGTCGTTGCTCGGTCGGGCAATTGCGGATGGCTCGCAAGATTGACCCCGAAGCCGATGACGACCGCATTCCCTGCTCCCCGCTCCAGCAGGATACCCGACAGCTTGGCGCCGTCGATCAACAGGTCGTTGGGCCATTTGATGGTCGCTAGACCGGGCGCAACGGCCCCGACCGCCTCCGCCAACGCGACAGCCGCAACCAGCGTCAGCGTCGGTGCGGACGGATCACCGGGCCGGAGGCGAACGATGGTGCTGGCAAAGAGATTGCCGGCACCATCCGCCCAACTCCGTCCGATACGGCCCCGCCCCGCAATTTGCCGATCGGCGCGAAGCCAGAGCCCTTCCTCGGCCCCGGCGTCTGCCGCAACCAGCAGGTCGGCGTTGGTCGATCCCGTTTCGGCGGTGACGCGTACGGTCAGAACAGCGCCCGCGCAGCGGTCAACGACCAAGCGGTCAGCGGGCCGATGAGGAACAGGCTGACCGGCGAGATGACGATCGCCGCAGCCAGCGTCAGGCCGCCCTCGACCAGTGCCGGCTCGCGACCGAACGCCGGTGCCGGTTCGTCGAAGTACATCGTCTTCACGACGCGCAGGTAATAGAACGCACCGATCGTCGACGCGGCGATACCGATCACCGCCAGCGACAACAGCCCTGCCTGCACCGCAGCCTCGAACACCGCGTACTTGGCCCAGAAGCCGAACAGCGGCGGGATGCCGGCGAGCGAGAACATGAAGATCATCAGCGCAAAGGCCAGTGCCGGACGCGTCCGCGACAGGCCCGCCAGGCTGGCGACCGTCTCAACCGGCTGGCCATGCTCGTCGCGCATCTGCAGGACGATCAGGAAAGACCCCAGCGTCATGACGACATAGACGGCGAGGTAGAACAGCACCCCAGCCACACCCTGCGCAGACCCGGCGGCAAGCCCGATCAGCGCGAAGCCAACATTGTTGATCGACGAATAGGCGAGCAGCCGCTTGATGTTCTTCTGCCCGATCGCGCCGACCGCGCCCAAGATGATCGATGCCAGTGCCGCGAAGATGACGATCTGGCGCCATTCGAGGACCGCCGGACCCATCGCTTCGACCGCAACGCGGAGTGCCATCGCCATCGCCGCAACCTTCGGCGCAGAGGCGAAGAAGGCGGTGACCGGCGTCGGCGCGCCTTCATACACGTCGGGGGTCCACATGTGGAACGGCACCGCCGCCAGCTTGAAGGCAAGCCCGGCGAACACGAACACCAGCCCGAACAGCAGGCCCATGTTGCGCGGACCGGCATAGGCCACCGCGATATCGCTGAACAACGTCGTCCCGGCAAAACCGTACACCAGGCTGACGCCATAGAGCAGTATGCCCGACGCCAGCGCGCCCAGCACGAAATACTTCAAGCCCGCTTCGGCCGACCGCGTGTCGCGCCGCATGAAGCTGGCGAGGACATAGGCGGCAAGGCTCTGCAGCTCGAGGCCGACATAGAGCAGCAGCAGGTCGGATGCCGACACCATCATGCCCATGCCGCACGCCGACAGTAGGATCAGCACCGGATATTCGGGCTTCAGGTCGTCACCGTTGGTACGCGCGAAAAAGCGCGGCGCGATGATGATCGCGACTGCCGAGGCGAGATAGATCAGCACCTTGGCAAAGGCCGCGAACGCATCGGCACGATACATGCCGTCGAACGCGGTACCCCCCGACGATCCGTTACCGACCAGCGCAACGCCGGCGCCTGTCAGGACGAAGACCGCCGCGATGCTGACGCCACGCGCCGCCGCCTGCTTGCCCCAGGCCGATACCAGCATCAGGACGATCGCCCCGACCGCCAGCACCAGTTCGGGCAGCGTCATCGTAAGTTGTTCGGCGTAGCTCATCAGTGCGATTCCCCGTGCGCCGCAGCCGCACCCGTTTCATGTTCCGCAGCCTTCGCCGCTGCCGCCGCCGGATTGCCCGGTGTCGGCCGTGAGTCCGACCCCGGATTCGCGCGCTCGATCCGTGCGACCAGCAGGCCGACGTCCTTGCGCATCGGTGCCATGAAGCTCTCCGGATAGACGCCCATCCACAGTACCACCGCCGCGATCGGCGCCAGCAGCGCCAGTTCGCGGAACGACACGTCCGGCATCGCCTTCACGTCGTCATGCACCAGATCGCCCAGCGCGATGCGACGATAGAGGTACAGCGAATAGGCCGCGCCCAGGATGATGCCGGTCGTGCAGATCAGCGCGGCCCAGGTGGACAGCTGATAGGTGCCGGCCAAGCTCAGGAACTCACCGACGAAGCCCGACGTGCCCGGCAGACCGATCGATGCCATGGTGAACAGCAGGAAGAACACGGCGTAGCGCGGCATGTTGATCGCCAGACCGCCGTACCGCGAGATTTCCCGCGTGTGCAGCCGGTCATAGATGATGCCGACGCACAGGAAGAGCGCGCCCGACACCAACCCGTGGCTGAGCATCACGATCATCGCGCCTTCGATACCCTGTTGGTTGAAGGCGAACAGGCCGATGGTCACGATCGCCATGTGCGCGACCGAAGAATAGGCGATCAGCTTCTTCATGTCCGACTGCACCAGCGCGACGAGCGAGGTGTAGACTACCGCGACCGCCGACAGGGTCAGGATCAGCCAGGTCAGCTGACCCGACGCCTCCGGAAACATCGGGATCGAGAAACGCAGGAAGCCGTAGCCGCCGAGCTTCAGCAGGACGCCCGCCAGGATGACCGATCCGGCGGTCGGCGCCTGCACGTGCGCGTCGGGCAACCAGGTGTGGACCGGCCACATCGGCATCTTGACCGCGAACGACGCAAAGAACGCCAGCCACAGCCACGTCTGGACATGCGCCGGGAAGTCATAGGCCATCAGCGTCGGGATGTCCGACGTGCCCGCCGTCTGGATCATGTAGATCATCGCGATCAGCATGAGCAGCGAGCCGAGCAGCGTATACAGGAAGAACTTGTACGACGCATAGATACGGTTCGCCCCGCCCCAGATGCCGATGATCAGGTACATCGGGATCAGGCCGGCTTCAAAGAAGACGTAGAACAGCAGCAGGTCCTGCGCCGCGAAGGTGCCGATCATCAGCACTTCGACGGTCAGGAACAGCGCCATATATTCCGGCACGCGGGTCGTGAACGACTTCCACGACGCGCCGATGCAGATCGGCATCAGGAAGACGCTGAGCATGATGAGCATCAGCGCGAAGCCGTCGATGCCGAGCGCGTAGCGGAACACGCCGAAGTCGCCCAGCGCGGGCGCCTCGACGAACTGCCACTGGGCACCGCCGATGTCGTAATTCGCCCAGAGCAGCACGCCCAGCGCGAGATTGACCAGCGTGGCGATCAGCGCCGTCCAGCGCGCTCCATTCGCCGATACGAACAGGCACAGCATCGCTGCGACCGCCGGTACCAGCAGCATCACCGACAGGATCGGGAAGCCGTTCACGAGTTATTCCCCCGAACCAATTGCTTGAAACCGCGCATCACGACGCGATCGCCCAGGTAACCGCCGCCGTTAGGCCGATCAGCATGACGAAGGCATAGGTGTAGAGATAGCCGGTCTGCATCCGCACCGCGAGGCGGCTCGACAGGTTGACCAGTGTCGCCGACCCGTCCGGGCCAAAGCGATTGATCGTCTGTTCGTCGCCACGCTTCCAGAAGAAGCGGCCGAGCGCGAACGCCGGGCGGACGAAGAGCAGGTGATACAGCTCGTCGAAATACCACTTCTTGAGCAGGAAGCGATGCAGCACGCGGAAGGTATCCGCTATCCCCGCCGCCGTACCCGGACGAATGATATAGACGTAGAGCGCACTCACCAGACCGACCAGCATGACGATGGTCGCGGCCAGCTTCACCAGCAACGGCACCCCGTGCATCGCGTGCATCAGATGTTCGTTGAAGAACAGGCTGCCCTTCCAGAACGTCTCGCCCGATTCCGGCTCGATGAACCAGTGGTGGAAGACATAGCCGGCTGCCACCGCACCGATCGTCAGGACGATCAGCGGGATCAGCATCACGATCGGGCTTTCATGCGGATGATAGCCCGCGGTGCCCTCCACCACATCGCTGGCATGCGCATCGTGCGCCGACGGGGCATGGCCCGCGTCTTCCGCTGCCGGATGCGCGTCGTGATCGTGGTGCGCGTGATCGTCGTGGCCGTGATGGCCGTGCGCGTCATGCACCGCGTGCTGAATATGCTCCGACCCGGCCCAACGCGGCTTGCCGAAGAAGGTCAGGAACATCAGCCGCCACGAGTAGAAGCTGGTCAGCAGTGCGGCGAAGGTACCGACATAAAAGGCACCATAGCCGTTCGGACCCGATGCCCATGCCGCTTCGAGGATTGCATCCTTCGAGTGATAGCCGGCAAAGCCACCCACGCCGTAGATACCGACACCGGTGATCGCGAGCGTACCCGCCATCATCGCCCAAAAGGTCAACGGAATATGCTTCCGCAGGCCACCATAGAACCGCATGTCTTGTTCATGGTGCATCGCGTGGATGACCGAACCGGCGCCCAGGAACAGCAGCGCCTTGAAGAAGGCGTGGGTGAACAGGTGGAACATCGCCGCGCCATAGGCACCGACCCCTGCCGCAAAGAACATGTAGCCGAGCTGCGAACAGGTCGAATAAGCGATGACGCGCTTGATGTCGGTCTGCACCAGACCGATCGTCGCTGCGAACAGGCAGGTCGCGGCGCCGACGGCGGTCACGACGGCCAGCGCGGTCGGCGACGTTTCGAACATCGGCGACAGGCGGCACACCATGAAGACGCCCGCGGTGACCATCGTCGCCGCGTGGATCAGCGCCGACACCGGGGTCGGGCCTTCCATTGCGTCCGGCAACCAGGTGTGGAGGCCGAGCTGCGCCGACTTGCCCATCGCGCCGACGAACAGCAGCAGACATAGGACTGTCATCGTGTCGGCACGGAACCACAGGAAGCCGATCGTCGAACCGGCCATCGACGGCGCTGCCTGCAGGATCTCCGGGATCGAGATGGTGCCGAACACCAGATAGGTGCCGAAGATACCGAGCATGAAGCCAAGGTCACCGACGCGATTGACGATGAACGCCTTGATCGCGGCGGCATTGGCCGAAGGCTTGCGGAACCAGAAACCGATCAGCAGGTACGATGCCAGACCGACGCCTTCCC
This sequence comes from Sphingomonas sp. Leaf23, assembly GCF_001421585.1. NCBI lineage: Bacteria > Pseudomonadati > Pseudomonadota > Alphaproteobacteria > Sphingomonadales > Sphingomonadaceae > Sphingomonas > Sphingomonas sp. Leaf23. Next base: position 166,794 of record NZ_LMKR01000001.1, on the reverse strand, counting down.
AACCGAAGAACATCTGCACCAGGTTGTTCGCGGTCACGAGCATCAGCATCGCGAACGTGAACAGCGACAGATAGGCGAAGAAGCGCGGCTGATCGGGGTCCTCGCTCATATAGCCCCAGCTATAGAGGTGGACGAGTGCCGAGACGCTGGTGATGACGACCAGCATGACCGCTGTCAGCGCATCGACCCGCAATTCCCATGCGATGTCCATGCCGCCCGACACGATCCACGTCGACACCGGCGCGACATTCGCCTGCGCCGTACCGGTCAGGAACGGAATGAAGATCGACCAAGACAGCCCAGCCGCCGCCAGCAGCCCGGCGGTCGTGATGATCTTTGGCACCGTGATGCCGAACGCGCGGTTCGACAGCCCCGCGACGATCGACGCCAGCAGCGGCAGGAACACGACGATATGGATGGCGCTCACGAAAGCACCCCCGAAACCCGAAAAGCCACCGGCATCACCCCTTCATCCGGTTGACGTCGTCGACCGCGATGGAACCGCGACCACGGAAATAGATGACCATGATAGCCAGACCAATCGCGCTCTCGCCCGCGGCGACCGCCAGGACAAACATCGCGAAAATCTGTCCGACCAGATCGCCGAGCTGCGCCGAGAAGGCGACGAAATTGATATTCACCGCCAGCAGTATCAGCTCGATCGACATCAGGATGACGATCAGGTTCTTCCGGTTGAGGAAGATGCCCAGCACGCCCAGCGTGAACAGGATCGCCGCGACGACCAGATAATGCGTAAGACCGATCACAGCTCGACCCCCTGCCCGATGGGCTGATTGACGTTACGGATCGCATCCTTGGCGCGACGATTGATCTGGCGATTGATGTTCTGCGCCTTCGCATCCGCCCGCTTGCGCTGGGTCAGCACGATAGCACCGATCATCGCGACCAGCAGCACCAGCCCGACGCCTTCGAAGACATACAGGTAGCGCGTGTAGAGCAATTGCCCGATCGCCTCGATGTTCGGCACCGCCGCATCGGTCGGAGCGATCCGCTTGGCGAGATCGATCCGCGCCGCCGTCCAGGCATAGGCCCCGACGACCAGCTCGACCGCGAGCAGCACCGCAAGGGCGAGGCCGGCGGGCAGATAGCGGACGAACCCGGCGCGCAGTTCGGTGAAATCGATGTCGAGCATCATCACGACGAACAGGAACAGCACCGCGACCGCACCGACATAGACGATGACCAGCAGCATCGCGATGAATTCGGCCCCGCACAGGACCATGAGGCCGGCGGCGTTGAAGAAGGCGAGGATCAGCCACAGCACCGAATGGACCGGATTGCGCGACGTTATCGTCAGCGCGGCCGATGCCACCACGATCGTGGCGAACAGATAGAAGGCGAGTGTCTGGATCACGAGCGCTGCTCTTCCCCCTGCCCGCCCCGCGCGGATGTGCGGGACGAAACGCTAATCGAATGGCCGGCGAAGCGGAGCACCAAGCCCCCGCCGGTACGGAACATGCGCGCCATTACCGGTAGGGCGCGTCGCTCGCAAGGTTCGCGGCAATGGCGCGTTCCCAGCGGTCACCGTTCGCGAGCAGCTTGTCCTTGTGATAGATCAGCTCTTCGCGGGTTTCGGTGGCGAATTCGAAATTCGGCCCTTCGACGATCGCATCGACCGGGCAGGCTTCCTGGCACAGGCCGCAATAGATGCACTTGGTCATGTCGATGTCGTAGCGCGTGGTGCGGCGGCTGCCGTCCTCGCGCGGTTCGGCCTCGATCGTGATCGCCAGCGCCGGGCATACCGCCTCGCACAGCTTGCACGCGATGCAGCGCTCTTCCCCATTGGGATAGCGGCGCAGCGCATGTTCGCCGCGGAAGCGCGGGCTCAGCGGGTTCTTCTCATACGGGTAGTTGATCGTCGCCTTGGGCTTGAAGAAATACCGCAGCGTCAACGCATGGGCCTTCACGAACTCCCACAGGGTGAACGATCGGATGGTCTGGGCGATACTCATGCGTGCAGTCCTACGCGCTGGATCATCAGATAACCGGAGATCAGGAAGACGAAGATCAGCGACAGCGGGAGGAAAATCTTCCAGCCCAGCCGCATCAGTTGGTCATAACGGTACCGGGGCACCGTCGCCTTGATCCAGCTGAACACGAAGAAGAAGAAGAAGGTCTTGCCCAGGAACCAGATGATGCCCGGCACGAAGTACAGCGGCGCCCAGTCGACCGGCGGCAACCAGCCACCCCAGAACAGCAGCGCGTTGAGCGCGCACATCAGGATGACGTTGGCATATTCACCGAGCCAGAACAGCGCGAAGGCCATCGACGAATATTCGGTCTGATAGCCCGCGACCAGTTCCGATTCCGCCTCGGTCAGATCGAACGGCGCACGCGCGGTTTCGGCGAGCGACGAAATCAGGAACACCACCGCCATCGGGAACAGCAGCGGGTTGAACCCGAAACCGTTGATGAAGCCGAAGATATGCGCCCGCTGTTCCAGCACGATCGTCGTCAGGTTGAACGACCCGGCCCACAGCACGACCGAGATCAGGACGAACCCAATCGCGACTTCGTAGGACACCATCTGCGCGGCGGCACGCAGCGCAGAATAGAAGGGATATTTCGAGTTCGACGCCCAGCCCGAGATGATGACGCCGTACACGCCCAGCGACGATGCCGCGAGAATGTAGAGCAGGCCGACATTGATGTCCGCGACCACCACGCCAACGTCGAACGGAATGACCGCCCAGACGATCAGCGCGACGGTGAAGGTAATGATCGGCGCGAGCAGGAACAGGCCGCGATTGGCCGAGGACGGCACGATCGTTTCCTGCAGGAACACCTTCAGACCGTCGGCGAACGACTGCAGCAGGCCCAGCGGGCCAACCACGTTCGGACCCCGGCGCAGCGCCATCGCCGCCCAGATCTTGCGATCGGCATAGATGATCATCGCGACCGCCAGCATCAGCGGCAGCGCGATGACCAGGATGCCGATCAGCGTCGCGACGGTCCATGCCCAGCCATAGGGCATACCGACGGTAGTTTCGAAGAACGAGGTCACTCGGCGGCCTCCGCGAAATCCTGGCCATGGACAAGTTCGGCCGAACAACGCTGCATCGTCGGGCTGGCCCGGCAGATCGCGTTGGTCAGGTAGAAGTCGGCGACCGGGTAGGTCACCTTGCCCTCGCCCTTAGCGTCGAGCGCGGGCGGGTTCCAGTCGTAACGTACCAGACCTTCCTCACCCAACGCCGGCACCGCGGCCGTCATCGCACGGCGGACGCCGGCGAAATCGTCGAACGGCAGCGTCACGCCCAGCACTTCGCCCAGCGCACGGAAAATTGTCCAATCCTCACGCGCGTCGCCGGGCGGGAATACGGCGCGGTCGCCACGCTGCACGCGCCCTTCGAGGTTGACATAAGTACCGGCCTTTTCGGCATAGCTTGCCCCCGGCAGCACGATATCCGCCGCCGCTGCGGCCTTGTCGCCGTGATGGCCGACATAGACCTTGGTGGCGCCGGCGAACTGGCTGAAATCGACCTCGTCCGCGCCGAGGAAGAACACCAGCTTCGGGTTTGCCGCGACGATATCAGCAATGCCGCCCGCCTGCGCATAGCCCAGCATCAGTGCACCCATCCGGGCAGCGGCGGTGTGGACCACGTTGAAGCCGTTCCAGCTCTTGCCGTCTTCCAGCGTGCGAACCAGATTGCCGTCGCGTGCCAGCTTCAGCGCCGCGCCATGACCGGCCTTCAGCGCGCCCGGCCCAACGATCACCGCCGGACGCTTGGCCGCATCCAGCGCCTCGGCGGCACGATCGCTCAGCCCGTTCAGCAGGCCTAGATCGTCGCCCAGCCATTCGACCTTGTAGGTCAGGTCGGTTTCCGGCCCGATGGCGAAAACGCGTGCACCCTTCTTGATCGCCTTGCGGACGCGGGTGTTGATGAGCGGCGCTTCGTGGCGCAGGTCGCTGCCGACCAGCAGGATCGCGTCGGCGTCCTCGATCCCCGCGATGGTCGTGTTGAACGCGACCGCGCCGAGATTGGTGACGTCATAGGCCATGCCCGTCTGCCGCCCTTCGAGCAGCGACGAACCGAGCGCGTTCACCAGCGCCTTGGCGGCGAACATCGTCTCGCAATCGAGCAGGTCGCCCGCGATCGCCGCGACCGACGAACCGGCATTGACGGCGGCGATGGCGGCGAAGGCTTCGTCCCATTCCGCCGCGACCAGCTTGCCGTCCTTGCGGACGAACGGCTTGTCGAGGCGACGACGGACGAGGCCATCGACGGCATGGCGCGTCTTGTCGTGCGCCCATTCCTCGTTCACGTCTTCGTTGATGCGCGGCACGCAGCGCAGCACCTGCCGACCACGGCTGTCGAGGCGGATGTTGGTGCCGACCGCATCCATCACGTCGATGGCGAGCGTCTTCTTCAGCTCCCACGGACGCGCTTCGAACGCATAGGGCTTCGACGTCAGGGCGCCGACCGGGCACAGGTCGACGACGTTGCCCGACAGCTCGCTGGTCACTGCCTGTTCGAGATACGACGTGATCTGCATGTTTTCGCCGCGATAGATCGCGCCGATTTCCTCCACGCCCGCGACTTCCTCCGCAAAGCGGATGCAGCGCGTGCACTGGATGCAGCGGGTCATGACCGTCTTGACGATCGGACCCATGTACTTCTCGGTAACCGCGCGCTTGTTCTCGTCATAGCGCGACTGGCCGCGACCATAGGCGACCGACTGATCCTGCAGGTCGCACTCGCCGCCCTGATCGCAGATCGGGCAGTCGAGCGGGTGGTTGATCAGCAGGAACTCCATCACGCCTTCGCGCGCGGCCTTCACCATCGCGCTGTCAGTGCGGATTTCCTGGTTGTCGGCGGCGGGCAGCGCGCACGATGCCTGCGGCTTGGGTGGCCCCGGCTTCACCTCGACCAGACACATGCGGCAATTGCCGGCGATCGACAGCCGCTCGTGATAGCAGAAGCGCGGGATTTCCTTGCCCGCCGCTTCGCATGCCTGGAGGACGGTGGCACCCTGGGGTACCTCGACCTCGATCCCATCGACTTTGACCTTGGGCATTATTCGGCCGCTTCCATCATGGGCGACGCGCCGCCGCCACGCTTTTCGTTGATCCGCCGTTCGAGTTCCGGGCGGAAGTTCTTGATGAGGCCCTGGATCGGCCACGCCGCCGCGTCGCCCAGGGCGCAGATGGTGTGGCCTTCGACCTGCTTGGTCACCTGCTGCAACGTGTCGATTTCCGACAGGTCGGCATCGCCGGTGCGCAGCCGCTCCATCACGCGCCACATCCAGCCGGTGCCTTCGCGGCACGGCGTGCACTGGCCGCAGCTCTCATGCTTGTAGAAATACGACAGGCGGCTGATCGCGCGGACGACGTCGGTCGACTTGTCCATCACGATGACCGCGGCGGTGCCGAGGCCCGATCCGACTGCCTTCAGCCCGTCGAAATCCATCGGCGCATCGATGATATGCTCGGCCTTCACCAGCGGCACCGACGATCCGCCCGGAATGACGCACAGCAGGTTGTCCCAGCCACCGCGAATGCCGCCGCAATGCTTTTCGATCAGCTCGCGGAACGGGATGCTCATTGCCTCCTCGACCACGCAGGGACGGTTCACGTGCCCGCTGATCTGGAAGAGCTTGGTGCCCTTGTTGTTCTCCGCGCCGAAGCTGGCGAACCATTCCGGGCTGCGGCGCAGAATCGTCGGCACGACCGCGATCGATTCGACGTTGTTGACCGTCGTCGGGCAGCCATAGAGGCCGGCACCGGCCGGGAACGGCGGCTTCAGGCGCGGCTGGCCCTTCTTGCCCTCAAGGCTTTCGAGCATCGCGGTTTCTTCGCCGCAGATGTATGCGCCGGCACCGCGATGCGCGAAGACGTCGAAGTCATAGCCCGACCCGCAGGCGTTCTTGCCCAGCAGCCCCTTGGCATAGGCTTCGGCGATCGCCGCGAACAGCGTCTCGGCCTCGCGGATATATTCGCCGCGAATATAGATATACGCCGCGCGCGCACGCATCGCGAAGCCGGCGATCAGCGCACCTTCGATCAGCTTGTGCGGATCGTGGCGGATGATCTCGCGGTCCTTGCACGAACCGGGTTCGGATTCGTCGGCGTTGATGACCAGGAAGTTCGGCCGGTCGGGCTTGGGCGCCTTCGGCATGAACGACCATTTGGTGCCGGTCGGGAACCCTGCCCCGCCGCGCCCGCGCAGACCCGACGCCTTGATCCGATCGATGATCGTATCCGGCCCCAGCTGCAATAGCGCCTTGGTATTGTCCCAGTCGCCGCGCATCACGGCCGCGTCGAGGTTCCACGGCTGGAACCCGTACACGTTGGTGAAGATGCGATCCTTGTCGGCCAGCATCCTTATCGTCCCTTCCCGATCGCCTTTTCGGCGATGAAATATACGGCAACCATCGCTGCGATCCCGATCAGCACGCCGAGCAGTTTCAGCGCGCCGATGAACAGCTTCAGCGCGACGATCATCACGACGATGCCGACGATGAACGCCAGCAACAGGCTGCCCAAGCCCCTCACGAAGCGTTGCCCCATTCCGGGCGGTAATCGTGATTCTCGGTCATCATGGCGGCGAGGTTCGTCGGTTCGCCGACCGGCTCGACCGTGTGACGTCCCGGTTCCTGCGTACCGGGCTTGGGCACTTCGCCCTTGCCCAGCGCCTCGAGGATCACGGTCATGCGATCATAGTCCAGATCTTCGTAATTATCGTCGTTGATCTGGACCATCGGTGCCGAGGCGCAATTGCCCATGCACTCGACCTCGGTCAGCGTGAACAGGCCGTCGGGCGTGGTCTTGCCCTTCATCAGGCCGCGGTTCTTGCACGCCGCGAATACGTCGTCCGACCCGCGCAGCATGCACGGCGTCGTGCCGCATACCTGCACATGGTAGCGGCCGACCGGTGCGAGGTTGAACATCGTGTAGAAGGTCGCGACCTCGTACACCCGCATATAGGCCATGCCCAATTCGCGGGCGATGAATTCGATCACCGGGACCGGCAGCCAGCCCTGGGTATGCGTTTCCGCACCCACCTGACGCTGGGCCAGGTCGAGGAACGGAATCGTGCACGACTGCTGCCGACCTTCGGGATAGCGCGCGACGATCTCGCGCGCTTTCTCCGCATTGGCCGGCGTCCAGGCGAAATTGCCCCAGCGCGCGCGGACCTCGGCTTCGTCGGGGATGTTGGGGGCGTCGGCCATCAGCGAATGAACTCCACGCGGCTGACCTTGTCGCCGCTGAACGAATAGACGGTCATCACGTCGAACGGTGCGGCATCGGCCGAGCGGCGGACGCGCTCGTGCAGCACGACGCGCTCGCCCAGTTCGAACGATTGCAGCACTTCGGCATGGTTCTGCGGAAATTCGGCGAAGACCGCCGCCATGCCGCTTTCCACGCCCGCACGCCCGTCGCGCACGACGTCGCCGCGATACTGCGCCTCGCAGCCATCGTCGGCGAAGAACGCGGCATAACCCGCCGCATCGCGCGCGTTGTAGCGCTCCATCATCGCCGTCACGGTGTCGAGACGGCTCACCGGTCGCACTCCCCGAACACGATGTCCATCGCGCCCAGAATGGCGGTGATGTCGGCGAGCATGTGCCCCTTGGACATGAAGTCCATCGCCTGCAGATGGCTGAACGCGGTCGGGCGGATCTTCACGCGGTACGGCTTGTTGCTGCCGTCCGACACCATGTAGATGCCGAATTCGCCCTTGGGGCTTTCGGTCGCGACATAGACTTCGCCCGCCGGAACGTGGAAGCCCTCGGTGTACAGCTTGAAGTGATGGATCAGCGCTTCCATCGACTGCTTCATCTCGCCGCGCTTGGGCGGGACAACCTTGCGGTCCGACGAGGCGATCGGACCTTCGGGCATCTGCGCCAGGCACTGCTTCATGATGCGCGCCGATTGCCACACTTCCTCGACGCGGACCATGAACCGGTCATAGCAGTCGCCACGCGTGCCGACCGGCACGTCGAACTCGACCCGGTCATAGGCGTCGTACGGCTGCGCCTTGCGGATGTCCCACGGGATGCCCGCGCCACGGATCATCGGACCCGAGAAGCCCCAGCGCACTGCGTCTTCACGGCTGACGATGGCGATATCGACGTTGCGCTGCTTGAAGATGCGGTTTTCCGCGACCAGGCTGATCGCATCGCCGAACAGGCGCGGCAGGCGCGTGTCGAGCCATTCCGCGATGTCGGTCAGCAGCTTCAGCGGCACGTCCTGATGGACGCCGCCGGGACGCAGGTAGTTATGGTGCATCCGTGCGCCCGACATGCGCTCGAAAAAGCCCATGCAGTCTTCGCGGACTTCGAACATCCACAGGTTCGGCGTCATCGCGCCGACGTCCATCACGTGCGAACCCAGGTTCAGCATGTGATTGCAGATGCGGGTCAGTTCCGCGAAAAATACGCGAAGATACTGCGCGCGCAGCGGCACTTCGATGTCGAGCAGCTTTTCGACCGCCAGCACATAGCTGTGCTCCATGCACAGCGGCGAGCAATAGTCGAGGCGATCCATATAGGGGAGCGCCTGCTGATAGGTCTTGTACTCGATCAGCTTTTCGGTGCCGCGGTGGAGCAGGCCGACATGGGGGTCGATCCGCTCGATGATCTCGCCGTCCAGTTCGGTGACGAGCCGCAACACGCCGTGCGCCGCAGGGTGCTGCGGGCCGAAGTTGATCGTGTAGTTCTGGATCTCGACATCGCCGGGTGTCGGGTTGGCGGCATCGATCTGATGGTCGTAATCGGCCATTACTTCTTCTCCACCGGCGGCTTGCCCGCATCGGGCGACGGCACGTCGGCATTGACCGGCTTCGAGTCGGGCTGGTTGCCCGGATGCGGCTTGCCCGCCCCGGTCTGCGCCGGCCCCTCGGAGGTCTTGGGCTTGTCGACCTGCGGCGTCACGGCCTTCTCGTCGCCCGGCAGCACGTACTCGGCGCCTTCCCACGGGCTCATGAAGTCGAAGGTGCGGAAATCCTGCGCCAGCTTCACCGGCTCATAGACCACGCGCTTGGCTTCTTCCGAATAGCGCATCTCGACATAGCCGGTCAGCGGGAAGTCCTTGCGCAGCGGGTGGCCGCGGAAGCCGTAGTCGGTCAGGATGCGGCGCAGGTCAGCATTGCCGGTGAACAGCACGCCGTACATGTCGTACACTTCGCGCTCGAGCCAGCCGGCATTGTACCAGATGCCCGTCACCGACGGCACCGGCTGTTCCTCATCGGTCGTCACGCGGATGCGGATGCGGTGGTTCCGGGTCATCGACAGCAGATGATAGACGACGTCGAACCGCTCAGGCCGCTCGGGGTAATCGACGCCAGCGATCTCGGCCAGCATCTCGTACTTCAGGCCCGGCGTGTCGCGCAGCGTCTCCATCGCAATGACCAGCCGGTCGCGGTCAACGGTGAGCGAGACTTCGCCGACCAGATCCTGCGCATGGAGCAGCATGTCGCCGAGCGCGGCGGTCGCTGCGTCGATGATGCCGTCATTGGTAGCGTAGCGGGGTGCGGGTGCCTTCACCGTTCGATGCTCCCCGAACGACGGATTTTCCGCTGCAACTGCATGACGCCGTACAGCAGCGCCTCGGCAGTCGGCGGACAGCCGGGGACATAGATGTCGACCGGCACCACGCGGTCGCAACCGCGCACGACGCTATAGCTATAATGGTAATAGCCGCCGCCATTGGCGCAGCTGCCCATCGAGATGACGTATTTCGGTTCCGACATCTGATCGTACACGCGACGCAGCGCCGGGGCCATCTTGTTGCAGAGCGTACCCGCGACGATCATCACGTCGGACTGACGCGGAGACGCGCGCGGGGCGGCACCGAACCGCTCCATATCGTAACGCGGCATGTTGACGTGGATCATCTCGACCGCGCAGCAGGCGAGCCCGAAGGTCATCCACCACAGCGACCCGGTACGCGCCCATTGGAACAGGTCCTCGGTCGAGGTGACCAGAAAGCCCTTGTCGGTCAGTTCGCCGTTCAGGTCGTTGAAGAAACCCTGATCGGGCGCCTGCACCGGGACACCGGCGGCGTTACCCGCGCCGAAGCCGTGCGGCGGCGTGGTCAGTTCTACTCCCATTCGAGAGCTCCCATCTTCCAAGCATATACGAGGCCGAGCGCCAGTTCGCCGATGAACACCATCATCGAAATCCACGCGGTCCAGCCGAGGTCGAACACCGTCACCGCCCACGGGTACAGGAACGCCGCTTCGAGATCGAAGAGGATGAACAGGATGGCGACCAGATAGAAGCGGACGTCATACTGGCTGCGCGAATCCTCGAACGCGGGGAAACCGCATTCGTACTCGGTCAGCTTTTCCGGCGTCGGCTTATGGGCGCCGGTGAAACGCGATGCCACCATGGGCAACACGACGAAGGCCGTCGACAGCGCCAGGGCAATGCCCAGGAACATCAGGATCGGCAGATATTGCGACAGGTCGACCAAGGTGGGGTCTCTCGCGGTTGCGGTATGAATGGTGCCGGCTTTAGGACGATGGCGTTGGGGCATCAAGGGCGGAACAGGATGAGAATCACTCGCAATTCATCCTGTTGCCATACCGGCGTGCCGTATCGTCACACGTCCGCGACCATGGCGGGCTGAAAAGAGGAGAACGCGAAGTGAGCCCATGGGTAAAGCTGGCCATTGGGGCAGCCGCCGCGAGCGCCGCGCTGCCTGCTGCTGCGCAGACGGTGCAGGCCACCAAGCCGGAGACGGTCATGACGGCGCTGCGCGATGCGGGATATCGCGCGATGCTGTCCAAGGACAATGTGGGCGACCCGATCATCAAAAGCGGCGCGGCAGGCGTCGATTTCTCGGTCCTGTTCTACAACTGCACCGAGCACAAGGATTGCAAGACGGTCCAGTTCTATGCCGGGTTCGTCAAGAAGGGCGTGACCGTCGATGCGATGAACAAATGGAACGCCGAACACCGGTTCGCCCGCGTTTACCTCGACGATGACAAGGACCCGCGAATCGAGATGGATGTCGACCTCGACAGCGGCGGGATGTCGCCCGGGTTGTTCAAGGCGAACATCGCCACGTGGGAATCGCTGCTTGGCGAATTCCAGAAGGCGATCGATTTCTAACGGGCATTGCGGGTGGCGGCACGGCGCCGCCACCCCGCCGGATCAGCGCAGCGCGCCCGCGACCAGCTTGTGCAGGCGGGTCTGCATCTGTTCGTTGCTGGCCAGCACCTCACCCTTTTCATAGGCGCGGTCGGCACCGCGATAGTCGGTGACGAAGCCGCCCGCTTCCTTCACCAGCAGCATGCCGGCGGCGATGTCCCACTTCTTCAGGCCCGATTCCCAGAAGCCGTCGAATCGGCCCGCCGCGACATAGGCGAGGTCGAGCGCCGCCGAACCGAAGCGGCGAATGCCGGCGACTTCCGGGGCGACCGCGCCAAAGATGCGGGTCCATTCGGCGAAATTGCCATGGCCGAGGAACGGGATGCCGGTCGCGATCAGTGCCTCCGACAGGTCGCGCCGCGACGACACGCGCAGCCGCTGCCCCTGCAACCACGCGCCCCGGCCCTTTTCCGCCCAGAAGCCTTCGTCGGTGATCGGGTTATAGACCATCGCGGTCGTGATTTCGGGACGCCCGCCGACGCCGTTCGGCTCCTCGACCGCGACCGAGATCGCGAAATGCGGGATGCCGTGCAGGAAGTTGGTGGTGCCATCCAGCGGATCGACGATCCAGCGCGGCTTGGTCGGATCGCCGGCGATCTCGCCGCCTTCCTCCAGCAGCATACCCCAGTCGGGACGCGCCTTGCGCAGTTCCTCGACCAGCGTTTCCTCGGCACGCTTGTCGGCCATCGACACGAAGTCCGCCGGCCCCTTGCGGCTGACCTGGAGATGCTGGACCTCGCCGAAATCGCGGCGCAGGCGCGGGCCGGTCTTGCGGACGGCGCGTTCGAGGACGGTGATGAGGCCGGACTGGGCGGACATTTGGTTCTTCCTGTTCGTTCTTTTACGTGGCAGCGCCGGGGGCAAAGCCCGCGTCGTCGGTCGCGCTTTCGCGCGCCGGCCGAGCCGGCGGCCTGGCGAAATAGCTTTCGCTATTCCGTCCGGCCGCTCAGCTTAATCCGCACGTCGCACGTACGTCTGCTCGTAAACGTCAACGACGATGCGCGTGCCCGCAGCGATGTGCGGCGGGACCATCACGCGGACGCCGTTGTCGAGCACGGCCGGCTTGTAGGAAGACGATGCCGTCTGACCCTTCACGACGGCGTCGGCCTCGACGATCGTCGCTTCGATCGTGTCGGGCAGCTGGACGCTGATTGCTTCCTCGTCATACATTTCCATGACGACGTCCATGCCGTCCTGCAGGAACGCGGCGGCGTCGCCCAGCAGGTCACGGGGCAGCGTCACCTGGTCATAGGTGATCTTGTCCATGAACACGAGCGTGTCGCCCTCGGGATACAGGAACTGGAAGTCCTTGGTATCGAGGCGGATGCGCTCGACGCTCTCGGCGGAGCGGAAGCGGACGTTGTTCTTGCGGCCGTCACGAAGATTCTTCAGCTCGACCTGCATATAGGCGCCGCCCTTGCCCGGCTGCGTATGCTGGATCTTCACCGCGCGCCAGATGCCGCCTTCATATTCAATGATGTTGCCGGGGCGAATGTCGACGCCGCTGATCTTCATGACGAACCATACCTGTTGGAAAGAGCGAAGCTGCGCCCTTACCGCTCCGCCCGTCCGCGGGCAAGCAGCGGATAGGGGTTGATCGCCCGGCCCCGATACCATGGCTCGCCCGGTTCGACCCGCTCGATCCCGAAGTGCAGGTGGAAATTGCCCGCCCCGGCATTGCCGCTGTCGCCGACCGCGCCGATCGGATCGCCGGCCCGCACCACCCCGCCCTCATGCAAGGTCGGGGCATAGGCGGCGAGATGCGCGTAGTAATAGCTGAGCCGCCGGTCGGGCGAGCGGACATAGGCGGTCACCCCGCCCCCACCATTGCTGTAATACAGCTTCTCGACCGTACCCGACGCCGCCGCGACGACCGGCGCGCCGGCCGGGGCCATGATGTCGACCCCAGTATGATGCCGTTCGCCCCCGGCGCGCGCCTCCCCGAAACTGTCGCGGATGCCCGGCCAGCCGACGCCGCGCACCGGCAGCACCAGCTGTCCCGATGGCGGCGGCGCGGCAAGGCCGATCGGAGCATCGGCAAAGGCCCGGATCGGCGGCGCGGACGTACCCCCGAAATCGACCAGCAGCGCCACCAGCCCGCCGACCAGTGCGAAGATGCCGAGGAACGTCCAGCCGATCCGGTTCACCCCATCCCCCTTACGGCTGGAAAATCGCCGGGGTGCCGGGCTTGACCATCAGCGACAGCCGCGCGACGTCCCAGTTGGTCAGGCGGATACAGCCATTGCTCTCGGTCTTGCCGATCTTGTCCGGCTCGGGCGTGCCGTGGATGCCGTAATGCTCCTTCGACAGATCGATCCAGACGACGCCGACCGGATTGTTGGGACCGGGCGGCACGATCTCCTTGCTGTCCGACTTGTCGGCATGGCGCAGGATCGCCGGGTTGTACTGCCAATCGGGATTGGGCGCCACGCCCTGAATCTTCCATTCGCCGATCGGCAGCGGATCGTGCGAGGAGCCCATGGTCGCCGGGAACTGGGCGAGGATCTTGTCGCCCTGATAGGCGCGCAGCCAACCTTCCGATTTGTCGACGACCACGCGGTCGGCCTGGGGCTGGTTCGCATCGACGTTGAGGTTGGCGAGCGTCTGGCGATAGTCGCCGGACCAGGTATCGGCAAAGCTGCGCGACGACGGCAGGACATTGGGGAACACGACACGGGTGCCAGGGCGCAGCATCGTTTCCCGGCTGTTGAGCGCGACCAGCGTGGCCGGCGTCGTGTGGAACATCTCCGCCAGCTTTTCGAGCGGGGAGCGATAGCCGATCGTGGTCAGCTTCGCCTGTTCGGCATAGTCCTTGGGGATCGGGTTGGTGTACGGCCCGGCGAGTGCGCGATCGGACAGAGTGAGCGTGACCGTGGCCGGGCGCATGTTCGGGTTCAGCGCGCGGGTGGTTGCCGCATCGAGCTTGCCGGTGACCGGCAGCCCCCGTGCCGTCTGGAACCCGCGCAGCGCCTGCTTGAACAGCATGCTGTCCTTGCCGTCGATCACACCGGTCGTGAAGCCGTGCCGGTCGAGCAGTACCTGCGCATGCAGGATGGTCTGGTCGATCGCCGGGGCCTGCGGCGTGGGCGCAGGCGCCTGTGCCACCGCGACACCGCTTGCCAGAATTGCTGCCAAGGCCAACCGCTTCATACACCATCCCCAACATTGTTGAGGATGGATAACGACCGGACTTCGCAGACGATCCTTACTTGCCGAGCACGCCCGCAAAGGCCCGGATCGCCGCTGCTTCGTCGCCATTCCACACCGCGCCCGACACGGCGAGGAAGTCGGCCCCGGCCGCGACCAGCGGGGCGGCATTGTCCGGCGTAATGCCGCCGATGGCGACGCAGGGCAGTTCGAACACGGTCGACCACCACGACAGCAGTACCGGGTCGGCGACGTGGGTCACCTGCTTGGTCGTCGTCGGGTAGAAGGCACCGAAGGCGACGTAATCGGCCCCCGCCTCGCCCGCTTCCATCGCCAGGTGGCGGCTGTCATGGACGGTCACGCCGATCTGGACATGGGGGCCGAGCACATCGCGCGCCTCGCGGGCATCGCCGTCGTCCTGCCCCAGATGGACGCCATCGGCCCCCAGCCGCTTGGTCAGGCTGATGCTGTCGTTGACGATGAAGGCGACGTCATGGTCGGCGCAAATCTTTTGCAGCGGCTCGGCCAGCCGTGCGGCGGCGTGCTGGTCCATATCCTTCACCCGGAACTGGAACGCTGCGACCGGCCCGGCATCGAGCGCGCGGGCAAGGCGATCGGGGAAGGCACCGGTCACGTCGAGCGGCGAGATCAGGTAGAGCTGGCACGGCGGGCGGCGGAAATCGCGAACGAACTGCTTCGCGAAATCGGGCGACAGGGGGCCAAGCGGGTCTTCGATAAGGGTCATGGCCCCTCCCTGCCCCAGTGTGGCGGCGGGTGGAAGGGTTTCGGCGGGCCAAAGTTCACTAAGTTCACACTCGCACGCGTTTCGCGCGCGCAGTTGCGAGTGACTATCAATAGTCGTTCTGCCCGATCGCTTGGTAAGAAAGAAGCGGGACCTCGGGTCGACGGAGGGTCGGCCACAATGACAAAGAGCACCGGCCGCCGAAGCGCCCGATGCCCTTTTGCCATGCCTGGGAGCAGGTAGGAAAGCGTTACGCCGCGATGAGCGTCTTCTCGGTCGAGGCGCAGTGGATTTCGTCGATCGCCTGGCCCAGCGCTGCGTCGAATTCGGCGTCGGTCATCTGGTGGCGCAGGTCGGAGAGCAGCGCGCGGCTGAAGCTGGCGATGATGCCGGGGTTCTTCGCCAGTTCGGCGCATGCCTCGGTACGGCTGAACCCGCCCGACAGCGCGACGACGCGCAGCACGCGGGGGTGGTCGACCAGCGGCTGGAACAGGCCGGGCTTGGCCGGCAGCGACAGCTTCAGCATCACCTTGTCATCGCCGGTCATCGCATCGAGCGCCTTGAGCGTCTCGTCGAGCAGGATCTGGTCGGCCTCGGCCCGCTCGGCGCTCTTGATGTTCACTTCCGGTTCGATGATCGGCATCAGCCCGTGCGACAGCACCTGATCGGCAATGTCGAACTGCTGCTCGACCACGGCGGCGATGCCCTGGCGGTTGGCGAGGTTGACGACCGAGCGCTCCTTGGTGCCGAAGATGCCGAGCTTGGCGGCGCGCGCCAGCAGCGCGTCGAGGTCGGGCATCGGCTTCATGAGCTGCACGCCGTCCGCTTCGTCCTCCAGCCCCTTGTCGATCTTCAGGAAGGGCACGACGCCCTTGTCGGCCAGCGCCTGCGGCACGGGCTTGCCGCCCGCCTGCCCGTCCATGGTACGTTCGAACAGGATCGCGCCGATCACCTTGTCCCCCGAAAAGGCGGGCGAGAGGATGATGCGGGCGCGCATGTCGTGGATCAGGCCGAACATTTCCTCGTCCGAACCCCATGCGCCGTCGTCGATGCCATAGCCCTTCAGCGCCTTCGGCGTCGAACCGCCGCTCTGGTCGAGCGCGGCGATGAACCCGTGTCCGTCGGCAATCTTTGCAGTCATGTCGGCGTTGTTCATGTTCGACCCCTTAGGTTTGAAGCGTTGCGTCTAGAGCGCGAGCCAGCGCCGGAGCGCCTGGTCCACCTGCTCCATCGATGTGGCGTCCGCCTGCCCCAGCACCCGCACGATGCGGCTGCGGCGCAGCGTCTTGATCTTGTCGACCTGTGCCTCGCTCTCGACCGAGATGCCGGTCGTGTCGGACACGGGAAACGGCACGCGAAACAGCGTCTCGCCGCCGGTCAGGCTGGTCATGGGCACGAGCGTCGCCGAGGCGTGCGCTTCGTTGAACAGGTCGGATTGCACGACCAGGAAGGGGCGGCGCTTCACCGCCAGATCGCCCGGCCCCTCGACCAGCACGATCATGCCGCGCCTTATCTCCACCGGCCATCCTCCGCTTCCACCCGGTCGAAGAATGCCCAGTCGGCACCGTCGTCACGCGCGGCGGCGCGTTCGGACTGGCGGCGGGCTTCGGCACGAAAGGCTTCGTCGTGCAGCTCGACATAGCGGCGCACGGCATCGCGGGCGATGTCGCTCTTCGATCGCCCCTGCGACCGGGCGACATTGGCGAGCCGCTCCTCCAGTTCGGTGTCGAGTCGTACCCCTAGCAACGCCCTACCCTTCGTTTAACGTGTTGAACGGGTAGTCGCGGTTGGGGTTTGGATCAAGCGGGTTGTTGGGTTGCGGGTGTTAAAAACGACGTACCCCCGCGCAGGCGGGGGTCCAGGGCCGCAAACGCGACGTTGCGTTGCTTGGCTCTGGACCCCCGCCTTCGCGGGGGTACGGTGGATGGCGTGAAAGGGCTTAGCGGATCAGCGCGGCGACGCCGGGCAGTTCCTTGCCCTCCATCCATTCGAGGAACGCGCCACCGGCGGTCGAGATGAAGCTGAACTGGTCGCTCACCCCGGCCTGGTTGAGCGCGGCGACGGTGTCGCCACCGCCCGCGACCGACACCAGCGAGCCATCGGCGGTCAGCGCCGCCGCCGTCTTCGCGAGCGCGACGGTCGCCACGTCGAACGGCGGGGTTTCGAACGCGCCCATCGGGCCGTTCCATACCAGCGTCCGGCAATTCTTCAGCACATCGCCCAGCGCCTCGGTCGCGGCAGGCCCCACGTCGAGGATCATTTCGTCGGCGGCGACTTCGTGGACGTTGACGGTGCGGGTGGCGGGGTTCGGCTTGAACTCCTTGGCCACCACCACGTCATACGGCAGGTGAATGGTGCAGCCGGCCTTTTCCGCCGCGTCGAAGATTTCGTCGGCGGTGCCGGTCAGGTCATGCTCGCACAGCGATTTGCCGACGTTCACGCCACGTGCCGCCAGGAAGGTGTTGGCCATGCCGCCGCCGATGATGAGATGATCGACCTGCCCGACCAGATGCTTCAGCACGTCGAGCTTCGACGACACCTTGGCCCCGCCGACGACGGCGGCGACCGGGTGCTGCGGATTGCCCAGCGCCTTGTCCAGCGCGTCGAGTTCGGCCTCCATCTGCCGTCCGGCGAACGCGGGCAGCTTGTGGGCAAGGCCCTCGGTCGAGGCATGGGCGCGGTGCGCGGCCGAGAAGGCGTCGTTGACGTACATGTCGCCGAGCGACGCGAAGCGGTCGATCACCGCTGGGTCGTTCTTTTCCTCACCACCGAAGAAGCGCGTGTTTTCGAGGACGGCGATGTCGCCGGGGTTGAGCGTCGCGACATTCGCCTCGGCCCCTTCCCAGTCGACATAGCGGACTTCGCGGCCGAGCACCGACGCGAGCGGCCGGACGACCTGCGACAGCGAGAATTCCGGGCTTGGCTGCCCCTTGGGACGGCCGAAATGGGCAAGGATCAGCACGATCGCGCCGCGATCCGCCAGTTCGGTGACAGTGCCGATGGTGGCGCGCAGGCGGGTGTCGTCGGTGACGGCGCCATCGGCCATCGGGACGTTCAGGTCTTCACGGACCAGCACGCGCTTGCCGGTGAGGTCGCCCATGTCGTCGAGCGTCTTGAAATTACGGCTCATGTCTTCGCTCCCAAATGCCGTTCGGTTCGAGCAGCATCGAGCGAAGTCGAGATGCGTCCGTCGAGAACTGTTCTCGACAAGCTCGAACCTAACGGGGTTGTTCCAGTGTAATCGTGTCGCCGACGCGGATCATGCCGCCTTCGATCACCTGCGCCAGCGCACCACCGCGCCAGTCGGGCGTCAGCGCCGCGCGCAGGCCCTCGGCGATGGTTTCCATGCGGCTGCACGGATCGCATTCCTTGGTGATTTCCAGCAGCACCTCGCCCACGCGAATGTGGACGCCGGCGGTCTGTGGCAGGTCAAAATTCTCGACCAACAGGTTCGCGCGGCGTTCCCACCATGGCAGGTCGTGGCCGACCAGCGTCATCGCCTGTGCCCAGTCACCGACTTCCATCAGCGACACCTGCCGCTTGTTGCGGCCGGGTTTCAGTGCGCCCCGGAAATCGCCGTCGATGCCGGTTTCGACGGTGACGCGCACCGCCTGCACCAGCTCGATCGGCCCGCGCGAAAAGGCGTGGCGGGCGATGCCCTTCAGGATACCGCCCGCCACCGGGATCAGCCCAGCTTCGCCATCGCGGTCGCGGTGTCGACCATGCGGTTCGAGAAGCCCCATTCGTTGTCGTACCACGACACGACGCGGACCAGCTTGCCGTCGAGGACGGCGGTTTCGAGGCTGTCGACGGTCGACGACGCGGGCGTGTGCACGATGTCGATCGACACCAGCGGTTCGTCCGAGAAGACCAGCACGCCCTTCAGCGGGCCCGATTCCGCCGCCGCCTTCAGGATGGCGTTGACTTCGTCCTTGGTCGTGTCGCGCTTCGGGGTGAAGGTCAGGTCGACGAGGCTGCCGTCCGGCACCGGCACGCGCACCGCCGAACCGTCGAGACGGCCCTTCAGTTCGGGCAGCACTTCACCGACCGCGCGGGCGGCACCGGTGGTGGTCGGGATCATCGACATCGCAGCGGCACGGGCGCGGCGCAGATCGGGGTGGATCTGGTCGAGGATCTTCTGATCGTTGGTATAGGCGTGGATCGTGGTCATCAGGCCGCGTTCGATGCCGATCGAATCGTTCAGCACCTTGGCGACCGGCGCCAGGCAGTTGGTGGTGCACGACGCGTTCGACACGATCGTGTGGCCGGCTTCGAGCTTGTCGTGGTTGACGCCGTACACGACGGTCAGGTCGACATTCTTGCCCGGGGCCGAGATCAGCACGCGCTTGGCACCGGCATCGATATGCTTCTGGCAGGCGTCGCGGTCGGTGAAGAAGCCGGTGCATTCGAGGACCAGCTCGACGCCCAGTTCCTTGTGCGGCAGGTTGGCCGGGTCACGCTCGGCCGTGACGCGGATGCGCTTGCCGTCGATGACCAGATCGTCGCCTTCGGCGGCGACGTCGCCCGGATACTTGCCATGGACCGAATCGCGGCTGAACAGCCACGCGTTCGACTTCGCGTCGGCCAGGTCGTTGATCGTGACCAGCTCGAGCCCGCTATCAGGGCGTTCGAGGATCGCGCGCGCCACCAGACGGCCGATGCGCCCGAACCCGTTGATCGCTACTTTCGTCATATCCGCGTCTCCTCAGTTGCCAAGCCGCGCCAGCACCTTTGCGGTGATGGCATCGGCGGTCAGTCCGAAATATTCGTAGAGCTTGTCGGCCGGGGACGA
The DNA here is from genome assembly GCF_001421585.1 of Sphingomonas sp. Leaf23. Lineage (NCBI taxonomy): Bacteria > Pseudomonadati > Pseudomonadota > Alphaproteobacteria > Sphingomonadales > Sphingomonadaceae > Sphingomonas > Sphingomonas sp. Leaf23. The sequence goes on along the minus strand of NZ_LMKR01000001.1, from coordinate 146,995 downwards.
TGCGCCGAACCGGTCGATGCCGAAGCGCAGGCCGTCGACCATGGTGTAGCGTTCCCAGCCGATGGTCGTGCCCGCCTCGATCGACACGCGCAGGATTTCGTCCGGGCGGGCGTGCGGCAGCACGTCTTCGCGATAGGCGGCATCCTGCGCATCGAAGCGCGACCAGCACGGCATCGACACGACATCGGCACCGATGCCCTGCGCTTCCAGCTGCTGCGCAACGCCGACGGCGATCTCGACCTCCGAACCGGTCGCGATCAGGATGACGCGGCGGTCGGCTTCGGCCGATTTCAGGCGATAGGCACCCTTCGCGCTGCGGTTCTCGCTCGTTTCCGTGCGAAGCTGCGGCAGGTTCTGGCGCGACAGGGCGAGCAGCGAGGGGCCGTCGCGACGCTGTACCGCCAGTTCCCAGCACTCCGCCGTTTCGACCGCATCGGCGGGGCGATACACGTCGAGGCCGGGGATGATGCGCAGGCTCATCACATGCTCGATCGGCTGGTGCGTCGGGCCGTCTTCGCCCAGACCGATCGAGTCGTGGGTCATGACATAGACGACGCCGGCATTCTGCAGCGCCGACAGGCGGATGGCGGGCCGCGCATAGTCGGCGAAGACCAGGAAGGTGCCGCCATAGGCCAGCACGCCGCCGTGCAGCGCCATGCCGTTCATCGCCGCAGACATGCCGAATTCACGGATGCCGTAATGGACGTAGCGGCCCGAATAATCCTGTGCCGTCAGCGCGATCTGCGCCTTGGTCTGGGTATTGTTCGAGGGCGTGAGGTCGGCCGAGCCGCCGATGGTTTCGGGCAGCGAGGCGTTGATCGCTTCGAGCGCCAGCGAGGATGCGACGCGGGTCGCGATCTTCTTCGGCTCGGCGATCAGGCCGTCGATAAGGTTCTTAAGCGACCAGCCGTCGGGGAGCTCGTTCGCCATGCGGCGTTCGAACTCGGCGCGATCGGCATGGGCCGACAGGCGGCTGTTCCAGTCGGCGTGGACCGAAGCCCCCCGTGCGCCGATTTCCCTCCACGCGTCGGTCAGCTTTTCGGGCAGATGGAACGCCTCATGCTCCCACAGCAGCGCGGCGCGGGTGGCGAGGATTTCGTCGGCGCCCAGCGGCGAACCGTGGACCTTGTGGCTGCCGCCCTTGTTCGGGGCGCCCTTGCCGATGACGGTGCGGCAGCAGACCAGCGACGGGCGCGGGTCGGCGGCGGCTTCGGTGAGGGCGCGTTCGACGTCGGCGAAGTCGTGGCCGTCACAGGCGACGACGTGCCAGCCGGTCGCGGCATAGCGGGCGGCAACGTCCTCGCTGGTCGACAGGTCGGTCGAACCGTCGATGGTGATGCGGTTGTCGTCCCACAGGACATTCAGGCGGCCGAGCTTCAGGTGCCCGGCAAGGCCGATCGCCTCGTGGTTGATGCCTTCCATCAGGCAGCCGTCGCCGGCGACTACCCAGGTGCGGTGGTCGACCAGCCCGTCACCGAACACGGTGTTCAGGTGACGTTCTGCGGTCGCCATGCCGACTGCCATCGCCAGGCCCTGCCCCAGCGGGCCGGTGGTGCATTCGATGCCGGGCAGTTCGAAATTTTCCGGATGGCCGGCACACGGGCTGCCGAGCTTGCGGAAATTCGCAATGTCCTGAAGGGTCGGCTTGGCATAGCCGGTCAGATGGAGGAGCGAATAGATCAGCATCGATCCATGGCCCGCCGACAGGACGAAGCGGTCGCGGTCGGCCCAGTGCGGATCGGTCGGATCGAATTTCAGGAATTTCGACCAGAGGACGGTCGCGACATCGGCCATGCCCATCGGCATGCCGGGGTGCCCCGAATTGGCGGCCTCCACCGCGTCCATCGACAAAACGCGGATGGCGTTGGCGAGTTCGAGCTGGGATATGGTCACGCGCACTCCTGTTGGGCGCTGATAGGGTCGGGCGAGCCTTTGGAACCCCCGCGCCGATCAGTCAACCGCCAAACCCGAGGTTTGTTTAACATGTTTAGCGAGGATCGATAACTCCGATGAGCGACACACCCCATGCCGCCACCATCGCGCGGATCGAACGGGCGCTGGAACGGATCGAACGCGCGGCACAGGCCCAGGGCGAAACGACTCGCGCGCTGTCGTCGCGCCACGCCGCGCTGCGCACCCGGATCGGCGATGCGATCGGCGCGCTGGACGCGGTGATCGCGCGCGAAGCGGACGCCGACTGATGGGACAGATCACGCTGACCATCGCCGGGCGCAGCCATCAGGTCGGCTGCCGCGACGGGGAGGAGCCGAAATTGCGCGCGCTGGGCGCGATGCTGGAACGCCACGCCCCTGCCGTGCAGCACGCATCGGGCGGGTCGTCGGAGCGGACCCTGCTCTACATCGCGCTGATCCTGGCCGACCAGTTGTCGGAGCGCGAGGCCCCGGCGGCGACCGCGGACGGAACCGGTGAACTGCTCGACCGGATCGCCGAGCGGTTGGAAGCCGTCGCATCCGCCCTTGAGGAACCGGCTACCGACGCCTAGATAGGGATCGGCGGGACTGCCCGGTGCGAGCCTTGCATAATCCCTGAGGCTATTTCTTCATCCATGGGGGTTGTCCCTGCGCAGATCCTGGTCTGACGTACATGATCCCCACCTGACGTACCGTGCGTCAGTGGATAACGCGGCAAACGGCCCATGGTGGTTCCGCCACACCCCCTTTCCATGACCGACAAGCGTGCCCTTCGCGCCGAGCTGCGTGCCTTGCGACGGGCATTCATTGCGGGTGGGCCGACGCCCCCTGCCCCGCCGCCGCTGTTCCTCGCTGCGCTGCGACCCGGCACGATCGTCGCCAGCTATGTCCCGATTGGTGGCGAGGCCGATCCGGGGCGGTTCGATGCGGCGGCGCGGGCGGCGGGCGCGCGGCTGGCATGGCCGGTGGTCATCGATCGCGAATCGCCGATCAGCTTTCATAGCGACGATGCCATGCACGACGGGCCGTTCGGGCTGCGTCAGCCAGGGGCCGAATCGCCGGCGGTCGCGCCGGACATCATCCTGACGCCGCTGGTCGGGTTCGATGCGTCCTGCAACCGGCTGGGCCAGGGGGCGGGTCATTACGACCGGGCGTTCGCGTGCTGGCCGGACGCGCTGCGAATCGGTATCGCGTGGTCGGTGCAGCGGGTCGATGCCCTGCCGTGCGACCCGTGGGACGTGCCGCTGCACGCGATCGTCACCGAAACCGACCTGTTCCTGACCGGAGAATGCCCATGAACGAGCCGACATGGCGCAAACCCGCCGGGGTATTGGCGATCCTGCTGATGCTGACGCTATGGGCGATCGCGGTGGCGATGCTGTCGCCGATGGTCGGCGGCTGGCACTGGGCAGTGCAGCTCGCGTTCTACGTCGTGGCGGGCATCGCGTGGCTGTGGGTGCTGCCGATGCGACGGATGCTGTCGTGGATGGAAACAGGCCGCTGGCGGTAGCGCCGATCCATGAAGGATGGCGCGAGTGACGGGGCTCGAACCCGCGACCTCCGGCGTGACAGGCCGGCGCTCTAACCAACTGAGCTACACCCGCTCTCTAGCGAGGAAGTGGCGTCTAGGGGAGCGAATCGCCGGTGTAAAGCGGGTATTTTGCGGCCGACGCGAAAAGCACCCGCCGGAGCCGGCGCCGATCAGAAATCGGCGACCTTGCCCCAGGCGGATTCGCGGAATCGGTCGGGATGATAGGGCTTGGGGTCCACGATCGGTTCGGCCCCGGTCAGCATGTCGGCCAGCAGGTGGCCGACGCCCGGCCCGATGCCGAAGCCGTGCCCGCTGAAGCCCGAGGCGATGACGAAGCCGGGGATCGTCTCCACCTCGCCGATGCCGGGTACGCCGTCGGGGGTGCTGTCGACATAGCCGGCCCAGCGCGCGGTGACCGGACGCCCTTTGAGCGCCGGCATCAACGCAAGCGCGCGTTCGTGCGTCATGCGGATCGCCGCCGGATCGGGATCGGGGTCGAGGATGCGGGTCTTCTCCATCGGCGTCGGGCGGTCGAGCCGCCATTTCGCCAGCGTCTCATGCCCGGCGCGCGCGCCCTGCACCCCGCCGGGGCGCAGCTTGCGCCAGCGCCGGAGGAACATCGGGATAAACTGGGGCGAGAAGCGCAGCAGCTGCGGCGTCGGATCGACCCGGCCAAAGCCGCTGATCGCCAGCGTATAGCTGCCATCGACGCGGCGGGTGGCCGATACCTCGCTGGTATGGAGTGCCGGCGGCAGGTCGCCGTCGCCGGGACCGACCGACAGCGCCGCCTGCCGTATCGTCGCCTGCGGAAAGCGGATGCCATATTGGTGGCAGAAGGACGATGCCCATGCGCCCGCGCTCAGGATCGCGGTACGGGTACGGATGGTGCCGCGTTCGGTGACGACCGCCGACAGCCGCCCGCCGCTCGTCTCCAACCCGCGTACCGCGCAATCCTGCACCACCGCCGCGCCCAGCCGCTGGGCGGCGCGGGCGGCGGCGGGTGCGGCGCGCGACGGGTCGGCGGTGCCGTCGGTCGGCGACCACACCCCACCCTTCCATGCGCCATCGATGCCATTGCTCCGCTCGGCGGTTTGCGCGGCGGTCAGCATGTGGGTTTCGACATCGACGCTGCGCGCGAACTGGCCCCAGCGCGCCCACGTCGCGATCTCGGCTTCGTCACGGCTGAGATAAAGGAGGCCGCAGCGGCGAAAGCCCGCATCCTCACCGGTTTCCGCCTGGAACTGTTCCCACAGGTCGAGCGACTTCGTGGCCATCGGCAGTTCGCGCGCGTCGCGATTCTGCTGGCGGCACCAGCCCCAGTTGCGGCTGGACTGTTCCGCGCCGATCCGCCCCTTTTCCAGCAGCACGACCGACAGGCCGCGCTTGGCGAGATAATAGGCGGTGAACGCACCGATGATGCCGCCGCCGATAACGACGACATCCGCTTCCGCCGGCAGCGCGGGCGAGGATTCGACAGGGGTGAGCGGTACGCGCATCGAAAGGCTCCTGCGACAGGCGGCGCGGCTCAATAGCCGAGCATCGCCTTCGTCTCCAAAAATTCGTCGAGGCCGTGGACGCCATATTCGCGGCCATTGCCCGACTGGCGATAGCCGCCGAACGGGGCGTGCGCGGTCCAGGGGGGATAGTTGATATGCACCTGCCCCGCGCGAATCCGGCGCGCAACGGCACGGGCGCGGTCGTGATCGGCCGACTGGACATGCGCGCCCAGGCCATAGACCGTATCGTTCGCGATGCGCACCGCATCCTCGATATCGTCATAGGGCTGGATGCACAGGACGGGGCCGAAGATTTCTTCCTGCGCGATCCGCATCCGTGGGCTGACGTCGGAAAAGATCGTCGGGCGCACGAAATAGCCGCGATTGAGCCCGTTCGGCCGGCCGGGACCGCCGCAGACCAGCCGCGCGCCCTCCGCCATGCCCGCCGCGATCATCGCCTGTACGCGGTCATGCTGGGCGCGGTTGGCGATCGGGCCCATCGCGGTCGCCGGATCGGCCGGATCGCCGACGACGATCGCGTCGGCCGCCGCGCGGGCCAGCGCCTCCACCTGCGCCAGACGCGTCGCGGGGACGATCATGCGGGTCGGCGCGCTGCACGACTGGCCGACATTGCGCATCGCCGACAGCACGCCCTTGCCCACCGCCGTGTCGAAATCGGCATCGTCGAGGAAGACATTGGGCGATTTGCCGCCCAGTTCCTGCACGACGCGCTTGATGGTCGGTGCCGCGCCCTGCGCGACCAGTATCCCCGCCCGCGTGGAACCGGTGATCGATACCATGTCGACATCGGGATGCGACGACAGCGCGGCGCCGACGACCTCGCCCGTGCCGTTCATCAGGTTGAAGACGCCGGGCGGCGTGCCGGCATCGGCCATCACCTCAGCGAACAACAGCGCGCTGAACGGCGACAGCTCGCTGGGTTTCAGGACGACGGTGCAGCCGGCGGCGAGCGCAGGGGCGACCTTTGCCGTGATCTGGTACAGCGGCCAGTTCCACGGCGTGATGAGCGCGGCGACACCGATCGGTTCGCGGGCGATGGCGAAGCCGGCCTCTTCGCGGAGAAAGCGATAGCTGCCGAGCACCTCGATCTGGGCGCGGACATGGGCGATACCGGCGGGCACCTGCGATGCGCGGGCAAAGGCGATCGCCGAGCCCATTTCGGCGGAGATCGCCTGCGCAAAGCGTTCGGCGCGTTCCTCCAGCAGATCGGCGATCCGCTGCAGCAGTGCGATGCGATCCGCGACCGAGGTTTCCGAAAACGAGACAAATGCGCGGCGCGCGGCGGCGACCGCCAGGTCGACATCGGCGGTGTCGCCCATCGCAATGGCGCCGATCGCGCTTTCGCTGGCCGGGTTGACCACGGCGCAGCGCGGGGCGGTGCTGCGGTCGACCCAGCGGCCGTCGATGTGAAAGCTGGTGGCGTGGGCGCTGCCCGGAACGTCGGTGACCATGGCCGACAGCTTAGCGCCGCAGGACAAGGGGATCGTGCCAAAAACGCAGCCATCGGGGTGTCTTTATGCCGCGCGGCAGATGCTGCCGCATGCGACATGCCACGGATTACAGATCGAGCGTCAGATCGGTGCCGCCCGCGCGCGATACGCAGGCGGTCATCCAGCGGCCCGAGCGGCGATCGGCGGGGGACAGGATCGCGTCGCGATGCTCGATCGCGCCGTCGACCACCCCGACCAGACAGGCACCGCACACCCCCATGCCGCACGACCGGTCGATCCGCACCCCCGCATCGGCCAGCGCGTCGAGCAGCGACCGGTCGGCGGGAACCGGCACCCGCCGGCCCGAGTGCGCCAGCTTCGCGACAAAGGCGCGGGGCGGCGCGGCATCCTGTGCCGACACGCCAAAGGCTTCGCGGTGCAGCGCCCCCTCGCGCCAGCCGGCGGCGCGGGCAGCATCGAACAATGCGTCCATGAACGCGACCTGACCGCAGCTGTAGAGATGGCGTCCGCGTGCCGGGGCGGCAACGATCGCGGCCATGCGTGCGGCCTGTTCGGTGCGGGACAGCGCGATGTGGAGCGTGGCGGCATCGCCCAGTTCGGCGGCGATGACGCTGCGAAACGGCATCGATTCGCGCGTGCGGCCGAAATAGTGCAGCTCGAACGCGATCCCCTTCGCCCGAAAATGGCGGGCCATGGCGAGGATCGGGGTGATGCCGATCCCGGCGGCGACCAGCACCGCGTGGCGGGTGCCGCGGACGACCGGAAAGTGGTTGGCGGGCGGTGCGACCAGCAACTCGGCCCCGGCGACCAGCCCGTGCATCGCCAGCGACCCGCCGCGCCCCGACGGATCGGCGCGCACGGCGATCCGGTAATCGTCGCGCTCGCCCGGCGCATTGGTCAGCGAATAGTGCCGCAGCAGCGTGTCCGACAGTCGCACCGCGACATGCGCGCCGGGCGTGGCGGCGGCGATCGGGCCGGGGTCGACCGGCACCAGCCGGAACGCCTTTACCCCGTCGCATTCGTCGACGACCTCCACGATCCGCATCCGGACGAAGCGGGGCGACGGCACCGGATGGCGTGCCAGCCAGCTGCGCAGCCCGCTGATCGCCAGATAGACGATGCCCGCCATCGTCAGCAGCGTCGCGACCAGCCCGGCGATCCCGCCGACCTTCCCCTGATGCACCGCATAGCCCCAGTAATAGAGGCGCGCGCCGGCGGGGGTGTCGGCATAGCGGCGATGGAGCAGGATGCGGCCGTCGCCGGGATCGGCAAAGAAATATTGCCGCCCCTCCGGATTGCGCGCGTCGGGATCGTGCAGGTTGATCTCGATCGCTGCCGTCGGTGCCTTGGGCGCGCGGATCATCGCCTGCGCAGGCACATCGCCCAGCCGCGACAGGACGCCGCGCCATGCTTCGGCATAAGCGACCGGACCCGATCGCGCGGGCACGACGGGCCTGGTCGCCGCCACGCTGCCGGTCGCGCGGTAGAGCAGGTCGGCGACGGCGGGGAAGGCGAGCGTCATCCCCGCCAGCGCGATCGGCAGCGCCAGCGGCAGGACCGCCGCCCCGACCAGCCCGTGGCGCGCGCGCCGCCGGGTCCGCCCCTTCGGCAGACGCTCCGGCCGCAGCGCCGATCCCCACGCCCCCCGCCGGCGCGGCCACCAGAGCCATAGACCGGTCACCGCCAGCAGCGACAACGCGGTCGCGACGCTGCCGCCCACGGCCTTGCCCGGTTCGATCCCCAGAAAGATCAGGCGGTGGAGATATTCGGCGATCCCGTCCCATCCGGCATAGCGCGAGCGAACGTCCCGCAGCCGACCCGAACAGGGATCGACATCGACCTGCACCGCATCGACAAAGCGGATCGAGAGCGGCTCGACCGGATCGGCGCGCAGCCACAGCGTATCGAACGCCACGCCGGGGTGCCGCGCCGATGCCACGGCCACGGCGTGCGCCAGCGCATCGGGCGTGGCGCAGTGCCGCGTTGGAGCACGGCCACCGGCGAGCGCGGGATCGTGGCGCAGCGCCATCATCGCGCCGGTGGCGGCCATATAGGCGGCGAGCAGCCCGACGATCAGGCCGACCCAGCGGTGACCGCCCCGCATGCTGCGCCGAACGATCATGCCCGGCGCCGCGTGGTCATTCGGCGATCGATGCGGTCAGCCGCAGCCCGAGCACCACCGCATTGCCGACCGTGGGATCGAGCCCCGGTGCGACCACATATTGGACATGCGGTTGCACCCCCAGCCAGTCGGTCAGCGCCAGCCGGTGGTTGAGCTCGATCACCGCCTCGCCGCGCGGGGCGGTGCCATAGTCGGCGCGGACCAGCGCGCGCATCGCGCTGCTGCCGCCGGCATAGGCGATGGCGATGCCGGTATCGTCGTCCGGCCGACCGGGCACCCAGCCATGCCCCACCACGCCGAGCGACGAGAACCCGCCGAACATGTTCACCCGATCGTCGGCTGTGCCGATCCGGAAGAAGCCGCGCATTCCCCGCGTGCGGTCGCCGCTCAACTGCGCTTCGCCGCGCAGATACGCTCCCTGATTATGCGCGCGGCGCACGACCGCCGCCGCGCTGCCCGCGTCGAACCGGTCGTCGCTGCGCGCGGAATAATGCCATCCGCCCGCCAGCAGGCGGACGACCCCCAGCTCGACATCGGCCTCCCCGATCAGCAGCGCACCGTCGCGCCCGGCCAGTCCGACCCACATCCGGCGCGGGCGAGCGGGATCATTGGGTACGCCATCGGCGGCGGCGGCGCGCACGGTCACCCGGTCGCCGATCTTCACCTGCCCGCGTATCGCCATCCCGGTACTGGGAAAGGTCGAGGGGCCGCCGGCACCCGACGCGCCCAGTTCGGTGCCCATGCCGAACGCGCTGTTGACGAACAGCAGCGACGTCTGCAGCGCGTCGAATTCGCTGTTCACGTCGTACAGCCCGGCCTTCACCGACCAGCGATCGTCGGGCCCACGATGTTCGGCCCACGCCTCCAGCACGCGGAACAGCGGCACGCCCGCCTCGATGCTCGACACGATCTGTCCGTCGCCGACCAGATCACCGCTGAAGCTGGCGCCGTTGTTGTAGAACCCGTGGACCAGGACGGTGGTGCGCGGTGCCACGCCCAGCGCGTCGAGGTCGGCCGTCGCGATCGCGCTGACATTGTTGATCCAGCGCGTGCCGCGCCGCTTGCCCCCCGCCACCGACGACAGGATATCGCCGGTATAGGCGAGTTGCAGGACCAGCGGGTCACGCGCCTCCACCTCCGGCAGTTCGACATTGCCCGGCGCGCGTTCGACGCTGGGTGCCGCGACCTGCGCGCTGGCGGACGCGATACCGCCCGCCGACAGCGCCAGCGCCGCCCAGACCGCCCTGCCCCATGACACCCGCATATTCCTGTCCAACCCGCCTGCGCGATGCCGCCGGAATGCGGCCATCGATCCTGTTGCGATGCCATATTGCGCGATGCGCGCAGCGATTTTCGCCGTAGGTGGCGGGCTTTCGCACGCTTCCTGCCGTTCGCCGCGCCATGCCCGCGGCACAAGATGCCGTCCAGCGCGCGGATCGACCGCCGACCTGTTGCCGGGCATCCCGCCAGCGGGGTTGACCACGCCTTTGCCGCGGGGACATGCTGCGCCCCTTGCCGTGGGGATTGCCATGTATCACCGTTTTGCCGACATCATCGACGCCGTGACCGCGATCCGGCACGACATCCACGCCCATCCCGAACTGGCCTTTGCCGAACACCGCACCGCCGCGCTGGTCACCGAACAGCTGGCCGCCGCCGGGCTCAGGGTGACGACGGGGATCGGCGGGACCGGGGTCGTCGGCACGCTGACCCATGGTCGGCCCGGCGCGACGCTGGGCCTGCGCGCCGACATGGACGCGCTGCCGTTTCAGGAACAGGGCGCGCCCGACTATGCCAGCACGACGCCCGGCGTATTCCATGGTTGCGGCCATGACGGGCATACCGCGATCCTGATCGGTGCCGCACGGCATCTGGCATCGCTGCCGCCGTTCGACGGCACCATCCACTTTATCTTCCAGCCGGCCGAAGAGGGACAGGCCGGCGCGCGCGAGATGATCCGCGACGGACTGTTCGATCGCTTCCCCTGCGATTACGTCTTTGCCCTGCACAACTGGCCCGACCTGCCGGCGGGCGAATTGCAGACCCGGCCCGGCCCGATCATGGCGGCGGCGGACAAGTTCGAGATCACGATCCATGGCAAGGGCGGCCATGCCGCGCAGCCGCACACCACGCCGGACGCGGTACTGGCGGCGGCGCTGCTGGTGACGCAGCTCAACACCATCGTCGCCCGCCGCGTGCCGCCGACCCGCTCGGCCGTGCTGTCGGTCACGCAGATCGCGGGCGGGCAGACGCACAACGTCATCCCCGCCGACGTGCGGCTGGTCGGGACCGTTCGTACTTTCGACCCCAATGTGCAGGATATCGTCGAGGCGGCGGTGCGATCGATGGCGGAGGGGATCGGCATCGCCACCGACACGCGGGTCGAGGTGACCTATACCCGATACTATCCCGCCACGATCAACGATGCGGAGGCAGCGGCGATCGCGCTGGCGGCGGCGGCGGATGCCGGGCTGTCCCATGCCGAGGCACCCGACCCGGCGTTCACGTCCGAAGACTTCTCGTTCATGCTGCAGGCGTGTCGGGGGGCCTATGTCTGGCTGGGGCAGGCACGCGCGGGGGCGGAGAACGCCGCGCTGCATCACCCGCGCTACGACTTCAACGACGCGATCATCGGCCCCGGTATCGCATGGATCACGGCGCTTGCCGGACGCGTGGTCGGCACCCCCCAAGCATAATATGCCGCACCCCCTGCCGAGCCACGGCGCGCAATCGGCAGGATATTGCTTCGGCACGGGGGAAACGACGGCGCAGCATGCCGTGCCGGCGGTATCGTCATGGCCATACCTCTAGTCAGGAGTGGGGAAATGGCCGGTCTTCGTCCCAAATATATCAGCTTCGATTGCTATGGCACGCTCATCAACTTCGAAATGGCCCCGGTCGCGCGCACGCTCTATGCCGACCGGGTTGCGGCCGAGGCGCTGGACCAGTTCACCGCCGATTTCTCCGCCTATCGCCTCGATGAAGTGCTGGGCGCGTGGAAGCCGTATCGCGACGTCGTGGAGAGCGCGCTGCGCCGGACCTGCGCCCGGAACGGCGTCGAGTATCGCGACAGTGACACCGCCACCGTCTATGCCGCCGTGCCGACATGGCGGCCGCATGCCGATGTCGTCGAACCGCTGAAGCGCGTCGCCGCCGAATATCCGCTGGTCATCCTGTCCAATTCGATGGTCGACCTGATCCCGCACAGCGTCGAAAAGCTGGAGGCCCCGTTCCACGCGGTGTACACCGCCGAGGAGGCGCAGGCCTACAAGCCCCGGATGCAGGCGTTCGAATATATGCTCGACCAGCTGGGCTGCGCGCCGGAGGACATGCTCCATGTCTCGTCCAGCTTCCGCTACGACCAGATGACGGCGTACGACATGGGCATCAAGTCGAAGGCGTTCGTCGATCGCGGGCACGAGCCGGTGAACCCCTATTACGAAGTGAACGTGATCCCGAGCCTCGCCGGGCTGCTGGGGCTGGTCGGCCTGTGAGCGTCGTTGCCGAGGCACGCGCGGCGGTGCTGCCGCAGGATTGCATCGACCTGCGCGCGTTCGTCGCCGACGCCGAAACCGGCGTCGCATCGAGCGAAACCGGCGATGCGTGGTTTTCCGCGCGCCGCATGGCGACGCCACCGGGTGGGCCGGTGTCGGTCGGCGCGCTGGCCCTGTCGGGTGCGGGCCATGTCGACGCGCTGCCGGGTGACGAGTTCGTCTTCGTCGTCGACGGCACGCTGACCATCGGCGACCTGACGCTGGGCCGCGATGCAAGCGCCATGCTGCCCGGCGGGATCGGCTTCGACTGGCGGGCGGCGGCGGGGACGCAGGTCGTCGTCATGCGCTGCACCGGGGGCACGCCGGGGGCATCGGCACCGGTCGCGATCGACCTGTCGCCGACGCGGGTGCCGTCGAACCCGCCGGCGGCCGAGCTGCTGCTGTCCGACGCGCCGCAATGCCACAATCACACCGACTACAAGTCGGCGAGCGGGGAGTTCTCCGCCGGCACCTGGGCATCGACGCCCTACCACCGGCGCAACAACCTGTACCCGCATTGCGAGCTGATGCACCTGATGGAAGGGTCGGTGACGTTCGAGGATACGGCCGGCACCGCCCATCGCTTCGTCGCGGGCGACCTGTTCGTCGTGCTGCGCGGCGCACGCTGTTCGTGGCTGTCGGAAGAGGATGTGGTGAAGGTCTGGGCGATCTACCGCCCCGTCGCATAGGGACAAGAAAAGGGCCGCCCGGCCGGGGAACCTCCCCCGGCCGGGCGGCCCTTTTTCATTTCCGGCTTACAGGTATTTGAGCCACCAGATATCCTTGCGCCGCTGCTTCAGCCCGGCGAACCAGCGCGTCGGAAAGAACAGCACCACCAGCAGCCCGGCATACCATGCCCAAATCCAGCCGAGATTGCCGAGCGCGAAGACCGTGCCATGCGTCGGGCCCCAGATGGCGAAGGCGATCAGGTACAGCGTGCGCAGCACATAGAGGTGGAGCAGGTAATAGAACATCGGCGCCCCGCCGAACGTCGCCAGCGGCGGGATCAGCCGCGAGGACTGGAACCGTTCGAACGCCGCAAGCAGCAGCGCGCCGATCCCGACGGTCGGCATCAGGAACAGCAACGACGCGGGATATTTGGTGAGCGCGAGGAAGCTGATCGTCGTGCGCAGCGGCGTGCCGGCATCATACCAGGGCCGGTCGCCATAGACATTGGCCCAGCGCAGCGCGACGAACCCGACGATCAGCCCAACGCCCAGCAGCACCAGCCGCCGCTGTCGCACCGCCGGGTCGGTGCCCTTCGCGAACCACGGCCCGATGCCATAGCCGAGCAGGATCAGCCCGATCCACGGCAGGACCGGATAGGTCGTCTTCCACGTGATGCCGAGGAATTCGAACGCGGCGCGCTGGTGCAGCATCGCCCATGGCACGAAGAACGTATCGCCCGGCGCCAGTACGATCCCGTCGAGCAGGTTGTGCCCACACACGATCGCAAGGCCCAGCGCGACGATCACCGTGCGCGAGAAATGCACCGCCCCGGCAAGGCAGATCATGCTGAACCCGATCGCCCAGATGACCTGCAGCCACAGCGTCTGCGGCGGGAATTTGGCCGACCATGCAAACGACACGAAGCTGATTTCGAGGAGCAGCAGGAACGCGCCCCGCCGCAACAGGAAGTCGGAGACTTCGGCGCGCGAATGCTTCTGGCCATACAGATACGCCGCCAATCCGGTCAGGCCGACGAACACCGGCGCGCAGATCGTGCTGAGCAACCGGGTGAAGAACAGCGCCGGCATGACCGTGCGCGCATCGACCGGATCGCCGACCTGCAGGTGCAGGAAGAACGTCTCGCGCACATGGTCGAGCAGCATGATGACCATCACGAATCCGCGCAGCGCGTCGATCGACTGCAACCGCGTCGTCGCCACCGCCTTTGGTATCGCCGCCAGTCCGCCGCGCGGTCGCGCATCGCCGTCAAAGGCCGCCGTCGCCATAGTCGCCTCCCATCGTCACCGATCCCAATGCTGTCATAGTCCGCCTGTCGCGTGACACTATATCACTGTTTTTCGGGTGTCGCGCGGTCGAAGCGGTCGTTGCAGCGGCGCTTTACCGCCGATCCTGCCGCGCCCCGGAGCGCAGCAAATCGACCGTGGCGGCGGGTGCAGCAGATTATTGCGAAACCGGCGCAAGATCGAACGCTTCCCCTGCCGATTGGTGCGATACATCGTGCCGCTGCCCCGCATCGGGCGGTAATCCTGCACCATGACGCCGGCGATGTGACAGCCGGCGCACCGATGCACTGGCTGGAAAGGATGGCATAGTGGCGACAGCGCCGGATATACGCCTAGATCTGCGACCGATGACGGCGGACGACCTGCCCGCCGCGCAGGCGCTGTCCAAGGGCGAACGCTGGCCGCACCGCGTCGAGGACTGGCAGATGATGCTGTCGGTCGGCGAAGGCGCGGTGGTCGAGGCGGAGGGCACGATCGTCGGCACGATCATGTGGTTCCCGACCGGCAGTGACACCGCGACGATCGGCATGGTCATCGTATCGCCCGACCATCGCGGCCGGGGGATCGGCCGGATGCTGATGGACCACGCGATCGAGGCGGTCGATTGCGGACGGCTGCTGCTGAACGGCACGGCCGTCGCGGTGCCGATGTACCGCACGCTGGGGTTCGAGGAGATCGGCCGCATCGCGCAGCATCAGGGCACGTCGTTCCTGATTCCGCTGGCGGCCCCGGCCCCCGGCGAACGGCTGCGCCCGATCGGCGACAGCGATTATGTCCGTATCCGGGCGATGGTGGAGGACGGCACCGGCCTGCCGCGCAAGGCGACGATGAATGCCGTGCTGGACGCCGCACAGGTCGTGGTCCTCGACCGCGACGGCGATCTGGTCGGAGTCGCGTGTTTCCGGCGGTTCGGACGGGGCTATTCGATCGGGCCGGTCATCGCGCCCTCGCTACGGGAGGCGAAATTGCTGATCTCGCACTGGCTGGGGTCGCGCGCGGGCGATTTCACGCGCATCGACGTGCTGGCCGATAGCGGCCTGTCGCCGTGGCTGGACGAACTGGGGCTGTTGCAGGTCGACGGCGTGGTGACGATGCGGCGCGGTGATCCCCTGCCCCAGCCGGTCGGCGTCGCCCGGCCCTTCGCCATCCTCAGCCAGGCGCTCGGCTGATGGGCGCGATCACCCAATCGCCGCTGTTCGTCGATGCGATGCTGATCGACGGCGCATGGGTCGCCGCCGACAGCGGCGCGACGATCGAGGTCACCGATCCCGCCACCGGCGAGGTCATCGGGACCGTGCCCGATGCCGGTACCAGCGATACCGAGCGCGCCATCGCCGCCGCCAACCGCGCATTGCCGGCATGGAAGGCCAGGACGGCGGGCGAGCGGGCGGAAATCCTTGAGCGCTGGAACGCGCTGATCCTCGCGAACATCGACGATCTGGCGCGGATCATGACGACCGAGCAGGGTAAGCCGCTCAGCGAAGCCGCCGGCGAGATCAAATATGCCGCGAGCTTCGTGAAATGGTTCGCCGAGGAAGGTCGCCGGGTACGCGGCCACGACATTCCGTCGCCCTCGCCCGACCGCCGCATCCTGGCTCTCCGCGAACCGGTCGGCGTGTGCGCGGCGATCACGCCGTGGAACTTCCCGGCGGCGATGATTACCCGCAAATGCGCGCCCGCGCTGGCGGCGGGATGCACCGTGGTGGTGAAGCCATCCGACCTGACCCCCTATACTGCGCTGGCGCTGTGCAAGCTGGCGGTCGATGCGGGTATCCCGGCGGGTGTCATCAACATCGTGACCGGCATGCCGCAGGCGATTGGCGCGGCACTGACCAGCAGCCCGGTCGTGCGCAAGCTGTCCTTTACCGGATCGACGCGGGTCGGTTCGCTGCTGATGCAGCAATCGGCCGATACGCTGAAGCGGCTGAGCCTCGAACTGGGTGGCAACGCGCCGTTCATCGTGTTCGACGATGCCGATCTCGACCTGGCGGTGGCCGGCGCGATTGCCAGCAAGTTCCGCAACGCCGGACAGACCTGCGTCTGCGCCAACCGCATCTTCGTGCAGGACGGCATCCATGATGCCTTCGTCGCAAAGCTCGGCGATGCGGTGCGGGCGATGAAGGTCGGCGACGGGCGCGATGCGGCGACGACGATCGGCCCGCTCATCAACGCGGCGGCGACCGAGAAGGTCGCGGCGCACCTCGACGATGCGCTCTCGCTGGGCGCGGTCACCGCGGCGCAGGGGCAGGCGTTCGGCGATCCGACGCGCTTTGCCACCCCCGTCCTGCTGACCGGGGCGCAGGCGACAATGCGTCTGGCGACCGAAGAGACGTTCGGCCCGCTGGCCCCGGTTTTCCGCTTCACCCACGAGGCGGAGGCGATCGAACAGGCCAATGCCACGCCGTTCGGCCTGGCGAGCTATTTCTACACCGACGACCTGCACCGTGCGTGGCGCGTGGCGGAGGCGCTGGAATTCGGCATGGTCGGGCTGAACACCGGCCTGCTCGCGATGGAGATGGCGCCGTTCGGCGGGGTGAAGGCGTCGGGGCTCGGCCGTGAAGGCGGCGTCGAGGGTATCGACGAATATCTGGAAACCAAGGCGTTCCATTGGGGCGGCCTGAAGCTGTAGCGAAGGACGGAAGAGACAGATGAACGGTTCGCGCAGCTACCGCGTGGCGGTGATCCCCGGTGACGGGATCGGCAAGGAAGTGGTCCCGGCGGGCGTCCGCGCGCTGGAGGCCGCCGCCGCGCGCCACGGCTTTTCCGTGGAGCAGCAATGGCATGATTTCGCCAGCTGCGATTATTATGCCCGCCACGGCACGATGATGCCCGACGACTGGAAGGAACGGATCGGCGCGGTCGATGCGATCTTCTTCGGTGCGGTCGGCTGGCCCGACACGGTGCCCGACCATGTGTCGCTCTGGGGATCGCTGATCCAGTTCCGGCGGGAATACGACCAGTATGTCAACCTGCGCCCGGCGCGGTTGATGCCGGGCGTACCCTGCCCGCTGGCGGGCCGGGGTCCGGGCGACATCGACATGATGATCGTGCGGGAAAATACCGAGGGTGAATATTCGGCGGTCGGCGGCATCAGCTTTCCCGGCACGGCGCGCGAGATCGTGCATCAGGAAACGGTGATGACCCGCTACGGCGTCGACCGCATCCTGCGCTATGCCTATGAACTCGCGCAATCGCGGCCGAAGAAGCACCTGACCTCGGCCACCAAGTCGAACGGGATCGCCATCACCATGCCGTGGTGGGACGGCCGGGTCGAGGAAATGGCAAAGGCCTATCCCGACATCCGCACCGACAAATATCATATCGATATCCTGGCGGCGCAATTCGTGATGAACCCCGACCGGTTCGACGTGGTGGTCGCATCCAACCTGTTCGGTGACATCCTGTCCGACCTGGGCCCGGCCTGTACCGGCACGATCGGCGTCGCGCCGTGCGGCAACATCAACCCCGACCGGTCGGTGCCCTCCACCTTCGAACCGGTTCATGGTTCGGCCCCCGATATCGCCGGGCAGGGCGTGGCGAACCCGGTCGGGCAGATCTGGACCGCCGCGATGATGCTCGACCATTTCGGCGAACATGACGCCGCCGCGACCATCGTCGCCGCGATCGAACGGGTGCTCGCCAGCCCGGCAGGCCGCACCCGCGACCTCGGCGGACGCGCCTCGACCGAGGACTGTGCCAAGGCAATCGCCGCCGAAATCGGCTGATCCGGACCACGGCAGGAAATGCCGCGCCGCCGGTCAATTCGGCAGCGCGGCGTTTCCGCCGATGGGATTTCGACAACCACCAAGCCGGTGCGCAGCCTAGCTTTCCAGCGTCCCGACTGGAACGCCCGAAAGGCTGAAAGCATGAAGAACGAACTGCTGATCGCGATGGACCGCGACCATCTGGTCCATCCGGTAACCGCGTGGCGCGCGCATGAGGCAAAGGGCGCGACCGTGCTGGAAAGCGGCAACGGGCTGTTCCTGACCGATCGCGACGGACGCCAGCTGCTCGATGCCTTTGCCGGGCTGTGGTGCGTCAATATCGGCTATGGGCAGGAGAGCGTGGTCGAGGCCGCCGCCGCCCAGATGCGCCAGCTCCCCTACGCCACCGGCTATTTCGGCTATACCAGCGAACCGACCATACGCCTGGCCGATCAGCTCGCCGGCCTGTCGCCCGAGGGGCTGAGCCGCGTGTTCTTCACGCTCGGCGGATCGGACGCGGTGGATTCGGCGATCCGCTTCATCACCCATTACTGGAATGCGCGCGGCGAGCCGACGCGCAAGCACATGATCGCGCTGGACAAGGGCTATCACGGGTCGTCGTCGACCTCCGCCGGCCTGACCGGCCTGCCCGCCTTCCACCGCCAGTTCGACCTGCCGCTCCGGTGGCAGCATCATATTCCGGCGCCCTATGCCTATCGCGATCCGCAAGGGCGCACCGGCGACGCGCTGGTCGCCGCCTCGGTCGCGCAGCTGCGCGCCAAGGTCGAGGAACTGGGCGTCGAGAATGTCGCCGCGTTCTTCGCCGAACCGGTGCAGGGATCGGGCGGGGTCATCGTGCCGCCGGTCGGCTGGCTGAAGGCGATGGAACGGACCTGCCGCGACCTCGGCATCCTGTTCGTCGTCGATGAGGTCATCACCGGGTTCGGGCGCACCGGCCCGCTGTTCGCCTGCGAGCATGAAGGGGTAACCCCCGACCTGATGAGCGTCGCGAAGGGGCTGACCGCCGGCTATGCGCCGATGGGCGCGCTGTTGATGG
The DNA here is from genome assembly GCF_001421585.1 of Sphingomonas sp. Leaf23. Lineage (NCBI taxonomy): Bacteria > Pseudomonadati > Pseudomonadota > Alphaproteobacteria > Sphingomonadales > Sphingomonadaceae > Sphingomonas > Sphingomonas sp. Leaf23. Next base: position 128,176 of record NZ_LMKR01000001.1, on the reverse strand, counting down.
CGGAGCATGTCCATGCGGTCATCGCCGATGGCCCCGACAACCATCTGCCGATCGGCCACGGCCTGACCTATTCCGGCCATCCGGTCAGCGCGGCGGTCGCGCTGGAGGTGCTGCGGCTCTATCTCGACGGCGGCATCCTTGCCAACGGAAAGGCGCAGGGGCCAAAGCTCGCTGCACGGCTGGACGGGCTGAGCGGGCATCCGCTGGTCGGCGAGGTGCGGTACAAGGGGATGCTGGCGGCGATCGAGCTGGTGGCGGACAAGGGGACGAAGGCACGGTTCGATCCGGCGCTGGGCCTTGCCGACCGGTTGAGCACGGCGGGCTATGCGCGCGGCATCATCTTCCGTGCGTTCGCCGACGGCACCATCGGTCTCGCCCCCGCGCTGACCGCGAACGACGACGAAGTGCACGCGATCGTTGACCGGCTGACCGCCGCGCTGGACGATGTGCTTGACCAGCCGGAGATCCGTGCGGCACTGCGATAGGCCGGGGAATAGATGGGGATGGATCGATGAGCCTTGGACCGAAGCTCGACCGGCTGGACTTCAAGATCCTGGCCCGGCTCCAGGAAAATGGCCGGATGACCAATGTCGATCTGGCCGATGCCGTCGGCCTGTCGCCCAGCCCGTGCCTGTCGCGGGTCAAGCGGCTGGAAAAGCACGGCTATATCTCGGGCTATGGCGCGACGATCAACCTTGCGAAGCTCGGCAGCACGCTGACGGTATTTACCGAAGTCACGCTCAGCGACCATCGCACCGGCGACTTCAGCCGGTTCGAACAGCGCGCGCGCACCGTGCCGGAAATCGTCGAGGCGCATCTGGTGTCGGGCGGCTATGATTACATGCTGAAATTCGTGACCCGCAGCGTAGCCCATTATCAGGAAGTCATCGAAAGCATGCTGGAGCGCGACTTCGGCATCGAGAAATATTTCAGCTATATCGTCATCAAATCGGCGGTGATCCGGCGCAACCCGCCGATCGACCTGCTGTTCGATGGGCGCGGCGAATGAGCGCGCTGCTCTACACCGCCGCCCCGACGCGCGGACAGGTCTGGGCCGGGATGATCGGCCAGGCGATCCCCGAACTGGAGGTCCGGCTGTCGCCCGATCAGGGCGATCCGGCCGACGTGCGCTATCTGGCGGCATGGACGCTGCCGGCGGGATTGGTCGAGGCTTTGCCCAATCTTGAGGTGCTGTTCTCGATCGGGGCAGGCGTCGATCAGCTCGACCTGTCGCAGATGCCGCCGCACGTCACCGTGGTCCGGCTGGTCGAACCCAATCTTGCCGCCGCGATGGCCGAATATGTGGTGATGACGGTGCTGGCGCTGCACCGCGACCTCTATGCCTATGCCGACCAGCAGCGCGAGCGGGTGTGGCGTGCCCTGCCGCAGGTGGCGGCCGGCGAACGGCGGGTCGGGATCGCCGGGCTGGGCCAGATGGGGTCGGCCGCGCTCGACGCGCTGCGCCCGTTCGGGTTTCAGCTGTCGGGGTGGAGCCGGTCGCCACGCGACGTGCCGGGTGTCACCTGCTTCCATGGCGACGAGGGCTTGCGCGAATTCGCGGCGCAGGCCGACATCCTCGTCAACCTCCTGCCGCTGACGCCCGAAACGCGCGGCATTCTGGGCCAGCCGCTGTTCGCGGACATGCCCAAAGGCGCGGCGATCGTCAGCGCGGGGCGCGGCGGGCATCTCGACCCGGCGGCGCTGGTCGCCGCGCTGGACAGCGGGCGGCTGTCGCGGGCGATCCTCGACGTGACGCCCATCGAACCGCTCCCGACGGACGATCCGCTCTGGTCGCATCAGCGCGTCGTGCTGACGCCGCATGTCGCCGCCGCGACCGATACCGAAGGGTCGGGCAAGGCGCTGATCGCAAATCTCAAACGGCATCTGGCGGGTGAGCCGATGGTCGGCGTGGTGGCCCGCGACCGGGGCTATTGACGGCCACCCGCATCCCCCGCCTGTCGCGGGGGATGCGGGTCCGAACCGCCCCTATTCCTCCGGCGCGTGCGGCAGGGTGAAGGCCAGCGTCGCGGTGTGTTCGTAGCGGTCGAACTTCGCCGGCTGGTCGCTCGGCTGGATCAGCACCGCGCGGATGACGTTCAGCCCCTGATTGCGCACCGGCAGCGTGACCGTCCCGTCCGCCTTGGTGACCCGCGGCTTCGCATCGGGATCGTTGACCATGTCGTTGACGACCTCCGCCCCCGCGACCGGCTTGCCGCGAAAGGTGATGCGATAGGTCAGCGGCTGGCCGAGCGTCGCCGGGATCGCACCGACCGGCACGATCTGTAGCAGCTGCGCAGGGATCAGCGGCACCTGCCGCACGCCGGGCCCCTGGATCGTCACGGCATATTTGATCGTCGTCTCGGCGAACTTCGCGCCGGGTACCTCGTCCTTGCCCTTCTTCACGAACTCGCCATCGGGCAACTTGGACCAGGTGCCATTGGGCAGCACCGCGCTGACCAGTGCCGGTTTCGCGTCGGTGTCGACCACGACGACCGGGCCATCGGTGCGCAGCCGCGCGGCGACGGGCTTCAGTGCGGCATCCCATGCCTGCAGGCTTTCCAGCATCGGCTGGCGCTTCACCGCCTCCAGATCGTCGGCACCGACGCCATAGATGATCGCAAGCTGCTTGGCGCGCTGCGCGAACCAGATGCCGTGTGCATCGGCGAGCGCCGGCGCCAGCACCGCACCGCCCAGCACCAGCGCGGCCATCGTCGAACGAAGCCTGCTCATATCGTCTCTCCTGCAAAAAAGAACGGGCGGCCGATGGGCCGCCCGCGGGGGGTTCAGAACCGGAAGGTGCCGCGCACCGACCAGCTGCGCGGTGCGCCGGGGAAGGTCCACAGCTGCGCATAGGAGCTGGGGAAATAGGTTTCGTTGAACAGGTTACTGACCTCTGCCGACAGCGACAGGTTGGCCGCCAGGTCGACCGATCCGAACAGCCGGACCAGCGCATAGTCGGGCAGCATATAGGTGGTGCCGGTTTCCCCCAGCCGCTTGTCGACGAACTTGATGTCGCCGCCCAGCGTCAGCACCTTTTCGCCAAAGGTGAAGTCCTGCGCCGCCAATACCGAGATGCTGTTGCGCGGGATGTTGATGAGCAGATCGCCCGCACGGATGCTGCGCCCGAAATCGGGGTCCAAAGCGTCCTCGGCAATCTCCGCATCGACATAGGCATAGGACACGGTAATGCGCGGTCCACGCGGGATGCGGGCGTTCAGGTCGATTTCGAACCCCTTGCTCTTCGCCTTGCCCACGTCGAGCGAGAAGCCGGCATTGACCGGATCGACCGTCAGCACGTTCGTCTTGTCCATGCGGAAGAACGCGACCGTGCCCGACAACGTATTGTCGATCACGTCGAACTTCATGCCCGCTTCGTACGACGTCGTGGCTTCCGGGCGGAAGGCTTCGTTGCGGACGTTGACGCCGGTGTTCGCGCGAAAGCCCTGCGCATAGCTGCCGTAGAGCGTCAGGTTCTCGGTCGCCTTGACGCTGACCCCGGCCGACGGGCTGAACTTCGTGAACTCCTGCTGCGTCTGGACGCCGTTCAGCCGGTTGTCGACGGTCTGGCGATAATCGTCATACCGGATGCCGCCCTGCAGCGAGAGCCAGTCGGTCAGCTCGATCCGGTCGCGCAGATAGACGCCCGCCGCCTTGGCGACTTCGGTACGGCTCTGGAACGCGACCGGACGCACCTGCGCCAATTCCTGCGCCGTGAAATAGATCGGGTTGGTCAGGCTGATGGCGTTGGTCGCGATCAGTGTGGCGCGCGACGGATTGCCCGAGGCGAATTCCGCGCGCTGTGCGGCCGTCAGATTGCCGGGGCGGAAGCGATCGGTGACGATATCGAGCTTAAACCATTCATAGTCCGCGCCGACCAGCAGGTTGTGCTTGATCCCGCCGGTCATCAGGCTGCCCGACAGTTCGAGCCGGGGGATGAAATCCTTGCCGGCAAAATCGCGATAGATGCGCCGCCGCGAGGTGAAGGCCCCGGCGATCGCGCCGTTGACGAACAGCGGATTGCGCCCGGCACCGAATTCGGGGTCCTCGCCGTAGCCGGTCAGCTCGGTATAGCGATAGGCGACGCCCAGCAGCGCACGCCAATTCTCGCCCAGCTTGTACTGCACCTGCAATTGCGGGCCGAGGTTCAGGGCCCGGTTCGGCCCATCGGCCGGTTCGCCCAGGAAGCGCGAGCGCGGCAATGCCTTCGGATTGCCGCCCAGCGCGACCACGCCGCGGTCGAACGGCACCTTCTGCCGGCTATATTCGAATTCCAGGTTCGCGGTCAGGTCGCCGGTCTGGAGCAGCAGGCTGGGCGTGATCGCGTGCTTCGACGTTTCGATCGTGTCGCGGTAGCTGTTGCCCTGTTCATAGGCACCGGTCACCCGCAGCGCGAGGATGCTGTTGACCGGCAGGTTATAGTCGAGTTCGCCGCGATAGGTCTCGAACCGCCCGACGCTGCCCATGACATAGCCGCCCGCCTGGTCCAGCGTCGGCTTCTTGGTCACGATATTCACCGTGCCGCCCGGCTCCCCCCGGCCGAACAGCGCGGAGGTGGGGCCGCGCAGGATTTCGATCGCCTGCACGCTGGACGTGTCGCGCGGGCCGCCGTAGCCGCGCGCGCCGCTGAACCCGTTGACGAGGAAGCCCGAGGGGGTGTTGGGGTCCCCGACGAAACCCCGGATGGCGAAGGAGTCAAACAGGCCGCCGAACGCGTTCTGCCGCGCGACGCTGGCCGACAGGTCGAGCGCGGCGTCGAGCCGGGTGATGTTGAGCTGTTGCAGCGTATCGACCGACAGGACCTGCGTCGCCTGCGGCAACTGCTTCAGCGTCGTATTGCCACGGAATGCCTGCAGCGTCCCGGTTACCAGGATTTCGGAGCCGGTATCGTCCTGCGTCGCGGCATCGCCCGGCGTTTCGGTCGGCGTTTCGGTCGGCGCGACCGCGACGGGCGGCGTGTCGGTCGGTTCGTTGGCATAGGCAGGTGCCGCGCCAGCAAGCCACGCCGCGCCAGCGAGCATCAGGTATCGGGTCGAACGCTTCGCCATGGAAAGATCCCCTTCAAAGTTGCCGCGTCGGTTGGCCCCTGCAGTTACCGGACACGTCTTTCGCGTGTCTCCGTGCGCCTCCGCTACGATCGATTATGAGAATCGAACCGTGGCATTTGCATCCGTGTGCGCGGAAGCGATCGTTGGTTTATGTCGAATCAGTGACGATCAGCGCACGATCTGCTTACCGTGTCGGACGGCCCTGGGAACCAAATTGCCGCATCGGCGTAGTCGCCGGTTACGCTGGCGTCAGCGGACCAGTTCGTCCTCGCCGCGATGGCACAATATGCGGTTGCCGTTGGACAGGGTGCGCAGCGGCGGCAGCTCGCGATCGCACCGGCCGGCGATCGCCACCGGACAGCGCGGGAGGAACCGGCAGAGCGCGGGGCTTTCCGAAAGCTGCGCGAACGGCGGCGCCTGTCGCGGCGCATCGTCCGCCAGCCAGTCGGCGCGCATTTCGGGCACGGAAGCGATCAGCAGGTCGGTATAGGGATGATAGGGCCGCGTCGCATAGCTGGCCGACGTGCCGCTCTCCACCCGCGTGCCCTTGTACAGCACGACGATATCGTCGCACAGCGCCTGTACCGTCGCGATGTCGTGGCTGATGAAGAGATAGGCGAGGCCCAGTTCGCGACGCAGCTCGGCCAGCAGGTCGAGGATCGCGCCGCGCACCACCGTGTCGAGCGCCGAGGTCACTTCGTCACAGAGGATCACGTCGGGATCGGCGGCGAGCGCGCGGGCCAGGTTGACCCGCTGCTTCTGCCCGCCCGACAATTCGTCGCAGCGCCGGTCGATCGCGGTGGCGGGCAGCTTGGTCAGGTCCAGCAACCGCTGCACCCGCTTGCGTGCATCGGCGCCGCTGGCGCCGTGATAGAAGCGGATCACGCGGCCGAGGATATCGCCGACGCTGTGCGCGGGGTTGAGTGCGGTATCGGCGTTCTGGAACACGATCTGGATGCGGCGCAGTTCGTCGCGACTGCGCTGCGCAAGGTCGGGGGCAAGCGGCGTCCCGCCCAGCACGATCCGCCCGGCGCTGGGCGACAGCAGCCCGGCGACGACACGGGCGACGGTCGACTTGCCCGATCCCGATTCGCCGATCACCCCCACCGCCCCGCCCCGCGGGATGGCGATCGACACGTCGGACAGCACCGGATTGGCCGCGCCATAGCCGGCCGACACCCCCTCGATCGACAGCAGCGGCTGCGGATCGGGGGCCAGGACTGTGCGCGCACCGGCGATCACCGGATGGGCGGCGGCCATCAGCATCCGCGTATAGTCGTCCGCCGGTGCCGCCAGCAGTGGTGCGGCGCGGTTCTGTTCGCGCACCCGCCCGCCGTTCAGCACCAGGATATGGTCGGCCATCTGCGCCACGACCGCCAGATCGTGCGAGACATAGATGCCGGTCGCCCGCTCCTGCCGGAACACGCGGCGGAATGCCTGCAACACCTCCACCTGTGTCGTCACGTCGAGCGCGGTGGTCGGTTCGTCGAAGATCACCAGGTCGGGCTTGGTGATCAGCGCCATCGCCGCCATCAGCCGCTGCAACTGCCCGCCCGACAATTCATGCGGATAGCGTTCGCCGATCGTCTCCGGCGTGGGCAGCGCCAGCGCGCGGAACAGCATGACCGCCCGCTCACGCGCCTCCGCACGGTCGGCGGTGTCGTGGAGCAGCGCGGGTTCGATCACCTGATCGATAATCCGACGCGACGGATTGAACGCCGCCGCCGCGCTTTGCGCGACATAGGTGATGCGGTGGCCGCGCTGTGCCGACAGCGCCGCCGCCCCGCTGCCATCGAGGCTGGCATCGCCAACCCGGATCGTCCCGCCCAGCACTGCACCACCACGGGCATAGCCCATCAGCGACAGCGCGATGGTGGTCTTGCCCGACCCCGATTCGCCGATCAGCGCCAGCACTTCGCCCCGTGGCACCGCGAACGATACGTCGTCGACGATCCGCAACAGCGACCCGTCGGCGCGGCGCACCGTGACGGTCAGGCCCGATACCTCGACATGCGGGACGTCGTTCATTTGCCCCGCCCCCGCGTTGCCGCGTCGATCAACAGGTTGACGCTGACCGTCAGGCTGGCGATCGCCACCGACGGCACGACGATCGCCAGCGCGCCCTCACCCAGCCCGGTCACATTCTCACGCACCAATGACCCCAGATCGGCATCGGGCGGCTGGAGGCCAAGGCCAAGGAAGCTGAGACCGGACAGCAGCAGCACGATGAAGACGAAGCGCAGGCCGATATCCGCGAGCAGCGGGCGGACCATGTTCGGAAAGACCTCGGTCAGCGCCAGGTGCAACCGCCCTTCACCACGCGCCCGCGCGACCTCGACATAATCCAGCCGGGCGAGGTTCACCGCCAGTGCACGGGCAATGCGGAAATTGCCGGGGATGTAGGTGAAGGCGACGATCAGCGTCAGCAGCACCAGCGACGATCCGAACACCGCGACCAGCACCAGCGCGAGAATCTTCGACGGGATCGAGATCAGCGTGTCCATGGTACGCGCCAGCAATTCGTCGACCCAGCGCGGCGCGACCGCGGCGGTCAGCGCCAGGCCGGTGCCGATGGTGCAGGCGATCGCCGCCGCCGCCGCCGCCAGCAACACGGTGAAGCGCGCCCCGTCCAGCAACCGGCTGAGCACGTCACGCCCCAGATAGTCGGTGCCGAGCCAGAAGTCGTGGCTGGCCCCGGCAAAGACCTCCTGCGCGACGAACGCGCCCTTGGGATAGGGGGCGATCCACGGGCCGACCAGCGCGATCACGATCCAGAACAGCACGACCGCCAGCCCGACCCGTCCGGTCGCCGACAGCGCGCGCACCCGGCGCCACAGTCCACCGCCGCCGCTCATCCGTGGCGCAATCGCGGATTGGCGAGGATCGCGACCACATCGGCGACCAGCATCAGCAGCAGATAGGTGGTGCAGAAGATCATCGCGCACGCCTGCAACAGCGGCATGTCGCGCGAGGTGACGGCATTGACCATCAGGCTGGCAAGTCCCGGATAGTTGAAGATGGTTTCGACGATGATCGCCCCGCCCAGCAAATAGGACAGGCTGAGCGCCATGGCGTTGACGATCGGCCCGATCGCATTGGGCAGGACATGGACGAAGATCAGCCGGAGCGGCCCCACGCCCTTCAGCCGCGCCATTTCGACATAGGGCCGGTCGAGTTCGGCGATCACCGCGGCGCGGATCATGCGCGCCATCTGCGCGATGACGACCACCGCCAGCGACAGGACGGGCAGCGCATAGCTGCGCAGGAATTCGCCCCATCCCTGATCGGCGCGGACCAACGTGATCGACGGCAGCCAGCGAAGTTCGACCGCGAAGACCAGCACCGCGATGGTCGCAACCAGGAATTCGGGCAGCGCGACCATCGCCAGCGTGACGAAGTTCAGCGCGGTATCGAGCCGCCGCCCGCGCGCCACCGCACTCGCCATGCCGATGGCAAAGGCGACCGGCACCGCCAGCAGCGCGGTCAGCCACGCGAGCGTCAGGGTGTTGGGCAGTCGTTCGGCGATGATGGCGCCGACCGGCTGGTGCGCCACCAGCGACTGGCCCGGATCACCGACCAGCAGGCCGCCCAGCCACTGGGCGTAGCGCACCGGCGCCGGTCGATCGAGGCCCATTTCGCTGCGCAGCGCATCGACCTGCGCCTGGGTCGCGCCCTGCCCCAGCGCCTCCTGCGCAGCATCGCCGGGCAGCATGGCGCTCAGCGTAAAGATCACGACCGACACCAGCAGCAAGGTGACCAGCGCCATGCCGCTCCGCTTCGCGATCAGCCGCAGTGGCACGGCCCAGCCCGACCGGGTGGCAGCGGCGCTCATGCGTCCCACCACACATATTCGGCGAAGGTATAGCCCATCAGGCCGCCGAGCGGGATCGGCTGCATCCCCTTCAACCGGCGGTCGATCCCGTCGAGCACGCTCATGAACACGGGGATGACGACGCTGCCGTGACGGTTGATCAGATATTGCATGTCGCCATACAGCATCTTGCGCCGCGCCGGATCGGTCGTCGCCCGCGCCTCGGCCAGCAGCCGGTCGAACGGCGCACTCTTCCAGCCCGCCTCGTTCCAGGGCGAGCCGGAGGAAAATGCCTGGGAAAAGGTCAGGTCGGCGGTCGGGCGCGGGTTGATGTTGCCGAAGGTCAGCGGGTGCTTCATCCAGTGCGTCGACCAGTATCCGTCGCTCGGCACGCGGTTGATCGCGAGGTTCAGTCCGACCTGCGCGGCATGTTCCTGCAGGATCGATCCCATGTCGACCGACTGGTTGGCGGCGGGCGAGACATAGACCGGCATCCGCGCGCCGATCAGCCCGGCGCGACGCAGGTGGAAGCGCGCGCGTTCGGGGTCGAACGGCCGCTGCGGCACGTTCGGATTGTACATCGGGTGGAAGGGCGGCAGCGGCTGGTCGTTGGCGATCGTCGCAAACCCGCGGAACAGCGCACGCTTGATGAGTTCGCGGTCGAACAGATATTTCATCGCAAGGACGAAATCGGCCCCGGCGGTGACCGGATTGTCGCGCCGCATGACCAGGTCGGTGTACAGGCCCGACGGGGTTTCGACGACATCATGCCCACCCGACGCACGCACCCGCTTGACCGATCCGGGGCTGACCCCGATCACCGCATGGACGTCGCCCGACAGCAGCGCGTTGACCCGCGAAATCTCGTCGGGGATCGCGATCAGCTCGATCCGGTCGAGATAGGGCCGCCCCGGCTTCCAGTAATTCGGGTTGCGCTGCACGATGGTGCGGATGCCCGGCTGGAACGCCGACAGCGTATAGGGGCCGGTGCCGTTGGCGGTGGCGAAGCTGCGCGCATCCACATCGACGATCAAAAAATGCGACTGCGCCAGGATCGCGGGCAATTCCGGATTGGGGCCGGTCAGCCGCACATGCACGTCGAGCGGCCCGGCGGCGCGCGCGCCCTCGATCTGTTCGGCGATGGTGGCGACCTTCGATCCGGTCGCGGGGTCCTTGTGCCGCAGCAGCGAATGCACCACGTCGCGCGCGGTGAGTGTCTTGCCATTGTGAAAGGTGACGCCGCGCCGCAGCCGGATATGCCAGTCGATATTGTCGCGCGTCTCGATCCGTTCGGCCAGCGCCATCCGCGCGCGCAGCTTTCCGTCGAACTGGGTCAACCCGCTATAGAGCATATAGTGCCGGACATAATCGGTCGACAGGCCGCCCTTGGCCGGGTCGAGCGTATCGGCAGTCGAGCTGGCGACGCTGGCGACGCGGATCGATCCGCCGCGTCGGGGCGCGGCCGGGACCGCAGCGTCGAGACCGACGGGCAGCAGCCCGGCGGCCATCCCGCCCAGCAGCGCGCGCCGCGACAGGTCGAACGTCGCGTCGCTCACCGCGCCTGTCCCCCCGATCCTGTGCCGCATCGCGCCATGCCGATCCCCTGTCCTGACGATCCCAGAATAGGCGAAGCGCGGTTCAACCCATGCCGAATTTGCCGTGCCGACGCACTTCGCAGCGATACAGCACGGTATCGCCCGGCACAAAATGCCGCGCTTCAGCCGCGCATATCCTTCCACTTGTAGTAGGCCCCGACCAGCGGCAGGAACCATGGCTTGCCGTAATGGCCGGGGATCGCAGGCCATGGCAGGTCGGCCAGCGGATTCGTATCCGCCTCCCCCAGCAGCGCGCGCGCCATACGCTCGCCCATCGCCACCGACATTTGCGTGCCATGCCCGCTATAGCCGGTCGCGTAATGGATGCCGTCGCGCACCCCGGCGCGCGGCAGCCGGTCGGCGGTCATGTCGACGATCCCGCCCCAGGTATAGGCGACGGGCACGTCCTTCGCCGCGGGTAGCAACCGGGCGAGCGCCTCGACCAGCACTGCGCCGCTCTTCGCATCGCTGCTGGGCGACGACAGCGCAAAGCGGGCGCGGCCGCCAAAGATCAGGCGATTATCGGCGGTCAGGCGGAAATAATTGCCGATGTTGCGCATGGTCGTGACGTTGCGGCGCCCCGGCATGACCCGCCGCACCAGATCGGGGTCCATCGGTTCGGTAGCGACGATGAAGCTGCCGATCGGCACGATCCGCCGCCGCAGCCACGCGAAGGGACCGGCCATCGACGCGCCGGTCGCGAGCAGCACATGCTCCGCCTCAATCGTGCCGAGCGGGGTCGTCACCCGCTTCCCCCCGCCCTTGCCCGGCGTGATCGCGGTCACCCGCGCGCCCTCGACGATCCGCGCCCCGTGCCGCGCCGCCGCTTCGGCCAGCCCGACGACGAAACGCCCGACATGGAGCGAGGCGCTGCGCGGAAAGATCAGCCCACCATAGGCGTCGGGCGACTCGATTTCTGCCGCCAACGCGTCGCCGGTCACATGGGCGATATCGGGTTCGACCGTCCTGGCGAGATAGTCGGCGAGCGGTGCCAGCTTGGCGGCATGCTCGGGCTTGTCGGCCAGCTTCAGCTTGCCGTTGCGCACGAAGTCGCAATCGATGCCTTCTTCGGCGACGATCGCCTCGACCCGGTCGACCCCTTCGTCGAACACGCGGTAGAGCCCCACCGCCGCGTCATGCCCGATCCGTTCGGACAGCGCGCGCAGGTCGCCGGCTAGGCCGTTGTTGCACTGTCCGCCGTTACGGCCCGATGCCTCGCCGCCGATCCGCCCGCCTTCCAGCACGACGACATCGACACCCTGCATCGCCAGCTTGCGCGCAGCGGCTAGGCCGGTCAGGCCACCGCCGATCACGACGACCGATGCGCGCGTCGGGAACGGCGCGTCGCCTGCCCCAGAAAAACGCGGGCTGGTTTCCAGCCAATAGGATGCGAGTTTCATAATCCTGCCTTCGCGACCGCTGATTCCGCCCTGCCTAGCATGGGCCGAACGGCAGGATGTGGCGGAACGTCGCGCACGCAGCAACGCAACCGCGAACGACCGAAGTTCGTGCGGCAGGATATGCTGTCGTTCTGGAAGGGCGCTGTGGCGGCATCGACTGATGCGCCATGGCGCGAGTGACGGGGCTCGAACCCGCGACCTCCGGCGTGACAGGCCGGCGCTCTAACCAACTGAGCTACACCCGCTCTCTAGCGAGGAGGCGGCCTTTACGGAGCCGCGCCGGGGCTGTCAACGCCGCTGTTAGCATTTCCTGCATTTCGTTGCGCTGGCGGCACGTCCTGTACCAGCGTGCCGTGTTCGAACAGGAAGCCGGCGATGTCGGGCTTGCCCGCACCCTTCAGCACCGTCTGGATGATGATGAGCAGCGGGACGGCCAGCAGCGCACCGGGCGTGCCCCAGACCCAGCCCCAGAAGCTGAGCGTGATCAGGATCATCAGCGGATTGATGGTCAGGCGGTGCCCGACGACCAGCGGCGTGATGACGTTCGCCTCCACCAGATGCGCGCCGATCATGATCGCGGCGGGCAGCAGTGCCCACCAGATATCGGTAAAGGTCATCAGCCCGCCGAGCGCGAGCAGCAGCGCGGCAAAGATCGGCCCGAGATAGGGGACATAGTTCAGCAGCGCGACGATCCCGCCCCACATCAACGGTGTCGGCATCCCGATATACCACAGGGCACCTGCGACGATGACGCCCAGCATCAGGTTGATGAGCGTGATGGTGCCGAGATAGGCGGAGGTGTCGTCGACGACGTTCTGGATCACCCGTGCGGTCGCCATTGCCCCGCCAAAGCTGCTCCGCCCGGTGATCGCCGCGCGCCGCAAATTGGTCCAGCCGGCAAGGAAAAAATAGATCACGAGGATCGCGAAGAACATCTCGAGCAACGCCGACGGCGCGGAGGTGGTCACCAGATCGAGCAGCGACTGCGGCGGCGCGACGCTGCTGGCGGTCTGCTTGGCGGGCGCGGTCGCGACATTGGCGATCAGGCCGTTCACGAACTTTTCGAGGCTGGCGTAGAAATCGATCAGCGGCGCGACATTATGCTGCACCCGGTCGATCCGGTCGGGCAGGATCTGCGCCCAGCCCCATGCCGGCACGACGATCGATGCCAGCGCGCCGTTGGCGACGATCAGGAACAGCATCACGCAGAAAAAGGCGGCGAGCGGCGCGGGAACGCGGTTGCGCTCCTGCCATTCGAGCAGCGGGACCAGCGCGATGGCGATCACGATCGCGGCGGTCAGCGGCAGGAAGAAGCGCGCACCCGCCTGCAATGCGAACGGCATCGCCAGTACCAGCCCGACCCCGGCGATCAGCGTCAGTGCGGCCAGCAACCGGTCGCGGCGCAATTCCTCGCTCGGGGCGTCGATGACCGCATCGACCGGATCGGCCGGCGGCGTGGCGGCGGTACCCGACGCCCCCACGCGGTCGACCGGCGGAGGGGACGCGATGGATTCGGATGCGGGATCTGCCATGAACTCTTTCTAATCGTTCCCGGCGACACGCGCCATCGGCGGCGTAACGCACAGCGCCGGGATTTGCGCCATTACGGGCCGGACGATATGGGCATCGCCCCGACCTGCCGCCGACAAAGGGGAGCGATGACCGACGATCAACGAGTGCCTGCCCCCCTGCCCCCGGCATTGCGGCCGATCGCGGAGGACCTGCGGCGGCTGTCGGGCATCGACCGGCGGCGGCGGCTGATCCCGATCGCAGGCCGCGATTTCGCATCGAACGATTATCTGGGGCTGGCCGGATCGGCGGCGTTGCGCCGCGCGGTCGAGGATGCGGTGGCGCGCGGGGTTCCGGTGGGGTCGGGCGGGTCGCGGCTGCTGCGCGGCAACCACGCGGAACACGAGACGCTGGAGGCGGAGGCCGCCGCGTTCTTCGGCAGCGAAAGCGCGCTGTGGTTCGGCAGCGGCTTTTCCGCCAATGCCGCGCTGCTGGCGACGTTGCCGCAGCGTGGCGACCTGATCGTCCACGACACGCTGATCCATGCCAGCGCGCATGACGGAATGCGGATGGCACGGGCGCTATCGGTGGCGGCGGGCCATAACGACCCGGACGCGATCGAGGACGCGATCCGCGACTGGCGGCGACACGGCGGCACCGGCAGCCCGTGGATCGCGGTCGAGAGCCTGTACAGCATGGACGGCGACCGCGCACCGCTGGCCGAACTGGCCGAGGTCGCGGCGCGGCACGATGCGATGCTGCTGATCGACGAAGCCCATGCGACCGGCGTGTTCGGTCCCGATGGCCGCGGCCTTGCCGCCGCGCTGGAGGGGCAGCCGAACGTCGTCACGCTGCGCACCTGTGGCAAGGCGCTGGGCAGCGAAGGGGCGTTGGTTTGCGGCCCGGCGGTCGTCACCGACTTTCTGGTCAACCGGGCACGCGGCTTCATCTTTTCGACCGCTCCCTCCCCCGTCATGGCGGCGGCAGTGCGGGCGGCCTTGCAGATCCTGCGCGACGAACCCGAACGGCGGAGCCATCTGGCCGATCGAATGACGCTGGCGGAGGCACGGCTGGGGCCGCTCGGCGCGATGGTCAGCGGGTCGCAGATCATGCCGCTGATCGTCGGCGAGGATGGCCGGGCGATGGCGCTGGCCGAAGCGCTGCAGGCACGCGGCTTCGACATTCGCGGTATCCGCCCGCCGACCGTGCCCGCCGGCACCGCGCGGCTGCGCATCTCGCTGACGCTCAACATCGATGCGGCCGATATCGCCGCGCTGGGCGATGCCCTAGAGGAACTGGCATGACCGTGATCGTCGTCACCGGCACCGATACCGATGTCGGCAAGACCGTGTTCGCCGCCGCACTGACTGCTGCGCTGGGGGCATCCTACTGGAAACCGGTACAGGCCGGGACCGATGACGGAACCGACCGGCAGCGGGTGGCAAGGCTGGCGGGCATCGCGCCCGACCGCATCCTGCCCGAAGCCTATTCCCTCGCCACCCCCTGCTCCCCGCACCGCGCCGCCGCGATCGACGGGGTGACGATCGATCTCGACCGCCTCACGCTGCCACGGGTGGCGGGTCCACTGGTGGTGGAGGGGGCCGGCGGCGTGCTGGTGCCGATCGTCGGTACCACGACCTTCGCCGACCTGTTCGCGCGCTGGCAGCGGCCGGTTGTGCTGGTGGCCCGTACGGCGCTCGGCACGATCAACCACAGCCTGTTGTCGATCGAGGCACTGCGCGCGCGCGGCGTGCCGATCCGGGGCATCGCCTTCATCGGCGACGCCGTGCCCGACAGCGAGGAAACGATCGTGCGGCTGGGCGAAACCCGGCGGCTGGGGCGGTTGCCGTTCGTACCGGACCTGACGCCCGATGCCCTCGCCCGCGCCTTTGCCGCCGGGTTCGCCGTGGAGGATTTCCGATGAGCGCGGTGTGGCATCCCTTTACCCAGCACGGCCTGCGCGAACCGATCCCGCGGATCGTGCGCGGCGACGGCGCGGCGCTGTGGAGCGACGACGGGCGGCGGATCATCGATGCGATCTCGTCCTGGTGGGTGACGACGCACGGCCACAACCACCCGCGCATCACCGCCGCCATCGCCGAACAGGCGGGCACGCTCGACCAGATCATCTTTGCCGGCCACACCCACGAGCCGGCCGAGACGCTGGCGGCGGGGCTGTGCGCGATGCTGCCCGACGGGCTGACCCGCGTGTTCTTTTCGGACTCCGGGTCGACCAGCGTCGAGGTCGCGCTGAAGATGGCGCTCGGCTATTGGCGCAACCGGGGCGAGGCGCGGCACCGCATCCTCGTGCTGGAGCATGGCTATCATGGCGACACGATCGGCGCGATGTCGATCGGCGCGCGCGGCGTGTTCAACCAGGCCTATGCCCCGCTGCTGTTCGACGTGGGATCGATCCCCTTCCCCGACCCCGGCCGCGAGCAGGCGACCTATGACGCACTGGAGGCGGCGTGTCGCGACGGCGCGGCGGCGTTCATCGTCGAACCGCTGGTGCTGGGCGCCGGGGGCATGCGGATGTACCCGCCCGCCGTGCTGGCGGAAATGCAGCGCATCTGCCGCGCGCACGGCGTGCTGTTCATCGCCGACGAGGTGATGACCGCATGGGGCCGCACCGGTACGCTGACCGCGTGCGAACAGGCCGGGGTCGTGCCGGATATCCTGTGCCTGTCGAAAGGGCTGACCGGCGGGGCGATCCCGCTGGCGGTAACCATGGCGAGCGAAGCGATCTATCAGGCGCATTACGGGCCCGACCGGGCAATGATGTTCTTTCATTCGTCGAGCTACACCGCCAACCCGATTGCCTGCGCCGCCGCCAATGCCAACCTGGCGATCTGGCGGGACGAGCCGGTCGCGGAACGGATCGCGTCGCTCAGCGAGCGACAAGCGGTTCGGCTGGCGGCATTAGCGCAGCATCCGCGCGTGTCGGATGCGCGGCGGCTGGGCACGATCGCCGCGTTCGAGCTGGACGGCGACGAAGGTTACCTGTCCGACCGTGCACCCCTGCTGATGGCGCGGTTTCGCGATGCCGGGCTGCTGCTGCGGCCGTTGGGCACGACGCTGTACGTCATGCCGCCCTATTGCATCGACGAAGCCGACCTGGACGCGATCTATGCCGCGCTCGGCGAGGCGTGCGACGCGGGGTAATCAGGACGCGGCGTTGTGTCGCCGCGTCTCCCAGCCCTTGCGCGCGGCGGCCGAGCGATCGGCGGCGGGACGCTCTGACGCCGCCTTGCTACCACGACGGGCCGAGGCATGAGTGTCGGGCTTGCCGCGCCCCGATCCGGACTTGTTGCCGCCGCCCGAATCCTTGTTGACGGTCGCCCACGCTCTAGCCTCCGCCTCTTTCTCCGGCACACCGCGCGCTTCATAGCTTTCGGCGATGTGATCGGCCTTGCGCTTCTGCTTGTCGGTATAGCTGCTCTTGTCACCGCGCGGCATGTCGGGCCTCCGTTGCTTGCACAATCAGGTAGTTAGCGCGCTTTCATGCCAACAGGATCGAGGTGTAGAGGGCGTGGTAGCGCTCGGCCATCGCCTCCACCGAAAAGCGTTCGGCAACGATCCGGCGACAGTCCGCACGATCGATCTCTCCCACGCGGTCGATCGCGGCGACGGCTTCGTCCAGCGTATCGACCAGGAAGCCGTTGACGCCGTGTTCGATCAGTTCGGGCATCGATCCCCGGTTATAGGCGATGACCGGCGTGCCGCACGCCATCGCCTCGACCACCGACAGGCCGAACGGCTCGTCGAATCCGATCAGGTGGAGCAGCGCCCGCGCCCCGCCCAGCAGGTCGGTGCGCGCCGTTCCCCCGACCGCGCCGTGATAGACGACGCGCTCGCCATCGAGATGCGGCTCGACGTCCTCGCGCCAATAGCGGTCGTCCTGCACGATGCCGGCCATATGCAGGCGGCGGCCGCTGGCGTGTGCAGCGGCGATCGCCTCCGCCGCGCCCTTGTCGGGATGCATCCGGCCAAAGAACAGCAGGTCGTCGCTGCCCGCCGCATCGAATGGAAAATCATCCAGCGGAATCCCGTGATGTATCGTCGCGGCGTAGTGCAGTGACGGATGCCGGTCGGCATCACTGATCGCGACATAATGCACCCGGTCCTGATAGGGCGCATACATCGGCAGGATGCGGTCGGACGAAAAGCCGTGGATCGTCGTCACCATCGGCGTATCGACCAGCCCCGAAAAGGCATGCGCCGGAAAGTCCGCCTGATTATGGATCAGGTCGAACTCCCCCGCGCGCTCGAACACATGCGCCAGATGCGCGAACTCCCACACCTTCGCATCGATCGACGGGTCTTCGCTGTACGGCGCGGGCACCACCCCGGCGAGCGTCGCGGCGGTGATGCTGTCCTGCGTCGCGAACAGCGTCACTTCGACACCGCGCGCGACCAGCGCCTCGGTCAGCAGGCTGGTGACCAGCTCCCACGGGCCATAGTGGCGCGGCGGCGTGCGCCACGCGATCGGGGCAATCATCGCGATACGCATCAGGATACTTTCAGGATCAGCCCCTCGGCGGGGCGCAGATGGTGGGGATCGCCGGGATCGGCATGGGTCGACAGCACGACCTCTGCCGCCCCGACAGGGTTGGCGACGGGTTGGTCACCGAGGTTCAGGACGATGCGGTAAACACCGCGGCGATAGGTCAGGACATCGCCGTGCGCCCGCACGTCGTCGATCGGCCCGGTCGCCAATGCCGGCGTTGCGCGGCGGAGCGCTAGCAGACGACGATAGAAACGGAGCATCGACGCCGGATCGCTCGCCTGTGCCTCGACATTCAGCGGCAAGTGCGTCGGGTCGATCGGCAGCCACGGATCGCCGGTGGTGAACCCGCCGCTCGCATCCCACGGCAGCGGCGTGCGAACCGGATCGCGCCCCAGCCCCAGGCCGGGTTCGCGCAGCTCGCGCGGGTCCTGCACCTTGTCCGGCGGTACCTGCGCATCGTTCAGGCCCAGTTCGTCACCCTGATACAGCGTCGGCGTACCGCGCAGCGTCAGCAGCAACATCGCCGCCACCCGCGCCTGGGCGATGCCGACACGGGTTGCGATCCGCGGGCGGTCGTGGTTGCCCAGCACCCAGTTGGGCCAGCCATCCTCGGGCAGCGCCGCCTCATACTCCACGATCCGCCCGGCGAGTTCGGCGGCGTCCCACTTCGCCTCGATCAGCTGGAAATTGAACGGCAGGTGGACGCCGGGTGCTTCGGCCGTGCCGTAATAGGTCATCAACCTGGGGATCGGCAGATAGATTTCGCCGACCAGCACTGCGCCGAATTCGTCGGCCTGTCGCCGCATCGCCGTGCCGATGGCGTGGACTTCGGGCTGATCGGTCGAGTTGAGCTGCAACACGCGGTGCATGTCGCCCATCCCTTCGCGGAAATTCGGGTTGGGCGGATTGTCGGGAAAGTCGGCGTGCTTGACCATGTGCCACTGCACGTCGATGCGAAATCCGTCGACGCCGCGCTCGAACCAGAAACGCATCGCCGCCAGCATCGCCGCCTGTACGTCTGGATTGCGCCAGTTCAGGTCGGGCTGTTCGGGCAGGAAGGCGCGCGAATAATATTGGCCGGTGGCGGGATCGAGGGTCCAGGCCGGCCCGCCGAAATCGCTGATCCAGTTGTTCGGCGGCCCGCCATCCGGCGCCGGATCGCGCCAGATATACCAGTCGCGCTTGGAATTATCGCGCGATAACCGGCTCTTGACGAACCACGGATGCTGGTCCGAACTGTGGTTCGGCACGAAATCGAGCAGCACACGGATACCCGCCGCATGCGCCTTTGCCAGCAGCGCATCGAAGTCGGCGAGCGTCCCGAAACGCGGATCGATGCCGGTATAGTCCGCCACGTCATAGCCGAAATCGGCCATCGGTGAGGGGTAGATCGGCGAAATCCAGATCGCATCGATGCCCAGCTGGACCAAATAGTCGATCCGGTCGGCAATGCCGTTCAGGTCACCAATCCCATCCCCGTCGCTGTCGGCGAAGGAGCGCGGGTAGATTTGATAGATGGTGGCGGCCTGCCACCATGGTTGCGCTGGGGAAACGATCACGCACCGACAAGCCGCCAGAGGGCAAAGGGTTCCGCTTATTCGAACTCCATGATGACCGCATCGACCGCCAGGCTGTCGCCGGCGGCGTGGGCGATGCGGGCGACGGTGCCGGGGCGTTCGGCGCGCAGGATGTTTTCCATCTTCATCGCCTCGACCACCGCCAGCGGTTGTCCCGCCTCGACCTTCTGCCCCTCGGCCACCTCGACACGGGTCAGCAGGCCCGGCATCGGGCACAACAGGAACCGCGAAAGATCGGGCGGGACCTTTTCGATCATGTGCTGGGTCAGCGCGGCGACATGCGGCGGCAGGACGCGGACGATATGGGTTGCGCCGCGGGCGGTCAGCTTCCACCCGCCGATGGTGCGGGCCACGCGGACGGCGATTTCGTGGTCGTCGATCCGCGCGACCACCACCCGCTGCGACGGACGCCAGTGCATCACGACGTCGAGCGGCACGTCGCCATCGATATTGACCAGCAAACCGCCCTCATAGCCATCGACACAAATTTCGAAGCGATGGTCGCCGATGGTGACGATCCGTTCGGTCGAGGGGGCCGGGCGGGTGCCCAACTGCCCATCGATCGCACGGACCCGCAGCGACTGTTCGAGGTCGATCAGCACCGCGACCGCCGCAAGTTGCCGCAGCAGCGCCGCGTCGGCCGGCGCGCCGTGAAACCCTTCCGGATATTCCTCCGCGATGAAGCCGGTGGTCAACGCGCCGTCACGGAAGCGGGGATGCTGCATGATCGCCGACAGGAAATCGATATTGTTGCCTACCCCGGCCAGTTCGAACCGGTCGAGCGCCGCGATCTGCGCATCGATTGCCGCCTCGCGCGTCGGGGCCCAGGTGACGAGCTTGGCGATCATCGGGTCGTAGAACATGCTGACCTCGCCACCCTCGATCACCCCGTCGTCGACGCGGGTGCGGATAGTTTCCTCCCCGCTCGGGGGGAGGGGGACCGCCGACCGCAGGTCGGTGGTGGAGGGGGTTGGCCGCGAACGATCCGCGTGCGGACGCCCCCCTCCACCATGCTCCGCACGGTCCCCCTCCCCGTGCCGGGGAGGATTGTAGCGCGTAAGCCGCCCAGTACTGGGCAGGAAACCCCGATACGGATCTTCGGCATAGACCCGGTTTTCGATCGCCCAGCCGGTCAGCTTCACCTCATCCTGCGTAAAGGCGAGCGGCTCCCCCGCCGCAACGCGCAGCATCTGTTCGACCAGGTCGAGGCCGGTGATTTCTTCCGTAACCGGATGCTCGACCTGCAGCCGGGTATTCATTTCAAGGAAGTAGAAGCTCTCCCCCGTCACGTCCGCGCCGGAGACGATCAGCTCGACGGTACCGGCCGAATAATAGCCGACCGCGCGGGCAAGCGCGACCGCCTGCTCCCCCATCGCCTTCCGCATCGCGGGCGTGACGAAGGGCGATGGCGCTTCCTCGACGACCTTCTGGTGGCGGCGCTGGATCGAACATTCGCGCTCGCCGAGATAGACGATGTTGCCATGTTGGTCGCCCAGCACCTGGATTTCGATGTGGCGCGGGCTTTCGATGAACTTTTCGATGAACACGCGGTCGTCGCCGAAGCTGGCCAGCCCCTCGCGCTTGGTCGCCTCGAACCCCTCGCGGACGTCCTGCTCGCTCCACGCGAGGCGCATCCCCTTGCCGCCGCCGCCGGCCGATGCCTTCATCATCACCGGATAGCCGATGTCGGTCGCGATCCGCACCGCTTCCTCGGTATCGGCGATCTCACCCAGATAGCCGGGGACGACGTTGACCCCGGCGGCCTGCGCCAGCTTCTTCGATTCGATCTTGTCGCCCATCGCGGCGATCGCGTTCGGCGGCGGGCCGACAAAGGCGATGCCGGCATCGGCACAGGCGCGCGCGAAACTCTCGCGCTCCGACAGGAATCCGTAGCCGGGATGGATGCAGTCGGCCCCGGTCGCCTTCGCCGCCGCAAGGATCAGTTCCGCCTTCAGATAGCTCTCGGCGGCAGGTGCCGGGCCCAGCCGGACGCTCTCGTCCGCCATCATGACGTGCGGTGCGCGGGCGTCGGCATCGGAATAGACCGCGACGGTCGCGATCCCCATCCGCTTGGCCGTCCGCATCACCCGGCACGCGATTTCGCCGCGATTGGCGACCAGAATCTTCTTGAACACGTCACTCTCCTGTCCGCCCTGCTATGGCAGGGTCAGCATGTCATTCGGCGGGGCGCTGCGTCAGCAGCACCCGCCCTTTCGCATCGGTTCCTCCGCGACCATCGGCGTCATGCCCAGCTTCGCCAGCAGCGCCGCGTCGGCATCGTCGCCGGCATTGCCGGTGGTCAGCAGCCGGTCGCCGGTGAAGATCGAATTGGCCCCGGCCATGAAGCACATCGCCTGCGTCGCATCCGACATGCTTTCGCGACCGGCGGACAGGCGGACCATGCTCAGCGGCATGGTGATCCGCGCGACCGCGACGGTACGGACGAACTCGATATCGTCGATCTTGGCGAGCGGGGTGTCGGCCAGCATGTTGCCGAGCACCGTACCCTTGACCGGCACCAGCGCGTTGACCGGCACGCTTTCGGGATGGCGCGGCAGGGTGGCGAGTGCGTGGACGAAGCCGACGCGATCGGCGCGGGTCTCGCCCAGCCCGACGATCCCGCCGCTGCACACGTTGATCCCCGCCGCGCGAACATGCGCCAGCGTGTCGATCCGATCCTCGAAGCTGCGCGTCGAGATGATGTTGGCGTAGTTTTCGGGTGAGGTGTCGATATTGTGGTTGTAGTAATCCAGCCCGGCCGCCGCCAGTCGCTGTGCCTGATCGGGGGTCAGCATGCCGAGCGTCATGCAGGTTTCCATGCCCATCGCCCGGACGCCCTCGACCATGGCGATCACCGCGTCCATGTCGCGGTCCTTGGGGTTGCGCCATGCCGCGCCCATGCAGAAACGCTGCGATCCGGCCGCCTTCGCCTCGGCAGCGGAAGCGAGCACTGCCTGCACCTCCATCAGCTTTTCGGCTTTCAGCTGCGTATCGGCGCTGGCCGATTGCGAGCAATAGCCGCAGTCTTCGGGGCAGCCGCCGGTCTTGATCGACAGGAGCGTGCAGAGCTGCACCTGCCCGACCGCGTGGTGGACACGGTGAACGGTCTGCGCACGGTACATCAGTTCGTCGAACGGCAGGTCGAACAGGTCGGCGATTTCGGCGCGGGTCCAGTCGGTGCGCACCTTCCCCGTTCCGATCGCCGGGGCAGCTTCGACAGACGCAATCACATTCATTCCACAGTCTCTCCAACCGGCGGCAGGTTGTGGCCGAGCAGTTTCAGCACCTCCGCCGCCGCATGGACCAGGTTGGTGCCCGGTCCGAAAATCGCCGCCACTCCGGCTTCGCGGAGCAGCGCATAATCCTGCGGCGGGATCACCCCGCCGGCAATGACGCGAATATCGCCACGACCGGCATCCGCCAAGCACCCGATGAGTTCGGGGATCAGCGTATTGTGCCCAGCGGCCAGGCTGGAGGCGCCGACGACATCGACCCCTTCGGCAATCGCCAGCTGCGCAGTTTCCTGCGGCGTCTGGAACAGCGGCCCGGACACGATATCGAACCCCAGATCGGCAAAGGCGCTGGCGACGACGTTCGCGCCGCGATCGTGGCCGTCCTGTCCCATCTTGGCGACCAGCATGCGCGGCTTGCGCCCCATGCGGCGTTCGACCGCCGCGACGCCCTCGCCCGCGCGCAGCCAACCCTCGTCATCGGCATGGGCCGGACCATAGATGCCCTTCACCGGCGTGACCGACACCGCATGGCGACCGAACGCAGCCTCCATCGCCGCCGACATTTCTCCCAGCGTAGCGCGGGCACGCGCGGCATCGACGCACAGCGCCAGCAGATTGCCGTCCCCGCGCGCGCCGTCCTGCAATGCGGTCAGCGCCGCCTGGGTCTTCGCCTCGTCCCGCTCGGCCTTCACCCGCTCGATCCGGCGGATCTGGTCGGCGCGGACCTTGGCATTGTCGATCGAGAGGATGTCGATCGGGTCTTCCTCCGCCAGCCGGTATTTGTTGACGCCGACGATGACGTCCTCTGCCCGGTCGACCCGCGCCTGCCGCGCGGCGGCGGCGCGTTCGATATGCTCCTTGGGCAGGCCCGAGTTCACGGCATCGATCATGCCGCCCGCCGCCTCGACCTCCTCAATCAAGGCCCACGCCTTGTCGGCCAGTTCCTTCGTCAGCGCCTCGACATAATAGCTGCCGCCCAGCGGATCGACGACATGGGTCATGCCGGTCTCTTCCTGCAGGATCAGCTGCGTATTGCGCGCGATCCGGGCGGAAAAGTCGGTCGGCAGCGCGACCGCTTCATCAAGCGAGTTGGTGTGGAGCGACTGGGTACCGCCAAAGGTCGCGGCCATCGCCTCCACGGTCGTGCGGATGACGTTGTTGTACGGGTCCTGTTCGGTCAGCGACACGCCGCTGGTCTGGCAGTGCGTGCGCAGCGTCTGGCTGCGGGGCGACCCGCCGAAATCGGCGATGATCCGGCTCCACAGCGTACGCGCGGCGCGCAGCTTCGCGATCTCCATGAAGAAGTTCATGCCGATGCCGAAGAAGAACGACAGCCGCCCGGCGAACGCATCGATATCAAGGCCCCGGTCCAGCGCCGCGCGGACATAGGCCATGCCGTCGGCCAGCGTGAACGCCAGCTCCTGCACCGCGGTCGCACCGGCCTCGTGCATGTGATAGCCGCTGATCGAGATGCTGTTGAAACGCGGCATATGCTCGGCGGTATAGGCGATGATGTCCGACACGATCCGCATCGATGGCGCGGGCGGGTAGATGTAGGTGTTGCGGACCATGAACTCCTTGAGGATGTCGTTCTGGATCGTGCCCGACAGCTTCTCCGGGCCCACGCCCTGCTCCTCCGCCGCAACGATGTAGAAGGCGAGGCACGGCAGCACCGCGCCGTTCATCGTCATGCTGACCGACATGGTGTCGAGCGGAATGCCGTCGAACAGGATCTTCATGTCGTCGATCGTGTCGATCGCGACCCCGGCCTTCCCCACATCGCCCGCCACGCGCGGATGGTCGCTGTCGTACCCGCGATGGGTGGCGAGGTCGAAGGCGACCGACAGGCCCTTCTGCCCCGCCGCGAGGTTGCGGCGGTAAAAGGCGTTCGATTCCTCGGCGGTCGAGAATCCGGCGTACTGGCGGATGGTCCATGGCCGCCCGGCATACATCGACGCCTTCACCCCGCGCGTGAACGGCGCGAAGCCGGGCAGACCGGGATCGGGTGCGTCGGCGGCGGTGTAGAGCGGCTTGACCACGATCCCCTCGGGCGTGGTCCAGTGCAGGTCGGCGTCCTTCACCTCGCGCGCGGCGAGCTTCTGCCAATCGTCGAGCGTCGGGCCGGTCATCGCATGGTCCCTATCGCCGGACGGGGGGTCAAGTCGAGGCAGGTCATGTCAGGCTCCGGTAAAACGGGGAGTACGCTTGGTGAGGAAGGCGGTGCCGCCCTCCACCGCATCGCTGGTCGCGCGGGCGGTGCGCTGCGCGTCCGCTTCGCGCGCCATCGCGGCGGGATAGTCGTGGTCGAGGGCATAGGCGAGGTTGCGGCGGGTCAGGCCCAACGCGACGGTCGGTCCTGCCGCCAATCGGCGGGCGAGCGCCAGCGCTTCGTCGTCGAGGCTCTCGCCCGCAACGACAGTGTGGATCATGCCCCAGTCGAGCGCGGTGGCGGCAGGCACCCGTTCGCCGAGCATCATCATCCGCGTGGCGCGGGCGCGGCCGATCAGGCGCGGGAGCATCCAGCTGGCCCCGCCATCGGGGACAAGGCCGATATTGACGAACGCCTGCAGGAAATAGGCATCGTCGGCCGCGACGCAGAAATCGGCGGCGAGCGCGAGGCTGCACCCGATCCCCGCCGCCGCACCGCGCACCGCGCTGACCACCGGGACCGACAGGTCGGAGATCGCCTGCAGCGTCGGGTTATAGTGGTTGGTGAGCGCGGCATGGGTCATGGCCGGCGCGTCGTCACCGCTCAGCGCCGCCATGACGTCGGCGCCCGAGCAGAAGGCGCGCCCTGCCCCGGTCAGCAGCACCGCACGCGCGCCATCGAGATCGGCCAGCGCATCGCGGATCGCATCGAACATCGCCGGTGGCGCGGCGTTCAGACGGTCGGGCCGGTCGAGCGTGATGCGCAGCACGTCGCCGTCGCGCGCCACCTGGATATCGCCTGCCATCGAATCGCTCTCCCGTATCTTTTGATACGGTTTGCGGAAAGGACGCGGCGATTGCCAGCCCAAACGCCAGACAGAAAGACGCGCGGCGGAGTTGCCCCCACCGCGCGCACCCGTGCCGTAGCGACAGGCTTACCAGAAAATGTCGTACTCGACGTCGACCACCTGGCCGCTGCGGACGTCCACCAGCAATGCGTCGTTATAATAGCGCACCCAGCGATACGGCCCCCACACATCGGGCAGGCGATAGGAATAGGGGTCGTTGATCCAGTAGTTCGACCCGAACAGATAGGAATTGAGCGTCACGCCCACGCCGAACCGGCGATAGCCATAGCCCCAGCCCGACGGCGCATAATAGCGCGGCAGGCGATAGAAGTTGCGGTTCTGCTGGCGATAGCGGTTCCAGTCATAGCGGTCGTCCCGCCGCCAGCCGCGATCCCACTGACCACCGCGTTCCCACCGGTTGCCGCGATCCCAGTTCCGGTCGCCCCGGTTCCAGTCGTCACGACCCCAGTCGCGATCGCGGGTGCCACGATCCCAGCCGCCATTCTGCTGTTCGCGGCGCCATTGTTCGCGACGCCACTGGTCGTTGCGATCGCGATCGATCTGCCCCCGCCCTTCGGTACGCGGCCAGTCGCGGCGCAGCGCCTCACGGTCGATCTGCCCCTGTGCATCGCGTGGCGGGGTGCGGAAGTCGCGGTCGGGCCGCGGGGCCGGTGATGGCTCGGGCCGCCAGCCGCGATCCCCGCCGCGATTGCCCTGCTGCCAGTCACGGCGCAGCGCTTCGCGATCGACCTGCCCGTTGCCGTCGCGCGGCGGGCGCGTGCGGTCGAAGCCGCCGCGATCGCCGCGGTCACCACGATCGCCGCGATCCTGCCAGCGCGGAGCGTCCGCGCTGCGTTGCGGTTCGACGCGCTGTTCCTCCATGCGCGGGCGCTCGGGGCGCGGCTGGGGCGCATCGACGCGGATGTCGTTGCGAAATTCCGCGCGGGCGCCGGGGGTCTCGCCGCCCGGCGAGCGTTCGATCCGTTCGCGATTGCGCGGCCCGCGCAATTCCGGATCGACCTGCGCCATCGCCGCCGTCGGAACCAGCGCCGACACGCTCAACAGGGCCAGAAGAAAACGGCTCTTCATTGCTTGCCTCCACCGCCGGATGTCGCCGGCTTCGATGGATGCGGTTTATTACGGACGCGATCAACCGTGGCTGAATGCCGGTGACAGCCAATTGAAAGAATATCGGCTATTTGGCCGGCGGGGTCAGCGCAGGCGTTTCGCGCGCGGCTTCTGCCCGGTCGATGCCGGGACGCGGCGGGGGTGCGAGCGTCGCATCGCCGCGCGCGGCGGCGGCCGCCTGTCGCACCGCATCGATCAGGCGCGGATAGATGCCGCAGCGGCACAGATGGTTCAGCGCGGCGGCGATCTCCGCCTCACCGGGATCGCGGTTCTGCCGCAGCAGCGCAACCGTCGCCATGACGAAGCCGGGAATGCAGAAACCGCATTGCACGACCTGCGCCGCCAGGAACGCCGCCTGCACCGGATGGCTGCGATCACGGGCCAGCCCCTCGATCGTGGTGACGAACGTGCCCTCCAGGCTGCCGATCGTCACCTGGCAAGACTTTACCGCGCGCCCGTCGATATCGACAGTGCAGGCCCCGCAATGGCCGGTGCCGCAGCCATATTTGGTGCCGGTCAGGTTCGACACGTCGCGCAGCGCCCATAGCAGCGGCGTGTCCGGGTCGAGCCGATATTCCTGCGGCAAATTGTTGACGGTGAAACGGCTCATGCGGGCGACCTTGTAGGGGGCATCCCCCCGCGACGCCAAGTCGAAACGAGTCGTTTCCGTGCGCGGCCTTGAGTCGCATCGCCCGCAGCGCGACCTTGGCACCCATGACGCTCCCCACCCTGTTCGTGCCGCATGGCGGCGGCCCCTGCTTCTTCCTGAACCCCGGCCAGGCCCCCGACCCGATGTGGCGGCCGATGCAGGCGTATCTCACCGGGCTGATCGATTCGCTGCCCGAGCGGCCGCGCGCGATCCTGATGATCTCCGGCCACTGGGAGGCGGATCGCCCGACCGTCCATGTCGGCGAGCGCCCGTCGCTGCTGTTCGATTATTATGGCTTTCCCGAACACACCTATCGCCTGCGCTGGGATGCCGCCGGCGCGCCGGACGTGGCGCGGCGGGCGGCCGGGCTGCTGGAAGGCGCCGGGTTCGAGACGGCAGAGGAGGCGACGCGCGGCTGGGATCACGGCGTGTTCGTACCCATGATGGTCGCGGTGCCGGATGCCGATATCCCGCTGGTCCAGCTGTCGCTCGACCGCTCGCTCGATCCCGCCGCCCATATTGCGATGGGCCGGGCGCTGGCCCCGCTGCGCGACGAAGGGGTGCTGATCATCGGGTCGGGCATGAGCTTCCACAATCTGCGCGCGCG
Organism: Sphingomonas sp. Leaf23; assembly: GCF_001421585.1. NCBI lineage: Bacteria > Pseudomonadati > Pseudomonadota > Alphaproteobacteria > Sphingomonadales > Sphingomonadaceae > Sphingomonas > Sphingomonas sp. Leaf23. Next base: position 100,119 of record NZ_LMKR01000001.1, on the reverse strand, counting down.
CGGGCCGTCGGTGACGCCGATCGCCGACGAATGGGATGCGGCGCTGACTGCCGCCGTCACCGATCCCGATCCGGCCGCGCGGGCCGAACGGGTCGCGGGGTGGGAAAGCCTGCCGCACGCCCGTTTCGCCCATCCTGAGGCGGAGCATCTGCTGCCGCTGATGGTCGCCCTTGGCGCGGGCGGCGATGGCCCGGCAGTGTGCGACTATCGCGACGAGGTGATGGGCTGGGTCGTGTCCGGTTACCGCTTCGGATAGCGCAAGAATATTGCGCTTCGCCCCCTCCTGCTGGCACAAGGGCGGAAACGCCCGACCAACGGGCCAAGGAGAGACGATGCTCGAAGCACTCGAAGCGCTGGAGAAACGCCGCGCGGCGGCGCGCGCCGGCGGCGGGGAAAAGCGGGTCGCGGCGCAACATGCCAAGGGCAAGCTGACCGCGCGCGAACGGCTGGACGTGTTCCTCGACGAAGGGTCGTTCGAGGAACTCGACATGTATGTCGAACATAACTGCGTCGATTTCGGGATGCCGGAACAGGTCGTGCCGGGCGACGGCGTGGTCACCGGATCGGGTACGGTCAACGGCCGGCTGGTCTATGTCTTCAGCCAGGACTTCACCGTGTTCGGCGGGTCGCTGTCGGAACGCCATGCGCAGAAGATCTGCAAGATCATGGACATGGCGATGAAGGTCGGCGCGCCGGTCATCGGCCTGAACGATTCGGGCGGGGCGCGGATTCAGGAGGGCGTCGCGTCCCTTGGCGGCTATGCCGAGGTGTTCCAGCGTAACGTGCTGGCATCGGGCGTCGTGCCGCAGCTCAGCCTCATCATGGGGCCGTGCGCGGGCGGCGCGGTCTATTCGCCCGCCATGACCGACTTCATCTTCATGGTGAAGGATTCGTCCTACATGTTCGTGACCGGCCCGGACGTGGTGAAGACGGTCACGAACGAGGTCGTGACCCAGGAGGAACTGGGCGGCGCGATCACCCACACCACCAAGTCGTCGGTCGCCGACTGCGCGTTCGAGAACGATATCGAGGCGCTGCTGGCGGCGCGTGATTTCGTCGACTTCCTGCCCGCGAACAACCAGACCGGCGTGCCCGAGCGGCCGAGCGACGATCCGTGGGACCGGTTGGAACCGAGCCTCGACACGCTGATCCCGCCCAGCGCCAACCAGCCCTACGACATGCACGAACTGATCGTGCGGACGCTGGACGATGGCGACTTCTTCGAGTTGCAGCCGGCGCACGCGGGCAACATCATCATCGGCTTCGGCCGGATCGAGGGGCGCACGGTCGGCGTGGTCGCCAACCAGCCGATGGTGCTGGCCGGGTGCCTCGACATCAATTCGTCGAAGAAGGCGGCACGGTTCGTGCGCTTCTGCGATGCGTTCGAGATTCCGATCGTGACGTTCGTCGACGTGCCCGGCTTCCTGCCGGGGGTCGGACAGGAGCACTCAGGCATCATCAAACACGGTGCCAAGCTGCTGTTCGCCTATGCCGAGGCGACGGTCCCCAAGATCACAGTCATCACCCGCAAGGCCTATGGCGGCGCCTACGACGTGATGGCGTCGAAGCATCTGCGCGGCGACCTGAACTATGCGTGGCCGACCGCCGAGATCGCGGTAATGGGCGCCAAGGGCGCGGTGGAGATCATCTTCCGCTCGAAGGACCCGGCCGAGGTCGCGGCGCGGACGGCGGAATATGAGGCGCGCTTTGCCAACCCGTTCGTCGCGGCGAGCAAGGGGTTCATCGACGAGGTGATCCTGCCGCATTCGACCCGGCGGCGGGTGGCTTTGGGGTTGCGCAAGCTCAGGAACAAGACGCTCGAGAACCCGTGGAAGAAGCATGACAATATCCCGCTGTAAGCTGCTTCCCGGCACGGGGAGGGGGACCAGCGCAGCTGGTGGAGGGGGCGTTCCCCGCAACGCAATGGTAGTGGAGCAGGACGCCCCCCTCCACCATCCTTCGGATGGTCCCCCTCCCCGTTCCGGGGAGGATTCGGCATGACCCTCGGCCGTCTCAACCATGTCGGGGTCGCGACCCCTTCCATCGCAGCATCGATCGAGATGTATCGCGACCTGCTCGGCGCGGACGCCATTGGCGAGCCGTTCGACCTGCCGGCGCAGGGGGTGAAGGTCTGCTTCATCGATGCGCCCAATACGCAGATCGAGTTGATCGAGCCGTATGACGCCAGCTCGCCCATCGCGGGGTTTCTGGCGAAGAACCCGGCGGGGGGGCAGCATCATCTGTGCTTCGAGGTGGCGGACATTCCCGTCGCCGTTGCCGAGCTGACCGCCAAGGGTGCGCGGGTGCTGGGCGAACCGCGGATCGGGGCGCATGGGACACCGATCGTCTTTCTCCACCCACGCGACATGGGCGGGGTGCTGATCGAATTGATGGAGACGCCGGAGCATTGAGCGCTGGTCCGCCCCCTCGACACCTCCCCCTCTATCTGGTTGAACCCGCGCCATGAACACGCCTGTCCGTAAAGCGCCCGGTGGCCCCTCCCCCGTTCGGGCCGAATGGGGCCGGTCGGTCGAGGCGACGCTCTCCGCCGTGCCCGGTATCCGCCGGGCCAAGACCGAGGGTGCGGTGCTGTTCGCGCTCACCGATTTCCTGTCGGACGACGAGTGCGACATGTTGATGGCGACGATCGATTCGGGCCGCCGCAAATCGACGCTGCTGACTGCGACCAACGATCCGAACTTCCGCACCAGCGACAGCTGCGACCTCGACCGCTGGCACCCACTGCTCCAGCCGATCGATGAAAAGATCGCGCACCTGCTGGGTATCCCGCCCGAACATGGCGAGACGATGCAGGGGCAGCGCTATGCGCCGGGGCAACAGTTCCGGGCGCATAACGACTATTTCAATGAGAACGAGCCCTATTGGGCGTCGATGGCGGTGCAGGGCGGGCAGCGGACCTGGACGGCGATGGTCTACCTCAACGAGGTCGAACAGGGCGGCGCGACATGGTTCCCGCAGGCCGGGGTACGGTTCAATCCGCGGCCGGGGATGCTGGTCGCGTGGAACAACATGCTGGCCGATGGCAGCCCGAACCTAGCGACGCTGCATGAGGGGATGGCGGTGGTTGAGGGGACCAAATACATCATCACGAAATGGTTTCGCGAGCGGCCCTGGACCCCGACGATCGAGCCGTGATCGCAGCCAAAGTTCACTAAGTTCACACTCGCCGCGTTTTGTGGCGCTCCATTGTTTCCCCATTTACGACGTCACCCCGGACCTGATCCGGGGTCCCGCTTTCTGACCGATGGTGCAGAAGAAGCGGGACCCCGGGTCAAGCCCGGGGTGACGATCTTGGCTGGTGATGTGGCTGTAGGAAAGCCGAAAGGCGGCGGGTCGTCCGGAGACTGCCCGCCCCCCTGCCCTCTTACGCCTTCTTGCGCGCGCGCTTCGGGGCGGCGGCGGCTTCGGTGTCTTCTTCCTCGTCGGGCGATTCCTCGCCGGCTTCGGTCAGTGCTTCGCCCAGGGCGCGCAGCTTCTCCTGCTGCTTGTCCGATTTGTCGGCAATCTTCGTGGTCGCCGCACCCAGGCGGTGGAGCAGATCATGGACCCGGTCGCTGTCGGGCGTGTCCTTTTCGAGTTGCTTGCGCAGCGAGGCGAGGTCGCGGAGGATGCCCTTTGCACCCGGCACGTCGGTGTCGGCCAGCGCGGCTTCCCAATCCTCGATCATCGTCGCGCCCTTGGCGGGCTTGGTTTCGTCCAGTCCGCGGTTAATCGCGTTCATCGTTCCGGCGAATTTAACGGCCATGGTCAGGCTCCTCGAAGGGCAAGCTGCACGCGCAGCCGCCGGTCAACGAGCGAGGTCGAAGCCGGCCCCGAGAAACACGAACTATTTGTTTTTATGGGCGTTTGGAACCGTTGACGTTCGGTGCCGTACTGCGCTTTCGTAAAAGCGATCATTCCGCTTAGACCGTACCCCCGCGCAGGCGGGGGTCCAGGGTTGCCAGCACATACGGCCGGTCTGCTTGGCTCTGGACCCCCGCCTGCGCGGGGGTACGGATCAGTTCACGGAGATCAATCCGCCTTCAGTCGACGCGGATGCGGGTACCGCTGTCGAAGCCGTCGGTCATCAGCTTCACGATCGCGGCGGCGACCCGCTCGGGTGGCTTCACCGATTGGGGGTCTTCGCCAGGATAGGCGCGTTCGCGCATCTTCGTCCGGGTGGCGCCGGGATCGACGATCGCGGTGCGGACCGGCGAGATGTTCGCCATTTCGAGGCCGTAGCTGGCGATGATGTTGTCGAACGCCGCCTTCGACGCGCCGTACATGCCCCAATAGGCCCGCGGGGCGGCCCCGACCGAGGACGTGACACCCACGACCTTGCCCGCCCGCGCCAAACGCAGCATCGGCGAGAAGGCGGCGATCAATGCGGCGTTGGCGGTGACGTTCAGCGCCATCACCTTGTCGAATTCCTTCAGGTCGAACGACGGCACCGGCCCCAGCGTGCCGAGTGCCCCGGCGTTCAGCACCAGCATGTCGAGCGCGCGCCAGCGATCGGCGATCGCCGACACCAGCTGCGGAATGGCGGTCAGGTCGTACAGGTCGATCGGTGCGATGGTGGCCGTGCCGCCCGCCGCATAGATCGCATCCTCGACCTCCTCCAGCCCGCCGGTCGTCCGCGCGGTGAGGATGATGTGCGCGCCCTGCCCCGCCAGTGCCACGGCGGTGGCGGCACCGATCCCCCGGCTGGCACCCGTGACGAGCGCCAGCTGCCCCTGCAACGGCAAGCTCATCCGACCCGTTCGGCCAGATTGGCGAGCTGATCGACCGGGGTCGTCTCATCCTGATCGGTCAGCGGCGTCGGATAGTCGCCGGTGAAGCAGGCGTCGCAATATTTCGGGCGTACCGAGGTGCGGTTCGCTTCGCCGAGCGCGCGGTACAGGCCGTCGATCGAGATGAAGGCGAGGCTGTCGGCCTGGATATAGTCAGTCATGCCGCCCAGATCATATTTGGCCGCCAGCAGCTTGGCGCGTTCGGGCGTGTCGACGCCGTAGAAGCAGGAATGACGCGTCGGGGGCGAGGCGATGCGCATATGCACCTCCGCCGCGCCGGCATCGCGCATCATCTGCACGATCTTCAGCGACGTCGTACCGCGCACGATCGAATCGTCGACCAGCACGATGCGCTTGCCCTCGATCAGCTTGCGGTTGGCGTTGTGCTTCAGCTTCACGCCCAGATGGCGGACCTTGTCGCCCGGCTGGATGAAGGTGCGCCCGACATAGTGCGAGCGGATGATTCCCAGTTCGAACGGGATGCCCGATGCCTGGGCATAGCCGATCGCGGCGGGAACGCCCGAATCGGGCACGGGGATGACCAGATCGGCCTCCACCGCATTTTCCTGCGCCAGTTCCGCGCCGATGGCTTTGCGCACCGAATAGATCGAGCGGTCTTCGCTGATCGAATCGGGGCGCGAGAAATAGACCCATTCGAAGATGCAGGGACGCGGGGACAGCGGCGCGAACGGGCGGATCGAGCGCAGTTCGCCGTTCTTGACGATCACCAGCTCGCCCGGTTCGACTTCGCGGACGAACTCGGCGCCGACCACGTCGAGCGCAACGGTTTCCGAGGCAAAGATATAGGCGTCGTCGCCAAGCTTGCCCATCACCAGCGGCCGGATGCCCAGCGGATCGCGGCAGGCGATCATCCCCTCGGGCGTCATGCAGATCAGCGAGTACGCACCCTCGACCTGCTTCAGCGCATCGATGAACCGATCAAGCAGCGTCCGATAGTTGGACGTCGCGACCAGGTGGATGATGACTTCGGTATCGCTGGTCGACTGGAAGATCGATCCGGTGCGGACCAGATCCTTGCGCAGCCGCATGGCGTTGGAAAGATTGCCGTTATGCGCCACCGCAAAACCACCCGACGCCAGTTCGGCATATAGCGGCTGGATGTTGCGGTTCGACGTTTCGCCGGTGGTCGAATAGCGGACATGGCCACAGGCGGTCGCGCCCGGTAGCGATTCGATCACCTCCGGCCGGTCGAAATTGCCCGCGACATGGCCCTGCGCCCGCTGGGTGTGGAACATCGCCCCATCCCAGCTGCAGATGCCGGCCGCTTCCTGGCCACGATGCTGCAGGGCGTGGAGGCCGAGCGCCACGAGGGCCGCCGCGCCGTCCGCGCCGGAAACACCGAAGATGCCGCATTCTTCACGCAGCTTGTCGTCGTCAAATGGGTGGGTGGTGAACATAGGCCCTTCCGGGGATAAGCGTGTCACGCGGCTGCCATATAGGTAGCCTTTATCGATTTGTCGCCCTTTGATCGTCGATTGCGGCGGAACCATGATCGGCGATAGGGGTTGCGCATGACTTCGCGCGATACCGGCCTGACCCTGAACCCGAAATTCGATGCCGACGGGCTGCTGACCGCGGTGTGCGTCGATGCCGATACTGGCGCGCCGCTGATGGTGGCGCATATGAATGCCGATGCGCTGCGGCTGACGCTGGAGACGAAGGAAGCGATCTTCTGGTCGCGGAGTCGCGCGGCGATCTGGAAGAAGGGCGAGACATCGGGCAACGTGCTGCGCGTCGTCGAGGTACGGATCGATTGCGATCAGGACGCACTGTGGGTGCGCTGCGTGCCCGCCGGGCCGGCATGCCATACCGGGGCGACCAGCTGTTTCTTTCGCCGGATCGAGGGCGATCGGCTGGTGCCGGTAGCATGAGGGGCTGGGCGGCGGCCCTGCTGTTGCTGGCGGGTTGTTCGCAAGGAACCGCGCCGCTGCGCGAACCGGAGGGCGCGGCGCTGGAACAAGCGGCGATGGCGCGTGGCGTGGTGCGCGATGCCGCGGCCGCCGAGCCGGTCGGACTATATGCGCGCGAGGGCGACCGGCTGTGCGTTGCGGGACAGCGGATCGGCGCATTCGTCGACTATGGCGAGGCGAACGGGTGCAGCGCGCGCGGGCGGTTCGTCCGCGCGGGCGAGCGGCTGACGGTCGATTTCGGCAAGGGCTGTGCGTTCGAGGCCGGCTTCGACGGCGATGCGGTGCGCTTTCCGGGGGAGTTGCCGGCCGGGTGCGAGGCGGCGTGTCGCGGGCGGGCATCGCTGTCGGGGCTGCGGTTCGACCGGCTAAGCGAAAGCGGGTCGGAAGCGGCGGCGCTGCGCGATCCCACCGGGCGGGGGTTGTGCGGGTAGGTTCCCGTACCCCCGCGTAGGCGGGGATACTATAGTGGCTGGTCAGATCCCCTTTGCCGCCGCCAATGCGCGTTCGCGTGCCTCGCGGTGGTCGATGATCTTTGCCGGATAGTCCTTCGGCCGGCACCCCGCCGCGTCGGGATCGTGGATCGTGCTATCCGACAGTTTCGCCAGTTCGGGCACCCAGCGGCGGATATAGTCGGCGGCGTCGAACTTTTCCGACTGGGTGAGCGGGGCCATGATCCGCCCGAACATGTTCGAATCGACGCCGGTGCCCGCGACCCATTGCCAGTTGACCGCATTGTTGCCGAGATCGGCATCGACCAGACAGTCCCAATACCAGCGCTCACCCTCGCGCCAGTCGATCAGCAGATGCTTGATGAGGAACGAGGCCGCGATCATCCGCACGCGATTGTGCATCCAGCCGGTCTGCCACAGTTGGCGCATCCCGGCATCGACGATGGGATAGCCGGTGCGGCCCTGCTGCCATGCCTTCAGGTCGCGTTTCGATGCGGCGTCGCTGCGCCATTTCAGCTTGTCATAGCGCCGGCGGCCATTGGCGTCGGCGTAATCGGGCATCGACAGGATGACACCGCTGGCGAAGTCGCGCCACGCCAGTTCCTTGCGATAGGTGGTGAGGCTGTCGCCCTGCCCGTCGAGCGCCGCCCAGATCTGCCGCGGGGAGATTTCGCCGTGATGGATGTGCGGCGACAGGTTGGAGCTGCCGTCGATCGAGGGCAGGTTGCGGGCCGTGTCATAATCGGCGAGCCGATCCGCGAAGGTTTTCAGCGCCTTGTGTGCGCCGTCCTCGCCGGGTTGCCATGCTTTGCCGAACGCGGTCGACCAGTCGGGCTTGGTCGGGAGCAGCTTCCAGTCGGTGAGCTTGTCGGATTTCGGCCAGTTCGACGGCGCCGGGATGGCGCGCGGCATCGGCGCCGGGTCCTCGGGCGGCAGCATCTGGTTCAGCGCTTTCCAGAAGGACGAATAGATTTTGAACATGCCACCCGAACCGGTGCGGACATCCTCCGGCGGGCGCAGATGGTTGCCGTCGTGGAGCGTCAGCGCGTCGCCCAGCGCCTCCTGCGCCTTCACCCACCATGGTTCGTAGTGGCGCATGGCGTGGATGCGGGTCGCGCCGGTTTCCTTGCAGAGCTTGCGCAGTTCGGCGACGGCCTCGCCCCGGCGCAGGATCAGGCGCGACTCCTTGCCTCGCAGCCCTTCTTCGAAGGACGTCAGGCTGTGGTGCAGCCACCAGCGTTGCGCGCCACCGATCGCCCAGTCGCCGGGCGACGTGTCGTCGAGGATATAGACGGGGATCACCGCCCCTTCGTCGATCGCGGCACGAAGCGCGGGTTGATCGCGCAGGCGGAGGTCCTGGCGGAGCCAGAGTAGGACGGGGTCGCTCATCGCGTGACGTTACGCTCGCGCGACGATCCCGGTTCCCTCCGCCACCGCGACGATCGAGGCGACATGGCGGCGCGATACTTCGAGCAGATCGCCATAGCCGCCGCCCAGTGCACTGGCGATCGGCAGGCCGCGGGTCCGGGCGAGCTGCCCAATCCAGCGGTCGCGCGCGTCCAGCCCGTCCTGGGTCAGCGACAGACGACCCAGCCGATCGTCGGCGAAGGGATCGACCCCGGCCTGATAGAGCAGCAGCGTCGGCGCAAAACTGTCGATCAGCGGGACCAGGGTCGCTGCCAGCGTCGACAGATATTCGTCGTCGCCGACGCCATCGGGCAGCGGCACGTCGAGCGTCGACACGGCCTTTCGCGCCGGGAAGTTCTTTTCGGCATGGATCGAATAGGTGGCGAGGTTGGTGCGCCCGGCCAGCAGCGATGCGGTGCCGTCGCCCTGATGCACGTCGACATCGACCACCAGAACCCGATCGCATGTCCCCTCATCGACCAGCCGGTTGGCGGCGATGGCGAGGTCGTTGAACACGCAGTACCCCGCCCCGGTATCCGCCAGCGCGTGGTGGCTGCCCCCGGCGGTATTGGCGGCATAGCCCCGTTCCAGCGCGACCAGCGCGGCGGCATAGGTGCCGCCGGGCACCGCCTGCGCCCTCAGCGCCATCGGCGGGGTGACGGGAAAGCCGATGCGGCGTTCCTTGTGCGGGGGCACGCGGGCTTCGATCACCTCGGCGACGTACGTGTCGTCATGTACCGCCTCGATCCACTTGCGCGGCATCGGGTCGCACCCGTGCCAGTCGATGGCCTCCCCCATCTCGCGCAGCAGATCGCGGACGAGGCCGTTCTTGCCCCAGCGATAGCGGCTGCCCGGCGGGCTTTCGGCGACATAATCGGGATGGTGGACGACGGGGATCACGGACGCACAGATAAGATGCCGATGCGCCTCGCAAAAGGCAGCCTCAGGCGATAGGAAGCGGCGATGGACAAGACCGCCCTCCCCTATCGCCCCTGTGCCGGCGTCATGCTGCTGAACCGCGACGGACAGGTGTTCGTCGGCCAACGGCTCGATTCGACGCTGGAGGCGTGGCAGATGCCCCAGGGCGGGATCGACGATGGCGAAGCGCCGGTCGACGCCGCGATCCGCGAGCTGCGCGAGGAAACGGGAGTGGCCGCCGACAAGGTGCGGCTGATCGCGGAAAACCCGGCAGAGCTGCTCTACGACCTGCCCGACGACATGATCGGCAAGATCTGGAAGGGAAAATGGCGCGGGCAGCGGCAGCGCTGGTTCCTGTTCGCGTTCGAGGGGACGGACGCCGATATCGACATCCAGACACCCGAGCCGGAGTTCCGCGCATGGCGCTGGGCCGATCCCGCCGACCTGCCGTCGATGATCGTGCCGTTCAAGAAGGCGCTGTACGAGCAGGTCCTCGCCGGGTTTGCCGACCATCTGCATCGGTGAAGCGCCTCTCCCATGCGATGAATCGTTCAGCCTATATGCATTCGATCGGCTATAGCGGGCGGTGATGCCTAACCCCGCGATCCTCCTGCCGCTCGGCCTGTATTTCGCGGAGCCGCCGCCCGAGCCGGACCTGCCGATCGAAATCCGCACGATGCTGGAAGAGGCGATGGCGTCGGGCAACGACAACGACGTCGCGACGATCGTGCGCTATGCGCGCAAGGCCGCGCCGAAACATTCGCAGAAGATCGCCGAGCTGGCGTCGCATTACACGTTCGAGCGGTCGGAAAAGACCGAGAAGCGGCTGCGCACCGCGTCGTTCGGCGCGCTGGTCAAGGGCCGGGCCGAGGTTGGCGGATGGGTCAATGGCGGCAATTCGGACAGCCTGGGCGTGACCGCGATCCTCGACCTGGCGCGCGAGGGCTATCGCTGGCGGCACAAGTTGAAGCTGCAGGCGGATTACCAAGAAACCAACAATATCCCGACGCGCGAACATTATCTCGCCGCGTTCGAACCGAACTACAAGGTCGACGACCGGCTCTATATCTATGGCGCGGCGCAGTATGAATCGGACAAGTTCTTCGGCTATTACGACCGCTATTCGGCATCGACCGGGGCGGGCTATACCGTCGTCGCCAAGGGGCCGGTGACGCTCGACCTCGAACTGGGGCCGGCATTCCGCTATACGTCGTTCACGACCGATACGGTCGAACGGAATCTGGCGGCGCGCGGGTCGGTCGATTTCGGGTGGCGGATGACCCCGGCGCTGACGCTGCGGCAGAATACCTCGGCCTATCTGCAGGACGCGAACAGCACCGTCACCAGCCTGACCGCGGTCGATGCCAAGGTGCTGGGACCCCTGTCGGCGCGGCTGTCGTACAACATCCAGTATGAAAGCCGGCCGCCGGTCGGGCGCGTCAACGCCGACACGACCGGCCGCGCGTCGCTGGTGTATGCGTTCTAGGGATTGGGTTTGCCCCCCCTTTCGTCACCCCGGACTTGATCCGGGGTCCCGCTTCCTTCCGACCGTCGCAGAAGAAGCGGGACCCCGGGTCAAGCCCGGGGTGACGTGGTAATCGGAGTTCCTCCACAAGAGGTTCCGTTTGATACCGGATCGCTCTACACCTACCCGATGGACAGGATGAATGAGGCGGAACGCCGGTCGATCGACGCGATCGATCAGGCGGCGATGCTGACGCAGGTCGAACAATGGGTCGCGGTGAACAGCGGGACGCGCAACGTCGCGGGGCTGAACACCGTGGCGGGGATGCTGGCCGACAGCTTCGCCGCGCTGCCGGGCGAAATCACGCTGGTCGATCCGGATTCGGCGGAAGCGGTCGAGCCCGATGGCACCGTCCGCGCGATCGAGCATGGCCGGCATCTGCTGGTGCAGGTCCGCCCGAAGGCGCCGGTGCGGATGCTGTTCACCGGGCATATGGACACGGTGTATGGCGAAACCCACGCGTTTCAGGCGATGCGCTATACCGATCCGAATACGCTGAACGGCCCCGGCGCGGCGGACATGAAGGGTGGGCTGTCGGTCATGCTGGCGGCGCTGAAGGCGGTCGAGGCCGGCGGGATCGGTGATAGCTTCGGCTATGACGTGATGATCAATTCGGACGAGGAAACCGGCAGCTTTTCCTCGGCCCGGCTGATCGACCGGGTGGCGCGGGGGAAGGTCGCGGCGTTCACCTACGAACCCGCCCTGCCCGATGGTACGCTGGCGGGGGCCCGCGGCGGCACCGGCAATTTCTCGATCGTCATCACCGGGCGCAGCGCCCATGCCGGTCGCAATCCGGAGGAAGGCCGCAACGCCATCGTCGCCGCCGCCGATATCGCGCTGCGGCTGAGCGCTGCGCGGAGCCCGCACCTCGCGGTCAATCCGGCGCGGATCGATGGCGGCGGGCCGAACAATGTCGTGCCCGACCATGCGGTGCTGCGCGTCAATTTCCGACCGCATGGGAGCGACGAGATCGAGCGGGCGAGCGCCGAGATCGACGCGGCGGTGGCGGCGGTCGCGGCGGCGCATGAGGTCACGATCGCGGTGCATGGCAGCTTCAATCGCCCGCCCAAGCCGATCGATGCCGGCGCGGCCAAGCTGTTCGCGCTGGTGCAGGCGGCCGGGGCCGACCTGTCGATCCCGATCGCGTGGCGCGATACCGGCGGGGTGTGCGACGGCAATAATATCGCCGCGTGCGGCGTGCCCGTCATCGACACAATGGGGGTGCGCGGCGGCGCGATACATTCGAACGACGAGTACATGATCGTCGACAGCCTGGCCGAACGCGCCCGGCTATCGGCGCTGAGCATTGCCCGGATTGTGGCACAGGGGGGATTGTGACGTTTCGAATCCGTGCGGCGCGCGAAAGCGACCTGAAATATCTGTACGAAATGGCGAAGCTGACCGGCGGCGGCTTCACCAACCTGCCGCCCGATCGCAACGCGCTGATGACCCGGCTGGAGCGGAGCGCCATGGCGTTCAGCCATGAGGAGGACAGCCCCCGCGACGAAGTGTTCGTGCTGGTGCTGGAAAATATCGACACCGGCGAGGTGCGCGGCACGTGCCAGGTATTCACGAAGGTCGGGCAACGCTGGCCCTTCTATTCCTATCGCGTCGCGACGCTGACCAAGCATAGCGAAGCGCTGGGCCGGACCTTCCGCGCCGATATCCTGAACCTCGTCAACGACCTGGAGGGATCGAGCGAGGTCGGCGGCTTGTTCCTGCATCCGGGTGAGCGCGCCGGCGGGCTGGGGCTGTTGCTCGCGCGGTCGCGCTATCTGTTCATCGCACGGCATCGCGGGCGCTTTGCCGATCGGGTGCTGGCGGAGCTGCGCGGGATCATCGACGAAGCGGGCGGATCGCCCTTCTGGGACGGGGTGGCCGGGCGCTTCTTCGGCATGACGTTTCAGGATGCCGACCAGTTCAATGCGATCCATGGCAACCAGTTCATCGCCGACCTGATGCCGCGCCATCCGGTCTATATCGCGATGCTGCCCGAGGCGGCGCGCGGGGTCATCGGCCTGCCCCACCCGACCGGGCGCGCGGCGATGCGGATGCTGGAGAATGAAGGCTTTGCATATGAGAATTACGTCGACATCTTCGACGGCGGCCCGACCATGACCGCGCGGACCGACCAGATCGCGACGGTGCGCGACCGCCGCGAACTGCAGGTGGTGGCGATTGGCGAAGGCGGCAGCCCCTCGCTGTTGGCGACGGGGCGGCTGGCTGATTTTCGCGCATGCATGGGGGACGTGACGCTGCGCGACGACGGGATCGTGATCGATGCGGAGGCCGCGCGCGCGCTGGACGTCACGGTCGGCGATATGATTTCGCAGGTGGCACGATGAGCGTGCGCGAGATCAATTTCGACGGGATCATCGGTCCCAGCCACAATTATGCGGGCCTGAGCCACGGCAATCTGGCGGCGACGCGCAATGCCGGCGAGACGTCGCGCCCGCGCGCGGCGGCGTTGCAGGGGATCGCCAAGATGCGCGCGAACCTTGCGCTGGGGCTGACGCAGGGCATCCTGCTGCCGCATCCGCGACCCGACCATGGCTGGCTGGCCGCACTGGCGATCGACTATGCCAGCGCCGCGCCGCATCTGCGGGCGCAGGCGCTGTCGGCCTCCGCGATGTGGGCAGCCAATGCCGCGACCGTCTCCCCCGCCAGTGATTGCAGCGACGGGCGCTGCCACCTGACCGTCGCGAACCTCGTGACGATGGCCCATCGCAGCCATGAGTGGCCGGCGACGCTCAAGCAGTTGCGCACCGCCTTTGCCGGCGAGGCGTTCGTCGTGCATGGCCCGGTGCCGGCGCCCTTCGGTGACGAAGGCGCGGCCAACCATATGCGGCTGTGCGACACGCATGACGCAGCCGGCGTCGAGGTCTTCGTCTATGGCGTGAGTGGCGGCCCCTTCCCCGCGCGCCAGCATGTCGAGGCGTCGGCGTCGATCGCGCGGGCGCATGGGCTGGACCCGGCGGCCACGCTGATGGTGCGGCAATCGGACGCGGCGATTGCGGCCGGCGCGTTTCACAACGACGTGGTGGCGGTCGCCAATGAACGCGTGCTGTTCGCCCATGAACAGGCGTTCGAGGATCGCGAGGGCTTCTTCGCCGACCTGCGACGCGCCATCCCGTCGGTCGAGATCGTCGAGGTGCCGGCCGACCGGGTGAGCTTGGCCGATGCGATCACCTCCTACCTCTTCAACGCGCAGTTGGTGACCCTGCCCGATGGCGGCGGTATGGCGCTGATCCTGCCGGGCGAGGCACGCGACAATCCGCGCGTGTGGAGCTGGTTGCAGGAAATGGTCGCGGGCAACGGCCCGATCCGCCGGCTGGAGGTGGTCGATGTGCGCGAATCGATGGCCAATGGCGGCGGCCCCGCCTGTCTGCGGCTGCGCGTCGTGGCCGATCCGGCGACGATCGATCCGCGTTTCCTGGTCGATGGTGCAAAGCTCGACCGGATCGCGGCGGTGATCGAGGCGCATTGGCCCGAGCGGATCGCACCCGCCGATATCGGCGATCCGACACTGATCGAACGGATCGAAGGCGCGCGGCGCGCGCTGCTCGAATCGCTCGACCTTGTCGGGTAAATTGACAATTAACCATCAGCCGGGCGGAAGGATCGGCGGAAAACCGCCACTGGTACGTATTTTGCGTATTTTGGGATCATGCTGACCCGGCTTAAGAACCTGTTCACGATCAAGTCGAAGTTCGAGGCGTTCCTCGTCATCTATGGCTTGGGCGTCGGCGCGGTCGAGCGCGGCTTTCATTACATGGCGCAATATCCGGGGATCGGCGGCAAGCTGTTGTTCGCGGTCTGCCCGATCGCGGTGTTCATGGCGGGCACGCGCATCCTCGATTCCATCGACGCGGAGCGCGCGGGGCGCTAGGCGAAAAATATGCCACGCGAAATTACCGCCTATTCGAACCCGATGGTGAAGTCCGCGCGCAACCTGCGCGAGAAACGTCACCGCCGCGACCAGCAGCGTTTCCTGGCCGAAGGGTTACGCATCCTGACCGAAGCGCGCGAGGCCGGTTGGCTGCCGGCCGAGTTGTATTTCGCGAGCAGCGAGCAGCATCCGCTTCTGCAGACGCTGATCGAGGAGACCGAGGCGTCGGGCGGCATCGCCATTTCGACCACCGTCGACATCCTGTCGAAGCTGTCGGGCAAGGATAATCCGGGGTCGGTCGTCGGCGTCTATGACGAATTCTCGACCGCGCTTACCGGGATAGACCGGCGCAACGCGTCGCTATGGCTGGTCGCCGAACGGCTGCGCGATCCGGGCAATCTCGGCACGATCCTGCGCACGGCGGATGCGACCGGTGCCGGCGGGCTGATCCTGATCGACGAATGCGTCGACCCGTTTTCGGTCGAGGCGGTGCGGGCCAGCATGGGGGCGATCTTTACTGTCGCCGTCGCGCGGGCCGACTGGGCGACGTTCCGCGACTGGCTGCGCAAGGGACCGGGCACGCTGGTCGGCCTCAGCCTCGATACCGAGCAAGATTACCGCGCGGCGAGCTATCCCGATCCGACCTTCCTGCTGACCGGTAACGAGGCACAGGGGATGCCCAACCATATGGCCGCCGAATGCGACTTGCTGGTCAAGCTTCCGATGCTGGGCAAAGCCGACAGCCTGAACGCGGCGGTGGCGACGGCGGTGATGGCGTATACCGTGCTGGCGCAGCACCGGCCCTGAACCTTTGCGCCGGCGGGGGATTGAGCAGGGATGACCCGACCGACCTTCGCCGCCCTGCCCGCCGCCGATATCACGGCGCTGGAGCGCCCCAGCATCGTCCTGTTCGGGGCGAGCGAAGCCACGCCCTATGACGATGGCGAGCCGAGCCATTCGGCCGACGCGCCCGCCGCGATCCGCGCCGCGTCGCTGGGATTCGCCCGGCAATTGTCGCAGATCGATTTCGATCTGGGTTTTACCCCCTTTCCCGATCCGGGCGATGCGCGCGGGGTGGTCGATATCGGCGATGTCGATACCCGGCCGGAAGATGCTCCGGGCAATCGCGAGCGGATCGAGGCGACGACGCGTGCGGTGCTGGACGCCGGCGCGGTGCCGATCCTGCTGGGCGGGGACGATTCGGTACCGATCCCGTTCGCGGCGGCCTTTGCCGATCACCGGCCGCTGACCGTGGTGCAGATCGACGCGCATGTCGATTGGGGCGACGATATCCGGGGCGAGCCACTGGGCTATGGATCGCCGATGCGACGGCTGGCGGAAATGCCGCATGTCACGGGCATGGTGCAGGTCGGGGTACGCGGGCTTGGCAGCGGAGGCCAATGGCAGATCGACGATGCGCGCCGCTGGGGCAGCCGAATCGTCACCGCCTATGACCTGATCCGCTGCGGGATCGACGCGGCGATCGCACAGGTGCCGGCGGGCGGGCGCTATCTGGTGTCGATCGATTGCGACGGGATCGACCCGGCGGTGTTTCCGGCGGTGGCGATGCCGACGCCAGGGGGCCTGCGGTATGAAGAGGTCGTGCTGCTGCTGAGCGCGCTGGCGGACAAGGGCGAGATCGCCGGGCTGGTGCTGGCGGAATATGTGCCGGCGCGCGACGATCCGCATCGGTTGTGTGCGGGAATGGCGGCGCGGATCGTC
Source organism: Sphingomonas sp. Leaf23 (assembly GCF_001421585.1). NCBI lineage: Bacteria > Pseudomonadati > Pseudomonadota > Alphaproteobacteria > Sphingomonadales > Sphingomonadaceae > Sphingomonas > Sphingomonas sp. Leaf23. The sequence continues at coordinate 83,488 of NZ_LMKR01000001.1, read as the reverse complement.
GCGGTCACGATGGGGCTGGTGCTGGGCGATAATGGGCGGGTGCCGCCACGACCGGGGCGGTAAGGCGTTCGGTGGCCCACCCTCTCCGCGGGGTAAGAAAACGATCCAGCAATCCGGACATTCGCAAAGGTCCCGGTCTTTGCCGGGGGGACGTCCATCAGGACATGGGGTGCGCCCCTACTCCGCCGCCGCGCCTTCTGCTTCAATCCGCTCTTCCACCGCGTCCTCCGCCTGCGCGATGGCGACGGCCAGCTTGGTCAGCGGGCGCGGCGACTGTTCGACCACCGGCAGCGGATCGATGCTCTTGCCACCGGTATCGATGTTCAGCGTTTCGAAGCGCTTGGCCGAGGTCATCACCTGCGATTCGAGGCTGCCGACGAACGCGTTGTAGGCGGTGTTCGCACCCTCCAGGTTCTTGCCGAGCTTCGCGACGTGGTCGCCCATCTTGGCGAGGCGGGCATGGAGTTCGCGGCCCAGCTGGCCGATCTGACGCGCTTCGCCGGCCAGCTTTTCCTGCCGCCATACCGCCGCGACGGTGCGGGCGATGGCGATCAGATTGGTCGGCGTCGCGATCAGCACGCGACGGTCGAACGCATAGTCCCACATCGACGGATCATGTTCCAATGCGGCGGCGAGGAAATGTTCGCCCGGCACGAACATCACGACGTAATCGGGCGTATCCTCGAACTGCGACTGGTAGCTCTTGGCCCCCAGCGCGTTGACGTGGTTCTTCATCGACGCGACGTGGGCGGTCATGAACGCCGCGCGCTCGACTTCATCGACCGCGCCGTGCGCGTCCTGATAGGCGTTCAGCGACACCTTGGCATCGATCACCAGGCTCTTTCCGCCGGGCACTTTCACGATGGCATCGGGACGCAGGCGACCGTCGCCATGGTCGACCGAGACCTCCATCTGGAAATCGGTATGTTCGGCAAGGCCGCAGGTTTCCAGAACGTTGCGCAGCTGCTGCTCGCCCCAGCGACCGCGCGCCTTGGGTGCGGAGCGCAGCGCATTGACCAGCTTCGCCGCCTCGCTCTTCACCGATTCCTGCCCGATGCGCATCGCATCCATCAGGCCCTTCAGCGTGCCATAGGCTTCCTGCCGCTCGCCCTCGACCTTGGTCATGCTGGCTTCGTAGCGCTTCAGCGTCGCCTCGACCGGGGCCAGCAGCGCCTTCAGCTTCATTTCGTTGGTGTCGCCGGCCTGCGCGAAGCGTTCGTTGGCGCGTTGCAGGAACGCCTTTTGCGCGCCGTCCAGCATGATCTGCGCGGTTTCGCGGAACTGCCCGGCCATCGCCTCGCGCGCGTCCTTGAACTCGGTCAGCCGTTCCTCGAACGCGGCCGCATTGGCCTTGAGCGCAGCATGGTCGAGCAGCAGCGCGTCGCGGTCACCACGGATTTCGGCCAGCTCCTCGCGCAGTGCCGGCACTTCCTTCGCACGTTCGGTCGCGAGCGCGAGGTCGGCGATCGCCTGTTTGAAATCACCCTCGCGGCTGTCGCGCTCCTCGCGCAGCGACTGAACCTGGCGGGTGCCCATCAGCCAGCCGATCGCCAACCCCGCGAGCAGGACGGCGGCGACGATGACGATGACAAGCGGGTCCATGCGATACTCCGGGAGGAACGGAGAGGGAACCTACCCCCGCCCCGCCCGACGGGCAAGGCGATGGGGGTTCGGTTCGTCGCGTTGGAAAGGTCCTCAGGCCGCCTTGCGCGCCTTGTTCAGCTTCTTGATGACCATATCGCGCTTCAGCCGCGAGAGGTGGTCGATGAACAGCACGCCGTTCAGATGGTCCATCTCATGCTGGAGGCAGGTCGCCATCAACCCGTCGAGCCATTCGTCATGGCTCTCGCCCTTTTCGTCCAGCCACGTCACGCGGCAGCGCGCGGGGCGAACGACATCGGCATATTGTTCGGGGATCGACAGGCAGCCTTCCTGATAGGACGACAGCTCTTCCGACACTTCCTCGATCACCGGGTTGACGAAGGCGCGCGGCGCCTTGACCGGCTTGCCCTCTTCATCTTCCTCGTCCTGCAGGTCGATGACCAGCACGCGCTTGGGCACGGCGACCTGGATCGCGGCGAGGCCGATGCCGGGCGCGTCGTACATCGTCTCGAACATGTCGGCGATGAGGGTCTTTACCTCATCCGTCACGCCCTCGACGGGTTCGGAGACGAGGCGGAGGCGGGGATCGGGGATTTCGATGATCGGAAGAATAGCCATAGCGGTCGGGTAAGTAGCATAGTTTCGCCGGTCAAGCGACCGGGCGTCGTGCCCGTAACGCCTGTGCCAGCGTGCCTTCATCCAGATAATCGAGTTCGCCGCCGACCGGCAGGCCGTGGGCAAGCTGGGTCAGGCGGACCGGAAATTTCTCGATCCGCTCGGCGATGTAATGGGCGGTCGTCTGCCCCTCCAGCGTGGCGTTCATTGCCAGGACGACTTCATCGATGCCCCCTGCCGCCACGCGGCTGACCAGCGAATCGATGGCGAGGTCGTCGGGCCGCACCCCCTCCAGCGCCGACAGCCGCCCGCCGAGCACGTGAAACCGGCCGGGGAACAGCCGCGCGCGGTCGAGCGCCCACAGATCGGCGACCTCCTCCACCACGCACAGCGAGCGATCGTCGCGGCGCGGATCGGTGCAGATGCCGCACGGATCGGTCGTGTCGACATTGCCGCAGGTCGAACAGGTCGACAGATTGCGCGCCACCCGGTCAAGCGCGATCAGCAGCGGGTCGAGCGCCGTCTCGCGCTTTTTCACCAGATGCAGCACCGCGCGCCTGGCCGAACGGGGGCCAAGACCGGGAAGGCGGGAGAGCGCCTGGGTCAGCGCGTCGATTTCGGGAGAGGCCATCGCGTTCAAGATAGGGGCTTGCGCGGGCGGACGCCACGGTGTCGTAGAGGGCGCATGCGGATCATCTTCATGGGCACGCCCGAATTTGCGGTGCCAATCCTCCAGGCGCTGGTCGATGCGGGGCACGAGGTCGTTGCGGCGTACAGCCAGCCGCCGCGTCGCGCCGGGCGCGGCAAGGCGCTGACCCCCTCCCCCGTCCACCGGCTGGCCGAATCGCTGGGCATCGAGGTGCGGGTGCCGGAGAGCCTGCGCGACCCGGCGGTGCAGGCGGCGTTTGCCGCGCTGCATGCCGATGTGGCGGTGGTCGCCGCCTATGGCTTGCTGTTGCCGCGCGCAGTGCTGGACGCGCCGCGACTGGGGTGCCTCAACGTCCATGGATCATTGCTGCCGCGCTGGCGGGGGGCGGCACCGATCCAGCGCGCGATCCTTGCCGGGGATGAAGAAACCGGCGTCGGCATCATGCAGATGGCCGTGGGGATGGATACCGGGCCGGTGCGGCTGGAGGGACGTACCCCGGTCGCTGGCAAGACGGCGGGCGAGCTGGCGGGCGAGCTGAGCGCGATGGGCGCGCGGTTGATGCTGGAGGTGCTTGCCGATCCCGACGCTTATCCGCCGGTCGAGCAGCCAAATGAGGGCGTGACCCATGCCGCCAAGATCGACAAGGCGGAAGCGAGGTTGCGCTTCGACGGGAGCGCGGTCGATGCCGAGCGGCAGGTGCGGGCGTTCAACCCGGCTCCGGGTTCATTTTTCGAACTGAATGGCGAGCGGATCAAGGTGCTGGCGGCGCGGGTAGATGACGGAGCCGCGTGTGCCGAACCGGGCATGGTCGTCGGTGACGCGCTGGAGATCGCATGCGCCGATGGGGTGTTCGTCCCCATGCAGGTCCAGCGTGCCGGACGCGGCGTCACCTCGGCCGAGGAACTGCTCCGCGGCTTCGCGATCCCCAGGGGCACGCGCATCGCATGACCCGCTTTGCCCTGACCGTCGAATATGATGGTCGCCCGTTCGTCGGCTGGCAGCGCCAGTCCAAGGGGGCGAGCGTGCAGGGATCGATCGAGCGTGCGCTGTTCGATGTGACCGGCGAACAGGCCGCCGTCCACGCCGCCGGGCGTACGGATGCCGGCGTCCATGCGACGGGCATGCGCGCGCACGTCGACGTGGCGAAGGCGATCGAACCGTTCCGGCTGATGGAGGCGCTGAACGCCCGGTTGCGGCCCGATCCGGTGGCGATCCTCGATTGCGAAGTGGTGCCGGACGACTGGCATGCGCGGTTTTCGTGCCTCGGCCGCGCCTATGTCTATCGCATCATGTGTCGCCGCGCGCCGCTGACCCACGAACTGGGGCTGGCGTGGCGGGTGCCGCAGCCGTTGGATACCGATGCGATGGCGGATGCAGCGACGCGGCTGGTCGGGCGGCACGACTTCACGACGTTTCGTTCGGCGCATTGTCAGGCGGACAGCCCGCTGCGAACGCTCGACCGGCTGGCAGTGGAGCGCGACGGCGACCGGATCAACATCCACGCCGCCGCGCGCTCGTTCCTGCACCATCAGGTACGATCGATGGTCGGCTGCCTCGCGATCGTCGGACAGGGCAAGCGGACGCCGGACGAACTGGCGGACATCCTTGCGGCGCGCGACCGGGCAGCGCTGTGGCTGAACGCGCCGCCGGACGGGCTGTATTTCGTCGGGGCGACGTATCCGGCGATCTGATGCAACCCTGCGCTAGTCGCGCACCAGCCGCGCGACCAGTTCGACATGGGTCGACCAGCGGAATTGCCCGACCGGCTGCACCCAGTCGATCCGGTAGCCAGCCTGCACCAACATCTTAGCATCGCGCGCGAAGCTGCTGGGATTGCACGAAACATAGGCGATGATCGGCGTTTTGCTTTCCGCCAGTGCGGCCGCCTGTTCGCGGGCGCCCGCGCGGGGTGGGTCAAGGATTACCGCGTCGAACCGGTCGAGCTCGGCGGCGGTCAGCGGGCGGCGGAACAGATCGCGATGGTCGGCCACGACCGGCCGGCCGGCACGCGCGGCGGCGAGCTTCAGCGCCATGATCGCCTCGCGACCCGCCTCCCCGGCATAGGTCCGCGTGTTCTCAGCCCGCGACAGGGTGAAGGTGCCCAGCCCGGCGAACAGGTCGGCGACGATCACCGCCCCTGCGACCGCTTCGTCGACTGCCGCGGTCAGCGCCGCTTCGCCATCGCCGGTCGCCTGCAGGAAGCTGCCCGGCGGGAACGGGACGGGCACGCCGCCCAGGGTTACCGTGACCGGCTCCGGCTCCCAGCGCGCCTCCGCGCCCATGCCGTCGTCGATCGACAGCCGGGCGAGCCGCTGGTCCTGCGCGAAGTTGGTCAGCGCTTCGGCTGCGGCCAAACCATCGGCGATCTTGCCGATGATGAGGACGTCGACCCCCTGATCGACCCGCGCCAGATGGACGTCGGCGCGCGAGCGGTCCTTGAGCGCCGTTGCCAGCAGCCAGCGCAGCGGGGCGATGGCGGCGAAGAGTTCGGGCAGGAGGACATGGCATTCGCGGACATCGACGATGCGGTGGGTGCCGCTTTCGGTGAAGCCCAGCGTCACCTGCTTCCCGCGCCGGTCGGCGTGGAGCGTCGCACGGCGGCGGGTGTGGGTCGCGGACAGGACCGCCGGGCGGACCACGGCGTCGAGCGACTGCGACGCGAGCGCGCCGCGTACCCGGTCGGCGACGAAATCGGCCTCGCTGGGCAGGTCGAGATGCTGGAGCTGGCACCCGCCACAGGTGGGGAAGTGGCTGCACGGCGGCACGGCATGATGCGGCCCATGCTCGATCGAGCCATCCGCCAGCAACCGGTCGCCGGGGGCGGCCAGCGGTACGTGACAGCCATCGCCGGTCACTCCCTCGCCCCGCGCCGCGACGCGGACGATCAGGTCGTCCTGGTTCAGCGACATGCGGCGATCGCCTGTCCTAGATGACCGATCAACGCGTCGGCAACGAAGGCCGGGCCGGCAAGCTGCGCGGCGCGACCGTGCAGCCACACCGCCTGCGCCGCCGCCTGCTCGCAACCGGGCCTCAGGCGCGCCGCCAGGATGCCGGCCAGCACGTCGCCGGTGCCGGCAGTCGACAGCCACGAAGGCGCATCGGGAGAAACGGTAACGGTGCCGTCGGGGGAAGCGATCACGGTATCGGGGCCTTTGTGAACGATGGTGGCGCGCGCCTGTAGCGCAGCTTGGGCCGTCCGGTCGATCTTGTTGCCACCCCCCGCCCCGAACATCCGGTCGAATTCGCCGCTATGGGGCGTCAGGAACGTCGGCGCGGCGCGCGCGGCGATACGCCCTATCCCCGCAGCTCCGAGTACGGACAGGGCATCGCCGTCGATGACCAGCGGTGCGGCGCAGGCAAGCGCGGCGTCGATCAGGCGGGTCGCGTCATCGTCCCGCCCCAGCCCCGGCCCGACCAGTAGCGCCGCCAGCCGATCGTCGGCCAGCAGCGCCGGAAGATCGTCCCGCGACCGGCGGACCAGTGCGTCGGGCCCGCCCTGCCCGGCATCGTCACCGGCCAACACGACATAGCCTGCCCCCGCCGCCAACGCGGCATGCGCCGCCAGCCGCGCGGCGCCCGGCATCGCACCCGCCAGCACGGTAACCAGCCCCCGACGATATTTATGCGCCTCACGGTCGGGCGCGGCGATCACCGGACGCGCAATGGTCCGGGGCGCGGTGGGCAGAGCGATGCCGAGATCGGCGAGCAGGACATGCCCCATGCGCGCGACCGCCGCCCCGGTAACATGGGCGGGCTTGAGCGCGCCGAGTGCCACGGTCACATCCGCCCGGCCACAACCGGCGAAATGGCGCTCGGCATCGGCGTCGATCCCGCTCGGCAGGTCGATGGCGATGACGAAGGCGTCATGGATCAGCCGTGCCAGCGGATCGGCGATGTCGGGGGCGAGCGGACGCGACAGTCCGATGCCGAACAGACCGTCGACGACCACTGGACGGACTTTGGCGCCGGACAGTGTCGCCACCGGCCCGGCCCATGCCGCACGCATCCGCTCGGCCGCGCCGGATGCGCGGGTGGGTAAGGCCGCCACCGCCACGTCGCAGCCCCATTCCTGCAAAAATCTTGCGCAAACAAAGGCATCCCCGCCGTTGTTTCCAGAGCCTGCCAGGACAAGGACCGGACGCCCGAGCGCCAGACGACGTACCTCTCGCGCCACCGCCAATCCCGCGCGTTCCATCAGCGCGTCCTGCGTGACGCCGGAGGCAAAGGTCGCCTCCTCCGCCCCTCGCATGGCCGCGCCGCGCAGGATCGGCGCGTTCCCCGGGAACCGCGTCACCGTGTGACGGGACCGACCGTCGCGGGCAGGCGATAGCGCGCGCCACCGATCGCGACCTCGATCCGGTTGTCGCCGACGACGGTGACCTTTGCCACCTCCGCGCCGTCGGCCGCGATGACCCCTCGCCCGTCGCGGGCGATACGCAGCCGGTGGAAGCCACCATCGGGCTGGCGCAGGGTCAGCAAGGTGCCGCCCTGATCGGTCGTGCGCTCGATCGTGCAATCAGCGGCGAGCGGCGCGGTCGCATCGGCGGCGCATTCGATCCGCCCGGCGTCATCGGCGGCCGCGCGCTGTTCCGCTTCAATATTGGCAAGGACGGCAGGGTCAGGCCTGCGGTCGCATGCACCCAGCAGCACGATGCCGGCAAGGGCAAGGTATCGTTCGAATCCGGTCATGGCGGATCGATACCACAACACGACCGGCACCGTATCCCCGCACAGGCGGCGATACGGTGCTGTCGCGCGAAGGCGTCAGATATCGGCGTAGACGTGCCGCTCCGCCTTCGCGCCCGGATGGGTTACCGCGCCTTGATAGGCGGGGCCGACCGTGGTCGAATAGCGCCATAGCGCGCCGGCCTGATAGTCGTTCACGCGCGGTTGCCACTTTGCCCGGCGCTCAACCAAGATGGTCGGTGCCACGTCGAGGTCGATCGTACCGGCTTCGGCGTCGATTGTGATGATGTCGCCATCCTCGACCAGCGCGATCGGGCCGCCTTCGGCCGCTTCGGGACCGACATGGCCGATGCAGAAGCCGCGCGTGCCGCCCGAAAAGCGGCCATCGGTGATAAGCGCGACGGTTTCGCCCATGCCAAGACCGTAGAGCGCAGCGGTGGTCGACAGCATCTCGCGCATGCCCGGACCGCCCTTCGGCCCTTCATAGCGGATGACGAGGACGGTGCCGTCGGTGATGCTGCGCTGCTCGACGGCGGCAAAGGCGTCTTCCTCGCAGTCGAACACGCGGGCGGTGCCGGTGAACTGGAGGCGCTTCATGCCGGCGACCTTCACGATCGCACCATCGGGAGCGAGCGTCCCGCGCAGGCCGACGACGCCACCGGTCGGGGTGATCGGCGTCTTGACGTCGTAGATGACCTTCTGGTCAGGATTCCACGTCACCTCGTCGATATTCTCGCCCAGCGTCTTGCCGGTGACGGTCATGCAGCTGCCATCGAGCAGGTCATTGGCAAGCATGGTCTTCATCAGCATGTAGACGCCGCCGGCCTCGTACATGTCCTTGGCAACATATTTGCCGCCGGGCTTCAGGTCCGCGACGTACGGCGTTGATTTGAAAGCCTCTGCCACGTCGAACAGGTCGAAATCGATGCCGGCTTCGTTCGCCATCGCCGGCAGGTGCAGCGCGGCGTTGGTCGACCCGCCGGTCGCCGCCACGACGCGCGCGGCATTGATGAAGGCGGCGCGGGTGGCGATGTCGCGCGGGCGCAGGTTCAGGCGCACCAGCTCCATCACCTGCTTGCCCGCCGCGATCGCGATCTCTTCGCGGCTGCGATAGGGCGCGGGCACCATGTTGGAATTGGGCAGCGACAGGCCGATCGCTTCGCCGACGCATGCCATGGTGTTGGCGGTGAACTGCCCTCCGCACGCGCCATGCCCCGGACAGGCAACCTTTTCGAGCGCGGTCAGGTCATGCAGCGGACAAGTGCCGGCGGCATAGCGGCCGACCGCCTCGAACACGTCGACCACGGTCACGTCGCGGTCCTCGAACCGGCCGGGCAGGATCGACCCGCCATACACGAAGATCGACGGCACGTTCAGCCGGAGCATCGCCATCATCATGCCCGGCAGCGACTTGTCGCACCCGGCAAAGCCGACCAGCGCGTCATAGCAATGGCCGCGCACCGACAACTCGACCGAGTCGGCGATGACCTCGCGGCTGACCAGCGAGGATTTCATCCCCTGGTGCCCCATGGCGATGCCGTCGGTCACGGTGATGGTATTGAACCGGCGCGGCATGCCGCCGCCGGCGACCACGCCTTCGCGGGCGGCATCGGCCTGGAAATCGAGCGTCGTGTTGCACGGCGCGCTGTCGTTGCCGGCCGAGGCGAGCGCCACGAACGGCTTGGCAATGTCCTCTTCGGCGATGCCCATCGCATAATAATAGCTGCGATGCGGCGCGCGTTCGGGGCCGACGGAAACGTGGCGGCTGGGCAGCCGCGATTTGTCGAAAGGCTGGGTCATGGCGACAGCCTATTGCGCGGGGAGCCGCTCCAGCGCAAGTCCATTGCGCACCGCAGCGATCATATCGGCAAGGATCGCGCACCAGCGCACGACCCCGGCAGCATCGGCGATCAGGTCGTTGCGGACCTCTACCGACAGCGACGGGATACCCTGCCCCTCGGCATGGCGGTCCAGCGTCGCGTTGAGGATGCGGCCCGAATAGGGCTGCTGATCGCCAGTGGGGATGCCCTCTGCGCGGAGGAAGTCGATCGCGATGCGGGCGGCGCGGTCGTCGCGGCCATAAAGGATGCCCGCCTCCCACGGGCGCGGTTCGCCGCCAGTTTCGAGGGCAGGCGTGAAGCTGTGGATCGCGACGATCAGGCACGGGCGGTCGCGGCGCACCTGGTCGCGGATCGCGAGGTGATAGGGCGCGTGGAAACGGGCGATACGATCGGCGCGGTCGGCGCCGACATTGGCGGCGATGGCGTGACCGTCGGAAACTTCGGGGATCAGGCCGGGATGATCGCTCTGGCGATGCAGGTCGATCACGAGACGCGACACGGTGCCGAGGATGGCGGGCGCGTCGAGTTCGGCCGACAGCGCGTGGGTGAGCGGCCCCGCGCCGATATCGACGCCGATGTGCAGCGATAACAGATGCCGGGGAATCGCCACACCGTCCGGCACCCAGGCAGAGGCATGGTCGCATAGCAGGAGCAGGCCAGTGTCGGTTCCGGGCAGGTGATCGGCAGCGTGCATTCAGAACTCCGGCGGTCGGCGGTCGCGAAAGGCGGCGAGGCCCTCGGCCAGTTCGGCGCTCCCGAACGCCGCGTCGAAGCGCGCTTCGCCGCCGGGAACGCCATTGATAGCGAGCTTCAGGCCGCGCACCGCGCCGGGGGCGTTGGCGGCGATGGCCGCGGCAAGGGCCTGCGCACCGCCGCCGCGCCGATGGGCGAGGCCGATGGCAAGGGCTTCGTCGGCATCGATCGCGTCACCGGTATAAAGCAGCCGCGCCGCCTGCCCCCGCCCGACCGCCGCGACCAGCCTTGCGACATCGGCCGGGGGGTAGAGGATGCCGAGCCGGGCCGGCGGAATCGCAAAGCGCGCACCGTCGCCGGCGACGATCAGGTCGCAGGCCAGCGCAATGGCGACCGCCGCCCCGAAGCATCCGCCATCGATGGCGGCGATGACCGGCATCGGCAGGCGGGCAACGCCCTCGATCGCGGCGGACAGGCTTTCGCGGAACAGCGCGCGGCGGGCGGGATCGCGCTGCAGCTCGGGAAATTCGGCAATGTCGGCCCCGGCCGAAAACACCCCCGCTTCGCGCGAGGCGATCAGCACCGCCCGCGCATCCGACGTCGCCAATTTGGCTACGTGGGCGGCCAGTTGCTGCCACCCGGCGATGGGCAGGGCGTTGCGCGCGCTGCCTCGCGCCAGCCACAGGGTCGCGATCGCCCCGTCGCGGGTGCAGTCGATCATGGCGGGAAAGTGGGCGGCGTCCGAAGAGACCGCCCACGGACGATCCGCTCCTGGCGTTTGATCCGCGTGCGATCCCTCGCAAACATCGCGCCAAGCCGGCGCTCCAGCGGGCGCAGGTGGCATCTGTTCGAAATCAGGACGATCGACCGTCACGCCAGTGCCGTTTCGAGACACCACCAATCGGGCCGGGCCATGCGAACCGCCTGCGCCGCGGCGGCGCAATCCTCCGCCCGGTCGAACAGCGCGAAGCAGGTCGCACCCGATCCTGACATGCGCGCCAGCCGCACGCCCCGCGCGTCGCCCAGCATCGCCAGCACCGTGTCGATCGCCGGAGCCAGCGCGCGGGCCGGCGGCTCGAGATCGTTGCGGCCGCCGAGCGCGATGGCGAGCGCGTTACCCTGTGGCAAAGGTCCGCGATCGGTTCGGTCCCATGCGGCAAAGACCGCGGCGGTCGACACGGCAACGCCGGGATTGACCAGCAGCACCGGCAGCGCGGGGATTTCGACCGGCGTCAGCCGCTCGCCCCGCCCGCGCCCGATCATCGTCCGCCCCGCCAGACAGGCCGGCACGTCCGATCCCAGTGCGGCGGCGATCGCCATCAGCTCCCGTTCGTCCGGCGCGATCCCGGCGATTTGCGCCATGCCACGCAGCGTCGCGGCGGCGTCGGCCGATCCGCCGCCGATACCCGAGGCGACCGGCAGATGCTTGTCGAGCACGATCGACAAGGGCTGTCCCGCACCGAACGCGCCGCGAAACGCATCGCGGGCGCGAGTGACGAGGTTATCGCCCTCCCCGCTCAATCCGGCGGCAAACGGTCCAACGATCGCGAAGCCGTCGCGTGTCCCCGGGGTCAGCCGCACCGTGTCGCCGTCGCGGACGAACACGAACAGCGTCTCCAGTTCGTGATAGCCATCGTCGCGCCGGGCGCGGACGTGGAGGGCGAGGTTCAGCTTGGCGGGTGCGGGTTCGACGATCATCCGGGTCAGCGATGCGACGAAGGCGGCCCGTTCGCAAGCCTTGCCGCCAGCCGCGCCGCGTCGGGACCGCTGGCGGACACCGCCGCCGCGCTCCAGGCATAGCGCGCCTCGACCCGGCGACCGGCAGCCCAATAGAGGTCGCCGAGATGCTCGTTGATCTCCAGATCGTCAGGCGCCTGCCGCACCGCCCCCTCGATCAGCGGCAGCGCGGCGGGGAGGTTGCCGGCGCGAAACCAGGCCCAGCCGAGCGAATCGGCGATCGCGGGGTCTTTCGGCGCCAGCGCATGGGCGCGTTCGAGCATTCGCGTCGCATCGGCGACATTTTCGCCGCGATCGACCTGCGCATAGCCCAGATAGTTGAGCGCCGCCGGCTCCTGCGGGGCCAGTTCCACCGCGCGGCGCAGCATCGGCAGCGCGCCGGCCCAGTCGCCCGTCCGGTCGAGCGCCGCGCCGCGTTGCAGGTATAGCGTCCAGTCCGCCGCCGATCCGGCCTGCGCCAATGCCCGCGCGTACACCGCTGCCGCTTCGGCAGGCTGGTTCGATTCGAGCAGCAGGTCGCCATAGCGGCGCAGGCTGGCGGTCGAGGCATCCCGCCGCGCCGCCTGTTCGCGGGCCAGCGAGAGCGCACCGGGCAGGTCGCCCGCGCGCTGGAGCGCGACGACGCCCAGCGCATTGGCGCTGCCGGCGAAGGGATCGCCCGGCGGGACCTGCGCCAATATCGCCCGCGCCTCGCCGATCGCGTCGTCGCGGGCCAGCGCGTCGGCCAGTGCGATGCGGGCGCGGGAATAATCGGGGTCGAGCAGCAGCGCCGAGCGGCTGAGCATGATCGCCAGCGCCTCGGTCCCTTCGGCCGACAGGTCGCCCGCCATCCGTGCGAACAGGCGCGACACCCCGAAGCGGGCATCGCCCCTGCTCCCGCGCCCCAGCGTCTCGGCGGCGCGCGACAAGACCGGATCGTCACCGGCCAGCAGCGCGCGGGCGGTGTCGCGTTCGCCGGCACGGGCGAGCAGCTGCGCGGCGTTCAATCTGAAATCGGCGTCGCCGCCGGTGGTGGACAGCAGCGCGCGGGTGGCGGCGATTCCTTCCGCCGCCTTGCCCGTCGCCAGCAGGCGCAGCGCGGCGTTTTCGGCGGCATAGCGACGCGGGATCGCACCGCTGTCGCCCGCCACCGGCGGCGCGGGAAGATCGACCCAGCTGGCGAGCAGGGGGGCAAGGAAGCCGAGCGGCGATTCGGCCAGCCGGCCAAGCGCGACGCGCTGCCCCGCCGCATCGCGCGCGATCACCGCATCGCTGAACGCCAGGATGTCGAGATCCGCCGGCGCGACATCGGCGGCGCGCAATACCGCCCCGGCGCGGCGGGCAAGCGGCAGGTCACCGGCGGCCAGCGCCTGTCGCAATGCCCGCACCGCGATCAACCGATCGGCGGGTTGCGCGGCCAGCGCCAGCGCATAGCCTTGCGCGGCGATGGCAACCTGCCCGTCCGCATCGGCGGCACGGGCCTTCACATAGGCGGCAAGCGGGGTGACAGGCACGGTCGGCGCCGCCGACGCCGGTGTCGCCACCAGCGTCGCGACGATCAGTCCGAGGCTACATGTTCGGATAATTCGGTCCTCCGCCGCCTTCCGGCACGACCCAGTTGATGTTCTGCGTCGGGTCCTTGATGTCGCATGTCTTGCAGTGGACGCAGTTCTGCGCGTTGATGACGAACTTCGGCGCGTCGGTCTCTGCCCCCACGATTTCATATACGCCCGCCGGACAGTATCGTTGCGCGGGTTCGTCATAGAGCGGCAGGTCGTAGGCGACCGGCACGTCGGGGTCCTTCAACGTCAGGTGGACCGGCTGGTCCTCCTCGTGGTTGGTGTTCGACAGGAATACCGACGACAGCCGGTCGAAGCTCAGCACGCCATCGGGCTTGGGATAGGCGATCGGCTTTACCTGGTCCTTGCGCCACAGGCTTTCGTGATCGGGGTGGTGGCCGAGCGTGAAGGGCATGCGGATGCCCCAATGTTCCGCCCACATCGTCGCATTGGCGATGCCCGACCCGACGAAATCGCCATATTTCTTTACCAGCGGCACGACGTTGCGCACCGTCCGCAGCTCCTCATAGACCCAGCTCGCTTCATAGGCGGCGGTGTAGGCGGTGAGCTCATCGCCCGAACGGCCGTCGCGCACGGCGGTATAGGCGGCCTCGGCAGCCATCATGCCCGACTTCATCGCGGTGTGGATGCCCTTGATCCGGGGCACGTTCAGGAAGCCCGCCGAACAGCCGACCAGCACCCCACCAGGGAAGGTCAGTTTCGGCACCGACTGCCACCCGCCATCGTTGATCGCGCGCGCGCCGTAGGACACGCGCTTGCCGCCCTTAAGGATCGCTGCGATCGCCGGATGCGTCTTCCACCGCTGCATCTCCTGGAACGGGGAGAGATAGGGGTTGGAATAGTTGAGCCAGGTGACGAAGCCCAGCGCCACCTGCCCGTTCGCCTGATGATACAGGAACCCGCCGCCGTTCGACCCGCGCGTTTCGCTCAGCGGCCAGCCCTGCGTATGGATCACCCGGCCGGGGACGTGGTTTTCCGCCGGAATGTCCCACAATTCCTTGATGCCGAGGCCATAGACCTGCAGCTGGCTGTCCTTCGCCAGATCGAAGGTACGGATGATCTGCTTCGACAGATGCCCGCGCACGCCCTCGGCGAAGAAGGTGTATTTGGCGTGGAGTTCGAGACCCGGCTGCCAGTCGGGCTTGCGCGTGCCGTCGCGGGCGATACCCATGTCGCCGGTCGCAACGCCCTTTACCGACCCGTCGTCATGATACAGGATTTCGGCCGCCGCGAAGCCGGGGAAGATCTCGACGCCCAGCCCCTCGGCCTGTTCCGCCAGCCAGCGGCACATATTGCCGAGCGAGCCGGTATAGGTGCCCTTGTTCTGCATGAACGGCGGCAGGATGCGGTGCGACACCTCGCTGCTGCCGGACTCGGACAGCAGCCAGTGATGGTTCTCCGTCACCGGCACCTCGGCCATCGGGCAGCCCATGGTCCGCCATTCGGGCAGCAGCTCGTCCATCGCGCGCGGATCGAACACCGCGCCCGACAGGATATGGGCGCCGACCTCCGACCCCTTTTCCAGCACGCAGACGGCCAGTTCCTCGCCCGCTTCGCCCGCCATCTGCTTCAGCCGAATCGCAGCGGACAGACCGGCAGGCCCCGCACCGACGATCACGACGTCATAGGGCATCGATTCCCGTTCGCTCATCTTCTCATCCTCTTGGGGCCACCGTCCCGTGTCGTCGCGCGGTTGCCTCGCCTTGTCCTTGCGAACGATTTGGGCAGATTGACGGGGAGGTCAAGGCGGTGCCTAACCGGCGGCATGGGGGCGGACCAGCATATTCAGTGGCACGAAGCGGCGGCAAGCGCGCTGGAATGGTGGAACGACGCCGGTGTCGACACGCTGGTCGAGGACGAGCTGCGCGACTGGTTCGCGACCCCCGCGCCCGCCGCCCGCCCGCTTGCCGTAACGTCTGCGCCCGCCGCCGCACTGGTGCCCGACACGCTCGACGCCTTTGCCGCGTGGCGGATGGGCGATGCCGCGCCGGAAGCCGGATGGAACGCCGCGCGCGTGCCAGTGTCCCCACAAAAAAATCCGTCGCTGATGATCCTGACCGACCTGCCCGAAGCCGATGATTCGGGCGACAGCGGCTGGATGACCGGCCCGGTCGGCGTCTTGCTCGACCGGATGCTGGCCGCGATCGGCGAGGTGCGCGGAAGCGTCGTCATCGCCGGCGTCGCCCATGCCCGCCCGCTGACCGGTCGCCTGCCCGCCGATGCGCAGGAACCGTTGGAGGCGCTGGCCCGCCGCCTCGTCACGCTGGTCGCACCACAGAAATTGCTGCTGTTCGGCGCGGAACCGTGCCGCGCCCTGCTTGGCCCCGACGGGCAGCGCGGTGGTTTACGCACTCTTAACCACGGCGGCATAGCCTGTCCCACGATCGCCACGTTCCACCCGCGCTTCCTGTTGGAGCGGCCTTTGGCCAAGGCGGAAACATGGCGGCACCTGCAGTTGCTTATCAGGGAACCGACCGCGTGAAACTCAACCCACTCGTGTTCGCGGCGCTGCTATTGCCCGCCCTTCCCACCGTTGCCCATGCCGATGATTCGCCGACGCACGGCACGGCCATCTCCGTTGCCGAAGCGCGCATCCCCCCGCAATTGTCGCCCGAGGATCGCGACGCCTATACCCAGGTCTTTGCCGCGATCCGTGGGCAGCGCTGGGCCGATGCGCAGCTGCGGCTCGACGCGATGAAGCCGGGGCCGCTCCACGCCGTCGCCCGCGCCGAGATCTACACCGCCAAGGGATCGCCCAAGGTTGAGCTGCCGCAGCTGCTGGCGCTGCTGAACGAAGCGCCCGACCTGCCCCACGCTCCCGACCTCTCCCGGCTCGCGAAGACGCGCGGGGCGGATGCCGTCCCCGAACTGCCGACGCCGCAGCGGCTGGTGTGGTTCGATGCCGCGCCGGTGCGCGTCCGGGCCAAGGCCGCGCGCAGCGATGCCGCCGCCGCGCAGCTGCTCGACGCGATGAAGCCCTATGTGAAGACCGATGACGGTGCCGCCGCCGAAGCGCTGATCGCGACCCGTGCCGCCGACCTGACGCCCGAAGCGCTGACCGAAATGCGCGGGCGGGTCGCGTGGATCTATTTCGTGGCCGGCGACGATGCCAATGCCCGCCGCCTCGCCGCCGTCGCGCAGCAGGGCCAGGGCGACTGGACCGCACAGGCCGACTGGACGCAGGGTCTTGCCGCATGGCGCCAGCAGGATTGCGCCGGGGCGCAGGCCGCCTTTGCCAGCGTTTCGCAGCGGGCCGGCGATACCGAATTGCGCTCGGCGGGGCTGTATTGGGCGACCCGCGCCGACATCGCCTGCGGCCGCCCCGATCTGGTCCAGGCCCGGCTGCAGACCGCTGCGCAATATGGCGAAACCTATTACGGGCTGCTCGCGCGGCAGGCACTGGGCCTGGTCGAAGGGGCCGACGCCGGCGCCCGCGCACCGGTGACCGAGGATTGGCGCGCGCTGGAGCGGCGGTCGAACGTGAAGGTTGCCGCCGCGCTTACCGAAATCGGCGAAGGTGCGCTGGCCGACAAGCTGCTGCGCTATCAGGCGCGGATCGGCAGCGCGGGGGATTATGCCGCGCTGACCCGGCTGTGCGGGTCGCTGAACCTGCCCGCGACGCAGCTGTGGTTATCGCATAACGGGCCGCAGGGCGCACGGCCGCTGGCCGAAGCGCGCTATCCCGCGCCCGACTGGACCCCCGATGGCGGCTGGCGCGTCGACAAGGCGCTGGTGTTTGCCCACACTTTACAGGAATCGCGCTTCGATGCAGGCGTGGTCAGCCCGGCGGGCGCGACCGGGTTGATGCAGATCCGCCCCGGTGCGCTGACCGATTATGCGCGCGCGCACGGCCTCAGCCTCGAAAAATCGGCGCTGTCGCGGCCGCAGGTGAATATGGCGGTCGGGCAGAGCTACCTCGAGCAGCTGCGCGACCGGCCGTTCACCGGCGGCCTGCTGCCCAAGGTCATCGCCGCCTATAATGCCGGGCCGACCCCGGTCGAGGCGTGGAACGTGCAGTTGAAGGACGGCGGCGATCCGCTGCTCTACATCGAATCGATCCCGTATTGGGAAACGCGCGGCTATGTGATGACGGTGCTGCGCAACTATTGGATGTATGAAAAGCAGGCGGGCAAGCCGTCGGCCAGCCGCGCCGCGCTGGCGCAGGGGATGTGGCCGAAATTTCCGGGGCTGCCCGGTGCCGCCGCCGTCCGTGTAAACGGCGCGCAGACGCGGGTGGCCGATGCCAATTGACGACAGTCGGCCGTTCGTGCCGGTCCGGATCGCGGTGCTGACGGTATCCGACACGCGCGGGCTGGCGGAGGATCGTTCCGGCGACACGCTGGTCGCCCGGCTGGAGAATGCCGGCCATATCCTGGCCGACCGGGCGATCGTGATCGACGATATCGATGTCATCGTCGCGAGGCTGCACGGCTGGATCGACGATGACGGCATCGATTGCGTCATAACGACCGGCGGCACCGGCGTCACCGGCCGCGACGTGACCCCCGAAGCGGTCGAACGCGTTGCAAGCAAGCTGATCCCCGGTTTCGGCGAACTGTTCCGCTGGCAAAGCTATGCCAAGATCGGCACCTCGACCATCCAGTCGCGCGCCACCGCCTGTGTCGCGCGCGGCACCTATATCTTTGCGCTGCCCGGATCGACCGGCGCGGTGAAGGACGGGTGGGACGGCATCCTGCGCGAACAGCTCGACATCCGCCACCGCCCCTGCAACTTCGTCGAGTTGATGCCGCGCTTGCTGGAGCGGTAGGCAGCGGGGAAGCCGGAGCCGTCGCGCACCAACCCCCTGCCCGCCACCGCTATTTCGCCGGTTTTGCCTTGGCCGCGTTGCGCTTTTCCTTCAGGAAATTGCCGAAACTCCCGTCCATCTCGGTGTACCAGCCGACCAGATCGGTGAAGGACGCCTGGGTCATGCCGCCGACCGCGCTCACGTCCAGAAACTCGCGCATGTCGCCATCCTTGTCGACCGCGACTTTCAGGAAACGCTTCGTCGCATTCCATTCATTGGCGACCGCAGCGGTGAAGATCGGTTCCTTCTTGTACCACGATGCGAACTGGAACGAGTTGCAGCTCTTCAGTCCCTCACAACCATAGAATTCCACGGTGAACGATTCGCCGTTGGTCGCGCTCAGGATGTACGGCTCGCCCGCCTTGTTGATCTTCAATTCGGCCTTGTAGCCCGCCGCCTGCAACGCGGTGACGACATTACCGGGCTGGCGCAGGTCGAGCACACTCCCCTCGGGCGCGGCCAGTGCCGCCGCCGCCCCCATCAACGCTCCGATCATCGAACCTCCCCCTGCTATCCCGCCCGGAACCTATCGCCGGAGCGAGGCAACCGACAAGGTCATTCCGCGACCATCGCCGCCAGCACATGCCCGTCGGGATCGCGGAAATGGAAGCGCCGGCCACCGGGAAACGCGAAGATCGGCTGGACCACCACCCCGCCCGCCGCCTCGACCGCGGCCAGCGTTGCTTCCAGATCGTCGACCTCGATCACCGGCAGCAGCGTCGTGAGCGACGTGTCGGCATCCAGCCCCAGATCGGTATCGCCGCTGGTCGTGGCGGCATAGTCCGGGCCGTAATCGGCGAATTGCCACCCCATCACCGCCGTATAGAATGCCTTGGCAGGTTCGGTCGCCGTGACCGGAAGCTCTAGATAATTCAGCCGTGCCATATCACACCCCCTCATGTTCTTGCTTCGTTCTAGGCGGTTCGATACGCTGATGCAATGTCCGCTCGTCCAGCCCGTGGCGCAACCATCAACGCGACCAGCACGCGGTTCGCGCTGCCGATGCAGGAATCGGACGGCGACTGGCTCGACTGGCGGACAACGGTCGATGGCGCCGAGCCGATCTTGCGCACCACCGTCGCGATCGAACGGCCGCGCACGATCCTGTCGCGCAACCGTTCGCCCGACATCCCGTTCGACCGGAGCATCAACCCCTATCGCGGCTGCGAGCATGGCTGCATCTACTGCTTTGCGCGGCCGACCCATGCCTATCACGACCTGTCGCCGGGACTGGATTTCGAGACGAAGCTGTTTGCCAAGCCCGACGCCGCCGCCCTGCTACGGGCCGAACTGGCCAGGCCCGGCTATGTCGTGCAGCCGATCGCGATGGGGACGAACACCGACCCCTATCAACCGATCGAATGCGACTGGCGGATCACGCGGGAGTGCGTCGCGGTGCTGGCGGAGACGAACCATCCGCTGACCATCACCACCAAGTCCGACCGGGTGGTGCGCGACCTCGACCTGCTGATACCGATGGCGGCAAAGGGGTTGGTCAGCGTCACGCTGTCGGTCACGTCGCTGGATCCGATGATCGCCCGCACGCTGGAGCCGCGCGCGCCGCATCCCGAAAAGCGGCTGGCGGCGGTGGCGCGGCTGGCGGCGGCGGGGGTGCCGGTGTTCGTATCGATCTCTCCGGTGATCCCGGCGATCACCGACCATGAGGTCGAACGACTGCTCGAACGGGCCGCCGCCGCCGGGGCGCAGGGTGCCTATTTCCTGCCGGTGCGCCTGCCCCATGAAGTTGCCCCCTTGTTTCGCGCGTGGCTGGAGGCGCATTTCCCCGATCGCGCGGGGAAGGTGATGGCGGTCATCCAGTCGCTGCGCGGCGGACGCGACAACGATCCGGCGTTCCATTCGCGGATGCGGGGGCAAGGCGTGTGGGGACAGCTGCTCGCCACCCGCTTCGCCATCGCCTGTCGTCGGCACGGGCTGAACGGCGGCCATCCCCGGCTGCGCTGCGACCTGTTCCGCCCGCCGGCCGGGGCACAGGGCGAGTTGTTCAGCTAATCGACGGAACCGTTGTCGTATCGCAACGTATTCCGATCGAGGAAAACGGGGACGCACCACGATGACGACACGCCTTTGGACCGCCGCGATGCTGACCGCCGCGACGATCGCCGCGCCGGCACATGCTCAGACGCGCGCCATTTCGCAAAGCGACCGCAGCCAGGGCGCGCAGGCCAATCCGCAGCTGCTGGCGCAATATGGCGGCAAATATTCCGGGCCACAGTCGGCGTATGTCGAGCGGGTCGGCAAGAAGGTCGCGCTTCAATCCGGCCTGTCGAATGCCAGCGGCGATTTTACCGTCGCCCTGCTCAATTCGCCGGTCGAGAACGCCTTCGCCATCCCCGGCGGCTATGTCTACATCACCCGGCAGCTGCTGGCGTTGATGAACAGCGAGGCGGAGCTGGCGGCGGTGATGGGGCATGAGGTCGGCCACGTCGCCGCGCGGCACAGCAATTCGCGCAACACCCGGTCGAGCATCGGGTCGATTGGCGCGGCGTTGCTGGGCGCGGTGACCGGCAGCGATCTGGTCGGGCGGATCGCCGGGGCGGGATCGCAACTCTATACCCTGTCGTACAGCCGCAACCAGGAATATCAGGCCGACCAGTTCGGCGTACGCTATGCCACTGCCGCCGGCTATGCGCCGTCGGGGATGGCCGACGCGCTAGTCCAACTGAACGATGCACAGGCACTGGCCGCGCAGACCAGCGGCCGTGGCGGCAACGCCGTGCCGACCTGGATGAGCACCCACCCCAATGGTGCCGACCGGGTAAAGCGCGCGCGGGCGCTGGCGCAGCAGGCCGGCGGTGCCACGACCCAGCCGGTGCAGGACACCACCTATCTGCGGATGCTCGACGGGCTGCGCTATGATGACGATCCCGCGCAGGGGGTCATCGAGGGGTCGACCTTCAAGCATCCCGGCCTGCGCGTCCGCTTCACCGCGCCCAGCGGCTATGCGTTGCAGAACGGCACCGACGCGGTGACGATCGCCGGGCAAGGCGGACAGGCCGAGTTCCGCATGGGACCGGCGGGCGACCCGGCCAGCGTCGTGCGACAGCGGCTGGCGGCACTCGGCGCACAGAACGCGCCCGAGCCGCAGACGACGCGGATCAACGGCACCGACGCCGCGATCGCGACGGTGCGCGCCAATGCCAACAACCAGGCGGTCGACGTCACCATCGTCGCCTATCGCTACCCCTCGGCGACCTATTATTTCCAGATCGTCACGCCCGCCGGGCGCGGTATCGGGCCGTTCGAACCAATGCTCGACAGCTTCGGCACGCTGACCCAGGCCGAAGCGAATGCGATCACCGGCAAGCGCATCCGCATCGTCACGGTGAAGGCTGGCGATACGATCGACTCGCTCGCCCGCCAGATGGCCTACTCCGATTTCCAGCGGGACCGGTTCCTGACACTGAACGGGATGGAAGGCGATGCGCGGCTGGTGCCGGGGCAGCTGGTGAAGCTGGTGGTGCGCGGCTGACCCCTTTCCGCCGCCCCTCACCCGTGCGAAGGGCGGCGGATGGCCCAACATGATGTCATCATCCTCGGCGCGGGCGGCGCCGGGTTGTTCTGCGCCGGGATCGCCGCCCAGCGCGGCAAGCGCGTGGTCGCGGTCGATCACGCGCCCGAACCGGGGCGCAAGATCGTCATTTCCGGCGGCGGACGCTGCAACTTCACCAATGTCGGGGCGAGCTGGGACCGCTATGTCTCGGCCAACCCGCATTTCGCCCGCTCGGCGCTGGGGCGTTACACCGCGCAGGATTTCATCGCACTGGTCGATAGCCATGGCATCGCGTGGCATGAAAAGACGCTCGGCCAGCTGTTCTGCGACGGATCAGCGCGGCAGATCGTGGCGATGCTGCTGGACGAGGCGGCGGGGGCGGAGATCGCGCTGGGCCAGCCGATCCGCGACGTCACCCATGCCGATGGCCTGTTCACCGTCGTCCATGGCGACCGCATCCTGACCGCGCCGTCGCTGGTGATCGCGACCGGCGGGCCATCGATCCCGAAGCTCGGTGCGACCGGCTTCGCCTATGACCTTGCCAAGCGGTTCGGGCTGAAACTGGTCGAGCCGCGCCCGGCGCTGGTGCCACTCACCCTGCCGCCCGACGACGCGCTGTTCCGCGAATTGTCGGGCGTCGCGACCGAAGTCGTGGCGGGTGCGGGCAAGGCGAAGTTCCGCGAGGCGGCGCTGTTCACCCATCGCGGCCTGTCGGGTCCCGCGATCCTGCAGGCCTCGTCCTATTGGCGCCACCGCGAGCCGGTGACGATCGATTTCGTGCCCGACCGCGCGCCCGGCTGGCTGACCGAGCTGAAGCGCGCACGACCCCGCATCGGCCTGCGCTCCGCGCTCGGATCGGCGCTGCCCGACCGGCTTGCTGAGGCGCTGGCGGTCAAGTTCGACTGCCCCGGCGAACTCGGCAACCAACGCGACGCGACCTTGGCGGCGATCGAACAACGGCTGAGCGGCTGGCAATTCCACCCCAACGGCACCGAAGGTTTCGTCAAGGCGGAAGTCACCGTCGGCGGCGTCGCGACCGATGGCCTCAACCAGAAGACGATGGCGGCCAAGCACCTGCCCGGCCTGCACGTCATCGGCGAGGCGGTCGACGTGACCGGGTGGCTCGGCGGCTATAACTTCCAATGGGCATGGTCGAGCGGCTGGGCGGCGGGCCAGGCGGTATGAACCGCAAGGCATCGTTTCCGCCAGTTGTCGACCTGTCGACACGGGTGCTGATCCTCGGCAGCCTGCCGGGCGATGCGTCGCTCGCGGCGGGGCGCTATTATGCCCATCCGCAGAACCAGTTCTGGCGATTGCTGTCGCCGGTGGTCGGGGTAGAGTTGCCTGCGCTGGATTATCCCGACCGGCTGGCCGCGCTTCGGGCCGCGGGTATCGGCCTGTGGGACGTGGTGCAGAGCGCGACCCGGCCCGGCAGTAGCGATGCGGCGATCCGCTATGCGACCGCGAATGATGTGGCGGCACTTATCGCGACCTTGCCCGCCTTGCGGCTGGTGGCGTTCAATGGCGGTACTGCGGCGAAGGCAGGGCGAACGCTGGTGCACGGGATCGAGACGCTGGCCCTGCCGTCGAGCAGCCCGCTACACACGGTCGGCGCGGCGGCGAAACAGCCGGCGTGGAATATGATCAAAGCGTATCTCGATCGACCCTCGCCACAGCCTCACGCAGCGCCGAATACCGAGTTGCGACCAGCTTGAGACGATGTAGAATTCGCTATCGATGACCAATGATCTTTCCGAAGAACTTCGTAGCGATCGGAAAGCCGCACGACGCGATTATACCGCATCGCTGATGTCCAACAGCAAGTGGCGTGCAGTTTTCGAGGCATTGGCAAATGTGCGTCCGGCGCTGTCGCGGATCGACGTCAAGTTCATCGGGAACGACCACGCGAAACCCATGGGCTTGCCATGGCTCGATGCGCCTCATGCCTTTGTAGACAGTCTTGAATTTGGACCTTTCCCGCTGGTCGGGATCGAGTGGATCGAAGTGCCTTCCATTTTCCTTCCCGCTGCGTCTCGGGAAATGCCGGCAACGCGTGAGACTCAGGATCTTGACGCTGCATGGTCTGCGTTGGAAGCGACCGGCAAGCAGCTGCCGCTCAGTCGGACACGACACGGGATACGGATTACCGGCCATCAAATCTGAACCAAGGTATTCTGACGATTGAAACGCACGTGACGGCGGTCAGGGCCGATTTGCTTCGAACCCCGCACACCCCGGTTGCCAACCCGACCTCCCCTGCCCCATAGCATCGCCCATGTCCGACGAACGCGATGTTTCCACCCTGTCCTTCGAAGACGCGCTGCGCGAGCTCGAAACCATCGTCAGCCGGCTGGAAACGGGTCAGGAAGACCTCCAGACCGCGATCGACCTCTATGCCCGCGGTGACCTGCTGCGTGCGCAATGTGCCGCGCGGCTCGATGCTGCGCAGGCCCGGATCGAGGCGATCCGGGTTGATGCCGAAGGGCGCGCCACCACCCAGCCGTTCGACGCCCAATAATGGCGACCGTCGCGCCGCCGGTGTCGCTGAACGCCGCCCTTCGCGAAATCTCGGCGGAGATGGATCGCCAGTTCGACGCGCTGCTGCCCGTTCCCGGCGATCCGCGTGCGAACCTGTACCGCGCGATGCGCCATGCCGCGATCGGCGGGGGCAAGCGCCTGCGCCCGTTGCTGGTGTTCGCCACCGCCCGGCTGTTCAATGTCGAACGGGTGCGCGCCGCCCGTGCCTCGCTCGCGATCGAATGCATCCATGTCTACAGCCTGGTCCATGACGACCTGCCCGCGATGGACGATGACGACATGCGGCGCGGCAAGCCCACGGTGCACAAAGCATTCGACGAAGCGACCGCGATCCTGGCGGGTGACTGTCTCCACGCGCTGGCGTTCGAAATCCTGGCGCATGAAGCGACCCATCCCGACCCGCATGTCCGCATCGAACTAATCGCCGACCTCGCCCACGCCTCCGGCCCATCGGGCATGGCGGGCGGACAGGCGATGGACCTTGAAGCGGAGGGCACCAGCTTCGACCTGAACACCGTCACCCGGTTGCAGGCGATGAAGACCGGCGCGCTGATCGCCTGCTCGGTCGAGGCCGGCGCGATCCTTGGCCGCATTTCCGCCGATCAGCGCACCTCGCTGCGCGGCTATGCCCGTGATATCGGCCTTGCCTTCCAGATCGCCGACGACATCCTCGACGTCGAGGGCGACGAGGCGGCGGTCGGCAAGGCACTGCGCAAGGATGGCGAGGCGGGCAAGGAAACCTTCCTCTCGCTGCTCGGCCTCGACCGTGCACGCGAACAGGCGCGGTTGCTGGTCGACCAGTCGATCGAGCATCTGCGCGACTTCGGTCCCGAAGCCGACCTGCTGCGCGCCATCGCCCGTTACGTGCTGGAGCGCGACCGGTGAGGATCGGCGTCTATCCCGGCACGTTCGATCCGATCACGCGCGGGCATATGGATATCATCCGGCGCGGGGCGAAGCTGGTCGACCGGCTGGTGATCGGGGTCACGACCAATCCGTCCAAGTCGCCGATGTTCACGCTCGACGAGCGGCTGGCGATGGTCGAGCGCGAGGTGGCGGATGTCGGGGGCGATATTCAGGTCGTGGCGTTCGACGCGCTGCTGATGACCTTTGCCGAGCGGCAGGGGGCGAGCGTCATCGTGCGCGGCCTGCGCGCGGTGGCCGATTTCGAATATGAATACCAGATGGCGGGCATGAACCAGCAGCTGAACGACCGGATCGAAACGGTCTTCCTGATGGCCGACGTATCGCTGCAACCGATCGCGTCGCGGCTGGTCAAGGAAATCGCGATGTATGGCGGCTCGATCGCCAAGTTCGTGTCGCCGGCAGTGTGCGAAGAGGTGATCGCGCGGGTCGAGAAGCTGGGCCGCAAGGGCGAATAGGCGCCTGCCCTTGCCGGGGGCGCGCTAGGTCCGCCGCTTTACCCACCACGTAACACCGCCCAGCACCGCAAGCACCGCCGCCCCGCCCGCCAGCACCTGCCACGACGGCAGCCAGCGCCCGATCACTTCGCTCAGGCCGTGCCCGAACCAATAGCCGATCGACACGAAGATCGTCGCCCACAGCAACGCCGCCGCGCCGTTCAGCACCACGAACCGCGCCAGCGGCAGCTGCGTGGTGCCGATCGCCACCGGGCTGACCGTGCGCAGCCCGTAGAGGAAGCGGAAGGCGAAGACGAACAGCGTCGGGCGCCGCTCGAACGCGGCGAGCGCGCGGGCGAAGGCCGGCTTGGCGCTCCAGCGCCGGACGCGCGGATGGTCGCGAAACCGCCGCCCGGCCGCGAAGAACAGCTGGTCGGCGATGAACGACCCGATCGCGGCGGCAAGGATCGCACCGACATAGGGCAGCGCCCCGCGCTGGACCATGATCCCGCCCAGGACCACGACCGTCTCGCCCTCGATACCGGCGCCCAGCAACAGCGCACCCAGCCCATAGCGGGCGACCAAGGCCTCGATCGTCACGGAAACGCATTTCGCATTGCACCATCGTACAGGCGTGCGGCCGGCGGTAAAGCCACATGCACCCTCTTTCTTGGCCGCCGCCGCCGCGCTAGACACCGGCGATGCTCGCCCCGCCCCTTCCTTCGCGCGCCCGCCCCGGCGCTGTCGCCCGCTGGCTCTGGTGGGTCGCCACGCTGGTCGTCGCGATGGTGGTGGTCGGCGGGATCACCCGGCTGACCGAATCCGGGCTGTCGATCACCGAATGGAAGCCGCTGTCGGGCACGCTCCCCCCCTTGAACGCCGCGCAGTGGGAGGCGGAGTTCGCCAACTACCGGAAAATCCCCGAATACCAGCTGCTGAACCAGGGCATGACGCTGGCGCAGTTCAAGGGCATCTTCTTCTGGGAATATTTCCACCGGCTGCTCGCGCGGCTGGTCGGCGTCGCCTTTGCCGTGCCACTCGCGTGGTTCTGGGTCCGGGGGGCGATCCCGACCAGCTATAAGGGGCGGCTGCTGGCGGTGCTGGCGCTGGGCGGATTGCAGGGGGCGATCGGCTGGTGGATGGTGGCGTCGGGCCTGTCGGTCAGGACTGATGTGTCGCACATCCGCCTGTCGGTGCATCTGCTCAATGCGTTGCTGATCCTCGCCGGCACGGTGTGGACTGCGCTCGACCTGCGTGAACTGGCGGCGGATCGCTATGCCCGCCCGGCGCGGATGACCGCGATCGGCGCGGTGGCGTTGGTGGTGCTCTTCGTCCAGCTGCTGTTCGGTGCATGGGTCGCCGGGCTGAACGCCGGGCTGGTGACCGATCAATGGCCGCTGATGAACAGGCACTTCTTCCCCGCCGACGAATGGTCGCTCCGCGCGCCGCTCGATGCCATCGTCAACGATCCCTATGTCGTCCACTTCATCCATCGCTGGTGGGCATGGGCCGCGGTCGGGGCGCTGATCCTGCTTGCCCGCGCCGCCAAGCGTGCCGGTCACCCCAAGGTCGCCCGCGCGATCCACATCACCTTCGGCGTGCAGATCCTGCTCGGCATCAGCACGGTGATGAGCGGCGTGCGGATCGAGGTGGCGGCGCTGCACCAGCTGGTCGGTGCACTGCTGGTGATCGCGGCGACCTGGGGCGCGCACGCCACCGGCCGACGCTGATGCCGCTCCTCCCGCCCGCGCCCGCCGTCGAAGCGGCGGCGGCGACCGGCTTCGCGCCGGCGCTCGACACCGCCTATCGCTACCATATCGAACAGGAACGCGACGAAGCGGGCGTGGTCCGCCGCTATGCCACCGATCGCACCGTCCGGTTTCACCGCACCCCCGATGGCCTGACCGCCGAGCTGACCATCGATTCGGTCGCGGGCGGCCTGTCCGATGGTCCCGGTGCGATGTTCGAGCGCGCCTTTGCCGGGCTGCGCGGACAGCCCATCACCTACCAGCTGTCGGATCGTGGCGAAGTGGTCGGGGTGGTCGACCGCGCCGCGCTGTGGGCGAAACTGATCGATGCCGTGACCGCGCAGGGCGGCACCGATCCGGCGCGGGCAGCGATGCTGCAGAAGCTGACCGCCCCGTTGCGGCTACTGCCAGAGCGGCAGCAGGTCGCGATGCTCGGGTCGATGCTGTCGACCCTGCTCGCCCCCGACGTCGTCCGCCGCGGCGTCATCCCGCAGCGTGATATCCGCCAGCGGGGAACGCCGCCGTTCGACGGCGGATCGGACGTGACCGGCACCGAACGCATCCATGCCGAGGGCAACGCGCTGATCGAGGAACAGCGCCTGTCGGGCGACATCGTGGCGCGCGGTGGACAGGCCAGCGGCCGGCGCACCAGCACGATCCTGCGCCGCGTCGATGCGCGCACGGCCATGATCCTGACCCAGCAGACCGTCGTGCGCATCGAAAGCGGGTCGGCCACCTCCACCGCCACCACGCGCATCAGCCAGCGAATGCCATAAGGTATCATAATACCCGTCAGCAAAGCCGCACTTTGCTTGACTTTCCGCCGGTCCTTCGGCATTTGCCCGGCGTTCGCACCGCTCCGGTTCGGGGTGGACGCGTTAAACTTCCGAAAGGTCAAACGCCCATGAAGGCGCTCATGAAGACCACCAAGTCGGTTAAGCCGCACGAGGTGGAGAAGAAGTGGCATATCGTCGATGCCGACGGCCTGGTGGTCGGTCGCGCTGCGTCGATCATCGCCAACGTGCTGCGCGGCAAGCACAAGACGTCGTTCACCCCGCACGTCGATTGCGGTGACAACGTCGTCGTCATCAATGCCGACAAGATCCGCTTCACCTCGAACAAGGCGAAGACGAAGACCTATTACAAGCACACCGGCTACGCCGGCGGCATCAAGGCGGTCACCGCCGAGAAGGTCCTCGAAGGTCGATTCCCCGAGCGCGTCCTAGAAAAGGCCGTCGAGCGGATGATCCCGCGCGGGCCGCTGGGTCGCGAGCAGATGCGCAACCTGCGCATCTTCAAGGGTGCCGAGCATCCGCATGAAGCGCAGAACCCGCAGGTTCTCGACATCGCGAGCATGAACCGCAAGAACAAGGTGGGCGCATAATGTCCGACAACCGCCAGTCCCTTTCCGACCTCGCGAACCTGACCGGTCAGCAGGCGCCGGCCGATGCCGCGCCGCAGGCGTCGGCTCCGCAAGCCGACGGCGCCGAAGCGCCCGCCGCTCCGGTCGAAGCACCGCGCCCGACCATGCCGCTGCGCGCGCAGGAAATCGACCAGTACGGTCGCGCCTATGCCACCGGCCGCCGCAAGGACGCCGTTGCGCGCGTCTGGCTGAAGCCGGGTTCGGGTAAGATCACGATCAACGGTCGTGACCAGGAAGTGTATTTCGCACGTCCGACGCTGCGTCTCGTCATCAACCAGCCGTTCGGCGTTGCCGACCGCACCGGTGCGTATGACGTGATCTGCACCGTCAAGGGCGGCGGCCTGTCGGGTCAGGCCGGCGCGGTCAAGCATGGCATCAGCCAGGCGCTGACCCGTTACGAGCCGGTCCTGCGTGCGCCGGTCAAGGCCGCCGGGTTCCTGACCCGCGACAGCCGCGCCGTCGAGCGCAAGAAGTACGGCAAGGCGAAGGCCCGCCGCAGCTTCCAGTTCTCGAAGCGCTAATCGTTCCTGGCACGCGCGGGAGCCGAAAAAGTTCCCGTTTGCGGCCAGTCGCGGTCGATTTGGGGCGGTTCGGTGTCGGGCCGCCCTTTTCGTTTGGGCCGTAACCGTATAGCGAGAGGCCGTCCGCGCGCTGGCGGAACAACCCAAGAGACGCCATGACCTCGCGTGCCAAGACTTCGCTGCTGCCGCTTGCCGATTCCGACCTGTGGCCGGACGAACTGCGCCGCAGCCTGTCGGACAAGCTGTTCACCATCGCGTTCGGCGCGATCCAGTGGCCGTGGCTGCTGCGCAGCCTGTCGGGCGGCAAGAAGGCGGACAAGGCGCGGTTGATGGCGGACCTGGGCCTTGCACCCGATGCCCTGCCGAACCTTGGCAGCTGGAAGGCCGACACCGGCTATCTGTCGCTGATCGTCGACCGCATCGCCGCCAGCCGCCCGCAGACCGTCGTCGAACTGGGCACCGGCGCGTCGAGCCTGGTGACCGGCGCGGCGCTGGCCAAGCATGGCGGCGGACAGCTCATCAGTTTCGACCAGCATGCCGGCTTCGTCGATGCGACCCGCGAATGGCTGGCCGAACACGGCATCGCCGCCGACCTGCGCGCCGCACCGCTGGTCGCATCGCCCGGCGACTGGCCGGGCGTGTGGTATGATATCGACGCGCTGCCCGATCAGGTCGACCTGCTGCTGATCGACGGGCCACCCTGGACCATCCACCCCTATGTCCGCGGCGCGGCGGAGACGCTGTTCGACCGGCTGCCGGTCGGGGGCGTGGTCATGCTCGACGACGGTGCGCGGCCGGGCGAGCGCGTTGTGGCGCAGCGCTGGCGCAAGCGGTGGCCGAATTTCCGCTTCGAACTGGTCAATCGCGGGACCAAGGGGACGTTGATCGGGCAGCGTCTGTCGTAGGCGCTTTTCTCCTTCGCCTTTCGTCACCCCGGACTTGATCCGGGGTCCCGCTATCGGTGCCTGTCACCCTGAAACCGTCCCGTTCGTGCTGAGTAGGGGCTGAGCGCAGCCGAAGACCCGTATCGAAGCACCGCTGGCGGTCCTTCGATACGCCCCTTCGACAAGCTCAGCGGCTACTCAGGACGAACGGGCGAGTTCCAATATACCGTGCTCCGAGGTACGCGGAAGAAGCGGGACCCCGGATCAAGTCCGGGGTGACGAAGCGTAGGATGTTGGCTCCAATGCCGTCACCGGCGCATCCTCCGCCCCCATCTTCCGCGCGATCGTTTCGAACTGGCCGCCCTCAATCCGGATTTCGTTGAACGATGGCGGATCGTCGCGGGTGCGGGTCGACAGCGTGCCGGCACCGACCATCCGCAACTGTCCGCCGGCGGTGCCATAGGGAATGTCGAACGGGTCATGGACATGGCCCGACAGGACGGCATCGGCGCCCGCCGCCTTCACCGCGTTCAGCGCGACCGCGCCGCCGCGCGTCTCCCCACTCGACTTCGTGCCGACGTCGATCAGCGGATGGTGCGCGGCGATGAAGATCAGGTCCCCCTTCGGCACGCGGCGGATCAGCTTGAGCGTCCGCGCCAGCGCCTTGTCGCCGACATAGCCCTTCGACCAGTCCCAGCGGAACTGGAACCGCGCCGTGGTTTTCAGCGGGACGATCGCCACGCCATCGATTTCCAGCGGCCGCTCGATCATCCGCTCCAGCCGCTTGTACCGCTTGTACGGCCGCACGAAGCGCGCGAACAGATTGTAGAGCGGCAAATCGTGGTTCCCGACCTCAACCGTGACCGGGCGGCCCAGGCTCTCCAGCCATTCCGCCGCCGCCTCGAACTCGGCGGTGCGCGCGCGCATGGTCAGGTCGCCGGTCATGATGATCGCATCGGGCTGTTCGCGGCGTACCGCTTCGCCGAACCACGCGATCGCCGCCTTGTCCTCCGCGCCGAAATGTACGTCGCTGACATGGAACAGACGGATCATCAGGCACTCCCGGCATTACACTAACCGGGCAACGCACGAAGCGGGTCAGCGCTCCGAACGGATCGCCAGCGCCGTGGCCCCACCCACCGCCGCGACCAGCGCCAGCGTGACGAACACCGCGCCCAGTCCGGCACCGGCCGGCACCAGCGCGGCGAGCAACGGCGGCACGCAGGCCGGCAGCGTGTTGGTGAGGTTCAGCACGGCAAGGTCGCGCCCGCGCGTCGCAGGCGACGGCAGCATCTGCATCGCCAGTGCCGAATGCAGCGCCAGGAACACCGACAGCCCGGTCTGCGCCACGCCATAGCCGATGATCGCCCCGACAAAACCGGGGGCGGTCGCCATGCCGATCAGCCCGGCAATGACGAGCAGCGTGGCGGCGCCCAGGAACGGCTTGCGCCCGCCCAACCGGTCGGACCAGCGCCCGGCGACGATCGTCGCGACCACGACGACCGCGGTGACGATCGCCATAGCCTGCGCCACCGGCCCCGCCGGATCGCCGGTCCCGCGCCAGCGATCGGCAAAGTGGAAAAAGGCATAGGCGGTGAGCCCATTTCCCGCGACCTGCATTGCCAGCCGCGCGATCCATGCCCGCACCAGATCGCCGCGCACCACCGCGACCGGGGCAGTGTCGGCGGGCCGGCTATCGCCCCCTGCCCCGCGTTCGCGCGCCAGCAGCAGGAACGGCACGATCATCACCGCCGCAAGCGCGACGTTGACCGCGAAACGCGCGCCCTCGGTCGGGAAGAGCGGCGCGGTGACGGCGGCGGCGGACAACATGCCGATCGGATGCGAAATGCCGAGCAACCCCGACACCCGCCCCTTGGCCGCGTCGGGCACCTCGTCGGCCATTACTGCGACCATCGGCGCGAACATCAGGTTCAGCGCGACCTGCCAGAAGGCGATGGCGATCAGCAGCCCGGTGCGATCCCCCGCCCGGTGGATCGCGGCAAAGGCCAGCGCCAGCAGCAACAGGCCGATGGCGATCGGCAGGCGCCGGCTGTGGCTGCGCCGCCAATGCAGGTCGCTGAGCCAGCCGGCGGCGATGTTCGCGACGCTGGCGACCACCGCCCCGCCCAGTACCGCCCAGCCGAGCAGCGCGACGCGGTTCGCCGGATCGATCGCCGCGACCTTCACCTGCAACAGGATCGACACGAACGGCATGAACGCGACGAACAGCCCGCAATAGGCGAAGGTGTAGAGGGGTATGAAACCGCGCGCGGGCGCGGCGGGCCGGTCGCTCAACGCCCGGCGACCCGGCGCAAGGCAACGATCAGCTGGCCGATGGTATAGGGCTTGTGCAGCAATTCGAATCCCATGGTGCCGTGCCGGACGATCACGTCGCTATAGCCGCTGGTCAGCAAGACCGGCAGCGCCGGATAGCGCGCGCGGACCCGTGCCGCCAGTTCGACGCCATCGATCCCCGGCATCATCACGTCGGAAAAGACGATATCGAAGCCGTCGGATCGTTCGGCGAGCAGCGCCAGTGCGGCCTGTCCGTCGACGACATGGACCGGTACGAAGCCCTGCGCCTCCAATGCCTGTGCCGTGGTAGTACCGACGGCGACATTATCCTCGACCACCAGCACGCGCAGCCCCTCGCCCGCCGGCGATACGGGCACTTCCCGCAGCGATGCCGGTCGCTGGTCGGGGGTGGTGACCTGCGGCAGATACAGCGCGAATTCGGTGTTGCCGGGCACGCTGCGCGCGCGCACTTCCCCGCCCGACTGTTTGGCGAAGCCGAACACCTGGCTGAGCCCCAGCCCGGTGCCCTTGCCCAGTTCCTTGGTCGTGAAGAACGGTTCGAAGATGCGGATCAGCGTTTCGTCGTCGATCCCGCTGCCGGTATCGCCGACGATAATGACCACGAACGGCCCCGGCTGTGGCGCGGCACCAGGCCCGGCGGGGATGCCATCCACCCGGTCGACCGACAGCGTAAGGCGCCCTTCCCCCTGCATCGCGTCGCGGGCATTGGCGGCGAAGTTGACGATGGCGGTATCGAACTGGTTCGGATCGGCATCGACGAACACGGGCGTGTCGCAGGGGCGGATCGTCACCTCGATCCGCGAACCCGCCAGCGTGCGGACGATATCGCCCAGCGCCGCGACCGCTTCGTTGACGTCGAACACCTCCGGCTGCAACGCGGATCGGCGGGCAAAGGCCAGCAGCTGCCCGGTCAGCTTCGCCGCGCGATCGACCGTGTCGCTGATCGCCGCCAGGTACCGCTCGCGCCGGTCGTCGCTAAGTGTTGGTTGGCGCAGGAGGTCGACCGACGACCGCACGATGGTCAACAGGTTGTTGAAGTCGTGGGCGACCCCGCCGGTCAACTGCCCGATCGCTTCCATCTTCTGGCTCTGGCGCAGTGCGTCCTGTGCCGTCACCAGCGCCTTGGTCCGGTCGACGACCTGTTCCTCCAGCGATTCGGCCAGTGCCGCCAGTTCGCGCTCGGCCCGGCGGCGTTCGGTCGCGGCGCGGGTGCGTTCGGCGACTTCGCGGACGAACGCGATCTCGTCGTCGCGCCACGCCCGGGGTTCGCCGTGATTGATGTAGATCAGCGCGGCCAGGCCACCCAGTTCGGTCAGCGGCATGTTGATGAACGCGCGGGCGTTGATCGATTCCAGCTGCGCGGCGGTGTCGGCGGTACGCGGGTCGGTGCGCGCATCCTCGACGATCGCCGTCTCGCCGCGCTTCAGGTCGTCGATATAGCTGCCATAGTCGCGGAAGTTCAGCACCCCGGCGATGGTGGTCACGCCGGGCGCGTTCCAGTCGCGTTCGATGGTAATGGTTTCGGCGGCGCGATCGACCACGCCGTACCCCACGCGGTCGACGCTCAGCGCCTCACCGATGATCCGCGCTGCCTCCACGCTCATGTCGACCGGATCGTCGAGCAGGCGCAGCGCGTCGTTCAGCTCGGCCATCGCCGCGCGCATCCGCTCCAGCCGCTTGTACACGGTGACGTCGATCGACACGCCGGTCAGACGGACGACCTGCCCCTCGGCATTCAGCGTCGGCTGTCCCCGGCTGGCGATCCAGCGGATTTCGCCACCGGCGGGACGGATGCGAACCTCGATCTCCAGCGGCTGTCCGGCGAAGCTGGCCTCGATCGCCGCCACGGCCGCCACCCGGTCGTCGGGGTGGAGGATCGCCGAGATTTCCGCAGTCGACGGCGGATAGTCGGCATCGAAACCGAAATTGGTCCGGCAGATCGCCGACAACGTGAGTTCCCGCGTCGCGCGATCGAACGACCAGGTGCCAAAGCGCCCCGCCTCCAGCGCGAACAGCATCTCGCGCTCGCGCTCCTCCTGTTCGCGGAAGCGCCCGGCGAGTTCGGCGAGCAGGGCGGCGTTGGTCGATTCCAGCCCCTCGAGCCGCGCGCGCTCCTGCGTGACGTCGAGCTGGCTGGCGAAGAAATAGGCGAGCCTGCCATCCGCATCATGGACCGGCGCCAGCAGCAGCCGGTTCCAGAACGCCGTGCCGTCGGCGCGATAGTTCCGGATATCGACCTCGACCGATTCCACCGCCGCCACCGCCGCGCGAATCTGCGCGATGGTCGCGGGGTCGGTATCCTCACCCTGCAGGAACCGGCAGTTGCGCCCGATGATCGCGTCGCGGGCATAGCCGGTCAGGCGGCAAAAGGCATCGTTGACGAACACCACCGGATTGTCGGGCAGCCGCGGGTCGGTGATGATCATCGGCATGCGGGTCGCACGCACGGCGGCGACGAACGGGTCGGTCCCGCCATCGGTCCCGGCGATCTCCAGCGCGATCCTGCGGTCGTCGCGCGCCGCCTGTCCGCTCGTGTCGCCGCCCTGTTCCACGTCGCCTCGCATCGATCACGGAAACGTGGCGCCCCCGCGGCCGTTCCCCCGCCCCGCTATGCTAGGATCAGCGGCGGACGTCCAGCCCGCCGGACAGGAATGCATCGATATCCGATTGACGAAACAGGCTGAAATCGCCGGGCAGCGAATGTTTGAGCGCGGCAACCGCCAGCCCCCACTGCGCCGCCGTCGCGTCGTCCCGCCCCGACATCAGCGCGTGCAGCACGCCGCTGGCAAAGGCATCGCCGCCACCGATCCGGTCGACGATGCCGGATATCGCCACCTCCTGCGTCTGCACCGCGCCCGCCGGCGTATCGATCCGCGCCGACAGGCGATGGCGATCGGCATCATCGACATGGCGGGCGGTCGAGGCGATATGGTTCAGGTTCGGAAACGCCGCGAAGGCTGCCTCCGCCGCCTCGCGCCGGCGATCCTCGCCATCGCCCGAAAACGCCCGGCCGAGCAGCAGCGACACGTCGCGGTGGTTGCCGAACAACAGGTCGGTCATCCCGACCAGCCGGGTCAGCACGCCGCGCGGGTCGCTGTCCCATGCGTCCCACAGCCGCGCCCGGTAATTACCGTCGAACGAGATGGTCAGCCCGCGCGCCCGCGCCGCTTCGGCGGCGGCGATCGCGGCCCGTGCGGTCTCCTCGCCCAGCGCCGGGGTGATGCCCGACAGGTGCAGGCGCGTGCAGCCCGCGAGCAGCGCGTCCCAGTCCCAGGCATCGGCGGGCGTCGTCGCGAAGCTGGACCCAGCGCGGTCGTACACGATGTCGGATGCGCGCAGCCCGGCGCCGGGGCTGAGGAAATACAGCCCCATCCGCCCGTCGCGCACCGCGACCCGCGAACAATCGACGCCCTGCGCCCGCAGCGCACCGACCGCGCCGCGCGCCAGCGGGTTGTCGGGCACGGCGCTCGCCATCGCGGTCGCATGGCCGAGATTCGCAAGACCGACCGCGACATTCGCCTCCGCGCCGCCGACATGGACGTCGAACCGCCCGGTCTGCATCAACAGTTCGCGGCCCGGTGCGGTCAGCCGCAGCAGCACTTCGCCGAAGCACAGGATCATCGCGCCAACCACCCGCCATCGACGGCCAGGATGTGGCCCTGGACATAGGCGGCGGCATCGGAGGCGAGGAACACCGCCGCCCCGCCCAGATCGCCCGGATCACCCCAGCGCCCCGCCGGAATGCGGTCCAGAATCGCGGTATTGCGCACCGGATCGGCCTGCAGCGCGGCGGTGTTGTTGGTGGCGACATAGCCCGGTGCGATCGCGTTGACGGTCACGCCGTGCTTCGCCCATTCGTTCGCCAGCAGCTTGGTAAGGCCACCGATCCCCGATTTGGACGCAGTATAGCTCGGCACGCGCACCCCGCCCTGGAAGGTCAGCATCGAGGCGATGTTGATGATCCGCCCGTGCCCTTCAGCGATCATGTGCCGCCCGGCGGCTTGCGAGAGGAAGAACACCGACTTCAGGTTGGTGTCGACCACCGCGTCCCA
Organism: Sphingomonas sp. Leaf23; assembly: GCF_001421585.1. Classification (NCBI taxonomy): domain Bacteria; kingdom Pseudomonadati; phylum Pseudomonadota; class Alphaproteobacteria; order Sphingomonadales; family Sphingomonadaceae; genus Sphingomonas; species Sphingomonas sp. Leaf23. The sequence continues at coordinate 46,945 of NZ_LMKR01000001.1, read as the reverse complement.
GTCCTCCTCGGTAAAATCCACCGCATCGGCGCGGCGGATGATCCCGGCATTGTTGACGAGGATGTCTAGCCGCCCGAGAGCCGCCAGCGTCTCGGCGACGACCCGCTCGACGGGCGCGATGGTCGACAAGTCGGCCGACACGATCGCCGCCCGCCGGCCAAGCGCGCGCACCTGTTCGGCGGTGTCGGTCGCCGGTGTCCGCCCGATCAGCGCGACATCGGCCCCCGCCGCGGCCAGCGCGACCGCGATCGCCTGCCCGATACCGGTATTGGCGCCGGTGACGGCGGCGACCCGGCCGGACAGATCGAAGGGGTTGGCCATGGCGCTCACGCCAACTGGCAGATGTCGAGGACCTGCATATCGGTATAGTCCTGATTCTCGCCCGCCATCGCCCAGATGAAGGCATAGGACCGCGTGCCCGACCCCATGTGCACCGACCAGGGCGGGGAAATCACCGCTTCCTCGTTGCCCATGACGATGTGGCGCATCGCTTCGCCCTCACCCATGTAATGGAACACCTTGTCATTGTCGGTCGGCAGTTCGAAGTAGAAATAGATTTCGCTGCGGCGTTCGTGGATGTGCGGCGGCATGGTGTTCCACACGCTGCCGGGCTTCAACACCGTCAGGCCCATGACCAGCTGCGCGCTGTCGCACACGCCGGGGATCACCAGCTGAAAGATCGTCCGCTCGTTCGATTCCTCGAGGCTGCCGCGTTCCAGCGCGTTGGCGTCGGCAATGCCGAGCTTGCGGGTCTGGAAGCCCTTATGCGCCGGGCACGAAGCCAGGTAGAAACGCGCGCCGTTGCCAGCGAATTCCACGTCCTGCGCGCCCATCGTGACGTACACGCAGTCCTTGTTGCCAAGCGTGAACACCTCGCCATCGACGCTCACCGTGCCCTCGGCCGACCCGACATTGACCACCGCCATCTCGCGGCGTTCGAGGAAGGGATGCCCCTCCGCCGACTTCGGCTCGGTCTGCGTCGGCAGCTTGACCGGCGCAGTACCCACCGCCACGCCGCCGATCACGAACCGGTCGGCATGGGTGTAGTTCAGCACGCACTCACCCTCGCGGAACAGCCCGTCGATCAGATAGCGGTCGCGCAGCTCCTCGTTCGACACGCATTCCATCATGTCCGGGTGGGTCGCGTAATAGGTGCGGTCGTACATCATTCTCTCCGATGGTAACCGGTATCAGCGATATTCTCCGCCGTGCCGGTGATCTTTGGTGTGCTAGAGCCTTCGTAAAGCGGTTCGTCCATGGCGTCGAGATGGTTTATTGACACCGGTTTCTTAGCGGTTGTGCCAGAGGGCTTTGCGGCAATCGGCAATCCGGCTTAAGTCGCGTGCCATGCAACCGCTCGACCCCCAGCAACAATCCGCCCGCACCTGGTTTGAATCGCTGCGCGACCGCATCTGCGCGTCGTTCGAGGCGATCGAGCGTGACGCCGGATCGGACGCCAGCTTCACCTACACCCCGTGGGACCGGATCGATCCGTCGGGCGCGCCGGGCGGTGGCGGGGTGCGCGGGGTGATGAAGGGTCGCGTGTTCGAAAAGGTCGGCGTGAACGTGTCGACGGTCGGCGGCACCTTCGAGGGCGAGTTTGCCAAGTCGATCCACGGCGCAGCCGAAGACCCGCGCTTCTTTGCCACGGGCATCAGCCTGGTCGCGCACATGGCCAATCCGCATGTGCCGGCGGTGCACATGAACACCCGATTCCTGGTCACGACGAAGCGCTGGTTCGGCGGCGGCGCGGACCTTAATCCGCCCATTCCGTATGCGGAGGATACCGCCGATTTCCACGCCGCGATGCAGGCGGCATGCGACGCGCACGACCCGGCGCATTATCCGAAGTTCAAGCAATGGGCCGACGATTATTTCTACATTCCGCACCGCGGGGTGCATCGCGGCGTCGGCGGCATCTTCTACGACCATCTCGGCAATGACTGGGACGCCGATTTCGCCTTTACCCGCGATGTGGGGGATGCGTTCCTGTCAATCTATCCGCAGCTGGTGCGGCGGCGCATGGACATGCCGTTCGACGACGCCGACAAGGCCCGGCAGCTGGAATGGCGTGGGCGCTATGCCGAATTCAACCTCGTCTATGATCGCGGCACGCTGTTCGGGCTGAAGACCGGCGGCAATATCGATGCGATCCTGATGAGCCTGCCGCCGCTGGCGACATGGAGCTGACGCCATGGGGCTGATCCCGGTCAAACCGGGCGAGGTGGCGACGATCGTCACCTCGCTGGAAATGCTGGAGCGGCCGCGCCCGGCCCCCCTGCCCGCCTCACCACTGCGCTTGGTGCGATGGGAACGACCGGCGATCGAACGATATCGCGCGCTGTTCCGGCGGGTCGGCGGGCCATGGCTGTGGTTTTCGCGGCTGGTGATGGCCGACGAACGGCTGAGCGCGATCGTCCACGATGACGCCGTGCGCATCTGGGCCGTGGTCGACCGTGCAGGGATCGAGGTCGGGATGCTCGAACTCGATTTCCGCCATGCGGGCGAATGCGAGCTGTCCTATGTCGGGCTGATCCCCGAACTGGCCGGCAAGGGCCATGGCCGCTGGCTGATGGCGAATGCGCTGGCGATGGCGTGGGGCAAGGACGTGCAGCGGGTTTGGGTGCATACCTGCACGCTCGACCATCCCGGCGCGTTGGCCTTTTACCGCCGCTCGGGCTTCGTGCCGTATCAGCGCACGATCGAAACCTTTGCCGATCCGCGCGTCGCCGGGGTGCTGCCCGACGACTGCGGGAGCCATTATCCGTTGCTGGCGAGCCGGCGGTAGATGACTGCGCGGGTAAGGGTGTAGGCGATGAGGGTCGCCATCGACACCGCCGACGTCGCGACCGCGATGATCCCGGCGGTGAACGGATTGGTGCCACCCGCCGACGCAACCCGCGCGAGGCTCTGCAACAGCGTCTGCACGAAATAGGCGCCGACGAAGATCAGCGCCCAGAGTGACAGCAACTGGATCACCCGTCCCCGCGTCAGTTCGATCGCACGGCCGATCGCATCGCCGAAACGCCGCTCGGGTTCACCGACCAATACCGGCAGGACCAGGGCCGCGCGGCCGATGACATACAGGCCCGGCACGATGAACAGCGCGATCCCCCCGACCAGCGCGATATTGATGAGCATCGTTGAGGCGACCAGCACCGGCAGCCGCCGTGCGACGATCCGCAATGCTTCCCCGACCGTGGGTCGTCCGGGGTCCAGCAACAGCGCAAGCAGCACCGCGACCCCGACCAGTTCGGCCAGCATCTGGAACAGCAGCAGCGGCGCATTGTCCACCAGGAACGACTGCATTGATGCCACCAGCGCCTGATCGTCCTGCCCGCCGCCCCCGACCGGGATCGGGCTTACCTGCATGAACAGCCCCAGCGCCAGATTGGGCAGGAAGAAGAATACGCCGGCGACCGCGGCGATCACGTCGCGGTCGCGTTTCCAGATATGCGATGCTTCCTGGCAGGCCGCAGCGATATTCAGCCTCATGCGAAGACGGCCGCGTCGTCCTGCTGGCCGATGATTTCGCGGTACAGCTTGCCGACGAATGCGCTCTGGTACAGCGCCAGCACCGTGCTGACCGCCGCCACCGCGAACGCACCGGCAATGATCGCGGGCGACAGCGCGCCGGTGCCGCTGGTCAGCAGGCCGATGACGCCGCCGATGGCGAACTGCGCCGCCGATACCGCGATCCCCGCGACGATGGCATAGAGGAGCAGTACGCCGATCAGCTTGATCGTCATGCCGCGCGTCAGCTCGAACGCGCGCCGCAGCGCACCGACGCCCCGGCGTTCATGCGCAACGACGGCGTTGACCGGCAACAGCCGCGCCGAAATCCACAGGATGAACAGCGCCAGCGCGACGAAATACAGCACCGCCCCGCCCAGCTTGGCGAATTCGGTCGGCTGCGGCGCGACACCGCGCATGAGCGACGTGAAATCAAAGCCGCTGGCGACCGCCAGGATGATGCCGGGGACCGCCAGCACCGTCAGAGCGACGATCATCACGATGCTGATGCCGATCATCGGCAGGAACCGGGTCTTGGCCAGCGACAGCGCGACGCGGTGCTGCTCCTGTCCATTGGGCTGCGCGGCAAAAGCGATGAGGTAGAGCGCGCCCCACAGCGACACGAGCGCAGCGGCGACCGACAGGATGCCCAGCGCCGCGGTGACACCGCCGCCCGCGCCCGCGCGCAGGCCGCTCAGGCTGCCGTTGATCGCCGGCAGCACGAATTGCGTCGCCAGCAGTACCGGCATCGCCTCACCCAGATGATCGCGGACGAAATCCACCGCGCGGTCCCAAATCGTCCCGATCTTTGCCATCGTTGCACTTGCTCCCCTTTTATCCGATGGACGCTGTACCCATCCTGACCCCGAATGAAAATGGCCCCTGACCCCAGCATACCGCCCGTCGCGATCGCCCAGCGGATCGAATGGCGCCCCGAAACCGGACAGATCGACTATCCGTCGGCGCTCGCCACAATGGAGGCGCGCGCGACCGCCATCGCCGATGGCCACGCCGACGAGCTGATCTGGCTGCTTGAACATCCGCCGCTCTACACCGCCGGCACCAGCGCCGACCCCGCCGAGTTGCTTGACCCGCGCTTTCCGGTGCATACCGCAGGGCGCGGCGGGCGTTATACCTATCACGGGCCGGGGCAGCGCATCGGTTATCTGATGCTAGACCTCACCCAGCGCGGGCGCGACGTCCGCCGTTTCGTCCATGCGGTGGAGGCGTGGGTGATCGGTGCACTGGCGACCTTCGACATCCATGCCTATGCAGTGCCCGACCGGATCGGCATCTGGACGGCGGACGGCGGACGGGAGGCAAAGATCGGCGCGATCGGCGTCCGGGTCCGCCGCTGGGCGACATTGCACGGCTTTTCGGTCAATCTGGCCCCAGATTTGTCACATTTCGGGGGCATCGTGCCATGTGGGATCGCCGAATTTCCCGTGACCAGCGCAGCGGCGCTGGGGAAATCGGTCGACCCTGCGATGTTCGACGATGCGCTCGCCGCCGGCCTGCCGGCGTTTCTGGACGGGCTGTACCCTCCTGCGAAAGAGGCTTGAGGGCGGACACCCCTTCGACTAATGTCCAGCGCGGATTGGGTATTAACGGCAAGAAATGCCGCCTATCCTTAGCTTAGGGAGCTTACCATGCGTGCATTCTCGAAGATTCTGACCGGCTCGATGATCGCCGGCGCAGCACTGGCGCTGTCGGCTTGCGGTGGCAAGACCGAAACCACTGCCGACAACGCAACGATCACCGACCTGAACTCGACCGACATGATGGACGGCACGATGTCGGACAACATGACCGCCGTTGACGGCGCCATGGGCAACGACACCATGATGATGTCGAACGACAGCATGATGATGTCGAACGACACCATGATGTCGAACGAAGCCGGCATGACCAACGCCATGTAATCAGCCGATTTCGGCTATTCTGGCGAAGGGCCGTCCGGGCGACCGGGCGGCCCTTTTCGTTGGGCATGCCCGGCCTAGCCGGGTCGTTACGCCTGCATGCGGCGAAACGTGCGCGACGGATGCAAGATGGGGCTTGGGTCCCCGTCAAAAACGCCTTAACCATCGCTGCCTGCCCTGGCGCCGTCGCGCCGTGAAAGGAAGAGATGAGCGTAGTGCGTACCCTGGTCCTGGCCGCTGCCGCCGCCCTGACCGTCGCGGCATCCCCCGCGTCGGCCCAATTTTTCTTCAAGCCCTTCGACATGGAAGGCCCGCGCGTCACGGGGGAAGAGCCCGGCATCACGTCGCAGGCGCTTCCGGGTGCAACCCCGGCGGAACTGCGCGCCGCCGTGCTGTGGAACCTGCGCTCGGCGCTGAACGTCGCTGCGCTGCAGTGCCAGTTCGAGCCGACGATGCTGACGCTCGACAACTACAACGCCCTGCTCTTCAACCATGCCGACGAGCTGAAGGACAGCTACGCCGCGCTCGACAAGTATTTCGACCGGACGACCGGATCGCTGAAGGCCGGGCAGACCGCGCTCGACCAGTTCGGCACACGCGTCTATTCGAGCTTCTCGACCGTGTCGGCACAGCTCGGCTTCTGCCAGGCGGCGAACGAGATCGGACAGGAAGCACTGTTCGTGCCGCGCGGCTACCTGGGCGAATTCGCCGAATTGCGGATGCGCAAGCTGCGCAACTCGCTGGTGGCGTATGGCGAACAGCAGTTCACCCGCCAGATCACGTATATGCGCCCGGTGCGCCTGTACCAGTTCGAAAACACGAAATGCTGGCGCAAGGGTATCTGGCAGACCAAGAAGTGCGGCGCGTTTCCGAGCTGACGTTCTTTTCCAAAAAAAGACGCCGGACAGCCGGAACCAAGGATAGGGCTTGCCGTTATCACCTTCGGATAGCGAATTTATGCCCCCCCGCTCTCGCTATCCGCTAAAAGGGCCCGGTCGGCGTAAACCCTCCCCCCCCCGGTAGCGCCACCGGGCCCATATACTGGTTTTTACCTAAGCGACCCGTCGGCTAACACCGGCGGGTCGCTTTTTTGGTGCCTATTCCATTGCCGTTCCGGAACGAATATTTTCGTCGGACATTCCTCTCCCGGAAGCGGGCACGCCCCGCGAAATACCGGAGAAGAACATGCGTAAGATCCTGAGCCTCGCCGTCGTCGCCGGCGCCCTTTCCATCAGCGCCTGCAACACCGTCGAGGGCGTCGGCAAGGACGTGTCTTCGGCGGGCAATGCCGTCGCGGGCGCCGCGAAGGATAGCAAGTAACCGCATCCGCCGGTTACCCGGCAAAGAAAAGGGCGGCCCGGATCATGTCCGGGCCGCCCTTTTTCATTCGGCAGTGAGAAGGCTGGCGGTCAGGCCGCCTCTTCCTCAGTCGCCGTCGAGTCCTGCCTCGCCCGGCGCTTCTCGGTGAACCAGATCGCGATCAGCGCCAATTCGTAGAGCAGGATCAGCGGCACCGCGAGCAGGAACTGCGATCCGATATCGGGCGGCGTCGCAACGGCGGCGATCGCGAACGCCCCGACGATCGCATAGCGCCGCGCACCGACCAGCTGCTTGCGGGTGACGATCCCCGCCAGCTCCAGCAGCATCAGCAGCACCGGCAGCAGGAATGCCAGCCCGAACGCGAACAGGAACTGCATTACGAACGACAGATACGCCTCGACCGAAGGCAACGCCTCCTGCTGCACGCCGCCCAGATTGCCCTGGTAGCCGAGCAGGAAGTGCAGCGCGACCGGGATGGTCACGTAATAGGCAAGCGCGGCACCGGCGATGAACAGCACTGGCGTCGCCATCAGGAACGGGAACAGCGCGCGCTTTTCGTTGCGGTACAGCCCCGGCGCTACGAATTGCCACAGCTGGTTGGCGATCACCGGGAAGGACAGCATCATCGCCGCGAAGAACGCGACCTTGATCTGGACGAAGAACGCCTCGAAAATCTGGGTGAAGATCAGCTTCGTCTGTCCCGCCGCCAGCAGCGGCTTGACCAGGAACGTCAGAATCTGGTGCGAGAAATAGAAGCAGACCCCGAAGCAGACGGCAACCGCCAGCGCGGAATAGAGCAGGCGGCGGCGCAGTTCGATCAGGTGATCGAGCAACGGGGCCTGGCTGTCGTCGATATCGTTCATGACGGGGCCTTGCCATCGGCGGCGGGCGGTTGATCGCCGGGTGCCTCGCGCAGTTCGGGCCGTTCGACCATCACCGGCGCAGGCGCATCGTCTTGCGGTGCCGGGTCATGCACCGGCGGCGGTGGCGAAGGCGCGTCGACCGGATGCACGGGCGGCGGCGGCGATGGTGCGTCGACCGGATGCACTGCGGCGGGCGCATCGGTCGGATGCTCGCGCATGATCCGGGCGTTTTCCTCGGCCCATTTCTTTTCCATTTCCGCCAGTTCGGCCTCGCGCACCATCGTGTCGAAGCCGGAGCGGAACTGGCGCGCCACGCCGCGCGCCTTGCCGACCCACAGGCCGACGATGCGCATGGCTTTTGGCAAATCCTTGGGACCGATGACGACCAGCGCGACGAGCGCGACGACCATCAATTCGGTGGGAGCGATATCGAACATCGGCGCTCGGGGTCAGGCGGGCACATGGCCCGCCAGGGAACAAAAGGTCAGCGGTCGCCGTGCGGGCGGTCGTCGCGAACGGGATCGCGATGCACCGGATCGCGCGGCGGCAGATCATGGTCGTAGGCGCTGTCGAGCGGGCGCTGTTCCAGCCGTTCGCGCGGGCGCGCCGGCGGCGGGGGAACATCATCGTCCTCGGCCATGCCCTTCTTGAAGCTCTTCAGTCCCTTGGCCACGTCGCCCATCATGTCGGAAAAACGACCCTTGCCGAACAGCAGCAAGATGGCGACGCCGACGATAAGCCAGTGCCAAATGCTAAGACCACCCATCGTCCACACTCCAAGCGAAACATATCGTTGCCGCTCACTTAGTCGCTATCGTCGCCGCTTTCCAGCACGCTTGCAAAGGCATCGTCGATTGGGTCGAGCAGCCCCGCCGCGCGCAAATCCTCGATTCCCGGCAGGTCACGGCGGGTATTGAGGCCAAAATGGTCCAGAAACGCCTGCGTCGTTGTGTACTGTAGCGGACGCCCCGGAACCTCGCGCCGTCCCGCCGGGCGGACCCAGCCGGCCGCGAGCAGCACATCGATCGTCCCTTTCGATATCTGCACCCCCCGGATCGATTCGATGTCCGCGCGGGTCGCCGGTTCGTGATAGGCGATGATCGCCAGCGTCTCGATCGCGGCGCGCGACAGGCGGCGCGATTCGTCACGGTCGCGACGCAGGAAATGGGCAAGGTCGGGCGCGGTTTCGAAATGCCAATGCTCGCCCCGCCGGACAAGGCCAAAGCCGCGGCCTGCATGGTCCGCCTCGATCGTTGCCAGTGCCGCGCGCACGTCGCCATCGCCGACATAGGCGGCGATCATCGGAACCGTCATCGGCGTTTCGCTGGCGAACAGCACGGCCTCCACCGCGCGGACGAACGGATCGGTCATGCGATCCTCCGCACGTCGATCGGCCCGAACGGCGCATCCTGCCGGATCGCCACCCGCCCCTGTCGCGCGAGTTCGAGGGTCGCGAGAAAGGTCGAGGCGAGTGCGGAGCGGCGATAGCGCTCGTCCGCATCGGCGGGCAGGAACGCCGCGATCGAGGTCCAGTCGATCCGTGTGCCGAGCATCGCCTCCACCCGTTCGATCGCGACGTCCAGCGTCATCACCGGGCGGGTGGCGACGACGTGCAGCACCGGGCGGGTACGCGCGCTGACCCGGCCATAGGCTTCGATGAGATCGTACAGCCCGGCATCCCACCGCGCCTTGCGCACGATGTTCAGCCCCTCCGGGTCACCGCGCAGGAACACATCCCGGCCGATGCGGTCGCGCGCCATCAGCCGTGCCCCGGCCTCGCGCATTGCATCCAACCGTTCCAGGCGAAGCTGCAGCCGTAGCGCCATCTCCTCCGGATCAGGGTCCATGTCCGGTTCGTGCGGCAGCAGCAGCGCTGATTTCAGATAGGCGAGCCACGCGGCCATCACCAGCCAGTCGGCCGCCAGTTCGAGCCGCAGCGCCGCCGCCCGGTCGATCCAGCGCAGATATTGTTCGACGAGCGCGAGGATCGAGATGCGGCGCAGATCAACCTTCTGCGTTCGCGCGAGCGCCAGCAGCAGGTCGAGCGGCCCTTCCCACCCGTCCAGTTCGATCGTAAATACCGGCGCGTCGCCATCCATGGCCGCGACCCTACCGGGCGGCAGGGCGATCCGTCACCGATATTCGTGCGTTACGTCCTGATGCAGCCCGCGCAGCCGCACCGCGCGGCCGCCCTCGACCTCCGGCACCGCGACGATGCGAATCCAGCGCAGCGGCTGGCCGGGGGCGTCGACTTCGGTATCGATCGTGAAGCCGCGGCGGTGGCGGATGGCGTGGGCGCGCAGCCGCTCCAGCGCCGAGCGCGAGTCGGTGCGGTACATCGGCAGCACCCGGCCGCGGGTCGGTACGGTGCCGGCCGGCAAGCCGAACAGCGCGAAGGTCGCGGCGGACCACGACAATTTGCCATCGATCAGGTCGCAGGAAAACGGGCCATCGCCGATCGTCGCGGCGCCACGACCTATATCGAGCACCCCGTGTGCGAGGCGCACACCGCGCTCGATGATCGGCCAGCTATGGTGGAGTTGCAGTGGCTCTGTCGGCAGCATCGTCCGGTCCTTCCGCGCCATGAGGATAGGTCCGGCGCGTTAAGAAGCGGTTATCGCATCAGGCGATGGCCAGCAGACGGTCCCGCGTGGCGATGAGGTCGGCGATTTCCATCGCGCCGGCCGAGCCGATCCCGGCCATCGCCCGGTCGAGCCGTGCGCGTGACACCGGGGCGATCTCCTCCAGTCGATCCGCGATCGCCGTCATCTCATCCAGCCGTGCCCAGCAGTCGAGCACCACGTCGCACCCCGCCGCGATCGCCGCCGCCGCCTTGTCCGCCGGGGCGCCGCTCAGCGCCTTCATGTCGATATCGTCGGTCATCAACAGCCCGTCGAAGCCGATCCGGCCGCGAATCACATCGCGAATGACGGTCGGCGACAGCGTGGCCGGGTGCTCCGCATCCCATGCCTCGAACACGACATGCGCGGTCATCGCCATCGGTGCGGACGCCAGCGTGGCGAACGGGGCGATGTCCTGTTCCAGCGCGTCGGCAGGGGCGGACACGCACGGTAGTTCGAGGTGGCTGTCGACGGTCGCGCGACCATGGCCCGGCATATGCTTGACGATGCCGACGATGCCCGCCGCCGCCAGCCCGTCGAGCGTGGCGCGGCCAAGTGCTGCGACCTGCATCGGGTCCGCGCCGAAGCTGCGGTCGCCGATCGCGCCGGTCATATCGGCTTGCGCCACGTCGAGCAGCGGCGTCGCATCGACGGTCACGCCGACCTCCGCCAGCATGACGCCCAGCGCCTGCCCATTGGCCTTGGCAGCCGCGATGGCCGAGGACGGCGCGCGATCGTAGAGCGCGGCGAAGGCGGAGGGTGCCGGAAAGGCCGGCCAGACCGGCGGCTTCATCCGCGCGACGCGCCCGCCCTCCTGATCGATCAGGATCGGCAGATCGGCCCGCCCCGAAAGATCGCGAAGCGCGTCGGTCAGCGCGCGCATCTGATCGCGGTCGACGCAGTTGCGCCCCATCAGGATGTAGCCGAGCGGATCGGCGGCGCGGAACAGGGCGATTTCGTCCGGGGTCAGGGTCGGGCCGGACAGGCCGAAGATAACGGGCTTCATGGGGTGACGGCTACCGCAGGCTTCGGACCGCGGCAACCGGGGTATGTCACCGGGCTATGAAGCAATTCTCTCCAGCCAATTTGAGTTTCCCGCACAGGTCCGATGCCTGGTTCGCGCTGCCGGTATTTACGCGCAGCCGATAGACGGTCTTGCCCTTCACCTCCGCCGCTTGCACCGATTTGCCCAAGGGGGCGAGATAAGCGAAGCGGCGCGACAGCTGGTTCCACGCGGTATTCGCCACGGCTTCGCTGGGGAACGAGCCAAGCTGCACGACCGACCCGCCGGCCCCCGGCGCGGTTTCGACCCGCTGGGCAGCGGCCGGTGCGCGCGCCTCCAGCTTGGTCGAGGTGGTCGGCACGGCGGTGGCCACCCGTCCCGTTCCGCTGCTGGTCGGGCCGGCAGTCGGCGCGGCGGCGCGTCCCTGCACCGGAGCTTCGGGCACGGCGTTGAGGTTGACCGAGGCATTGCCGCCGGTCGCCCCTTCGCTGGTGGCGATGGCGGTGTCGCTGTCGCCGGTCACCTGCATCCCGTCGGCTTCCTGCGGGCGGGTCTTGTACGGCCCTTCGGGCGCAGCGATCAGGTCGCCCGTGCCGCTGGCGGTCGGCGCACCGCGTTGCCGCAGCAAGGCAAAGGCGATCGTGGCGACCATCAGCAGCCCGATCAGCACGATCAGCACCGTGCGCCAGATCGGACGCGCGGGTTCGGGTTCCGGCTCCGCGCTTTCCAGCCAGGGCAGGCGTTCGTGGTCGGGATCGCCGGATGCGATCATGTCCGCCATCACTTCATCTCCTCGACCGCCTCGACCCCCATGATGGCCAGGCCGTTGCGGATAATCTGCCCGATCGCGCGGGCGAGGAAAAGCCGTGCTTGCGTCAGCGCAGCGTCGTCGGCCTGAAGGTACCGGCGGGACGGATCATCGTTGCCAAGGTTCCACGCAGCGTGAAACTCCGCAGCCAAGTCATAGAGATAAAAGGCGATCCGATGCGGCTCGCGTGCCGCCGCCGCGCTTTCGACGACGCGCGGGAACTGCGCCGCGCGCTTCACCAGCGCCAGCTCGACCGTATCGAGACGGGACAGATCGGCGTTCGCGTCCTCGGCAATCCCGGCCTCTGCGGCGCGGCGGACCAGCGAATGGACGCGGGCATGGGCGTATTGGACGTAGAAGACCGGATTGTCCTTCGACGCCTCGACCACCTTGGCGAAGTCGAAATCCATCTGCGCATCGGCCTTGCGCGTCAGCATGGTGAAGCGGACGACATCCTTGCCGACTTCGTTCACCACGTCGGCCAGCGTCACGAAATTGCCCGCGCGCTTCGACATCTTGACCGGTTCGCCGCCGCGCAGCAGGCGCACCATCTGCACCAGCTTCACGTCGAAACGCGTCTTGCCTTCGGTCAGCGCCTGCACCGCCGCGACGATCCGTTTGACGGTGCCGGCATGGTCCGCGCCCCAGATGTCGATCAGCTGGTCGGCCCCCTGCGCCTTCTGGAAATGATAGGCGAGGTCGGCGCCGAAATAGGTCCAGCTGCCGTCCGACTTCCGGATCGGGCGGTCCTGATCGTCGCCGAACTTCGTCGAGCGGAACAGCGGCAGTTCGACTGGTTCCCAGTCGTCGGGCAATTCGCCCTTCGGCGCTTCGAGCACGCCGTCATAGATCAGGTCGCGCGCGCGCAGCCATGCCTCGGCCGCTTCGGGCTTGCCCGCTGCCTGCAATTCGGCTTCCGACGAGAAGACGTCGTGATGGATGCCCAGCAGTTTCAAATCCGCACGAATGAGGATAAGCATGTATTCGACTGTGCGCTTGCGGAAGACGTCAAGCCACTCACTCTCCGGCAAGTTTAAGTACCGATCTCCAAAGTCTTCCTTAAGCGCTTCGCCGACTTCAATAAGATAGTCGCCGGGATACAGCCCCTCTGGAATGTTGATCGTTTCGCCCAGCGCCTCGCGGTAGCGCAGGTGCGCCGAGCGGGCGAGGACGGCGACCTGCCCGCCGGCATCGTTAACATAATATTCGCGGATGACGCGCGCGCCGTTCCATTCCAGCAGGCTGGCGAGCGCATCACCGACCACTGCGCCCCGGCAATGCCCCATATGCATGGGCCCCGTGGGGTTGGCCGAGACATATTCGATGTTCACCACCTGCCCCGCGCCGACCTGCGACCGGCCATAGGCGTCGCCGGCATCGGCGATCGCGGTCAGCTCGCCCCGCCAGGTATCGTCGGTCAGCGTCAGGTTGATGAAGCCGGGGCCGGCGACCGATGCGCTCGCCACTTCGGGCAGACCGGCGAGTTCGGCGACCAGCAATTCGGCCAGCACGCGCGGATTGGTCTTCGCGGGCTTCGCCAGCACCATCGCGGCATTGGTCGACAGGTCGCCATGCGTCGTGTCGCGCGGCGGTTCGACCGTGATCGCGCGTCGCTCCAGCCCCGCCGGCAGGTCGCCACGGGCGACGAGCGTGTCGAGCGCGCGGTCGAGATGGGCGAAGAAACGGGGGTACAGCGTCATGGCGGTTCCGGTCGGTTGATCCAAACGCGCCGCTTAGCCGATACCGCCGCCCCTGCAAAGGATCACGCCCGGATCAGTCCCGCAACCGGACGCCGGCCCATGCTGCCCGGAAATAGTGTCGCCATCGTCCGTGCCGGATCGATCCCGAAATGGCCCGCAACCGCCCCGGCGATCAGCGCGTCGAGATCGGTCGTGGGTGTCAGGTCGCGATCCTCATAGAGCTTCGTCAGGCCCGGCCAGTCGGCGACGACCCGCTTGCCCAGCACCGTGCCGCCCAGCAGCATCGTTGCCGTCGCAGTGCCATGGTCGGTGCCGCCGGTCCCGTTGATCCGCGCGGTACGGCCGAACTCGGTCGCGACCAGCACCAGCGTCTGGTCCCATGCCGTGCCGAGGCCGGTCTTGAGCGCACCGACCATCGCGTCGAGCGCCTTCAGCTGCGTGTTCAGCCGCCCGCGCTGTCCGGCATGGGTGTCCCAGCCGCCGGTTTCGATCATCGCGATCCGCGCGCCGTCCGCCGGGGCAAGCAGCCGTGCCGCCAGCGCGCCAGTGGCGGCGGCATCGCGCCCGGCGTCGGTGCCCGCCTCCTGCGCCAGTTGCCGGGTCTGCATCGCCTGTGCCCAGAGCGCGTGGAGCTGCGGGTCCTCGGCATAAAGCTGCGTCACCCGCCCCATCAGGTCGCCCGACGCATCCGGTAGCGCGGAGGGGGCGTAGGACGCGACCTCCCGCCCCCCGCGCAGCGCCAGCGGAACCGTAGCAGCGACGGCGATGGCGCGCGCTTCTTCGCGCGGAAGCAGGGTCAGCAGCCGGTTAAGCCAGCCGTCGCGCACGGCGTAGGCCGCCGCACCGCCGGTTTCGAGGACATTCTGCCCGTCGAAATGCGACCGATCGCGATAGGGCGAGGCGACGGCATGGGCGAACAGCGCCTGACCGCCATCGTACAGCCCGGCCATGCCGGTGAGCGCGGGATGGAGCGCGAACATCGCATCCAGCTTGCGCGCCGCCGCCGCATCCTCCGCCCATGCCCCGCGCACGGGTGCGAAGCCGGGATCGCCGGTCGGCATGACCATGGCGAGGCCGTCCGCAGCGCCACGCTGGATGATGAACACGAAGCGCCGGTCGGTCACGGCGCGGGCATAGGCGAGTCGCGGGGCAAAGGCGGCGGACAGGACCGCGGCCCCGCCGATCAGGAAATGTCGCCGGTCGGTCATGGCTTATCTCCGCAGGAACTGGGGTGCGACGAACAGCAGCGCGAGGCCCTGTGCCGGGCTTTCGGCGCGGGCGATGGCCGTCGCGGTGGTGGGGGCAAGGCTGTCAGGGAACAGCCGCGCCGCCAATGCGCGCGGATCGGGTGGCTCGCGCAATCGCCCGGCGAGCCGCTCCGCCGCCTCGATCCGGCGCATCAGCGCGTCGGGCCCTGCCCAGCTGGCGGCGATGTCGTCGAACCCGATCGGCTGGCCCGGTCGCCAGATCGGCTGGCCGAGCTGGGCGAACAGGTTGACCAGCCCCCGACCCTCGGTCGCCGGTGCATCGATCGCGCGCAGCGCCGCGACGGTCCAGTCCCATGGCGTACGGAATTTGGGCGTGCCGGGCGCCCAGGCCTCCGGCGCGGCGATCAGCGCGCGGTAGACGGTCGGCAGGTCGCCGTGCGACGACAGGAACGCCCGCTCGACCCGCGTGACGGCGGCGGGGGGCGGATCATCGGCGATGAAATGGCGGACCAGCTTGGTCGCGACATGCTTCGCGGTCGCGGGATGGACCGCGAGGTCGGCAAGCACCGCTGCCGACTGCTCGGCGCCGCCCTCGGCATAGTCCTTCCCCAACAGGCGACGCCCGCCGGGCTGGTGCAGCGCGGGCGCGAACACCGCCTCGCCCGGTTGGCCCGGCACGGCGCGCGCCCCGCCCCTGCCCAGCCCCACCACCGTCCAGCCGGTCAGCGCACGGGCAAGTTCGGTGACGTCGCCCTGCGCATAGCCGGTGCGGACGCCCAGCGTGTGGAGCTCCAAAATCTCGCGCGCCAGATTTTCGTTCAGGCCGACACGACCGCCCACCCTCCGCTGGCCGAACGGGCTGTCGGGGCCGACCGACTGCGCCTGATCAAGATAGAGCAGCATCGCCGGGTGATGTTCGACCGCGATCAGCAGGTCGTGGAAGCTGCCCAGTACGTGCGGACGGATCGCGTCGAATTCGAACGCGGCGGCAAGGCCGGTGACCTCCAGCTTGTCCGCCGACACCGCGAAATGGTTCGACCAGAAATGGGTGAGCCGTTCGACGAACGGCGTGTCGCTGGCGACCGCCGCCGCCGTGCGCGCGGCCACGCCGTCGAGGTAGAATTGGCGAACGCCGCGGCGGATCTGCGCCGCGCGGTTGTCGGGCGGGTCCGCCGCCATCGGCATTTCGTCGGGCTTGGCCGTTGCCTGGGTCGCGCGGCGTTCCTGGCGGACCATGCGCAGCTCGGCCTGCGCCTGCGCCACCGCCTGTCCCGCAACGGCGGTCGTTGCGACGCCCGCCAGCGCCGCCGGGCGCGGAGCCCAGCGGGCGAACTGGTCGGTCAGCCAGCGTTTCGGGTCCGCAGGCGGCTGCGCGTCGCCGCGCGCGCCCAGCCCGAACCGGTTCCATGCAATCTCCGCCAGCGCCATCGGCCACGACTCCACTGCTGCTCGTCGCAGGCGACTAGACGCCCCGATTGTCGCAGGAGTTTGCCAGTCGGCCTAGAATCCGTCGGGCAGGTCGATCGGTCCGACCACCTCCCGGTAGCAACGCACCGCGAACCGGTCGGTCATGCCGCCGATATAGTCGGCGATGTGGCGGCTGCGCTCCGGCTCCGCCTCCGGCAGCGTCGCGCGCCAGCCGTCGTGCATCGCCGCCGGATCAGCGTGATAGGCCGCGAACAGGCCGGCAACGACCGTCTCCGCCATCGCCGCCGCTGCCAGCTGGCGCGGATGGTGGTAGAGATTGGCGTACATGAAGCGCTTCAGCGTCCGCTCCGCCTCCGCCATTTCGGCCGAGAAATGGGCGAGGCACTGGCCCGCTGCACGGACGTCGGCGACGGTTTCGACGCCCGCTGCCGCCACGCGTCGCTGCGTTTCGGCGATCAGGTCGTTGACCATCGATCCGATCTGCGACCGGGTAAGCTCGCCGACCAGCCGATCGGCCGGCACATCGGGAAAGCGCGCGCGCACCGCGTCCCATCCGGCGGCCACGAACGGCACCTCCAGCAGCTGGTCGAGCGTCAGCAGCCCGGCGCGCAAGCCGTCGTCGATATCGTGATTGTCATAGGCGATGTCGTCGGCGATCGCCGCGATCTGCGCCTCCAGCGAGGGCCATTCGTTCAGCCGCAGGCCGTGCGCGGCATCCGCCGCCGCCAATGCCCAGCCGGGCGTCGGGATCGGGCCGTTATGTTTGGCCAGTCCCTCCAGCGTGTCCCATGTCAGGTTCAGCCCCCGCCAGCGCGGGTACGGGCTGTCAAGGACGGTCAGCGTGCGCAGCGTCTGGCCATTATGGTCGAAGCCGCCGTGCGCGGCCATCGCCGCTTCCAGCGCGTCCTCACCGGCATGGCCGAAGGGAGGGTGGCCGATATCGTGGGCCAGGCACAGTGCCTCAGTCAGATCCTCGTTCAGCCCCAGCGTGCGGGCGACCGCGCGGCCGATCTGCGCGACCTCCAGGCTGTGGGTCAGCCGAACGCGGAAATGGTCGCCATCGGGCGCCATGAAGACCTGCGTCTTGTGGCGCAGCCGGCGGAAGCTGATCGAGTGGATGATCCGGTCGCGGTCGCGCTGGAACGCGTCGCGGGGGCCGCGCGTCGCATCGCCCGGTTCAGGGTGGAGCCGCCCGCCATGCGCCTGCGGGTCGGCGGCATAGGATGCCCTCACTTGACGGGCACCCGTGCGACCTTCTGCCCCGCTTCGCTGGTGAAGGCGAACGCCTGCACCCCCGATTTGCGCAGCGTGTTCACGAAGTCCTGCGCCTCGGCATCGCTCTTGAACGGGCCGGTCAGCAGGCGGTTGGTCGCGCGCAGCGGCGTGGTCCACGCTTGCCGCCCCTTCAGCGCTGGGGCCTTCGCGGCCATGACACCCCAGGCGGCGGGGAGGCCGGCGACGTTCGCGCCGCCGGCGATCTGGACCCAGTGGCGTTCGGGGTCGGCGCGCTTGATCTGGGCGAGGCGGGCGACCTCGGCGGCCCCTGCCTTCTTCTCGTCGGCGATGCGCTTGGCTTCGGCGGCTTTCTTGGCGGTGGCGGCGCGGGCGGCGGCGAGCTTCTTCGCTTCGGCCGCCTCTGCCGCGCGGTCGGCGGCTTCGCGCGCCTGCGCAGCGCGGCGGGCAGCTTCGGCATCGGCGGCGAGCGTCGTGCTGCTGGCCGGCACCGCGACGGGGGCCGGCGGCGGGCCGACGCCCAGTTCGGATGCCGGGATGTCGAGGTTGCGAATGATCCGGGCCAGTACGTCGTCGTTGGACGGCGCGCGGGCGGCGACGGTCGCGGCGGCGCTGGAGGCGGCGGGCGTTGCAGCGGGCGGTGCCACCGGAGGAGCGCTGGCTACCTCGACCGGAGCGGCCGGGGTCGGTTCCGCCGGGCGGTCGACGATGGTGACCGGGACCGGGGCGGCGGCGACCTGTACCGGTGCGCGCGCGGCCTGTTCGGCGCGGTCGCGGGCGGCGAGCGCCTCAGCAGCGACGCGGCGTTCCTCGGCCTGCCGCGCGGCGACGCGCTGCGCCTCGACGCGGGTCGCTTCTGCGATGCGGGCCTGTTCGGCCTGTTGCGCGGCGAGCTGCTGCCGCTGGGCCAGCGCGGTGCGGCGCGCGACTTCGTCGGCCCGGGCCTGCGCAAGCTGCTGCGCCTGCAGGTCGGCGGCGCGGCGGGTGGCTTCGGCCTGGGCGAGTTGGGCGGCCTGTGCCGCGCGCTGCCGTTCGGCCCGGCGTTCAGCATAGGTCGGCGTGCGGGTTGCGGTACGTGCCGTGGCGGCGGACGCCACCGGCGCGGCCGACGCCAGCGCGACCGGTGGCGCGGTGCGCACCGGAGCGGGCAGCGCCGGGGCGAGACGTGCATCGGCCAGCCGCTCGGGCGTCGGCGCGAGGCGACCATAATGGACCGCAAAGGCGCGGTCGGCCCCGGCCAGCTGCGGCAGGCGGCGGAAGAAGGGCGAGAGGCTGGCCGAGAAGCCGGGCAGCATGCTCGCGGTGATCTTGTCCGCGCCGGCGGCATCGCCCGACATGGCAAGGACGAAGGCGCGCACCCGCCACGCCGCGCGGTCGCCCTTTTGCAGCAACGGGTTCAGCACCGTCGTCGATTCGGCCACGTTGCCGTCGATGCCGAGCGACAGGGCGAGACGGCGGATTACCTCGTCATCCTCGCCCATACGCAGTGCCTGCCGATAGTCCGCCTGCGCCAGCGAGCCGCGGCCGAGCAGGTCGTAGGCGAGGCCGCGGTCGGCGAGATAGGGCGTCATCGATACCCCGGCCCGCTCGGCCGAGGCGAACATGGCCAGCGCCTCGCCCGGCCGTTCCATCGCCACCAGTGCAACGCCGCGCGCGGCGCGAATCCGTGGGTCATTCGGCGACGCCCGTTCGGCGCGGGCGAGGAACTGCATCGCCGCATCGGTGTCACCGAGCTTGCCCGACAACCGCCCCGCCTCGACCAGCGCCGACACATCATTCGGGCTGCGGCCGAGGATGCGCATCTGTTCCGACAGCCGGTCGGCATTGGGCGTCAGCGGCTGCACGATCGCGCCGGGCTGGGCCAGCGCGGGCAAGGGCGCGGCGGTGGCGAGCAGCAGGGCGATGGCGCGGAGCGTGGGGAGCTGGGTCATGGGCCTGCCCGCTTAACCATGGGACGGCTGAACGGGGAATGTTCGGGACCGCGATCCGGCGGTGAAGCGAGTGGTGGTGACGATGAAGCGAGCCTGCGGTGGCCAAAGTTCACAAAGTTCACACTCGTGCGCGTTTTGTGTGTCGTGTGGCGGTTGGCCTGGGCGGCCATGATGGTGTCAAGTGATGGGAAGCGGCAGGCTGGCAGGATGCCGGGGTGTAGGAAAGTGGTTTGCGCGGGTTCCGCCTGTCGGGACATGGCGCGGATGGTGGTGGTAACTCCCCCTCCCCATACTCGTCACCCCGGACTTGATCCGGGGTCCCGCTTTCCTGAACTGCCAAAACAGCAGAAGAAGCGGGACCCCGGGTCAAGCCCGGGGTGACGTTTCGTGTGGGGCGGCCGACGATGGCCTCCTACGGAGTTGGATGGCCCGGCGCTTTAACGCCCTCTGTTATCCAGCGAACGCCCCACTCCCTGCAAAGCAAGAAGGGGGTGCGTACCGCTTACTGGTTGTTCTGGCGGTGCAGGAAGCGCGGGATGTCCAGCGGTTCCTTGGCATCGTCGGTGCCGCGTGCGGGCGCGCGACCGGCATTGGCCATGCGTTCGAACAGCGTGCCGCCGGGCTTGCGCGCCGGGGCCGCTTCTTCGCGCGGGGCCTCGACCGGGGCGTCCGGGGTCAGCCAGCGGCGGCGGCCGTCGTTCGACGATGCGCCGAAGTCGCTGGCCGGGGTCGGTGCGGGGATCGGGGCGGCGGCCTGTTCGGCACCCAGCACCAGTTCGTCCTCGTCCTGCGCCGCCGTGGCGGGCGTGTCGTAAGTCGAGTGCGGTACCATCCGCTCCGATGCCGACGGCTGGCTTGCGCCCTGCGGGAAGCGGTCCATCGGCTGCGGCGCGGGCGCTTCTTCCAGATGCTCGGCAGCGGCACCGCTCGGCGCGACCGGCGCGGGCGCAGGTGCGGCGGCACGGCGCGGCGCGTTGAACGAGAAGGCGCGGGTAGGTTCGGCCTGTGCCGGCTGCGGCGCGGCCTGCGACGGGGCTTCGTCCTCGATGCCGGTTGCGACGACCGACACGCGGATCTTGCCTTCCAGCTCGGAATTGAACGCCGAACCCCAGATGATGTTGGCGTCGTCGTCGACCAGTTCGCGGATGTGGTTCGCGGCTTCGTCGACTTCGAGCAGGCGCATGTCGTCGCCGCCGGTGATCGACACGATCACGCCCTTGGCGCCGTTCAGCGACACGCCGTCGAGCAGCGGGTTGGCGATCGCCTGCTGGGCGGCTTCGATGGCGCGGTTGTCGCCCTCGGCCTCGCCGGTGCCCATCATCGCCTTGCCCATTTCCTGCATCACCGACCGCACGTCGGCAAAGTCGAGGTTGATGAGGCCGGGCATGACCATCAGGTCGGTGATGCCGCGCACGCCCTGCTGCAACACTTCATCCGCCATTTCAAAGGCTTGCTTGAAGGTCGTGTTGGCGTTCGCGATCAGGAACAGGTTCTGGTTCGGGATGACGATCAGCGTATCGACATACTTCTGCAGTTCCTCGATGCCGGCCTCGGCCGACTTCGCGCGGCGCTTGCCCTCGAACGCGAACGGACGGGTCACGACGCCAACGGTCAGGATGCCCATCTCGCGCGCGGCCTTGGCGATCACGGGAGCGGCGCCGGTGCCGGTGCCGCCGCCCATGCCGGCGGCGATGAAGCACATGTGCGCGCCCTCAAGCGACTTCTGCACCTGCTCGATCGTTTCCTCGGCCGCGGCGCGACCGATTTCGGGGCGGCTGCCGGCACCCAGCCCCTGCGTGATCTTTGCGCCCAGCTGGATGCGCTGCGGCGCTTCCGACTGCTTCAGCGCCTGCGCGTCGGTGTTCGCGACGAGGAACTCGACCCCCTGCACCTCGGCACGGATCATGTTCGCGATCGCGTTGCCGCCGGCCCCGCCGACGCCGATCACGGTGATGCGCGGGGTCAGCTCGTCGACGTCGGGTGCCAGAAATTCGATGCTCATACTCGGTCTCCCTGTCCCGGCCGGCACCGGGCACAAAATTCGATAGGCGGTTGTGCATCAAGCCGAAGGACGATCCTAGCCCCTCCACCCGGCCCGATGGTAATAAATCGTCAATAGTTGGCGCGAAATGCGGTCAACAGACGCTGGAACAGTGCCCCCGTGCTGGGGCGCGACACCATTTGCTGGGTCGGCTGCAACGCGCGCAGATCGACCGGGTTCGATGCGGCGAACATGGCCAGCCCGGCGAGCGTCGCGAATCCCGGCCCCGAATGTGCATCGGGCAGCGCGACCAGCCCGCGTGCGCGGCCGACACGCACCGGCCGGCCCAGCGCCTGCTGCGCATAGTCGGCGATGCCCTTCAGCTCGGCCCCGCCGCCGGTCAGCACGACCTGTCGCCCAACGGGATCGTCGAAGTTCAACCGGCGGAGTTCCTTGGAGATTTCGGCGACCAGCCGGTCGAGCCGCTGGCGGATGACCGAGATCAGCTGCGCGCGGGTGATGCGCGTGCCCTCCGCATCCTCGTCCGCGCGGACGGGGGCGACGTCGATCATGTCGTGATTGTCGCGCGGGGACATGTTGGCCGATCCGTAGAAGCATTTCAGCCGCTCGGCCTGCGCGCGGTTTGTGCCGAAGGCCGACGCCACGTCGTCGGTAATGTCGCTGGCCCCCATCGCGATCGAGGCGAGGCCGGTCAGCACGCCATTGGCAAAGACCGAGACATTGGTGATCCCCGCGCCGATTTCGACCAGCGCGACACCCAGTTCGCGTTCTTCCTCGGACAGGCAGGCAAGGCCGGTAGCGACGGGCGCGGCGACGATCGACTTGGTTTCGAGATGTGCCGAGCGGACGCACAGGTCGAGGTTGCGCACCGGCGACCCTTCGGTGGCGACGACATGGATTTCGACGCCGAGGCGATCGGCGTGCAGGCCCTTCGGCTCCTTCACGCCGCCGAGACCGTCGAGCGTGTAGCGCATCGGCTGCGCGTGCAGCACCATCCGCTGGCCCGGATCGATCGCGTTGCGACCGGCCTTCAGCAGCGCGTCGATATCCGACTGTTCGACGCGGTGGCCGCCCAGATCGACCTCCAGCTTGACGATGTCGGACACCAGCCCGCCAGCCGAAAAGCTGACCCACACATCCTCGATATTGAAACCGGCGATGCGTTCGGCCTGCTCCACCGCCTCGCGTACCGCCGTCTCGGTCGCCTTCATGTCGGCGATATAGCCGCGCTTGACGCCGCGGCTCTCGCGCTGGCCGGTGCCGAGTACGGTCAGTTCGCCGCCCTCCCCCGGCTTCGCGATCAGCGCGGAGACCTTCGACGTACCGATGTCGAGCGCGGTGATGATCCCTTCCGGTGCTACCTTCGCCATGTCCCTGCCCCCTTGTCAGTCGCCATCGACCGGTTTCGCGGTCGACGCGGCATTGCCCTGTTCAGTGCCGTCATCGCCGTTATCCGGTGTCGCATGTTTCATCCGCACGACTAGCTTGGTCGGATCGCGCAGGTCGAACCGGTCATAGCCCTTGCCCAGCAGGCCGAGCGTCCCGTCGAGCTGCGCGAACTTCACCAGCGCGCGCGCCGATTCCTTGTCGCCTTCGGGCAGGACCAGCCGCTCGCCGGTCTGGAACAGGATGTCCCAGCGACGATTGCCGACCCATACCGCCGCCTTCACCACCGGTTTCAGCGCGGGCGCGGCGGCCATTAGCTTGCGATAGGCCGGTTCCTGCGCGTTGGCGCCATCGCCGATGACCAGCGGCAGGCGCGGCATCTTGTTGGGCTGTACGCCGTCGAGCAGCACGCCGCCCTCGTCGATCAGCATCAGCTGGCCCTTGTTCTGCCAGACGGCGGCGGGGTCGCGTTCGACCACATCGACGACCAGCGTATCGGGCAAGCGGCGCGAGACGCGGGCATCGGCGATCCAGCCATAGTCGAGCAGCTTCTGCCGCGTGGCGTCGAGATCGACCAGCGGCATCGCCCGCGACCGCTGGTCGAGCGCGACGGCATAGACCGAGGTCGCGTCCATCCGCTTGAGGCCGGTCACCTCGATCTGTTCGACGCGGAAACCCGCCGCGCCGACTGCTTCGGCCGCCGCGACACCGATCGCGCCGAACAGGCCGAACCAGTTGGCGAGCGCCAGCGCAATGGCCCCTGCCCCGGCGGTCAGGCTCCAGCCGACGATGCGGCGCGCGGTGGCCGCCCCGCCGGGGAGCGCGGCGACGGCCTGGTCGAGCACCGAAGCGCGCACCGCGCGCTTTGCCTGGACGCGACGCTTGGGCTTGACGGTGCGGGTCTGGACGACGCGCTTGCCGGTCTGGGTCATCGCATCGCCTCTTCCACGATCCAGCCGACGAGTTGTTCGTAGCTCATGCCGACATGGCGCGCCTGTTCGGGGACCAGGCTCAAGGGGGTCATGCCGGGCTGGGTATTGGTTTCGAGGACGAACAGGCCGTCGATGCCCAGATGGTCGTCCCAGCGGAAATCGGTGCGCGACGCGCCCTTGCACCCCAGCACGCGGTGCGCGGTGACCGCGTACGCCATGCACGCCTGCGCGATGTCGTCGGGAATGTCGGCCGGGCAGACATGTTCGGTCATGCCGTCGGTATATTTGCTGTCGTAATCGTAGAAGCCGCTCTTGGGCTTGAGTTCGGTCACGCCCAGCGCGCGGTCGCCGAGCACGGCGGTGGTCAGCTCGCGGCCGCGGATGAAGGGTTCGGCGAGGAGTTCGTCGAACTCGGCCCACGGCCCCTTCGACGCTTGCGCGATCGGGTTGCCATAGTTGCTGTCGTCGGTGACGATGGCGACGCCGACCGACGATCCTTCGCTTACGGGTTTCAGGACATAGGGGCGCGGGAGCGGATCGCGCTCGTAGAGTTCGGCGGTCTTGACGATGCGGCCGCCGGGCATGGGCACGCCGGCGGGAACGAGCGCGTGCTTGGTCAGCACCTTGTCGATCGCGATGACCGAGGTGGCGAGGCCGCTATGGGTGTAGCGCAACCCCATCAGGTCCATCATGCCCTGCACCGTGCCGTCTTCGCCCGGTGATCCGTGGAGTGCGTTGAACACGAGGTCGGGCTTCGCCTCGGTCAGGCGCGCGGCGATGTTGCGGTCCATGTCGATGCGGGTGACGCGGTGGCCGAGCGATTCGAGCGCGGTCGCTACGCCTGCGCCGGACATCAGCGAGACTTCGCGTTCCGACGACCAGCCGCCCATGAGGACGACGATGTTGAGGGGGTCGGTCACGCTTCAATCTCCAATAGGTCGAACGTCAGCACGGCGCAGGCCGGGATCCATGGATAGGCAATCGTTGCGGCTCCATCGAATCGGCCCGTGTCCATGGATTCCGGCTTTCGCCGGAATGACGGTTGGTGGCGAACGAAGGTCACGCCCGCCCTACCCGCTGGATTTCCCATTCGAGCGTCACGCCGGATTGTTCCAGCACCTTCGCACGCACGTCCTCACCCAGCGCTTCGATATCGGCGCTGGTGGCGTTGCCGGTGTTGAGCAGGAAGTTGCAGTGCTTTTCCGACACCTGCGCATCGCCGCGCATCAGCCCGCGACAGCCCGCGGCGTCGACCAGCGCCCAGGCCTTGTGACCGTCTGGGTTCTTGAAGGTCGAACCGCCGGTCTTCGATCGCAACGGCTGCGATGCTTCGCGTGCCGCCGCGATGCGGTCCATTTCGGCCTGGATCGTAGCCGGCTCGCCCGGTTCGCCGCGAA
Source organism: Sphingomonas sp. Leaf23 (assembly GCF_001421585.1). Lineage (NCBI taxonomy): Bacteria > Pseudomonadati > Pseudomonadota > Alphaproteobacteria > Sphingomonadales > Sphingomonadaceae > Sphingomonas > Sphingomonas sp. Leaf23. The sequence continues at coordinate 21,681 of NZ_LMKR01000001.1, read as the reverse complement.
AGGTCGCCGCGACGACGATCGCGCCTTCGGGCAGATCGCTGTGGCGGTAGCGGTAGTTGAGGTCGGCTTGTCCCAGCGTGGTCAGCGTGCCGTCGCGCGTCACGACCTGCGCCTCGACCAGCACATCGGCGACCTCGCGGCCATAGGCACCACCGTTCATCCGCACGAAGCCGCCGACCGTGCCGGGGATCGAACGCAGGAATTCGACACCGGCGATGCCTGCATCGCGCGCGGTCGAGGAGACGAGGATGCCACTCGCCCCGCCGCCGCAGGTAAGCGTCAGGCCGTCGGCCGATACCTTCGCGAACGGCTTGCCGAGGCGCAAGACGACGCCGGGGACGCCGCCGTCGCGGACGATCAGGTTGGAGCCGAGGCCCAGCCCCATCACCGGCACCGCCGGGTCGAGTGCGCGGAGGAAGTCGCACAGATCGTCCGTGTCGGCCGGTTCGAACAGCCACTCCGCCGCGCCGCCCGCCTTGAACCAGACGAGCGGGGCCAACGGGGCGTTCGCGGTCAGCTTGCCACGAACCGGCGGCAGGGTCATTTGCCGCTACCCCAGAAACGCGCCCAGGCGGTCCATGCCTCTGCCTGCGCATCGACGATCTGCTTGCCGACCTGCGTGAGGTCGCGCTGTTCGGCGGTGTCGAGCAGCTTCTTGGCGGCGTCCAGCTGCGCCTGCTGCGCGCGCAGGATTTCGCGCTGCATCTCGATCGCGGTGGAGAACCAGTCGCTCATGTGAGCTTCTCGCCAATCGCGGCGGGGAGGCCGGCGGCGATCTTGGTGATGTCGCCTGCGCCGAGGCAGACGATCAGGTCGCCGTCCTGCCCTTCCGCCGCGAGTGCCGATGCCAGCGCATCCTTGTCCGCCGCGACCTGTGCCGAACGGTGGCCGCGCAGGCGGATGCCGTCGACCAGTGCCTCGGCGCTGACGCCCTCGACCGGCGTTTCGCCGGCGGCGTAGACGGGGAGGACATGGACGGCGTCGGCGTCGTTGAACGCCTGCGCGAACTCGTCCATCAGCGCACCCAGCCGCGAATAGCGGTGCGGCTGCACGACCGCGATCACGCGGCCACCGGTCGCTTCGCGCGCGGCGGACAGGACGGCGCGGATTTCGACCGGGTGGTGGCCGTAATCGTCGATCACGGTCATGCCGGCGACCTCGCCGATGCGGGTGAAGCGCCGCTTCACGCCGCCGAACTTGGCAAAGCCCTGCGCGATGGTCGCGTCGTCGAGGCCCAGTTCGACGGCGACGGCAATCGCCGCCAGCGCGTTCTGGACATTGTGGCGGCCAGCCATCGGCAGATGGATGCCCGAGATCGTGCGGGTGTTGCCGTCACGGTCGCGGACCACGCAGTCGAAGCGGTTGCCGTCGCGGCCCGCCGTCACCTCGACACCGCGCACGTCCGCCTGTGCGGCGAAGCCGTAGGTCACGATGCGGCGGTCGCGGATGCGCGGGATCAGCGCCTGTACCTCGGGGTGGTCAAGGCACAGCACCGCCGCGCCGTAGAAGGGCACGTTCTCGATGAACTCGACATAGGCGTCCTTCGCCCGGTCGAAGCTGCCATAATGGTCGAGATGTTCGGGGTCGATATTGGTGACGACCGCGATCGTGCCGTCCAATCGCAGGAAGCTGCCGTCGCTTTCGTCCGCCTCGACCACCATCCAGTCCGACGCGCCGAGGCGCGCGTTCGAGCCGTAGGAGTTGATGATGCCGCCATTGATGACGGTCGGATCGACGCCACCGGCATCGAGCAATGCGGCGATCAGCGAAGTCGTCGTCGTCTTGCCGTGCGTCCCCGCGACCGCGACCGTCGATTTCAGGCGCATCAGCTCGGCGAGCATCTCCGCGCGGCGGACCACCGGGATGCGCTTCGCCAGCGCATGGTCGCGCTCGGGATTGCCGGGCTTGATCGCGGTCGAGGTGACGACGACCGCCACGCCCTCCACATTCTCCGCTCGGTGGCCGATATGCACGTCGATGCCGCGCGCGCGGAGACCATCGACGACATAGCCCTCGGCCACGTCCGATCCCTGCACCTTATAGCCGAGATTATGCATCACCTCGGCAATGCCCGACATGCCGATGCCGCCGATGCCGACGAAATGGATCGTGCCGATGTCGGTAGCGACGCCCTTCACGCAAATGCTTCCTTCTGTCGTTTGGCGGGGGCGATCTTGCCCACTTTCGCCTTGGGTGCGTCGATGCTCTCGACCAGATCGGCGAGGTCGCGGACGGCGAACGGGCGGCCGCAGCTTCGCGCGCGCGCCGCCGCATTGGCGAGCGCGGCGGGATCGAGGCCGAGCTTCTGGATCTGCTTGGCGAGTTCCGGTGCGGTGAACTGCGGCTGCTGGATCGAGCGCGCACCGCCTGCCGCCACGATCTCGCGGCAGTTCGCGGTCTGGTGGTCGTCGGTCGCGCCGGGCAGTGGCACGAGGATCGCCGGCCGGCCGGCGGCCGTCAGCTCGGCAATGGTCGACGCACCGGCGCGGGCGATCACGACATGGCTCCATGCCAGCCGGTCGGGCAGGTCGGGCAGATAGGTCGCGATCTCGGCGGGGATGCCGTGCTCGGCATATTTCGCGCGCACCGCGTCGATGTCCTCGATCCGCGCCTGATGCGTCACCTGCATCCGGCGGCGAAAGGCGACCGGCAGCAGTGCTAGGCCGTCGGGCACGACCTGGCTGAGGATGCTCGCGCCCTGGCTGCCGCCGGTGACCAGCACGCGGAAGATGCCTTCCTCGTCCAGCGCCGGATAGGGACGTTCGCGCAGGGCAAGGACGCTTTCGCGCACCGGGTTGCCGACCAGATGCGTCTTGGGGACGTGGCTGTCCTTCAGCCGATCGACCCGTTCGTAGCTGGTGGCGATACCATGCACGCTGCCCGCGACCAGCCGGTTGACCCGGCCGAGCACGGCATTCTGTTCATGGATGATCGTCGGTACCTTCTGCGCGAAGGCGGCCAGCAGCGCCGGCAGCGCCGGATAGCCACCGAAGCCGATCACGGCAGAGGGGCGGAAGGTCTTGTACAGCTCGATCGCCATCGACCGCCCGGCCAGCATCTGCCGCGCGGCCTTCGCCCAGCCGATCGGGCCGCCGCTCAGGCGCCCGGCGGGCAGGACATGGGTCTGGATGCCGTCGAACAGGTCGGGAAAGCGCACGCCGCGTTCGTCGCTGACCAATGCCACGCGGTGGCCGCGCCGGGTCAGTTCGGTCGCCAGCGCCGCGGCCGGGACCATATGCCCCCCGGTGCCCCCGGCGGCGAGGACATAATGCTTGCTCATTTCGCTCCGCTCCAGCGCTGTGGGCCGTAAGGTGAGCGGCTCAGATACGGGTTCCGGCGCGTGAAAGCGAGCAGCAGCCCCATGCCGATCGACAGCGCGATCATCGACGACCCGCCGTACGAGATGAACGGCAGCGTCATCCCCTTTGACGGGGCGATACCGACATTGACCGCCATGTTGATGAGCGCCTGCGCCCCGAACTGGATGGCGAGGCCGGCGGCGGCGAGCAGCTTGAACGCGTCCTCTTCATCCAGCAGCCGGACGAAGACGCGGACGACGATGGCCAGGAAGATGACGGCGATGATCGCGCAGGCGATCAGGCCGAATTCCTCGCCCACCACCGCAAAGATATAGTCGGTATGCGCCTCGGGCAGCTTGAACTTCACCCGCCCGCCGCCCGGCCCCGTGCCGATCACGCCACCGGCGGTCAGCACGGCATGGGCCATGTCGACCTGATAGCTGTCGGTCGCAGCGCTCGCCGGATCGGGGAACAGGAAGCCGTCGATGCGGACGCGTGCCGTGCCGTAGAAGGTGTAGGCAGCGGCGACCATGCCGACCCCGGCCGCCGCCAGCAGCGCCATGGTCCGCACCGGAATGCCCGCGATCACCAGCAACGCCGCCCACACGCCGCAAAAAATCACGGTCTGGCCGAAATCGGGCTGGAGCATCAGGCAACCTGCGATGACGGCGGTCAACGCGCCGGTGACCCACAACATCGGCAGCTGCGGGTCCTTGGCACGCAGCGACAGCAGCCAAGCGGTTGTCACGATGAACATCGGTTTCAGGAACTCGGACGGCTGGAACTGCCCGACGCCGAGGTTGATCCACCGCCGTGCGCCGTTCGCCTCCACGCCGACGAAGGGCGTGACCATCAGTGCCAGCACCAGCACGGCGGCACCCAGCAGGCATAGCCGCCGCGCGACCGTGACCGGCAGCATCGACACGACGATCATCACCGGGAAGGAAAGCGCGATCCACCCGGCCTGTCGCCAGAAATACATCATCGGCGGCACGGTGACGTCGCCACCCGAATAGCGCACGGCCGAGGCAGGCGACGCGGCGGCGACCGCGACCAGGCCGATGGCGATCAGCACCATCGCGATCAGCAGCAGCACCCGGTCGACTTCGCGGAACCACGCGCCGATCGGCGAGCGCGCGCTGCGCCCCTGCAGCGTCTCCACCCGTTGGCGCAGTGCCCGGACGTCGCGCCCGCGGCCCATATCGGTCATGCCAATGCCCCCACCGCCGCTGCGAAGGCACGCCCCCGCGCTTCGAAATCGCTGAACTGGTCGAACGACGCACATGCCGGCGACAGCAGCACGGTATCGCCGGGTCGCGCCGCTGTCGCGGCCAATTTTACCGCTTCGTCCAATGTGTTGGCGATGGTTACCGGAAGGTCGGGCGCGAGCAGCTCGGCGAACCGCTTGGCGGCGGTGCCGATGGTGTAAGCGTGGACGACATTGCCGAAACCGGGGCGGCAGGCGTCGAGGTCGTCGGACTTGGCGAGGCCGCCGACGATCCAGTGGATGCGCTGGAACGCATTGAGCGCGGGCGCGGTGGAATCGGGGTTCGTCGCCTTGCTGTCGTCGACATAGGCGACGCCGTTCACATCGGCGACATGGGCCATGCGGTGCGGGAGCGCGCGGTAGCTCCGGAGGCCGTCGCGGATGGTATCGGCGTCGAGGCCGAGCGCTTCGCAGACGGCAATGGCAGTCAAAGCGTTCTGGGCATTGTGCGGGCCGGCGAGCGCGGGTCCGTAGGCGGGCGCGTCGGCAGGTACGGCGATGCGCGTCGCATGCGGCAGCGTGTCGGCGATGGCGGCGGACGTCGCATCGCCAGTGCCGATGATCGCGGCATGACCGGCGGACTGCATCGCGAACAGCCGGGCCTTCGACGCGGCATAGGCTTCGAACCCGGCATAGCGGTCGAGATGATCGGGGGTGATGTTGAGCAGCACTGCGACGTCGCAGTCGAGGCTGTAGGTCAGGTCGATCTGGTAGCTCGACAGTTCGAGGACATAGACGCCACCGGCGGGCAACGGGTCCTGTGCAAGGATCGGCAGGCCGATATTGCCGCCCATGCGCGTGGGGACGCCGGCTTGGTCTAGGATATGGTGGATCAGCGCAGTGGTGGTCGACTTGCCGTTGGTGCCGGTGATGCCGACGACCTTGTGCGGCGGCAGTTCGCCGCGGGCCTGCGCGAAGAGTTCGATGTCGCCGATGATGGGGGTGTCGCCGGCGTGCTGGGCGATCGGGTGGCGGTTGAGCGGCACGCCGGGGGACACAACGATGCCATCGAAACCGGTGAGGTCGATCGTCAGCGGGTCGGCAAACACCAAAGCCCTCTCCCCCATGGGGGAGAGGGTTGGGAGAGGGGGTGTCGCGGGCGATGTCGTAGAAGAAGCCCCCTCTCCCCGACCCTCTCCCCGCAAGCGGAGAGAGGGAGAACGGCGCGCCTCATCCCCGTCCCACGCGACGACCTCCGCGCCGCCGGCCAGCAGCGCGCGCACCGTCGCCGCGCCCGAGCGCGCCAGCCCCAGCACCGCGAACCGTTTCCCCGCCCAGGCCGCAGCGATAATCACCGCAGCTTCAGCGTCGAGAGGCCAGCGAGCGCCAGCACGAAGGCGATGATCCAGAAGCGGATCACGACCGTCGCCTCGGCCCAGCCGAGCTGTTCGAAATGATGGTGGATCGGCGCCATGCGGAAGATGCGCTTGCCAGTACGCTTGTACCAGAACACCTGGATAATGACGGAGAGCGCCTCGACCACGAACAGGCCACCGATGATCGCCAGTACGATTTCGTGATGCGACGACACCGCGATCGCGCCGAGTGCACCGCCCAAGGCAAGACTACCGGTATCGCCCATGAACACCGCCGCCGGGGGGGCATTGTACCACAGGAATGCCAGCCCCGCCCCGACGATCGCGCCGCAGAACAGCGCAAGGTCGCCCGCGCCCAGTACGTGCGGGATGCCGAGATAGGAGGCGAACTTCGCATTGCCGACCATGTACACGATCAGCATCAGCGCGACCGAGGCGATGATGACCGGCATCGTCGCAAGGCCGTCGAGACCGTCGGTCAGGTTCACCGCATTGCCGAACGCGACGATCGTGAAGGCGGCGAACAGGATGTAGAACGGCCCCAGATCGATCGCGACGTTCGAGAAGAACGGTACGTAGAGCATCGTGCCGGTCTGGCGGATGATGATCCAGCTGGCGATGCCGGCGATCAGGAATTCGAGGAGCAGCCGCGTGCGCCCGGAAACGCCCGCCGTGCTGGCCTTCCGCACCTTGTCATAATCGTCGAGGAAGCCGATCGCGGCGAACCCCAGGGTCACGAACAGACACGCCCAGACGAAGGGGTTGGCGAGGTCCATCCACAGCAGCACCGAGGTGGCGAGCGCGGTCAGGATCATCAGCCCGCCCATGGTCGGCGTCCCACGCTTGGCGAGGTGGCTTTGCGGCCCGTCGAGGCGGATCGGCTGCCCCTTCCCCTGCCGCACGCGCAGCCAGCCGATGAAGCGCGGGCCGATGACCAGCCCGATCAGCAGCGCCGTCGCCGTCGCCGCGCCGGTGCGGAACGACAGGTAGCGGAAGAGGTTCAGAACCCCCGGAAAGCCGAGATATTCGGCGATTTCGTACAACATCAGCCCTGGCCCCACAGGTCGGCGACGACCCGCGCCAGCCCCACCCCGTTCGATCCCTTTACAAGTACCGCGTCCCCCGGCAGCAGCAGGTCGGACAGGACCTGCGCGGCGGTGGCGGCGTCGGGCACATGGACGGTTTCGATGCGCCCCTCAAGCGCCTTGGCGAGCGGAAGCATCCCCTGCCCCACCAGCACGGCGCGCGAAACGCCCGCTTCGTCGATGGGGACCGCAAGGGCGGCGTGATAGGCGTCCGACGACTCGCCCAGCTCACGCATTTCGCCGAGTACGGCAATGCGGCGATCGGCACGCTCGGCGGCCAGCACCTTCAACGTCGCGCGCATCGATGCGGGGTTGGCGTTGTAGCTTTCGTCGATCAGCAATGCCTCGCCACCCGCCAGCGTGACCTTGCGGCGGGCACCGCGCCCGGCGAGACCCGCGAGGTCGGCGAGCGCGAGGCCGGCGACGCCCAGATCGCCGCCGATCGCGTCGACCGCCGCCATGACGGCGAGCGAGTTGGCAACCCAATGTTCGCCCGGCGGGGCCAGCGTATAGCTGACCTCCCGCGTGCCCAGTCGCGCGGTGACAAAGCTGTCGCCGCCCGACATGCGGACATGCTCGATCGCGCAGACGTCGGCGCCGTCGCGCAGGCCGAAGGTCACGATCTTGGCAGCATGGGGCCGCGCGGCGGCGATGAGCGTGTCGCGGTGCGGGCTGTCGAAGGGGATGATGGCTATGCCGCCATCGACCAGTCCTTCGAAAATCTCGCCCTTGGCGCGGGCAATCGCGTCTTCGCCGGTGAAGAATTCGGTGTGCGCCGGGGCGATCGTGGTTACGATCGCCACCTCAGGACGGACCAGCCGGGTCAGTTGCGCCAGTTCGCCCGCATGGTTCATGCCCATTTCGAACACTGCCGCGTCGCAAGTGGCCGGCATCCGGGCGAGGCTCAGCGGCACGCCGGTATGGTTGTTGTAGCTCTTGACCGAACGATGCGCGTTGCCGTGGGTGATCCGGTCGAGCGCGGCGAACAGCGCTTCCTTGGTCCCGGTCTTCCCCACCGATCCGGTCACGCCGATGATCCGCGAGGCGGTGCGTGCGCGCGATGCCGTGGCGAGCTGGTTCAGCGCGACGGTCGTGTCGTCGACCAGCACATGCGGGCCATCGACCGGCCGCGCAACGATCGCCCCCGCCGCCCCTTGCGCGAAGGCCTGGTCCGCGAAGCGGTGGCCGTCGGTCGCCTCGCCCGATAGCGCGACGAACAGGTCGCCCGGCCCCACTTCACGGCTGTCGAAGGCGACACCGTTCGCGGTGAAATCGGTGGAGGCGGTGCCCCCGGTCGCGGCGGCGATGGCGGCGGCGGTCCAGAGCGGCAGGTCAGCCGGCACAGTCACGCGCCACCTGTACGTCATCGAACGGGAGGATCATGTCGCCGACGATCTGACCCTGTTCATGGCCCTTGCCCGCGATCAGCACGATGTCGCCCGGCTGGGCCATATCGCACGCCGCGCGGATCGCGGCGCGGCGGTCGCCGATCTCGGTCGCGCCCGGCGCACCGGCCAGCACCTGCGCACGGATTTGCGCGGGGTCTTCCGTGCGAGGATTGTCGTCGGTAACGATCGCGACATCCGCCTGTGCGGCGACGACCTCGCCCATCGGCGCGCGCTTGCCATTGTCGCGGTCGCCGCCCGCGCCGAACACGACGATCAGCCGCCCCTCGGCATGGGGACGGAGCGCAGCGATGGCGGCTTCGAGCGCGTCGGGAGTGTGCGCATAGTCGACATAGACCGGCGCACCGTTGGGCAGGATCACCGCGCGCTCCAGCCGCCCGCGCACCGGCTGCAACCGGGCAAGGCCAGCGAGCGTCGCTGCAAGCGTGCCGCCGGTCGCCAGCACGAGGCCGGCGGCGGTCAGCGCGTTCGCCGCCTGATAGGCACCGATCAGCGGCAACTGCACCTTGTGCGTCGCGCCCTCCGCCTCGATCGTCAGCGCTTGGCCGAGCAGGCTCGGCTCCCGCCCGATCAGGCGCAGCGTCTCGCCATGTTCACCAACGGTGATGAGGCGATTGCCGCGTACCCGCGCGAGGTCCATCACCCGGTCGGCATGGGGGTCGTCGATCCACACCACGACCGTGCCGTCATCGGCAAGCACTTCGGAAAACAGGCGCAGCTTGGCGGTCAGGTAGCTCGCCATGTCACCATGATAGTCGAGGTGATCGCGGCTGAGATTGGTGAAGGCCGCCGCACGAACCGGGAGTCCCTCGGTGCGATATTGCGACAGGCCGTGGCTCGACGCCTCGAACGCGACATGGGTCACGCCCTCGCGCGCCAGCCCTGCGACGTTAGACAGGAAGGTGACGATATCGGGCGTGGTCAGGCCGGTGACGACGCGTTCGTCGGCGGTGGTGACGCCCAGCGTGCCGATCGAGGCGGCGTGATGCCCCTGCATCCGCCACAACTGGCGCACCATTTCGACGGTGCTGGTCTTGCCGTTGGTGCCGGTCACCGCGACGCAGGTCGGCGGGAACGGCGCGAAGAATTGCGCGGCGGCGCGGGCGAACGCCTCGCGCGGGTCGCGCGCGGCGATGTGGACCGCGCCCTCCACGACCGCTTCGGGCCGCGCCACGACGGCAATCGCGCCGGCGGCGATCGCGGCGGGAATGAAGTCCTCGCCATTCACCCGTGCGCCTTCGAAGGCGCCGAAAATCGTGCCGGGTGCGACCTTGCGATGATCGATCGCGAAGCCGGTCACCGTCTGCGGTTCGTCACCGCCCGTGATGGTTCCTAATTTCATTCGACGTTCGCCAGCTTCTTCGCATCCCCCGGCGCCCGCCACAGCAGCGAACGCAGTCCGGCGAGGTCAATATCGGCATTGCCGTCGGGAATCACCCCCAGCAGCGGCCCGGTGCGCGAAATCACCCGGCTGACCACCGGCGCGGCGGTCCATGCGGCGGTGGTGAAGCCGAAGGTTTCCTTCGTTCCCTTCGGGCTGTCGAGCATGGCGATCACGACATAGCGCGGGCGATCCATCGGAAAGACGGCGGCAAAGGTCGAGACGTTGACCTTCTTCGAATAGCCGCCGCCTGCGCCGACGGTTTCGGCGGTGCCGGTCTTCCCGCCGACGCGGAAGCCGGGTGCCTCGGCCTTCTTTCCCGTACCGTCGGTGACGATCAGGCGCAGCAGGCCGCGCATCTTGGCGCTGGTCGCTTCCGAAAACACGCGGCTGCCGGCCGGGGCCTGACCGGGCTTCAGCTTCAGCATCGTCGCCGGGCGCCAGATGCCGCCATTGACCAACGCGGCATAGGCGCTGGCGAGGTGCAGCGGCGTCACCGCGATGCCATGGCCATAGGCGGTGGTCATCGTGGTCGTGCGGCCCCAGTAATGCGGCCAGATGGTGCGCGACTTTTCCAGTTCGATGTCGGGCGCGGTGTCGAAATGCAGCGCACGGAACAGGTTCTCCATCCGCGCCTGCCCCATTTCGTCGGCGATGCGGGCGGTACCGATGTTCGACGAATGGACGAGGATCTCCGGCACGTCGAGCCACCGCTTCTGCGCATGATCGTCGCGGATGCGGAAGCCGCCAACGGCCAGCGGCTGGGTCGCGTCATAGCGCTTCGACAGCGACGGCACGACGCCGCTGTCGAGGGCGGCGGCCATCGTCAGCGGCTTGAACGCCGACCCCAGCTCGTACACGCCCTGCGTCACCGTGTTCATCTGTCCGGTGTTCGCGGTCACGGCATTGGGGTTAAACGTCGGCAGCGAGGTCATGGCGATCACTTCGCCGGTATCGCTGTCCAGCACGATGCCGCCCGCGCCGCGTGCCTGGAACACCGCCATCGCGTTGGCGAGTTCGCTTTCCAGTGCGGCCTGCACCCGCAGGTCGAGGCTGAGTGCGACCGGCCGCCCACGCTCGGCCGGGTCGACCAGCCGGCCGTTCAGATACTTCTCCATGCCGCGCACGCCGCGCCCATCCATGTCGAGATAGCCGAGCGCATGGGCCGCCATCGCACTTTGCGGATACAGGCGCTCCGGTTCGCGGCCGAGCACGATGCCCGGATCGCCCAGCGCATTCACCGCCTGCACCAGTTCGGGCAGCGCGCGGCGGCGCAGATAGACGAAATTGCGCTCCAGGTTCAGCTGCGCATAATAATAGCCGACGTCATGTTCGGGCATCAGCTCGGCGAGCTGCTGCGCCAGCTGCTTCTTGTCGCCGATCACCTTGTCCGGGCGCACCGCGATCGACCAGGCGTCGATGGTGCGGGCGAGCGGCGCGCCGTTGCGATCGACCAGATCGCCGCGCAGCGGAACCAGCGCCGCCTCCGCCGCGATCGCCGAACGCGGCTCGGCCGCGACCGCCAGCAGCATCAGCCGCGCGAGAATGACCGTGACGCCCGCCGCGAACAGCAGCATCAGCACCATCAACCGGTAATGGGCGATGTTGACCAATGTGTGCCGCGCACCATCGGATCGTTGCTGGTTGAGGGGGGGCGCCACGACGACGATCACGGCCTGGCCGCTTCCTTGCGTGCCGAGCGGGCAAGATCGGCCATGGTCGCGTCGCTGAGCAGCGTGCGGTCGAGCATCGCCACCGCCCGCGCCTTGGCGGGGATCACCGCCGCTGTCCGCACCGCGCCGACCGGCTTCACCACCGGCTTGCCCTTTTCACCCTTGGCCGGGGTCGCGACGGGCGCGGCGGCGAGGGTCGGTTCGGGCGCCGCGGCGGCCATTTCCATCGGCGCGCTGGGTACGACATAGGCGAGCGCGACATTCCCCCCCTCGGTACGGCCCGGCAGCGACGCCAGCTGATGCTCGCCGCCGACATATTGTTCGGCGCGCGGCGCGGCGAGCGCCAGCACGTCACCGTTCCAGCGTTCCAGCTGCGCCATGTTCGCGCGGGTGTCGAATTCGGTTTCCAGCGCGCGGATATCCTTGCGCGCCTGCACGATCGAGCGCTCGACCGCCTCGACCCGGCCGCGTTCCGCCGCGCCCTGCGAGATGACGAGATAGAAGGCCGGCGCCATCACGCCGACCGCCACCAGTTTGCCCAACGTCCCGAACCCGAACGCACCCATCACATCGCACTCCCGTTCGAACTCCACGGCGCGGACGCCGTGCGAAGGCCCGAGCGCAGCGTAGCCGACCGTGCGCGCGGGTTAATCGAAATTTCTTCGTCACTTGGCCGCACCGCCTTGGCAATGTCGCCAAAGCTGGGCGCCGGCCCCTGCGCCACGACCGGGCGATGGCGCGAGCCGGCCGGCATCGCCCCGCCGCGCTCCCGCAGGAACCGCTTCACGATCCGGTCCTCGAGGCTGTGGAAGCTGACGACCGACAGCCGTCCGCCGGGCCGCAGCACCCGCTCCGCCGCGGCGAGGCCGGCGGTCAGTTCGCCCAGCTCGTCGTTCAGGTGGATGCGGATCGCCTGGAACGCGCGGGTCGCCGGGTCCTTCTTTTCATGCGGACGATGACCCAGCGCGCGGCGGACGACGGCGGCCAGTTCGCCGGTACGCTCCAGTGGCCGCGCGCCGATGATGAAGTTCGCGACGCGGCGATGGCGCGGTTCCTCGCCATACCGGTCGAGCACGTCCGAAATCTCGGCCTCGGCGGCGGTGTTCAGCCACTCGGCGGCGGTGATCCCCTCGCGGCTCATCCGCATGTCGAGTGGGCCGTCATACTGGAACGAGAAGCCGCGATCGGCCTGGTCGAGCTGCATCGAGGACACGCCGATGTCCATCACGACGCCATCGACCGCATCGATATCGCGCGCGGCCAGCTCGCTCGCCATCGCCGAGAAGGGCGCGCGGATCAGCGTCAGGCGATCGCCCGCCTCGGCCAGCAGCGGCGCGGCGGCATCGTGCGCGGTCGGATCGCGGTCGAACGCGATCACCCGCGCACCGGCGGCCAGCATCGCGCGGGTATAGCCGCCCGCGCCGAAGGTCGCGTCGACATGGACCTCGCCCGGCTGGATCGCGAGCGCAGCGACCGCCTCGGTCATCAGGACGGGGACGTGCGGCGCGTCGGTCACAACAGCCCCTTTTCTTCCATCAGGAATTCGCACAGCTCGCGCGTGTCGGCGTCGATCTCCATGTCGGCGATCAGCGTGTGCGGGTCCCAGATGTTGAACGTGTCGCCGCGCCCGTGGAAGAACGCCCATTTGTCGATCTTGGCACGGCGGCGATAGAAGGTCGGCAGGACGAACCGCCCCGCGCTGTCGAACGGTGCGGTTTCGAGGTTGCCGAACGCCTTGCCCGCGACATTATAGTCGGTGTCGGCGTCCTCGTCGCTGCCCTGGGGTTTGCGCGAATAGAGGATCTTCGGCCAGGCGGCATCGAAGGCGCTGAGGCAGACATGCTTGGCGTGCCGTTTGAGCAGGAGTTCGCGGGCGTCGGCGTTCTTCTCCAGCACCGAGCGCAGCTTGGCAGGCACCGCGACGCGACCCTTCGCGTCGACTGCCTGTAGCCCGTAGCTCAGGTAGAGTTCCCTCTCCAACACAGCCCCTGTTCGGTCACGCAGGAGAAGCGTCGACCGCCGGCAAATACGCGCCGGGCAGTGTGTAACGACGATCCCAGGACCTGCCCCCTGTGACGCCTCGAGACGTACCAAAATGCAACATGGGTAACAATGGGAGAAGTTGGGTGAGAGTGGGAAAAAGCACCACTTGAATAGCAGATTTTGGGATGTACGTTGTTTGTTCTCACCGTATTTTTGGGTGAGCGCGGGCGCGGCGATGGGACCGTGCCCCACTGGCGATGGGACGGACTGGGAAGGCGTGGGAAATGCGGGCCGATCCGCTACCCGAGCGAAGGCCAGGACCTACGGCGGTGCCTGTCTCCGCTATCGTTGGGAAAGCCGGCTTTCGACGGGACGACGCGCGTGGCCGGGATCAGCGAATCTCGGGAGTCGCGATATTCCCGCTGGGCGCAGCCCCAGGCGAAATGCCGAGTTCGGCCAGCGGTTCGTCCGGGTTACCGGTCGGAGTGAGATTCGCGACCGCCAGATTGGCCTGTTCCTCGACCGTCGCGACATCCTCGCCGATCGGCGCCTCGTCGATCGCCGAGCGGAACAGGGCGCTGGCGAGCACGATCAGCAGCACGACCAGCACCAGTCCGGTCGCGCCGACGCGCAGGCGTTGCAGTAATTGGGATTGGTCCGATCGCGGCGTCATCTGGGCGCGGTGTTACGCCGAAGTCGTCCCGCTGTCGACCGCCAACCCCTTGGCCGCCAGCCATTCGGGATTGTACAGCGTGGACAGATAGCGAAAGCCGGTATCGCACAGGATCGTCGCCACCCGGCTGCCCGGCCCCAATTGCCGCGCGAGCAGCACCGCACCCGCAACGTTGATCCCCGACGACAGGCCGAGGCACAGCCCCTCCTCCGCCAGCAGCCGGCGGACCCAGACCATGCCCTCCTCGTCCGACACGCGGAACTGGGTGTCGATCGGCGCACCGTCTAAGTTCGCGGTGATCCGCCCCTGCCCGATCCCCTCGGCGACCGACGATCCTTCGGAGCGCAATTCGCCATGGGCATAATAGTCGTACAGCGCCGCGCCGTGCGGGTCGGTCAGCGCGATGGTGACCGATTCGTCCTTTTCCTTCAGCCCCAGCCCGACGCCGGCCAGCGTACCGCCGGTCCCCGCCGCACAGGTGAAGCCATCGATCCGGCCGTCCATCTGTTCCCAGATTTCGGTAGCGGTCCCGACGATATGCGCGCGACGATTGGCGATATTGTCGAATTGGTTCGCCCAGATCGCGTTGGGCGTTTCCTCGGCGATACGCCTGCTGGTGTGCACGAAATGGCCGGGGTTCGAATAGGGCGCGGCCGGCACCAGCACCAGTTCGGCACCCAGCGCGCGCAGCGTGTCCATCTTCTCGCGGCTCTGCGTCTCGGGCATCACGATGATCGTGCGATAGCCCTTGGCATTGGCGACCAGCGCGAGGCCGATGCCGGTATTGCCCGCCGTCCCCTCGACGATCGTCCCGCCCGGCTGGATGAGGCCTCGCGCTTCCGCATCCTCGACGATCGACAGCGCGGCGCGGTCCTTCACGCTGGCGCCGGGATTGGCGAATTCGCACTTGGCGAAAATCTCCGCCCCCGCCGCTTCGCTCGGCCCCTTCAGCCGGACGAGCGGGGTGTTGCCGATCAGGGCGAGCGTATCGAGAGCAGTATGCATGGGTTCCAGATGGCGCGGACGGCGCAACACGGCAAGGCGGCGGCGCGGTAGAATGGGTTGAGGGCAGGCAATAGTGGCTTGGGGGTGGCTGAGGGGGGTACCTTGGGCGCTACCCCGCCAGCACGTCCACCAGCGCCTTCACCTTCGCCTGCCGCCACTGTGGCAAGGGTGCGACCAGCCAATAGCCGAGCCGCCCGGACTTGGGCTCGCCGGTCACCGCGACGCGCCCGGCAGCGATGTCGTCGCGGGCGAGCAGTTCGGGCACGGTCGCCCGCCCCAGCCCCGCCGCCGCCGCATCGATCGCGAGACCGGCATCGGCGACGCGGACCAGCGCGGTCGCATCCTCCGGGTTGCAACCGGGCCAGCCGATGCGGGTATCCGCCCCGCCACCGACGCGTTCGACGGTGACCATGCCGTCCGACTCGAGCGCCTCGCCCTCATGCGCGCCCGGCCCCTCACCCCAGCGGATCGCGAGGTCGAGATTGGCTTCGGTGAAGTCGAGCGCATCGTCCGCCGCGACCAGCGCGAAGCGCAGTTCGGGATCGGCGGCGGCGATGCGCGACAGGCGCGGGAGCAGCCATTTTTGCGTGACGTCGCGCGGCGCGGCGATGGTCAGCGACTTGGACGATTGTCCCGCCTGCATCGCGCGCACCGCTTCCTCGAACTGCAGGAAGCCGCCGCGCAATGCTGCCAACCCGGCCTCACCCTCCGGCGTCAGTTCGAGGCCACGGGTCGTGCGGCGGAACAGGACGACGCCCAGCGTATCCTCCAGCGCGCGGACCTGCTGGCCGACGGCCGCCGGGGTCACCGCCAATTCGTCGGCGGCGCGGGTGAACGACAGATGGCGGGCCGCCGCGTCCAGCACGCGCAGGCCGTTGAGCGGAAGGTGCGTCCGCTTCATGCGCCGACCGCCGGTGCCAGCAGCCCGAAGCGTGGAATGGCCACGTCGAACGTCTCCCCGTCATCGGCCAGCATGTGATAGCTCCCCTGCATCGCCCCGCTGGAGGTCGACAGCGGACAGCCCGACACATAATCGAAGCTGCCGCCCGGTTCGATCACGGGCAGTTCGCCGATCACGCCTTCGCCCTCCACGCTATGCCGTTCGCCGCGCCCGTCGGTGATGATCCAGTGGCGGGTAAGCAGCTGCACCGTCCGTTCCGAATCATTCTCGATCCGGATGTGATAGGCCCAGAACCAGCGCCCCTGCGCGGGCTGCGACTGTTCGGGCAGATAGGTCGCCGATACCCGCACCACGATACCGCCGGTCGTCGCCTCGTGCGGGAACAACGCCTTCATAGGGCGACCGCCCGCAATGCCTGATCGAGGTCGACGATCAGGTCTTCCGGGTCCTCCAGACCCACATTGATGCGGATCATTCCTTCGGAAATGCCCATCTCGATCCGCTTTTCCTCGGCCACGCCCGAATGGGTGGTGGAGGCGGGATGCGTCATCAGCGAGCGCGAGTCGCCGATATTGTTCGAGATATCGATTAGCTGCAGCGCATCGAGCAGGCCGTGCGCCTGGGCGCGACCACCATCCAGTTCGAACGAGAAGATCGGCCCGGCCATCTTCATCTGGCGCATGCACAGCGCGTGCTGCGGATGGCTCGGCAAGCCGGGCGCATTGATCTTCGGCACGCGTCCTTCGAGGAAGCTCGCGACCTTCAGCGCGTTTTCCGACTGGCGCATGACCCGCAGGTCGAGCGTCTCCAGCCCTTTCAGCACCACCCAGGCGTTGAACGCGCTGAGCGTCGGCCCGGTGTTGCGGGTGAAGGGCAGCAGCACGTCGTCGATGAACGCCTTCGTCCCGCAGACGGCACCGGCGAGGACGCGGCCCTGCCCTTCCATCAGCTTGGTCGCGCTATAGGCCACCACGTCCGCGCCGAACTCCATCGGGCGTTGCAGCGCCGGGCTGGCAAAGGCGTTGTCGACCACGGTGACAATGCCGCGCTCGCGCGCCGCCGCGCAGATCGCGGTCAGGTCGGCGACGTCCATCGTCGGGTTGGCCGGCGTTTCGAAGAACCAGACCTTCGTGTTCGGGCGACTGGCATCGATGAACGCCTGAGTGTCGCGCGCATCGACCACATCGGTTTCGATGCCGAACTTCGGCAGCAGCGTGTCGGTCAGCCACCGGCACGACCCGAACGCCGCCCGCCCGCCGACCAGATGGTCGCCCGACGACAGCTGGCTGAGCAAGGCCGCGGTCATCGCCGCCATGCCGGTCGCCATGGTGCGACAGCTCTCCGCCCCTTCGAGCAGGGCGATACGCTCTTCCAGCATCTCGACCGTCGGGTTCTGCAGCCGCGAATAGGTCATGCCGACCTGTTCGCCCGCGAACCGCGCGGCGGCGTCGCCGGCACAGTCATAGGCATAGCCCGAGGTGAGGAACAACGCCTCCGACGTCTCGCCATATTCGCTGCGTGCGGTGCCCCCGCGCACGGCCTGCGTTGCGGGACGCCAGGTGGCGGTGATGCTGCGGTCTTGTCCGGTCTTGCGCTTCATGGCGCCGTCTTTGCGCGTTTGCCCCTCAAATTTCCAGAGGAGATGCGCCCCGCTGGACCCACCTGCCCCCACGGGGTACAGCGCGGCGATGCGTTCCGTACTCAATGTGCATCGCTCCATTCTGGGCCAGCCGTGGCGCTGGCGCGGGTTGGAGGGCGATGTGTGCGACGACGGGTTCGTCGCCGACGATCTCGTCACCCGTATCCTGCTGGCCCGTGGCTGCCCGCGCGAGGGCATTGCCGCGCACAAGGCGCCCAGCATCCGCGAATTCATGCCCGATCCGTCGATCTTTCGCGACATGGACCGCGCCGCAGATCGGCTCGCCGATGCGGTGATGGCGCAGGAGCCGATCGCGATCTTTGGCGATTACGACGTCGATGGCGCGACGTCGGCCGCGCTGCTGGTGCGGTTGCTGCGCGACCTGGGCCTGGCCGCCCGCCCCTATATCCCCGACCGGCAGCGTGAGGGATATGGCCCCAACGCGCCGGCGATGCTGCTGCTGGCGGGCGAAGGCGCGACGCTGATCGTCACGGTCGATTGCGGCGCGCAGGCGTTCGAGGCGCTGGCCGCCACCCGCGACGCCGGGGTCGATGTGCTGGTGGTCGACCATCACCAATGCACCACCGCGCTTCCCCCCGCGCTCGCCATCGTCAACCCGAACCGGCTCGATGAGGGCGAAGGCGCGGCGCACGGCCATCTGGCGGCGGTGGGAGTCGCGTTCCTGCTGGCGGCGGCGCTGGTGCGGACGTTGCGCGCACGCGGTTTCTTTGCCGGCCGTACCGAACCGAAGCTGCTCGACCTGCTCGACCTCGTGGCGCTCGGCACCGTCGCCGATGTGGCGCAGCTGCGCGGGCTGAACCGGGCGTTCGTGGCCCAGGGGCTGAAGGTCATGGCCCGACGGCAGAATATCGGTATCGCCGCACTGATCGAGGCATCGCGCCTGACCCGCGCGCCGACCGCCACCGACCTCGGCTTTGCGCTAGGGCCACGCATCAACGCCGGCGGACGGGTCGGCAAGTCCGATCTCGGCGTTCGCCTGCTGACGACGCAGGACCCGGAGGAAGCCCGCACCCTTGCGGTCGAACTCGACCGGCTGAACGAGGAACGCCGGTTGATCGAAGGCGATGTGCAGGCATCGGCCGACCTGTCGGCGCGCGCGCAGGAATCGCGCGGCTGCGTGGTGGTGTCCGGACGCGGCTGGCATCCGGGCGTCATCGGCATCGTTGCCGGGCGGCTGAAGGAAAAGCTCGGCCGCCCGGTGCTGGTCATCGCCATCGACGACCATGGCGTGGGCAAGGGTTCGGGCCGGTCGATCCCCGGCGTCGACATGGGGGCGGCGATCCTTGCGGCCAAGGAACTCGGGCTGGTCAGCGCGGGCGGCGGCCATGCGGCGGCGGCCGGCGTGACCGTGGCGGAGGACGCCATCCCCGCGCTCGCCGATTTCCTGCACCAGCGCATGGCCGAACCGGTCGAGCGCGCTCGCGAGGATCGCGCACTGCTGGTCGATGCGGTGCTCGCCCCCGGCGGGGTCAGCCCGCTGCTGATCGAGGCGCTGGAGGCCGGTGGCCCCTATGGCATGGGCTGGCCCGCCCCGCGCGTGGCGGCAGGCCCGGTGCGGATCGTGAAGGCGGATATCGTCGGCAACGGCCATGTCCGCGCGATCCTGACCGGCGACGATGGCCGCCGGTTCAAGGGCGTGGCCTTTCGCCAGGCTGAAACCGATCTGGGCATAGCACTGCTGGGCGCACCGCCGCACCGCAAGCTGTGGCTGGCGGGCCGCGCAAAGCTCGACGACTGGGGCAGCCGCCCGGCCGCCGAACTGCATATCGACGACATGGCGTGGGCGGATTGAGCAAAAAATCTGAAATAGCTGTTGACCGATCGCCGACCCTCTTCTAACAGCCCGTCCACGCCACCAGATGGCCCCTTCGTCTAGCGGTTAGGACGCGGCCCTTTCACGGCTGAAACACGGGTTCGATTCCCGTAGGGGTCACCATCTCCCAGCTAAGTAGCGGAGATTGGCGGAATACCAGCAAAATCAACGCTTCGTTAGGCGCCCAGTGCTACAAAAGGGTGCTACATATGGGGCGTCGGATGTCGCATTCCGTCAGGCGTAAAAAATCGAAGAACGAGCAGTTCCGCATGGTCGTACCGGCCGACCTCCGAGCGATGGTCGGCAAGACCGCGTGGACGGAGAGCCTCGGCACAACCGACCCGCTGCTGGCCGCGGAGAAGCGCGGCATGCTGATTGCCCGGCACAAGGCGCTCATCCGCGAGTTGCGCGACGCCAGCGGCCGTCGGGCGGAAGTCGAAGCGCTGGCGTTGCTCGATCGGGCTTTTGCCGGACTCGCGGTAGCGCGCGGATCGATGGACGCAGCCGTCGGCCAACAGCTAAATCTGCTCGCCACCTTCGTGTGTGACTCATGGGCCGGCGGCGAGGAAGCCGGCCAGCCGCAATGGTGGGGCGACATACCCGCCCATGAACCTGCGACCATCATTGATGTGGTGCCATCGATCGACGCCGAGCCCGAACGCGACGTGTTCCGGCTCCGCGCCGAGATCCTCGAAGGGCGCGGGATCGCCGACGGGCTGGTCTATCAGGAATTGGCGACGATCCTGCTGCGTCGGCGCGTATTCCGCCCGATCTGGTTCGTGGTGAGCTACATGCGGTCGATCGAGCCGCGCCTCGATCTCGAGCCCGACGACGTGTATGATGCTGTCGCCGAAGCCTATTTGCGCAAGCTAGCCGAGCATCGGTTCGACCACTGGCCGTCCAATATCCACGCGGCCATGATCCCGTTCGCGCAGACAAACGCTCCGCCGCCCATCAACCTGCCGTCCCTTCCGGCGAAAGCTGCCGCCCCGACATCTGGTCGCCACAACGGTCTGCTCGCCATGCCGCTGACCGAGGCGTGCCGCTACTGGCAGGAGCAGCGCCGTCCCGGTGCTTCGGCGATCACCGAAGCGAAGCGGGCAGTCGCACGCTTCGTCGCACTATTCGGCGACGTGGTGGTGGGCGACATAACCCGCGACCAAGTCATCGAATTCCGCAATCTCGTATCCGACATACCGCCGCAGACCGAACTGGCACGCGTGGTCGCGTCGGGGCGGACCCTACGCTCGGTTATCGACGCAGCGCGGCAAGCGCGCCGCGAGTGGGAAGCTGGCGACCGCAACCAGCCTGCCCCCGACCGGCTGGCACCGGGGTCGGTCAAAAAGGATGTCGGCGCGATCAGCTCCATCCTCGGCAAAATCCAGTCCGATCTCGGACAGGGCGTCAACGTCGCCGCCGACATCGAGATCGCTGGCTATTCCAAGACGCGCAAGGGCCAGAAGCGGCCGCGCTTGCCGTTTACCTCGGCGATGATGCAGACGTTGTTCGACTCGCCGCTGTTCACCGGTTGCGCAGGCAAGGGAGATGCGGCACGCGCCAAGCCGGGGCCGCACGTCTATCAGGATGAACTCTACTGGTGCCTGCTGTTCGGGGTCGTTGGCGGCCCACGACTGGGCGAGATCGGCCAGATCGCGCTCAAAGACATCCATGAGTGTGATTTGCGCCGGACCTACGGTGACGAGTTCGAGGGCCGCTGCACCTATGTCCATATCACCGGCACCGGCAAGGACCAGCACGTCAAGACCGAAGCATCGGAGCGCTACGTCGTCATTCACGAGCGTTTGATCGACCTCGGATTCCGTGACTATGTCGAGCGCCGCCGGAAAGCCGGGCATGCCCGACTGTTCGATCTTGAACCCGACCGCAACGGCAATTTCGTCAAGGAATTAAGCCGCCGGCTGAACCGCTATCTTGATCGTGTGGTGACGGAAGATCCCCGCTACGTCTTCCACTCGACCCGGCATGAGTTCACCGACCGCGCGGATCTGAGCCAAATCCCGACGCGCGTCGCCAATTCGATCAAGGGACATTCCAATGCCACCGAAGGCGACAAGTACGGACTGGTCTCGATTCTGCACCAGCATGTTCACCTTGCGAACTGACGTGCTCCCCGGGAATCATGCCACTGGTAAGTTAGCTCGTCAGATGGAGACGAGCGATGCGGCGAGGCCGTTTTACCGAGGATCAGATCATAGGCG